>JAFQLQ010000012.1 GCA_017414505.1 Clostridia bacterium
GTAGAACGACTTTTTCGACAGTCTGAAGAAGCCATCATATGATGGCTTCTTTTGCATTTGTTATTTTTTAAGTCCTAAAATTTCAGCTGATTCATCACGCATTTTATATTTAAGAATTTTACCTGCGGCATTCATTGGAAATTCCTTAACAAAAAGAAAATATCTGGGAACTTTATGGCGTGCAATATATGCATTACCAAATTCACGCATTTCATTTTCATCAGCTTCTTCACCCTTATGAAGAATAATCCATGCGCAACATTCTTCACCGTATTTTTCATCGGGAACACCAACAACCTGAACGTCACGGATCTTGGGATTGGTTAAGTAAAATTCTTCAATTTCACGGGGATAAAGATTTTCACCTCCGCGGATAATCATATCCTTAAGTCTGCCGGTTACTTTATAATAGCCGTCGGGAGTTCTCATACAGATATCTCCCGAATGAAGCCATCCGTCTTCGTCGATTGCCTGTGCAGTTGCTTCAGGCATTTTATAGTAGCCTTTCATTATGTTAAAGCCACGTGCAACAAATTCGCCGCTTTCACCGTCGGGCATTTCTTCGCCGGTTTCGGGATCTATAACCTTACATTCAACACCGGGGAACGGACTTCCTACTGTTTCAACACGATGGTCTATATCTTCGTTAACCTCGCCCATTGTACATCCGGGGGAAGCTTCTGTCTGACCGTAAACCGAAATAATTTCACGCATATTCATTTCGTCTGCCGCACGGCGCATAAGGTCTGCAGGACAGTTAGCGCCCGCCATAATACCTGTTCTCATATAGGAAAAGTCGGTTTTAGCAAAATCCGGATGGTTAAACATAGCAATAAACATAGTGGGAACACCGTTAAAGCAGGTTATATGCTCATCGTTTACACAGGCAAGTGATGATTTTGGCGAAAAATAAGGGATAGGGCAAAGTGTTCCGCCGTGAGTCATCATAGATGTCATTGAAAGAACCATTCCGAAGCAATGGAACATAGGCACCTGAATCATCATACGGTCTGCTGTGGATAAATCCATTCTGTCGCCAATTGTTTTACCGTTGTTTACAATATTGCGGTGAGTAAGCATAACGCCTTTTGGGAATCCGGTTGTTCCGGAAGTATACTGCATATTACATACGTCATCGGGCTTAACAAGGGATGCACGTCTTCTTACCTCTTCACGGGGAATTAAGGAAGAACGTGAAAGCATCTGTTCCCAGGTAAGACATCCGGGCATTGAAAATCCTGCTGTTACAACATTTCTTAAGAAAGGCAGATTCTTTGAATAAAGAGGTTCACCGGGAGTAAGATTGTAAAGTTCAGGACAAAGTTCCTGAATAATTTCCTTATAGTTTATATCCTTGCAGTATTCAACCATAACAAGTGTATGAGTATCGGACTGCTTTAAAAGATATTCAATTTCATGAATTTTATACGCTGTGTTTACAGTAACAAGTACAGCGCCGATTTTTGTAGTTGCCCAGAATGTTATAAACCATTCGGGAACATTTGTTGCCCATACTGCAACGTGATCGCCAGCTTTTACACCAAGAGATATAAGAGCAGCGGCACATTCGTCCACATCACGGCGGAACTGCGCATAGGTTCTTGTATAATCAAGCGTCGGGTATTTAAACGCATATTGGTCGGGATATTTTTCCGCCATTGTATCAAGTACATCCGAGAAGGTTTTATCAATAACATCGTATTTTTTCCACACATATGTGCCTGTTTTTGCTCTGTTGAAATATGCGTGTTCAAAGCCCTTTTTCTCACGGTTAAGCGATGCAATGTAGTTGGTAAAATGAGTAAGAACTATATCCGCATCGTTGATATCCTCATTCCATGCAGCACAGATAAAGCCGTCAAAATTAAGAGAAGAAAGTGCGTTGATTAAGTTTTTTACGGGAAGCTCGCCTTCGCCAATCAAAACTGTTTTTCCGTCTTTCATATCGCCAAGACGAACATATTTTATATAAGCACCAAGCGTTTTTATTGTTGCTTCGGCAGTCTCCCCTGCACCGAAATATGTGCCTCTTACGTTCCAGGAAGCACCTATTGCTGCTGAGGAGAAAAAGTTTATAATGTTAATAACATTTTCTGTGTTGGAAAGGTATCCTACTGTTTCAAATAAAATTCCAACATCTGCTTTTTCTGCATGTTTTACGGCATCTTCCAGCTTTTCTTTTAAAATTTCGTTTGAGGTTTCCTCCTCAACACGCACAATTATATATGAAACACCTGCATTTGCCGCCATGTCAACATATTTTGAAATTACGGCAGAGGTTGTTTCGCTGTTTTCAACAGGGTTAGGAAGGCGAAGTGCAGGAACAGAAAGATTTCTGTTTATAAGCTTTCTTTTTGCATCCGGGGTACGTTCCTGACGCAGAATACTGTCGTGATGCTGACTGCGTTCTTTTATTGCGTCGTATATCTCAAACCCTGAAAAACCGTAATCGTAGGCATAACGGCAAGTATCCAAAAAGGATGCACGGTTTACATTTTTGGTTGAAAATACAATCTTCATTTTATGCCTCCTCAAAAACAATCTTGTTAAGTGCGTTGATATACGCTCTTATACTTGCGGCAACAATATCGGTTGAAATTCCGTTTCCCGAATAAAGCTTTCCGTTGTTGCGAAGTCTGACAATTGCAGTACCTAAAGCTTCTTTACCCTCTGTTACAGCCTGAACCTGAAAATCGTCCAGCTCATAGTGGTGACCTATACACTGTTCAATTGCACGGAATGCGGAATCAATAGGTCCGTCTCCTGTGCTTACGCCACACATAACTTCACCGTTGCATTTTAATGTAACCTGCGACATTGAGCCGGTTAAGTTACTGCTGTTTGTGGTGTAGCTTTCAAGATGATAGGTGGAAGGAGCCTGCATTGCGGAGCTTGCAATTACTGCTTCTAATTCCTTTGCTCCTACTGCACCTTTCTTTTCGCATACATTCATAAGCGATCTGTAAACGTTTCCGCAATCAGAATCGGAAAGGTCGTAACCAAGAACTGCAGCTGCCTGAGCGACCTGAGAAATTGTGCTGTCGGAATCAAGAAGGATTCTTTTCTTTTCACTTACTGTTTTTTCTGTTTCGTATGCTTCATGATTTATGCTTGCAAGCATATCTTCTATGCTTGCGTGAATTTTTGTGTTGTTAAGATTTGTTTCTGCACCAATCTGAGCAGAACAAACGCTGATTGCATCGGCAATTTCGCCTGTTAAAAGAACGTCTTTTCCTGCCATTGAGCATTTAATACCGTCTACACCCTTCGAAATTGCGGCAATTGCAGATGCAACACCCATATTGATACGGTCAGAAACCTGAACATATACGGGAACTTTTACCGCTTCCTTAACCTTTGCAACAAGAGATGCGATTTCTTCGGGAAGAGATACGCCTGCATCGTCACAAACTGTTATGATTTCTGCACCGTTAGCCTCTGCTTCTTTTGCAGCTGCAACAAGAAAATCAATGTCTGCACGTGTTGCATCAAGTGCAGAAAATTCCACCTCGGAGCAAAGCTCTTTTGCAGCTTTTGTAAGTTCACCGATTTTTGCAATCATTTTATCGGATTTTACGTGATATGTATATTCCATCTGAACGGTAGAAACCGGTACTTCAATCTGCAAACGGGGATTTTTTGCGTCTTTTACGCATTCCCACGCCGCTTTAACGTCGTCGGTTGAGAAACCAACGGGAATAGCAACAAAAGCGTTCTGAATATTCTGAGAAATAGTTTTATAAATTATAGTATCTTCACGAAGATTTTTTATGGGAGCAAGCTCAACAGCATCTGTGCCCAGAGAAGCTGCACAGGCTGCGATTGCTGTTTTTTCGCGGAAGAGGAGAGCAACCTCACGCTCCGTGGCAAGTTTTTTAAGCGTAATGTCTGTAACTTTAATTTTGTTCATTTTGAAAACTCCTTTCGAATTATAAATGGTTTTAATGTTTTCACCAACAAAAAAACGCTCCCGTCTCCTTGCTGATATAAAGAGACGAAAACGTTAAACTATCCTTGTTTCCGCGGTACCACTCTTCTTCATCCTTTTGGGATGCCCTTTAGATGCCATCACATCTCAACTCTGTTACGGGAGTTCCCGTCTGCCCCTACTGAAATTTTCACGACAGCCGCTCTGCGGTGAGTTCTGCAAATCTCTCCCAATGCCTCGCAGCAACCGGCATCTCTCTCAAGGCGAAAGTTTTTACGTACTATTCCGCTTCATTGCGTTTGTATTTAAATATTTTATCACACTGAATTTTATTTGTCAAGTTTTTTTGAAAAAATATTGACAAAATTATTTAAATGGGTTATAATATCAAAAAATAAATATTTAAACCGTTGAAGCAGAAAAAAGGCAGATAAAGATTTTTAAAGCGAGTGGATGATGGTGTGAGTTCCATAAAAGTCTCCTGCGTAATATGGACTGCTAAGGGCTGTGAGGAAATTTGCAGACGTAAGGCTCACGTGAGAAGCCGGGAGTATGTTGGTACTTCGCTAAGTGCACAGGTCATACTGTGAATCAAGGTGGCACCGCGGATAATAGTATATATTCGTCCTTGACAGAATTGGTATATTCTGTCAGGGACTTTTTTATTTGCCTTCTCTGACAGTCGGGAGGTATTTTTTATGTTTATACTGGACAAACGATGGCGTTTCGGAATTTTATTATGGGACTAATGAATTAAAAAACTTATTTTTGGAGGAATATATTATGAAATATAATAATATTGAATTTAATACATATTTTAAAAACTATCCTGATGAAAAAGGTTATTTCGGAAAATACGGCGGTTCCTACATTTCACCTGAGCTTCAGATAGCAGTTGACGAAATTAATGAGGCGTACAATACCATTTGCAAATCAAGCAAATTTATAAGCGAGCTTCGCAGAATCCGCAGGGAATTCCAGGGAAGACCTACACCCATATCCCATCTCGAAAGACTTTCAAACAAGCTGGGTAACGTTCAGCTTTATGTAAAACGTGAGGATCTTAACCACACCGGAGCACACAAGCTTAACCATTGTATGGGAGAGGCTCTGCTCGCAAAATATATGGGAAAGAAAAAGGTAATTGCCGAAACCGGTGCAGGTCAGCACGGAGTTGCACTTGCAACTGCTGCTGCATATTTCGGACTTGAATGCGATATTTATATGGGTGCTGTTGATATTAAAAAACAGGCGCCAAATGTGGCAAGAATGAAAATTCTGGGCGCAAGAGTTGTGGAGGTAACCGAGGGACTTCAGACACTTAAAGAAGCTGTTGATGCGGCGTTCAAGGCATACTGTGAGGAATATAATGATGCCATTTACTGCATAGGCTCGGTTCTTGGCCCTCATCCTTTCCCTATGATGGTAAGAGATTTTCAGAGTGTTGTGGGAATTGAAGCGAGAGAACAGTTTATGGAAATGACGGGTGAGCTTCCCGATGCTGTTGTTGCCTGTGTTGGTGGAGGTTCCAATGCAATGGGAATGTTTGCCGGATTTTTGAATGATCCTGTTGATATTTACGGCATTGAACCTTTAGGAAGAGGTTCTGAGCTTGGCAACCACGCCGCAAGTCTTAAATACGGCACAGAAGGGATAATGCACGGATTTAACAGCATAATGCTTAAAGACGAAAACGGTGAACCTGCACCGGTATATTCGGTTGCAAGCGGACTTGATTATCCTTCAAGCGGTCCTGAACACGCATTTTTGCACGATATAGGCAGGGTAAAATACGATGTTGTGTCCGACGATGAAACAATAGATGCTTTTTTTGAGCTTTCCAGAATGGAAGGGATTATTCCTGCAATTGAAAGCTCACACGCTGTTGCTTACGGCATGAAGCTTGCAAAAGAATTGGGAAAAGGCTCGGTTCTTATAAATCTTTCAGGGCGTGGTGATAAGGATATGGATTATATTATAGAAAAATACGGAATAAGATAAAATAACAGGGCGTGTCTCAACAAGTGATTTTTCACTTAATTGAGGCAACGCCCTTAATCTTAAGCACCAATTTTTCTGAATTTTTCATATCTTTCCTGAAGAAGTTCTTCTGTTGTAAGCTTTTTCTTTTCTGCAATTTCATCGCAGATGAAATTTTTAAGCTCATAACATATTTCTTCGGAAGTTCTGTCGGTTTCATCTATAATTTTTTCAATTACGTCAAATTTGTATAAATCCTGAGCAGTAAGCTTTAAAACCTCTGCAGCTTCGGGAGCTTTTGCGGAATCCTTCCACAAAATAGAAGCACATCCTTCGGGAGAAATAACCGAATAAACTGAATTTTCAAGCATAACGGCTGTATCACAAACTCCAAGTGCCAATGCTCCTCCGCTTCCGCCTTCTCCTATAATTACCGAAATTACGGGAACCTTAAGTCCCATCATTTCAAACAGATTTTCTGCTATAGCTTCGCCCTGACCTCTTTCTTCTGCGTCAATTCCGCAGTATGCACCGGAGCTTCCTATAAAGCAGATAACAGGTCTGTTGAACTTTTCAGCCTCTTTCATAAGTCGTAAAGCCTTGCGGTAACCCTCGGGAGTAGGACAGCCAAAATGTCTTTTCATTCTTTCGTCAATGGTGTCGCCTCTCTCCATTGCTATAACAGTTACGGGCTCACCCTTTAAAAATCCGATTCCGCCTATAATTGCAGAGTCATCTCCATAACGGCGGTCTCCGTGAAATTCAATAAAGTTATCCAGCATTCTGCTGATATAAAATCCGCCGGAAGGACGTTTTCCGTCTCGCGCGGCAAGAACTTTTTCGTAAGCTTTTGTAGTCTTTTTATCTTTTAGCATTTACCTGAACTCCTTTCGATTACTGATTTACAGGCTTATGCAGTTCAAGAATTTTGGAAAGTGTAAGCTTTAATCTTTTTCTTTCCTCAATCATATCCACAAAGCCGTGGTCAAGCTGAAATTCAGAACGCTGAAAGCCCTGAGGAAGCTTCTGACCAATAGTTTGCTCAATAACTCTCTGACCGGCAAAACCGATAAGTGCATTTGGTTCGGCAATAATAATATCCCCCTGCATAGCAAAGCTTGCAGTAATACCTCCGGTAGTAGGATCGGTAAGAACAGTAACATATAAAAGACCTGCATCACTGTGGCGTTTTGCAGCACCGCTTACCTTTGCCATCTGCATAAGGGATAAAATCCCCTCCTGCATTCTCGCACCGCCGGATGTTGTAAAACCTATAACGGGAAGCTTATCGTGAGTTGCTTTTTCAAAAAGACGTGTTATCTTTTCACCTACAACAGTACCCATGCTACCCATCATAAAGTTGGAATCCATTACAAAAACAGCACATTTATTACCATTGATTTTTCCAAGTCCGCAAACAACAGCTTCGTTAAGACTGCTTGTTTTTACTGCTTTATCAAGCTTATCTGCATAATCGGGAAAATCTATGGGATTTTTGGTTTTAAGGGATTTATCAATTTCCTTGAAGGTTCCTTTATCAAGAGTAACTTCCAGACGTTCCATTGCACCCATTCTCATATATTCGCCGCAAGTGGGGCAAATCATAGAGTTTGCCATAAGCTCGTTATATCTTGTTGATTTTCCGCACTTTTTGCAGGTTCTTTTTTCTGCAATTATATCATCTTTTTTGAAGTTGAATATGTTTTTTAAATCCATAGCCAATCCTCCGAAATCTATTTTTTCTCAGTTACTGCAAAAGAAAATTCTGCACTTACGCAAAGCTTACCGTTAACGTAGCCTGCACCTTTTGCAAAGTAAAAGGGTTCTCTGATTTTTGTAATTTCACATTTTGTTTCAAATAAGTCGCCGGGAACAACGGGATTTTTAAATTTAACCTTGTCAAGTCCTGTAAAAAACGGTAATTTATTTTCTTCTATTGCACCGTCTAAGCATACGCAAACAGACTGTCCTAAAATTTCGCATAAAATTACACCCGGAACAACGGGATTCCCCGGAAAATGGCCTTTTAAGAACCATTCCTCTCCGGTAATTTTCTTTTTGCCGTGTGCTATTCCGTCTATTAACTCCGCCTCATCAAGAAGCAGCATATTGTCTCTGTGAGGCAGTATATTTTTTATTACTTCCTTATTCATAGTGCACCTCTATATTTTTGTGAAGCCAACGCAGGCATTGTGACCGCCAAAGCCAAGAGAAACTGACATTGCAAGTTCAAGTTCGGTATTTTTTGCAACATTCGGAGTATAGTTAAGGTCACATTCCCCGTCAGCTTCCTTGTAGCCGATTGTAGGCGGAACAATATTCTCTCTCAAAGCAAGAATTGCCGCAATGCCTTCTATTGCACCTGCCGCACCAAGAAGATGTCCGGTCATAGACTTTGTTGAACTGATATTTACGCTGTAAGCTCCGTCGCCAAAAGCATTTTTTATAGCCTGAGTTTCAGTTTTGTCGTTAAGAGGTGTACTTGTTCCGTGAGCATTTATATAAATCTTTTCGGGAGCAAATTCTCCTGCTTCCTTAAGGCAGTCGGAAATAGCTCTGCCGGATGCTTCTGCACTGCTGTCGGGAGCAGTTACATGAAAAGCATCACAAGTGCTTCCGTAGCCTTTAACCTCGGCGTAGATTTTAGCACCTCTTTTTACTGCGTGCTCGTAATCTTCCACTATAAGTGCACCTGCACCCTCACCCATTACAAAACCGCTTCTTCTCTTATCAAACGGAACAGATGCACAATCCTTATCTGTGCTTTCGGTAAGAGCCATACAATTTATAAAGCCTGCCATTGCAAGAGGATTAAGGCTTGCTTCAACACCACCTGCAATAATTGCATCTGCGTAACCGCCTTTTATAGCTCTGTAAGCTTCACCAATAGCAGTTGTTCCGGTTGCACAAGCTGTGGAAACAGCCACACAGGGACCTTTTGCGCCAAATTTAATGGCAATGTTTCCTGCACCCATATTCATAATCATTTTTGGAATAAACAATGGCGATACTCTTGCAGGACCTCTGTTTATCATATTGTTCTGTTCTGCAATAAAAGTATCAAAACCGCCTATACCGGAACCGTAATAAACACCAAAGCGTTCCGGAGCTATATTTTCAGCGATTCCGCTATCTGTTACAGCCTGAGAAGCCGCCGCAACTGCGTACTGAACAAATTTATCTGTTTTTCTTACTTCCGATTTATCCATATACAAAAGCGGATCAAAATCCTTAACTTCAGCCGCAAGCTTAGCTTTTAGCTCAGTTGTATCGAATTTTGTAACAAAATCTATACCGTTTTTTCCGTTTTTAAGACTGTTCCAGAATGTATCAACATCACAGCCTACGGGAGTTATTGCTCCAAGTCCTGTTATTACTACTCTTCTCATATTGCCAGACCTCCGTCTATACGAATTACTTCCCCGGTGATGTAGTCAGATACATCATCTGCAAGGAAAGCCGCAAGATTTGCAACATCTTCGGGTTTTCCAAGTTTTTTAAGGGGTATGGATTTCAAAAATTCCTCTTCGGAACCTAAATCCTTTGTCATATCGGTTGTTATAAAGCCGGGAGCTATTGCATTACAGCAAACATTTTTCCCTCCGAACTCTCTTGCAACAACCTTTGTAAGTGCGATTACGCCTGCCTTTGAGGAAGCATAATTCGCCTGACCTGCAAGACCTTTCAATGCGGAAATTGAGGAAATATTAATAATTTTACCGTATTTTCTCTTAATAAAGTTTCTTCCGCAGGCTTTAATCATATTAAAGCAGCCTTTAAGGTTTGTATCTATAACAGCATCAAATTCAGCATCTTCCATAGTTACAAGAAGGTTATCCCTTGTTATTCCTGCGTTATTTACAAGAATATCAATTCCGCCGAAATCAGCAACTACTTTTTTTATTATTTCTTTACATTCTTCAGAATCTGCAACATTGCATCTATAAAATTCACCTTTTACACCGAAAGCTTCAACTGCTGTTTTTGACTGAGCCGCCTGTTCTTCGCTGCAGTAGTCAATTATTGCAACATTAACTCCCTGTGATGCGAATTTTTCTGCAATCGCCGCACCTATACCTCTTGCCGCACCTGTAATTACGGCTGTTTTTCCGCTAAGCATTATTTTTCACCGCCTGAACAGTTTCTTTTAATGATTCTTCGTTTTCCACCGAATACACGTTAACTTCCTTGGAAATTTTCTTTATAAGTCCGCACAGAGTTTTACCTGCGCCAACCTCAATAAAATCGGTGTATCCGTCTGAAATCATATTTTCTATGGTTTCCTGCCATTTGACAGGGCTTTTTATCTGATTTTCAAGTGTTCCCTTTACGTCATCGCCATAAGGCTTTGCTGTAAGATTTGCGTAAACGGGAATTTCAGGAGCTTTAATATCAAAGCTGTCAAGCTCTTTTCCGAAATTTTCAGCAGCCTTGCTCATAAACGGTGAGTGGAAAGCCGCACTTACTGCAAGAGGAACTGTTCTTCCTCCAAGCTCTTTAACTTTTTCGGAAAATGGCTCCATACTGCTTTTTAATCCCGAAACAACAATCTGACCGGGACAGTTATAGTTAACTGCATACATTTTATCGAATTCCTTTACTGCTTCTGCAACTGTTTCACTGTCAAGCTTAAGAACAGCCGCCATTGCTGTATCCGCCTCGCCTGCCGCCGCATTCATATGCTCGCCGCGTTTACATACAATTTTAAACCCGTCTGTATGTGAATATGCTCCTGCATATGCAAGTGCGGGAATTTCACCAAGTGAAAAGCCTGCAACACCGTCGGCATAGATACCTGCTTCGTTAAGCGAAAGTGCTGCAGCCATTTCAACAAGATACAAGCAAGGCTGTGTGTTTACAGTCTGCTTTAATTCTTCGTCTGTTCCGTTAAAGGACTGATTCATTGTTCCTGCACGAAACGCTTCTGCTTCATCATATAATTTTTTTCCGGCTCCGCCCATATCATAAAGGGATTTTCCCATTCCGGCATACTGGGCACCCTGTCCGGAAAATACAAATGCTATTTTACCCATTTTCCTGCTCCGTTCAATAAGGATTCTACTTCTTCGAAAATATCTGTAATAATTTCAGAAGCACTTTGTTCTTTTGTTACAAGACCTGAAATCTGACCTGCAAGGAAGCTTCCTTTTTTCTCATCTCCGTCTACTACGGATGCTCTTAAAGAGCCAACTGCCAGATTTTCCAGTTCTTCATCGGATATATTGGTATATTCTAATTTTGCATAATTTCTTGAAAAAGGCGATTTAAGGCTTCTTACGGGGTGTCCAAGACGTCTGCCCGTTACTATCGTTGCGGTATCATTTGCCTTTAAAACCTTTTCTTTATATACTTGGCTTATATTACATTCAAAAGCCGTTAAAAATCTTGTTCCTATCTGAATACCCTGCGCTCCAAGCATTAAAGCCGCCGCCGCACCTCTGCCGTCTGCAATTCCGCCTGCCGCAATAACGGGAATATCAACCGCATCGCAAACCTGCGGAATAAGAGCCATAGTTGTAAGGTCGCCAACGTGTCCGCCGGATTCTCCGCCCTCTGCAATAACTGCATCTGCACCGGAACGCTGTGCAATTTTAGCAAGAGAAGTTGAGGGAACAACGGGAATAACCTTAATTCCTTCATCCTTCCACGAGGGTATGTATTTTTCTGCATTTCCTGCACCTGTTGTAACCACAGCAATTTTCTTTCTTGATAGAAGGTCAGCAAGTTCGTCTATATTTTCGCCTCTTAACATAATGTTAACACCAAAGGGTTTGTCGGTAAGGGAAGAAGCAAGGTCAATCTGCTCCTCCACCCAACCTACATTGCCGTTGGCTGCGGAAATTAAACCGAGACCGCCTCCGTTTGATACTGCTGCCGCAAGGTGCGCATCCGATATGTGAGCCATTCCTCCCTGAATAATGGGATATTTGATGCCCAGCATATCACAAATCGGTGTGTAAATCATTTTTTCACAGCCTTTCTCAAAATCGAGATTATTCAGCTTTGGAATCGATGTATTCAACAAGCTCTTTTACAGATTTGCCTACTTCAGCAGGTTTTAATTCAATGCCGAATTCATCTTCCATTTCCATCATAATTTCAACAGTATCCAGAGAGTCTACTCCAAGATCCTCAAAGGTTGTTTCCATTGTGATTTCGCTTTCTTCGATTTCTAAGTGGTCTGCAAGTAATGCCTGAACTTTTTCAAAAGTCATGATAAATTCCTCCAAATAATTGAATTTTTGATTTATTTTATTTTTTTATTTACATTATTAATAGCGGATTAAACAGGTTCCGCTTGATAATCCTCCGCCAAATGCGGACATTACAACTGTGTCGCCTCTTTTTAATCTGCCTGATTTTGCAAGCTCATTAAAAGCAATCGGAACACTTGCCGCCGCAGTATTTCCGTATTTATCTATATTGACAATAATTTTCTCTTTTGATATTTTTAAACGTTTTGCCGCAAAATCAAGAATTCTTGTGTTTGCCTGATGCAGAACCAGGTGGTCGATTTCATCAAGTGTCATACCGGCTTTTTCAATAACCTCTTTAACATCGTTTACTATTTTGTTAACAGCAAATTTAAAGGTTTCCTGACCGTCCATAAAAATATACGGAGCAGGTTTTTCGTTGGTATAGAACGGAGAAGTTCCGCCAAACGCAGGAATTTTTATTACATCATCTCCGCCTGCGGTAAACATTTTGGAAGCAAGATATCCTTCTCCCGGAGCAATAACCATTGCTCCCGCACCGTCTGCAAAAATAACGCAGGTACTTCTGTCATCCCAGTCCACAAGCTTGCTTAAACGTTCTGTTCCGATAACAAGAATGTTTCTGATATTTCCTCTTGCTATATAAGAAACCGCAGTATCAAGTGCAAACATAAATCCGCTGCAGGCAGAATTTATATCGAATGCAGGACAGGTTGCCCCTATCCTGTTCTGAACTGTTCCGGCTACGGTAGGACAAATATTTTCGGCTGAAATAGTTGCCGCAATAATAAGATCAAGCTCGTCTGCCGTGATATTTGCGTTTGCCATTGCTTCCTTAGCGGCATTAACTGCAAAATCTGCGGCAGTTTCGGTTTCGGAAACTCTTCTTTCCTTAATACCTACTCTCTGTGTAATCCACTCATCTGATGTGTCCACCATTTTGGCAAGGTCATCATTTGTAACTATTTTTTCAGGAACATATGCCCCTGTACCGAGAATTTTTATTGCCATAATACTACGTCCTCCTTCAGCACAAACTGTGCTGAGATTTTTTTAGCGGTAAAAACCGCATTTCTACAAATTTATACATTTATCAGCACACACTGTGCTGATAAAATTAAAACCGAAAAAAATTTCGGTCTGATTTTATTTTTTTAATCCGTTTAACATATAGCCAAAGCCTTCCCGAAAGCGCTTAACAGCTTCTTCCTTGGAAAGATTTCTTCCAACAGCATCCGCATTGAATCCACGGCAAAAGCACCATATCGAATAGCTTAACATATCTGGATCGACATCATTACGGACAAGATTCTTAATTTTTCCAAACTCAACAAGCTTTTTTATTTCGGTAGTCCACCACACATAATTGCTTTGTGTAAGCGAATCGTGTTCAAACGCATAATGGCTGAACTGCTTTTTTATATCATATGTATTGATAAGCACCTTAACGGTAACATCCATAACATATTCAAAAAAGTCTTTTTCTATGTCAAACTCTGACTTTATGCTCTCGTGCATCTGATAAACAGCTTTTTTATAAATAATTTCAAGCACTTCACCAATGTTGTGAAAACGGTTATAAAAAACTCTGTTTGTAATTTCAAGCTCATTTAAAATTTTGCTTACAGTAACAGTATGAGCGCCTTTTTTAGTTGCCAACATTTCGGCAACTTCAATTATTGTTTCAGACATTTCATCCTGAATAAGCACTTGTTGCTGTTTTGGCACAAAAATCACTCCCTGTGTATTCAGCACATACTGTGCTGAATACATTATATCTCACAATGTAAATTTTGTCAATAGTTTTTATGAAAATTATGGAATTATTGATTTTGCAGTAATTTTATGGTAAAATGGGAAAGAAGGTGGTTGTATGAATATAATAAAAGAAATTTTAACTCTTCAGGATATTGAATACAAAAATTTTCATCAGAAACTTATGCCTACCATAAATCCCGATAGGATTATAGGAGTAAGAGTTCCTGCACTTCGTAAGCTTGCAAAGGATTTCTATAAAAGCGGAGATTTTCAAAGTTTTCTTAGTTCTCTTCCTCACAAATATTACGAAGAAAACAATATTCATGCTTTTCTGATAGAACAAATAAAAGATTATGACAAAGCAATTTACGAAACCGAAAATTTTTTACCCTATATAGATAACTGGGCAACCTGCGATATGTTTCAGCCTAAAATTTTCAAAAAACACAAAAAAGAGCTTCTTGAAAGAATAAAAATATGGATAAAATCTGAAAAAACTTATACCGTAAGATACGCCATAAATCAGCTTATGACGCATTTTCTTGATGAAGATTTCAATCCTGAATTCTTAAAATCAGTAGCAGATGTAAAATCGGATGAGTATTACATAAATATGATGCGTGCGTGGTATTTTGCAACTGCTCTTGCAAAACAGTACGATGCAACATTACCGTACATAACAAATAACAGGCTTGATAAATGGACACACAACAAAACAATACAAAAAGCAGTTGAAAGCAACAGAATTTCAAAGGACACTAAAGTATATCTTAAAAGTTATAAAATTTAAAATGAGCTGTCTCGCTTTTTAGCAAGACAGCCCTTTTCTTATTACAGTACAAATTTTAGAGTAACAATTTCAAAGTTTTTAACGTGAAGTTTTACATTTCTTCCGTCGTTTTCAAGCTTTTCAATGTTGTTTTCCATCATATCACAGAGGTAAACCTCTTTAAAATCAAAGCCTGCTGTAACAATAGCATTAACCTTACTGTTATAGCTTTCGTAAAGTCTTACTATGATAGAATCATCAGCTTCCGCCTTTTTGATTGTTTCAATAACAACATTTTCACAGTCAGATTTCATAACAGAATATTCTTCCGGAAGCTTTCCTCCTGCAGCTGCAACCTTACTTGCTTCAAGAGGCATATTAAGCTTATAGCCCTCCTGAACTGTTCCGCCTTTTCTGAAATCACCGGTGTGGGGATAGAAAGAATATGTAAATTCATTCATACCTCTGTCCGCTTCGGGGTTAGGATAAGTAGCCGATTTAAGCAATGTAATCTTCATCATATTATCCTCAATACTGTAACCGTATTTACAATCGTTAAGAATACTTACGCCGTAACCATATTCGGATAAATCTGCCCATTTATGAGCACAAACCTCGAATTTCGCCGCATCCCAGCTGTTATTTCTGTGAGTAGGACGTTCAACATTACCAAACTGAATATCATAGGTTGCATTAACGCTATGCACATCAACCGGGAATGCTGATTTAAGAAGAACGTGATCCTCGTGCCAGTCAATTTTTGTAATAAAGTCAATTCTTTTTGAGCCTTTTTCAAGAACGATATCCTGTACAAATTCCGATTCCTGATATTTTCTCTTTATTCTTATACCGTTTTCAAGAAGTTCAACTCCTGAAACATTATCTGCAATCCATTTTTTCTGTACATAGTACTCTGTGATTTCCCATGCATCAAATGCTCTCGGGTAATCCTCAAAAATTTCAAATACGTTAGCTTCGGAATTTTTGGCAAGAACTTCTCTGTTTTCCACCTTGTCAAAAACAGAAACAATATGATATTTATCATTGAATGTAACCTTAATTACATCATTTTCAATAACCTTTTCGGAAACTGCTATGCCGGAATCAACCGGAGCATCAGCAATAACTTTCCAGCCGTGGGCAGGAACATTTCCGGCAAAATATTTTTTGCCGTCTGCTTCAACATATCCGCTCATTTCAAAGGGTGCAGGATTGTAAACAAAAATTCCGCCTTTTGTATTAAGATTAGCCTTGATATTTGCAATTTTATCATCAGCCGCTTTTCGTCCCTCGCCAAGAATAACCTTGTATTCCGCATCGGTAACATCGTAAACCGCTTTTATGGAAGAACCGGGGATAATATCGTGGAACTGATTAAGTAAAATATTTGTGATATTCTTTCTGAACATCGCTTCCGGATATTCTCCGCCATTAAGAATTTTATCTGCAACAGATAAGGTTTCAGCCTCCTGATATAAAAGCTCACTCTTTCTGTTGTTCTTCTTGTTCTTAGCAATGGAAGTATATGTACCTCTGTGCATTTCAAGATACATTTCCCCGCGCCACTTAAGAGTCTTTTTAAGCTCTGCTGTCTGTTTTTCAAAACTTTCCTTTGTACGGTCAACATATTCACTTGCTTTTTCTATTTTTGCCATTGGAATGCCGGGAATACCATATTTCAAACGTTTATAATTTTCAAGCATTTCAGCAGTAGGACCACCACCGCCATCACCCCAGCCATAGGTCAGAATAGCATTATCGGTAATTGATTTATTTTTAAACTGTTTCCAGAAGCTCTTAAGAGCACTTGGTTTAAGTTCGTTTACATAACCGGGCATAAGAACTGCAAAAACGCTTGTTCCGTCAATACCTTCCCATATAAACGTATCATTGGGCATATCGTTGGTTTCATTCCAGCACATTTTAGCTGTAAAGAATTTCGGAACTCCGCTCTTTTTAAGAATCTGAGGAAGCGCTCCGCTATAGCCGAAAACATCAGGAAGCCACAGCATTTTACTTTCCACACCAAATTCCTCGCGCATAAAGCGTTTTCCGTAAAGAATCTGACGAACAAGGCTTTCACCGCTGATTAAATTAGTATCAGCCTCAAGCCACATTGCGCCTTCAACTTCCCATCTACCCTCTTTAACACGTTTTTTGATTTCTTCGTATAGTTCCGGATCTGCTTCCTTAACGTGCTGATAAAGCTGTGGCTGACTTGACATAAACTGATAATCATCGTAACGTTTCATCAGATTAAGAACAGTTGAAAAGCTTCTCTGAGCTTTTTCCCTTGTCTGTGCAACAGTCCATAACCACGCAACATCAATATGAGTATGACCGATACAGGAAATAACTCCTTCGGTTTTGCCACAGATTTTACCGTAAAATTCATCTTTTAAGTATTTCGCAGTTGCATCTATGCCTTTATAAAAATCTTCGGAATAAAAATGTCTTAAATCAAGAAGCATCAAAGCTTTATCAAGAGAATCTCTGATTTTTATATAATCATTGGATTTAGCATCAAGCTCATTAAGGCACATAAAGGGCACATTTATATCATAATAAAGGGATTCAATTTTTAAATCCACCTTATCAACACTTACTTCAAAGCAAAAATCGCCGCCAAGCATTCCTGTATAAACATAGAAATAAATTTCATAGTCACGACCACTTTCAACGGGAATCCACGTGTGGTTTGTATCCATAGCCTGCACAGTTTTACCGTCTATAAAAACAGTGCACTGCGGATTTTCTGAATCCCACTGGCCTTCTCTTCCGGTTTTAACAGAAACTCTGTATTCTTGGTTTTCACAAGGCTCCTGAGCTTTAACATTTGCACGAACCCAATAATGATTGTCAATCCCCTCAAATCTTAAGCCTTTCGGAAACGGCTTCCACCCCTCCTTCGGCGGTTCATTTGTTACTTTATATTCAGGACATTCAACATATTCAACATCAATTGTATTTTTTTCTATAAGCTTTAATTGGTTCAGCTTATCTACCATTATGCGGATTTTTTCTTTTATAAAATCCATAAAAATCACCTCAGAAATATAATAAAACAAATATAAATTTATTTCTACTGTTGACGTGACATATTTTTTATGTTATTGTGATATAAGAGGTGAATTTTATGGAACCGAAAATGCTGGATGCAAAATATCATCTTAATATGGATACAGGCTACAAATGCCGTTATGTAAGAAGCGATACCGAATACTTCCGCCCCCATAACCACAACTATTATGAGCTTTTTATGGTTCTAAAGGGAGAGGTACGCCATATAATTAATAATAAAGAACAGAATTTAAAGGAAGGTCAGCTTTTGTTTATCCGTGATTTTGATATTCACGATTACAAAAGCGCTGACGGAAATTATTTTGAATTTATAAACCTTGCATTTTCAAGAGAAAGCTTTGCAGGGCTAACCGCATATCTCGGAGCAGGTTTTCCTGCAAAAACTCTGTTAAGCACTCAGCTTCCACCCATTATAAATTTATCACCCTCAAAAAAGGACGAATTGTTTTTTGCCCTTACCGAGCTTAATCAAAATATGGAAAACGAGGTTGCTTCTGCAAAAATGCGAACCTTGTTATGTGAGATTTTCACTAAATTTTTTATGAATTATTCTGAAAAAAAATCGGAAATCCCCTTTTGGCTTGAAACAACGTGTGAAAGAATGAAAAAGCCCCGTAATTTTATTGCCGGAACAGAAAGAATGTATGAGCTTTCGGGAAAAAGCCGTGAGCATCTTTCCCGAAGCATGAAAAAATATTACGGAATTACAGTTTCTGAATTCATTACCGGATTAAGACTGGAATATTCCGCAAGCTTGTTGCTTTCAAGCAACCTTTCCGCAACTGATATCTGTTTTGAATGCGGATTTGAAAACGTTTCGTGGTTTTACAAAATTTTTGCAGAAAAATACAAAACCACGCCTGTTAAGTACAGGAAAAAATACATTTAATTTTTATCTTCCTTAAACATATCCTTTGCAACACCACACAGAGGACAGCAGTAGTCTTCAGGAAGATCCTCCCACTTGGTTCCTGCTTCTATTCCGTGAGCCGGATCGCCAATTGCCTCATCATAATAATAACCGCAAACACTGCAAACATACTTTTTCATAACAAAAACTCCTTTTTTCTTTTTATTATATAAGGAAAAAGGAGTTTTTATACATTTTAATTTTCTGTTATATGAATAGTGGTATGAAGCGGAATCATATTAGAAAGCCAGTTCATATTTTCAGGACGAACTCTTACACAACCAAGCGAAATCGGAACACCGGTTCTTCCGTCGTAATCTGTTCCGTCATATCTCACCTTGGTGGAATGTATTGCAAAGCCGTTGCCGTAAAATCTCATTATAGGGCCTACATAATATGAGCCGTAATCCCACGACTGTTCCCACTGATAATATGTGAAAGTACCTGTAATTGTTGGTGTTTCGGGCGCACCTATGGCACAGTCAAAAGCTTTTATATGATGCCAGTTACCCTGATTTCCAAGGAAAACATTTACAGTATAGCTTCCTTTATTAATCCAGATAAGGTAGTCTGTTTTACTGCTGAGACCTTCTCTGTTCATCCGGTTTTCCATTTCACGAACAAGGTCAAAATCAATATTGATAATTTTTCTGTCAGCACTGTCATAAGTATAATGTTTTGCATTAAACAGAACAGCCATCATTTTAGTTGAAAAATAAAGGCTTCCTTCAAGATACTGAGGAACAGTACCACAATACCATGTTTGACCGTTAACGCTAACGGCATGCGAACCAAGTGTGAAAACTGCATGGATACCGTTATGATTAATTTCAATCTGATTATATCCTACGCTGTAATTGCTGCTTGGAATTCTGAAAATATTCATCATATCGGTAACTTCCGCAAGAATATCATTATCTACATCTCTTTTTAAATAAAAGTGATTCTGAATAAATGTTCCGTTAACATACACAGACATATTCTGTTCGGGATAAGGAGTACAGTTAACTCCGAAATAATCTCCGATAACAACTTCGGTGCTTCCCTCGGGAATATAGCTATAGGTGCTTAGTATAACGCAAAGCCCTTCACCTACAATGCTGTCGTAATGCTGCATATTAACAAAGCCTTTAACCATCTTAAGCTTAAACTGGGTTCCTATAGGATACTGAGGAACATAAAATTTAACAGTATATGTACGCCCCGTTCCCGTAATTGTAAAAGATTCCGTAGCAAGCAGAACATCATCCATATTATAAAGTTCAAAAACTGCATCGGTTTTCAAAAAGTTGGTGCTTGGCGCAACATAAAAATCCACCGTAACCCAATCAGATGTATATCCCTCTGCAAATGCAGGTACCATCTGTAAAAGCATAATACTGATTAAAAATAAAATCAATGATTTTTTCATATTCAGATTCCTTTCATCTGTGTATTTTTATTCTGAAAAATAGCTGTCGATTTCACTGCGTTCATATTTTTCATACAGACAGAAATGTTCAAATTTTTCAAAAGCAGGCTCACCATTGTAGTGAATTTCGATGGAATCAATCCAGTCACCTTCAAAATCCGGCTGAAGCATAGTTTTTATAAGCTTGTATTCGGTAGCATATCCGCCCTGCGAACCCTGGAAATACGAATGCCATTCGTGGTCAGGAGTATCTTTTAAATTGATTGCACCGGTGTTTGTTTCTTCCTTTACGCCAACCTCTATTGTGTTTCCGTTAAAGAATTTTCCGGAAAGTGCTGAAGCAAGATATAACATCTTTTCCTGTATGCTTGCATCAGCAGAAATCTGAATTTCAGATACTTCTTCTTTCAGGTTTTCATCTATATCGTATACCGATAATTCAACCGATACAGGTTCAGGTGTCTTAACTGTTTCCTGCTGAGTATTCGCAGAATCGCCCTGTTTTTTATTATCACAGGAATACAGAGAAAAACTAAGTACAACAGTTAATAAAATTGCTAAAAACTTTTTCATAACAAATCTCTCCCGTTATTTAGAATGATTTTTTAAGTGAATTTTCAAGATCCCAGAGAATATCCTCTGTATCCTCAAGACCTATTGAAAGTCTTACAGTTGTAGGTGTGATAGAAGCCGCCTTAAGCTCTTCATCAGTAAGCTGAGAGTGAGTTGTTGTTGCAGGATGAGTTACAATTGAACGAACATCACCAACATTTGCAACGTGCAAGAAAATCTGAAGATTTTCGATGAATTTTCTTGAGTTTTCACGGTCACCGTCAAGCTCAATGGTAAATACGCTTCCTGCACCTTTGGGAAGAATTTCCTTAGCAAGCTCATAATACTTGCTTGAAGGAAGCATAGGATAATTTACTTTCTTGATTTTATCGTGTTTCTCTAAAAATTCTGCAACCGCCATAGCATTTTCACAATGTCTTTTCATTCTTAAAGAAAGTGTTTCCATACCCTGAATAATTGAAAATGCATTAAAGGGCGAAATAGCAGGCCCTAAATCTCTTAAAAGATGTGCTCTCGCTTTGGTTATATATGCTGCTTTGCCGCAATCTCTGTAATAGCTTACACCGTGATAACTGGGATCGGGATCAACAAGATCCTTGAATTTTCCGTTATCCCAGTCAAAATTACCGCTGTCAACAATAAGACCTGCCATAGCAGTTCCGTGACCGCCTAAGAATTTTGTTGCAGAGTGAACAACAATATCTGCTCCCAAGTCAATGGGTTTCTGTAGATAAGGAGTAACGAAAGTTCCGTCAGCAATAAGCGGAACACCTTCTTCGTGAGCAATTTTAGCAATCGCCGCAACGTCCGCAACATTAGCATTGGGATTTCCTACGGTTTCGGTAAAATATGCTTTTGTTTTTTCATTGGTTGCTTTTCTGAAATTTTCGGGATCGTCAGGATTTACAAATCTAACGGTAATTCCAAACTGCTTTAATGTTTTACCAAATAAATTTATTGCTCCGCCGTAAATCTGATTTGAAGAAACAATCTCATCCCCTGCTTTTGCAAGGTTTGTAATTGCAATTACCATAGCCGAATGTCCGGATGCAGTTGCGAGTGCACCAACACCGCCCTCAAGAGCAGTAATCTTTGTTTCAAGAGCATCCTGAGTGGGGTTGGATAAACGGGAATAAATATGTCCCGGAACTTTAAGCTCAAAAAGTCCTTTTGCATATTCATAATCCTTAAATTTATACGCAGTAGTCATATGAATTGCAGGTGCGGCAGAGCCGCTCTGCAAAGACTCCTCATTGCCGGCATGAACAGCCAGCGTATCAAAACCTAATTTTCTTTCCATTATAATCAATCCTTTCATTAATTTTCGGTAAGCTTCTGTCTTAAAACCTCAAACAGCAGTATTCCTGCCGCAACAGAAGCGTTAAGTGAATTTATTTCTCCCATAACGGGAATTTTAACAAGAAAATCGCATTTTTCTCTTATATTTTTGCTCATTCCGAATCCCTCTGAGCCGATTACAACGCCCACAGCGCCCGTCATATCGCTTTCGTAATAAAACTTATCTCCATCAGCCTCAGCACCAAAAATCCACAATCCTCGCTCCTTTAACATATCAATGGTCTGCGATAAATTTGTTACCTTGGCAATACGTGTTACTGCCGCTGCACCTGCCGAAGCCTTGTAAACTGTGGAATTTACAGTAGCACTGCGTCTTTTGGGAATAATTACACCGTGTGCGCCTGCCACATTGGCACTTCGTATAATAGCTCCAAGATTATGAGGATCCTCTATACCGTCAAGAATAACCACAAAAGGTTTTTCATCCAGTTCTTCGGCATAGCTTAAAATATCCTCAACCGAAACATATTCAGTTTGCGCAATTGTTGCGGCAATCCCCTGATGTTTTGATGTTCCGGTCATTTCGGTAAGCTTTTTATCCATAGTATAAGAAACAACTATATTCTGCTCCCTGCACAGCTTTAAAATACGTGCAGTAACGTGGTCAACGGTTTCTTTGTTTACAAAAACCTTATCAACCTCACTGTCGGATTTTAAAAGCTCCATAACAGGATTTTTTCCGTAAACTATATCCATAATTACTCCTTTTTACGAATTAAGCTTCATTTCATAAAATTCTTCTCTTGTTATAAGAATTTCTCTCGGTTTTGCACCGTTTGAAGGCCCAATAATACCTCTTGCCTCCATCTGATCCATTACTCTTGCCGCTCTCGCATATCCAAGGCTTAAACGGCGCTGCAGAAGCGATGTGGAAGCCTGACCGGTTTCAAGAACAAGCTCAATTGCTTCTTCAAGCTTTTCATCACATTCACCGGCATTATCTTCTTTTGTCGGAGTTCCTCCGATTTCGTTAAGAGGAACATTTTCCAGATGTTCCATAATATCCTCATCATATTCTACAGAGGAGTTTGCTTTAACAACATTTACAATACGTTCAACCTCTTTATCGGTAATAAGCGAACCCTGAACACGTATAGGTTTGGATTCCCCCTGAGGATAATAAAGCATATCACCCTTACCAAGCAGTTTTTCCGCACCGCCCATATCAAGAATGGTTCTCGAATCGACAGATGAAGAAACTGCAAAAGCAATTCTCGAAGGAACATTAGCCTTGATAAGACCTGTAATAACATTTACAGACGGTCTCTGTGTTGCAATAACAAGGTGCATACCTGCGGCTCTTGCAAGCTGAGCAAGACGGCAGATATATCCCTCAACATCCTTCGGTGCCGCCATCATAAGATCAGCAAGCTCGTCTATGATTATAACAATTTTCGGCATATATGCTTCACGATTGCCCTGATTTAGCATCATTTCGTTGTAGCCTTCAATATTTCTTACTCCGTTATCCGCAAAAGCCTTGTATCTGTTCTGCATTTCCATAACAGCCCAGTTGAGTGCTCCTGCCGCCTTTTTAGGATCGGTTACAACGGGAATAAGAAGGTGTGGAATGCCGTTATAAACACTAAGCTCAACCACTTTGGGATCCACCATTATAAGTTTAACCTCGTTGGGATCGGCTTTATACAGAATTGAAGCAATAAGAGTGTTTATACATACGCTCTTACCGGAACCGGTAGCACCGGCAATAAGAACGTGAGGCATTTTTGCAAGGTCACCTACAACCGGTTTTCCGGCAATATCCATACCAACCGTAAACGCAATTTTCGATTTATTTTCTTTAAATTCGTCTGAACTTATAATTTCTTTAACAAACACCGGGGTAACAGTATCGTTGGACACTTCAACGCCAACAAGTGTTTTGCCGGGAATAGGCGCAATTCTGATGCTTTTTGCCGCCATATTCATTTTTATATCGTCCTGAAGGCTCTGAATTTTATTAATTCTTACACCGGATTTTAACTGCATTTCATATCTGGTAATAGACGGCCCTCTTTCAATATTTTTAACCGTAGCTTCAACGCCAAAGCTTTTTAAAATAGTTTCAAGGCGAAGAGCATTTGCTTTAAGCTCGGAATTGTCAGTTTTAAGTCCCTTTTTGGGATTATCGTTAAGAAGCTCAACCGACGGGAATTTATAAGGAATATTCTTCGATTTTTTAGGAAGTTCTGCCGGTGCTGAATCTTCAGTTGCCTCTTCACCTTCGCCCATTAAAATACGTTCAAGATTTTCTTTTTCAGCATGAATACGGTCTTCATCCGATTCGTATTCCGGTTCTTCGGGCTCGAAAATTTCTTCCTCTTCTTCCGAAATCACTTCTTCGGTTATCTCCTCGGCAAAATCCGTTATATCAGGAATCCCCCGTGATTTTTTAATATTGGCAACGAGTTGATCCTCCGAGAAAAGTTCATCAAAAAATTCATCGCGGCTTTTTTCCACAAGCTGTTCATCTTCATTAAATTCCGGAACAGGAGGTAATTCCTGAAACTCTTCATCATCAGGCTCATCTTCGTCCTTTTTCTTTCTGAGTCTTTCAAAAATACTTAATTCTTTTTCCTGTGCAGGCTTTTGAGCACGGTTTTTCTTAAGTTCTTCGCCCGTTTCCTTCACGAAATCAAACAGTTTGAAGCACCATTTATCAAATACAATAAAGAAACACACAACAGCAAGAATAAAGAAAATGGCAAATATTGCAATATAAGGCAAAAACTTTTTAAGAAGTTCTCCGAAAAGTCCGCCAATTACGCCACCGCCGCCGCTCCATAAAGTGTCGTAATAAAAGTCATCAAGCTTTATAGGCAATTTATCTTCTTTATATGTAAGCATTTGCTGCATAATTGAAAAAGACAGAACAAATCCGAAAGCCGCATATATTTTAAGATAATTACAGTCATGTTTTTTCTGATAGAAATAATAATAAGCAGAAAAAGCAATTACAAACGGAAGAATATATGCAACACTTCCGAACATACCTTTCCATAGGCTTACTGTTCCTTCACCAAAACCGCCGAGCAAATCAGTATAAAAGCTTAAAAACATACTGAGAATTAAAAACAGTATCGCAAAAACACTTCCCAGAATAAGCGCCGCACGAAGAGTTTTCTGATTTTTATTCAGTTTTTTAGTGCTTTTTTTAGATTTACTGCTTTTCTTTTTCGAAGCAGTTGTTTTCTTTTTAGCTGTCGCCATTTTATACCTCTTTTATAGCCTTTCTCGGACATTTTTCCATACAAATGCCACAACCCACACATTTATCATAATCGATATGTGAAAGGAAGCTTTCAATAATAATTGCTCCCGATTCACAATTTTTTTCGCATATTTTACATCCTATACAGGATACATCACAAGCTGTTTTACATACCGGGCCTCTGTCCTTATTGGAACAAAGAATACTGTATTTTTTGTCGTCCGGTACAATCTGAATAATATGCTTCGGACAAGCTTCAACACACTGTCCGCAAGCAGTACATTTTTCTTTATCGACAACCGCAACACCATTTTTCACGGATATTGCTCCAAATTTACAAGCTTTAACGCAAGTGCCGTATCCAAGACATCCGTAACTGCATTCCTTGTGACCATAACCCATTTTTTCAGCAGCAAAGCAGTCCATCAATCCATCATAATCATACTTATCTTTTGCAACATCGCTGCTTCCGTTACAAAGAACACGTGCAGAACATTTAACGAAATTGCCCATTTCTGCGCCCATAATTTCAGCTACCTTATCAGCAACATCTTTTCCGCCAACAGGGCATCCGTTAACCTTTGCGTTTCCCCCGCAGACATTTGTTGCAAAGTCACTGCATCCGGCAAAACCGCAACCACCGCAATTTGCACCGGGAAGAACTTCTAGAATCTGATCTATTCTTTCATCCCTTTCAACCTTGAAGATTTTTGAAGCAAAGCCCAGCATTAAGCCAAAAATTATTCCAAGTGCTCCAAGAATTAAAACGGGTATCAAAATATCTCCTAACATATATTTCATCAACCTTTACTGTTTATTTGTAAAATTTACAGACTTAATCCCTGGAATCCCAGGAAAGTCATTGCAAGTAATCCAGCTGTAACAAGTGCAATGGGGAAACCTTCCATCCATTTTGGAATACTGGAGGTTTCAAGCCTTTCTCTTACACCTGCAAAAAGGAAAATTGCCAGAGTAAAACCAAGTGCTACCGATGTTCCGTAAATAACGGAAAATATCAGGTTAAATTCTTTCTGAATGTTTAAAATAGCAACACCAAGAACAGCACAGTTGGTTGTTATAAGAGGCAGATAAATACCAAGCGAGGAATAAAGAGCCGGGCTTAGTTTCTGAATTGCCATTTCAACAAGCTGAACAAGAGATGCAATTATAAGAATAAATGTAATTGTCTGCAAATATCCAAGACCAAGCTTATCAAGAATATAAGTCTGAGCAAGATAAGTAAGGGCAGAGGAAATTGCAATTACAAATGTAACCGCCATACCCATTCCGAGGGCTGTATCAGTTTTTTTGGATACCCCGATAAACGGGCAGATACCCATAAATTTAACAAGAACAACGTTTTCAATAAGAATTGCTGTTATAATCAGCGAAAAGATTTCAGCCATTATTTTTTCCTCCCTTTCTCTGAGTAATAACATTAATTATTCCAAGAACAATACCAAGCACAATAAATCCGCCGGGAGCCATAATCAGCATAGTTGCAGGCTGAAATCCCTGTCCGAAAATATGATAGCCAAGAAATGTTCCTGCACCAAGAATTTCACGAACAGTTGCAAGGATTGAAAGTGCAAGGGTAAAACCAAGTCCCATTGCAAGTCCGTCGACAGCAGATTTTACAACACCGTTTTTGGAGGCATAAGCTTCTGCTCTTCCAAGAATAATACAGTTAACAACTATCAGCGGAATAAACAATCCAAGCGACTTATAAAGTGCCGGAACAAAAGCGTGAAGCACCATTTCAACAATAGTTACAAACGATGCAATAATTACAATATAAGATGCAATTCTGATTTTTCCGGGAATAGCTTTTCTTAATGCCGAAATAACAATATTTGAGCATATAAGAACTGCAGTAGCAGAAAGTCCCATTCCTATTGCATTGGAAACTGAAGTAGAGGTTGCAAGAGTAGGACACATTCCCAGAAGCAGAACAAACACGGGATTTTCTTTTATAATTTTATTTAAAAATTCCTTCATAACATTTTTCCTTTCAAGACTTACGGATTAAGCGTTCCTACAAGCTCAAGTGCTTCTTTTACACCGTCTGTAACTGCATTTGTAGTTATTGTTGCGCCCGAAATTGCAACAATCTCGTTTTCAGCCTTGGCAGAACCTTTCACAACGCTGATATCGTCTTTCTTTCCCTTGAAAAGGTCCAGAAATTCTGGTTCCTGAGCCTTTGCACCAAGACCTGCAGTTTCACTCATTGCAGTAATTTTAACTCCGGTAACAGATAAATCCTCGGAAACGCCGACAATCATAGTAATTTCTCCGCCATATCCGTAAGGTCTTACAGTTGCGGCATATCCAACAGTTTTTCCGCCGGAAATTCCTTTGGAAATGCCATCTTTAACTTCTTCAAAGCTTTCCGCTTCGGGAAGAACCTCTTTCATTGCCGCCTGCTGTTCTTCAAGCTGAGCCTGTGCAATAATGGGAGCTGTAACAGAATTGCAGAACGCCAGAATTCCGGTCATTACAGCACATATTAATAATAGAATAATGCCAAGCATTAAAGGATTATCGTTTTTCATTTTTACGCCCTCCGTATCTCTTGGGTTGAATGTATTTGTCAAGAAGAGGAGTTATAACGTTAACTACCATTATAGCATAAGTTACGCCCTCCGGATATCCGCCCTTAACTCTGATAAGAACAGTTAAAAATCCGGCAACAATTCCTCCTATTATATTACCCAAAGCAGTAGTGGGTGAAGTTGTATAGTCAGTTATCATAAATACTGCGCCAAGAAGCACACCGCCGGACAGAACCGAAAACAACGGATCACCGGTAAATGCACCGTTGTAGCCTATAATCCATCCGAATAAAGCGGTACTTAAAATATAAGCAAGAGGTGCGTGTGGCTTAATAATTTTCTTAAACAAAAGATATATAAAACCGATAAGAACGGCAACTGTGCTCACCTCACCGATACATCCGCCAACGTTACCTATAAACAAATCAAAATAAGTGGCAGACATTTCACCGCTTTGCTTCATAACAGCAAGAGGTGTTGCACCGGAAAGTGCATCTATATCCTGAATTGATTTAATCCAGGGCAGTTTTTCAAAAGGCTTAGTGTAAACAGTCATAGCAACCGGCCAGGAAGCAAGTAAAAACGCTCTTGCACCAAGTGCCGGATTAAGAAAGTTCTGACCAAGACCACCAAAAAGCTGTTTTACAATAATAATTGCAAAAAATGCTCCTACAACGGGAATCCAGAGCGGAACACTTACAGGAAGAATAAAAGCAAGCAATGCTCCCGTTATACACGCAGAACAGTCACCTATTGTTTCTTCTTTTTTGTTAACTGTGTTCCACAGTGATTCAAAAACCACGCAGGAAATTATCGAAACAGCAGTAAGAACAACTGCTCTTATGCCAAATACATAAGCTCCCATAAGCAGTGCCGGAATAAGGGCAACAAGAACATTTTTCATTATGTTGCATATGTAATTATCCGACGAAATATGGGGTGAAGAGCTTACAACAAATTTTTCACTCATAATTTTATCCCCTTCTTAATTTTCTTTTCTCATTTTTATCTGAAGTTTTGCTTTTCCTACTCTTATATGCTGAATAATTTTCTTTTTGCTGGGGCAAACATAACAGCAGGAGCCACATTCCATACAGTCTAATATATGGTAATTTTTAAGTCCGTCATAATTTTCATTCCGACTGTAAGCCATTAAGTACAAGGGCATAAGTCCCATCGGACAAGCATCAACGCATTTGCCGCATTTTGTACAGGGCATTTCCTTTTCATCAAAAATTTCGCTATCAAGCAAAAACAGCAATCCGGATGTTCCCTTGATAACGGGAGTATCAAGATTATACTGCGTCATTCCCATCATAGGACCGCCCATTATAACCTTGCGGACATTTTCTTTTATACCGCCGGCAGCTTTGGCAACCTCTTCAAACGGTGTACCTATTGTAACTTCAAAGTTTGCAGGATTATTTATTCCTTTTCCCGAAACCGTAACAACTCTGCTCATAAGAGGCATTCCGGTTCTTAAAGCCCTTGAAATTGCAACACATGTATCAATATTATTAACAACAACACCTACATCTGCAGGAAGTCCGCCTGACGGAACCTGTCTTCCTGTAATGGCATTTATAAGCTGTTTTTCACTACCCTGCGGATATTTGGTAATCATTTCGCATATTTCTATGGAATTGTCTCCCTTAACTGCTTCTCTTAATGCTTTAATTGCATCGGGTTTATTATTTTCAACAGCTATATAACCTTTATCAAGAGAAAAAACATGCATTATGGATTTTAGTCCGTAAATTACCTCTTCGGTATTTTCAAGCATAACTCTATGGTCGCTTGTAAGATACGGTTCACATTCCGCACCGTTTATTATAACGTATTCAATCTTTTTGTCCTTTGGCGGGGAAAGCTTAACATGAGTTGGAAAAGCAGCGCCGCCCATACCAACTATACCGGCATTTCTTATAGCATCTATAATTTGCAAAGGAGTAAGATTATAGTATTCTCCCACAGGTTTTATATCCTCGGATAAGGTATCCTGCCCATCATTTTCAATTACGACAGCAGGAACTTTAACTCCGCTTGGATGATAATAAGGCTCTATCGCCTTAACAGTTCCCGATACAGTAGCGTGAACCGGCACAGAAACGAACGCCTCACTGTTTCCTATAATCTGACCTTTTTTTACATAATCTCCAACCTTTACACAAGGTTCCAAAAGTGCACCAATGTGCTGACGAAGCGGAATATAAACCGTCTCGGGTGCAGGAAGCACTTTTACCGGAATATCCTTTGTAAGTCCTTTGCTGTCATCAGGATGAATTCCGCCTTTAAATGTATATTTTTTCACAGTCATTTCATCTCCTTTTATTTTTCGTTTTTATCTGATATTGTGAATATTACTGAGCAGGTATTACCGGCTGTACAGGTGCAGGCTCCGTCACAGGAGATGTGGGAAAGCCTTGCGGAATAGTTTCGGGTGCCGGTGCAGCAGGTTGCTGCGGAATCGGCTGAAAACTTGATTGCGGAGGAGTCTGAACCTCAGGTACATAACCACCAACATTCGGATTAGTGTAAACCTCCGGTATTTCAGGCACCGGAGCAGCTTCTGGCCCTTTTTCAACAATCTTGTTCATAGAAGAATAAACACTTGTAGGAAGTTTTTCAGTTTTTACAACATTTCCTTTTGCATCTTTTACCGTTTTTACACCGGTTGCCTTATATCCGGTCTGACCGCTTTGAACAACCTTAACAGTTCCCGGTGCAAGATTCTCGTTATAACGCACAACTTCGTTTATCCCGTAGCTTTCGATAATTGAAGTGGTTATTTCAACCGTATGCTTCTTATCGTTTGTTCCGAGAATATTAACTGTAAGTACACCGTTAACACCTTCCGCCTGAATTTTTATAGGATTGTTTGTATTGTTTTTAAATCTGAAATCGATAGAACCGTAGTAAACAGTTGCATCAAGTCCGGGTTTGGAATAAGCAACGGTAAAAGTATGATTCTTTCTTTCAACAATCTGTAAATCTGCGTAAAGAGCAGCAGCGTAAAGCGTGGATGAAACCTGACAAATACCTCCACCAACCTCTTCGCTTATTCCACCGTTTGTAAAAATTGTTGCAGTTTTAAAACCGGCAGCGGTGGTTCTGCTTCCAACAGTTTTATTGTAAGAAAATTCATCACCGCAGTTTAGAATAACACCGTTTATTTTTTTCGCCGCCAATGCAACATTGTGGGCTCTTGATGCGGTACTTGAAGCATAATGCGATACGCTTGTACCCAGAACATCGTTAAAGAAGCCTTTCTCTACATCTTCGGTTTTAACCTTCGGCTCAACCTCGGCAATTTCAACCTTAAAGAAATTCTCGTTGGGCTTCATATTGGCAATAGCCATTTTGATAGCATCTTTAGAAACCTGGATACCGTTTTCGTGTGCAACAATTGACACTCTGCCATCCTCATCCTTTTTGGAATAAGCATCCTTAGGCTCTTTATAGATAGCAAGATAAACAAGATTTTCGTTTACTTCACTATGCTCCGTAAGAGGCATTTCGAGATTTTCAAACATTTTACTTTCAACCATACCCTTAACAGTTTTGAAAAGCTTATCGTAATCGGGAAGCTTTTCGTTTCTGTTTAAAGTAACGGTTGCAACATTTCCTTCAATCTGAACCGAAACAGGCTTTGCCGCTTCGGTAAACTCGGAAATAAGCATCTCGATAGCTTCATCAAAATATTCCTTATCGTCCAAATAAACAGGATCAATTTCTTTTCCGAATTTCTGAATTTTCACCATTTCAAAAAATCTTTTAAAAACATTTCCTTTGCGGCATTCATTGTATGCCGTTTCGGCAATTTTTTCAGAATCATAGGAAAACCCCAACCCCCCCGGGGCAACTTCAAATTCGTTTTCCAGATATTTTATTTTAAAAGTGTCATTTTCTTCAATAAAAGCTTCGTTAATAACATTTTCAGCTTCCTCAGCGGTTTTTCCGCCAAGTTCTTTTCCCTCAAATGTCACACCGGGGAATATCCCCTCTTTGTTAACAGCCATTGCTGCATAAGCGTAACCCCCCCCAACAAGCACTGCAGCAACCACTACACCGATTAAATACGGCAGAATTTTTTTAAATTTACTTTTTCCCATTTTTATCACCTGTATTTTTATTTTTCGTAATGCTGTTCAAGATAACTGTTAAAAAATTCAAGAAGCTGAAGTCTGAATTTTGACCAGTCCTTCCATCTGAATTCATTTTTGGTAAATTCCGCAGTAAGAACTTTCAGTTCCTGAGCATCCATTTCCCGGATTCCGCTTATTTCATTTTCGGTGGCATCCTTTAAAATTTCTCCGCCAATCTCATCCACAAGAAACAGATAAGAATAAAATTTAAGCGTTTCATTTTTATGAGTTATATGATATTCCACCAAACCGACAAATTCATAAATCCTGAACTCAACCCCCAGTTCCTCGGCGATTTCTCTTTTAAGAGCGTTAATTGCAGTTTCGTAGAAATTTATTCCGCCGGTGGGAATACGGTATGTGTTTTTGGGGTAACGCTTGGAACGCACCATAACAAATTTACCGTTTGAACGCCTTACAACAAATCCAACCTCGCCACGGCGGTCAGTATTGATAGTTCTTTTGAAATCCTTAAAAAATTTATTGCTGGAAAAGGTAAGATTAACGGTTTTGACAATACCCGTAGACTTATACTTTTCACATATTTCTTTTACTTCCGAAGCTACATATCGTTCAAGCATGTTAATCCTCCCTTTCTGTTTTTTAGTAAATTCTTTCCTTTATTTTTGCTGCTTCCGACTTTATTCTCTCTTCATCGAGAGTTTTGAATTCACCGTTTTCATACAATATCCTGCCGTTTGCAACAGTAAGACAAACATCTGTACCCGAAGCCGCATATACAAGGTTGTTAACCGGATTTATAACCGGATGGTGATACGCTTCACTTACGTCAAGCATTATAAAATCAGCATCGTATCCTGCTTTTAAAATTCCTTTGGTGTCCCTGTCCATCGCAAGAGCACCGTTTAATGTTGCCATTTTTATAACGTCATAGGGCTGAACCATTGACGGATCATGCCTGTAGCACATTAAAAGTGCGGCAAGATGCATTTCCTCTATCATGGAAAGATTGTTATTTGAACTTGCCCCGTCTGTACCCAGAGCAACGGTTATTCCGTTTTGGGTATATTTTATAACATCGGCAATTCCGCTGCTTAATTTAAGATTGCTCGTGGGATTATGTGTTATAAAATGGCCTTTGAGCAAGGATATATCGTTATCGTTTAAAACAACACAATGTGCCATATTTGTAATGCCATCAAGAAGTCCGAGTTCTTTGTAAACTTCAACAGGAGATTTACCGAATTTTTCGTAAGAGCCGTCCACCTCAGTCTGATTTTCACAAAGATGCGAAGTTACCTTCATACCTTTTTCCTTAGCTTTTTGGGAAACATATTTAAGATACCCGTAACTGCTTGTGTAAATTGCGTGAGGGAACATTTCTATTTTTATTCTTCCGTTGTCAAAATTATGGAATTTATCAAAAAGAGCAATCGCCTCATTAACACGGTAGTCGTCCGAAAAATCGTCTTTTTCCTCAAAATTCATAACACAGCGCGAAATGTTGGCATTGATTCCCGATTTTACATAAGCCTCCATTGCCTCATCAAGAGAAAAATATGTATCGTTAATAAGTGTTGTACCAAAACGCAGGCTTTCCATAATACCAAGCTCTGTTCCGATACCTATATCGTAAGCTGTCAGCTTATCCTCTGTGGGGAAAATTTTATCGTTAAGCCATTCCTGAAGCTTGTATCCTTCGGAGAAACTGCGAAGAAGAGTCATTGCAACATGGGAATGAGCGTTGGAAAATCCGGGCAAAACAATATTGCCGTTGGCATTTATAATTTTGTCAGCCTTAAAATCCTCCGGTGCTGATTCTGTAACGAATTTTATTTTTCCATCTTCTGTACCGAGAAAGCCGCATTCAATAATGGGCCTGTCATCATCACAGGTAATTATATAAGCATTTTTAATTAAAATTTTCATAATAAACTCCATTTTAAAATATTACACTATACTATATTATATATATAACTTTTTCTCTTGTCAATGCTTTTAAAACCAAAAAAATAAGTGTAATATTTATGTAATAATCATTGTTATAAAATTAACAATTTTTGTATCCAAAATCTATTTTCATATAGGTTTATAGGAATTAGTATAAAATTAAAAGGAGTATCACATATACTCCCCTAATTTTTTATTTCACAAATGTTATCATTTTTTCTGTCAGCCGCCAGAATTACGGACTTTTCACCAAATACAAATTTCTCAAAATCAATTCTTTTCATAACTTCGTTATGCGACATATTATGTTCATTTTCGTAACCTTCTGCCCATGAATTTACAAGTTCTTTTGTTTTATAATTTTTGAAAATTTCAGGTAAAGCGCCTCTGTTTTTTATGAAGTAGTCAAGCTTCAGATATTCATTAAAAATTTCATATTTTTCAAAGCATTTTTCTATGTAAAACTTATCTATAATCACAAAATATTCTTTTGCCGACGGTTTTGTTCTCTTGGCAATAATTTCTCCAAGCTCACAGAACAAATCAAAAGGAGAAATTCTGCAGTTTTCCAGTATGAACTTTACGGAATAATTAAAAATCATACTGTTGTTGTAAATATCTAAGGCTTCTTCCACCTGCTTTAATTCCATAAGCTCATCAAAGGTTATAAAATCATTGGATAACACCTCATAAGGAGCTTTGGAACGAAAAGCATAATGATATTTTTCACACTCTCTGCGTATTTTTGAACCGTGAAGAAGTTTTAAAAATCCAAGCTGCAAAATATCCGGATCAAGCATAAAAGCCTCGTTGAAACTTTTTTTGAAGATTTCATAGGTTTCACCCGGCAGCCCTGCAATAAGGTCAAGATGAAGCCGTATGGGGCACTGCTTTATATTATAAACATTGTGCTTAAGCTTTTCAAAATTTGTTTTTCTGTCCACAAGTTCAAGAGTTTTTTCATTGGTGGACTGAATTCCTGCTTCAAACTGAATCTGACCTTTTTTAGCAGTTTTCAAAAGCGAAAGGATTTTATCATCCAGCAAATCAGCACCTATTTCAAAATGGAAACAGGTATCGGTTGAATTGTTTATTATGTATTCAAAAATTTTATACGCACGTTCTTTGTTGCAGTTAAAGGTTCTGTCTACAAGCTTAACCTTCCTTATTTTAGCTTTAATAAACAAATCAAGCTCTTTGAACACACGTTCCAGAGGAAGCTCCCTTACTCCCTTTGTAACCGATGATATGCAAAAACTGCAGTTAAACGGACACCCTCTTGAAGTTTCGTAATAAACGGCTCGGTTTGTATATTCCGAAAGCTCCTCCTCAGAATATACAAACGGTATTTCATTCATATTTACTATATCCCCATAGGTTTTCGGGGTATTTCCAAACCAAATGCCGTTTGAGTCGTAATTTCCCTGCATAATTGAAAGAACAGGTGCTTCGCCCTCTCCTGCAATTATGAAATCCGCTTCGCATTCATTAAATATGTTGTCGTTATAGCTTACTTCGGGACCGCCTAAAAATATTTTAATGTTTTTATCAAGCGACTTAATATCGGAAACTAACTGTTTTACAATTTCAATATTCCATATATAACAAGAAAAGCCTATCATATCAGGCTTTCTGTCCATTATTTTTTTCATTATGGAAAAATAATTATCATTTATGGTACATTCGGCAATATCAATTTTATAGCCGAATTTTTCCACATAGCTTTTTATACTTTTAATTCCCAGTGAAGTATGGGAATATTTGGCATTTATCGAAACAAGTAACAATTTATTTTCTCTCCAGACCTAATTTTTTAAGAACAGTTTCTTCCTTTTTACGCATATCTGCCTTCATATTCTCCTCCATATGGTCATAACCAAAAAGATGATACATGGAGTGAACAGTAAGATACGCAAATTCCCTGTCCACACTGTGTCCGTATTCTTCCGCCTGTTCTCTTGCTACATCCGCACAAAGAACCATATCACCAAGATATACTGCTTCAAGCTCGGGGTCATAATCATAATCGGAAATTTCTTCCAGAAGATTGTAATTTTCGTCAAATTTCAGAGCAGGAAAAGAAAGAACATCCGTTGCCTTGTCAATTTCTCTCTGTTCGTTGTTTATGCTTCTTATTTCCTCTTTATCACAAACAAGAACACTTATAAACACATCAAAATCGGGCTGTTCTTCAAAAAGAACCGCCTCTATTGCCTTTTCTATTAAGTTTTTACTTTCCTCGTCTAAAACTATTTTATCCGAGGTGCATTCAATTTCTGTTTTGTATTTCATCATATCTCGCATACGCCTTTATAATTTTCTGAATTAAAGGATGTCTTACAACGTCACGCTCTGAAAGATTGAAAATTGCGATATCGTCTATCCCCTTTAATATTTTTATTGCATTTTTAAGACCGGATTTTTTCCCGTCAGGCAGGTCAACCTGCGTAACATCACCGGTTATAACAACCTTGGAATTGAATCCGATACGGGTTAGGAACATCTTCATCTGTTCCCTTGTGGTATTCTGTGCTTCATCAAGAATAATAAAACTGTCGTCCAGAGTACGGCCTCTCATATACGCCAGAGGTGCAACCTCAATCATACCTTTTTCCTGATAGGAAGTGAAATTTTCCGCACCCAGCATTTCAAAAAGTCCATCGTAAAGAGGTCTTAAATACGGATCAACCTTATTCTGCAAATCGCCGGGAAGAAAGCCAAGCTTTTCGCCTGCTTCAACCGCAGGACGTGTAAGGATAATACGGCTGATTTCCTTGCGTTTGAAAGCAAGCACCGCCATAGCAACTGCAAGGTAGGTTTTCCCCGTACCTGCAGGGCCAACACCAATTGTAATAGTGTTGTTTCTTATGGCATCTACATATTTTTTCTGTCCAATAGTTTTGGGACGGATGGGTGTGCCCCTTGCGTTAACGCAAATACTGTCTTTAAGTGCATCCTGAAATTCTTCACCGGTGGTCTCCTTGGGCATATCCACAAGGTATCTTATGTTCTGCTCGTTTATAGCTTCGCCACGGGAAGCTATTTTAAGAAGCTCTCTTAAAACGCCCTCCGCACGGCTTACAGCACGTTCATCACCCGTAATTTTAAGCATTGTATCACGGTTGATTAAAACAACACCAAGCTCTCTTTCAATCAGTTTTGCATTTTCATCAAATTTACCGAAAAGGTTAACTATACTTTCAATCGAATTTGCTTCAATTATTCTTTCGCTCATTTAATACTCCTTAGTTACATAGCATCATATGCTTTCTGCTGTTCATATTTTTTCCGCCACTCCTCGGTGGCATAATCTAAATCTGCCTGAGTAATTTCCGCCTGCTGTGCTATCTCCTCTTCACATTCCGCAAGCATACGAAGCTTGATATAATCGGATTTTTCACATTCAATACGCTCGTAGGAAATTTTTACAACATCACCCTTAAGCACCGATTTGTAAAGAAGATTTTCAAGTTCTTTTTTTGCATTTTTTTCTGCCTCAGCATCGGAAATTCCTTTTTTTATAAGGTTATATTCTGTAAATTCACGCTTTATAACGGTAAGCGGACCTATTACATATTTTTCACTTTTTTCATCATAATTATAATAGGGAACATCCTTATGGTTAAGAAGTTTTCCGTTGAAATAGAAGCTTACAGCCTTGGAAATATTTCCTGTATATTGCTTTTCGTACACAAAAAGCGGTGATTCGGAAAAATTTTCGTACCAGGTTCTTCCCTTAACCGAAGCCATTGAATGAACTGTTCTCACTCCATCGTTTTTGGTTTCAATTATTCCCGAAATGAGCAAATCTCCCTTTTTAACAGTTTGATTAAGCTCTACAACTGCATTGCCGTTGGCGGCAGTAATACTTTTTATAATAGCATCCTTTCCGGCAATAATTTTACAGGGAACATCCATTGGAATAATTTTCGGCGGAATACGTCTTTCCTTTATTTCGATAACAAGCCTTGTGCCTTCCTCCGAAATTCCAACCCAGCTTATTTCTTCAATTTCATTCATCAGCTTAACTTCAATTTCTCTGTTATCTATTTTACTCCTAAACACACCTTTTTTCAAGCCTATATCGTTAAGTTTTTCTAAAATTTCTTCTTTTTCAACCAAAATGTTGCCTTTTACCTCTATATCAAGCACCAAAGAAGTGATAAAAACAATAAAAACTGTAAATAAAACGCCTGCAAAAACAATAATTTTTCTTTTTTTCATATTCTGAAGATATTTGTACAAACCGTTTTTTTCTACAATTTCCACCTTGGTTTTTGTTTTGTAAGCATGCTTGCGGATTTTTTTAAAACCCTTCAGAGAAATTTTAAGCGTAGCTTCTTCTTCACTTATTCTGGATATATCCCATATGTATAAATTAAGATTTGTGGTAATAAGATTCAAAAAACGCTCCAGATGCTTTCCCTTTATTTTAATTTTAACATATCCCGAATAAAAATTATACAGATTAATTATATCCACAAAAAACGCTCCTATTCAAATGTAATTTTGTAAATTTCACCTTTAAGCGTGATTTCATCTTCGGTAATGTTTTTTATTTCAAACCCTTTGCCGTTAAGGGAGATAATTTTGCCTTTTGTGTTTATTTTTGCACGGTCAGTTTCAAATTCTATAAGCCCCTTGTAATTTTCAATATATATTTCATTATTGCTGAAAATACTTACTCTTGATAAATCGGTTACAATCTCTTTGGGCAGTTCAAGACTGTCTGTCATAAAGCTTTTCAATCTGGATTTAGACACAAAAAACACCTCATAAAATATTATGAGATGTTTTAATATGTTATGCAGTTTTATACATTAAATTTCATTTACCAACCTGCGGTACATTGCCTCATCCGCAAAATCGTATTTCACTCAGAACCGGAGGCGAAGCAATTTCCAAAGGCTTTGACTTGTGTGGAAATAATCATCCATAAAAAAAGCGAGGCCAAGCCTCGCTTTTACAATTATTACGCTTTTTCTTTCTGTTTAACATCCTTAATACCCCATTTGTACAGGTATATTTTGGTTTTTTCAACAGTTCCGCATTCAATAACAACTTTTTCGTCTTTTATTTTAGCTACTTTACCATACATTCCTCCGATAGTTGTAACTTCATCACCAACTTCAAGAGATGCAAGAAGCTCTTTAAATGCTTTATCTTTCTTTTTCTGAGGTCTTATCAGAATAAAGTAGAAAACTGCAACCATAAGAACAAGCTGAACTACAAGACCAATAGGGCCCATTGCGGCAGGAGCTGCTGCAGCATCAGCTGTTGCTGTTAAAAACATAGGCATTGTAACCCCTCCTTCTTTTATATCATTTTTATTATTATACATTGTATTTCCAATTTATACAAGTGTTTTTTGAAAAATTTACATATTTTTAATTTATAGCTTTTAAAAATTCATCTATAATTCTAATTGTATTTTCTTTTTTATCGGCATTATCACAGATTTTAACAACTGCATGAGCAGAGCTTTCATAAAGACTTCTTCTGCGGTTTAAAAGCTCCTCCAGAGCTGAAGCTCCGTTCTTAAGAAGAGGTCTTGTTGTATCATTTTTTAGTCTTTTTAAAATTATATCCTTATCAACATCAATATAAACAACCACAGAATCACTGTTTTTAAGCAGTTCTCTGTTAATCTCTTTTTCTACGATTCCGCCGCCGGTTGCAATTATTTTTCCGCTTCCCGAAAGAGCATTTTTCAAAGCTGCGGTTTCACATTTTCTGAAATATTCTTCACCGTGATTTGCAAAAATCTCATTAATGGAACAGCCTTCATTCTTTACTATTTCACTGTCGGTATCCGTAAGAGGTGCATCAAAAAATTCTGCAAGCTCTTTAGAAAGAGTTGTTTTTCCCGAACCCGGGCCGCCAATTAAAACAATATTTTTGCTAAGCTTAAACGGGTTTAACATTTTATGTACTTCCGCTACTGTTTCTTTTATCTCTTCTTCGGAAAAATCGCAGTCAAGCCATATTTCCTGCGCCTTAGCCGCCTGACCAACAAGCATATAGAGCCCGTTTACTCCGTTACCGCCCATATAATTTATAACTTTTGAAATCATAGTTTCCACAGGATTATATATGGTATCAAAGCAATGGGGAATTTTGCATATTTTTTTAAGTTCAATTGGTGTTGCAAGACCATTTGGATACATTCCAACCGGTGTTCCCTGCAGAATAATGTCAAAATTATTGTCTATATCATCTGCCGAAATCAGCTTTATTTCCTTACCCGTTTTTTCAAAAATTTCTTTTTTCAGAGCTTCGGATTTTTCTTTGTTTCTTGCAAAAATACTAACATCAGCATTTTTCATTACCGATTCATAAGTAAGCATTCTTGAAACTCCGCCGCAGCCCGTTACAAGGATTTTTGAATTTTCAAGGTTTATTCCGTTTATTTCAATTGCCTTAAAAAATCCGTCAACATCCGTATTGTATCCAAGAAATCCGTTTTCTGTTTTTTTAACGGTATTGCAGGAATTATAAACTGCCGCCTTGCCATCAATTTTATCAATAAGTCCGATAATATCGGTTTTATAGGGGATTGTTATATTAAATCCCCCAAGATTTTTAAGAATATTTTCAAAGGTTTCTCCCACGTTTTCTGTGGGATAAAGTGCGTATTCATGTTCGTTATTTTTAAGTGCAAAAAGCTTCTCGTGTATCACCTTTGACATACTGTGTCCAAGAGGATTTCCTATTAAGCCAAAATTCATATTACCACCTCGTTAATCCAGTCTCAGATACTGTCCCGTATAGGATTCCTTACACTTTTTAACCTGCTCCGGAGTACCGCAAACAATAAGGTTACCGCCACGGTTTCCGCCCTCGGGACCTAAATCAATAATATAATCGGAAACCTTGATAACATCAAGGTTATGCTCAATAACAACTACCGTATTACCCATATCAACAAGCTTTTGCAGAACTCCTATTAAGCGGTGAACATCCTCCATATGCAAACCGGTTGTAGGTTCGTCAAGCACGTAGATGGTTTTTCCTGTGGATTTTCTTGAAAGCTCGGTAGCAAGCTTTACTCTCTGTGCCTCACCACCGGAAAGAGTAGTAGAGGGTTGTCCTAATTTCACATAGGATAATCCGACTTCTTTTAAAACTTCAAGCTTTCTCTTGATTTTTGGAATGTTTTCAAAGAATTCTATACCTTCTTCAACAGTAAGCTCAAGCACTTCGTGAATATTCTTTCCCTTGTATTTTATATCAAGAGTTTCTCTGTTATATCTCTTCCCCTTACAAACCTCACAGGGAACATTTACATCGGGCAAAAAGTGCATTTCAATTTTTATTATACCATCACCGGTGCAGGCTTCACAACGTCCGCCTTTAACATTAAAGCTGAAACGACTTGCGCTGTAGCCTCTTAATCTTGCATCAAGAGTTTGTGCGAAAACTTCCCTTATATCCGAGAACACACCCGTATAGGTTGCCGGATTTGAACGAGGTGTTCTTCCTATTGGCGACTGGTCGATATTTATAATTTTATCAAGATACTGTAAGCCGGTTATTTTATCGTGCTTACCGCCAATTGTTTTTGCTTTGTTTAATTTTCTTGCAAGCTCTTTGTAAATAATCTGATTTACAAGGGAGCTTTTTCCCGAACCGGAAACACCGGTTACGCAAGTGAAAGTTCCAAGCGGAATGGAAACATCAATTCCGTTTAAATTGTTTTCTCTTGCACCTTTAACGGTAAGCTTCTTTCCGTTTCCTTTTCTTCTTACTTTAGGTACTTCTATTTTCTTTTTACCGCTCAAATACTGACCGGTAATAGACCGTTCTTCCCTGCAGATGTCTTCAAGCGTACCTGCGGCAACAATTTCGCCGCCGTGAACACCTGCTCCCGGCCCGATATCAACAATATAATCTGCCGCATACATAGTATCTTCATCGTGTTCAACAACAACAAGTGTGTTGCCTAAATCTCTTAATTTTTTTAAAGTTGCAATAAGTCTTTCATTATCTCTCTGATGAAGACCGATACTTGGCTCATCAAGAATATACAAAACACCGGTAAGAGCTGAACCTATCTGTGTTGCAAGTCTTATTCTCTGCGCTTCACCGCCCGAAAGTGTTCCTGCGCTTCTTGAAAGCGTAAGATAATCAAGCCCTACATCCTTTAAGAATGTAAGTCGCACATTGATTTCCTTAAGAAGCCTTTCAGCAATCATTTTTTCTTTTTCGGTAAGTTCAAGACTGCTTAAATATTTAATTATTTCATCAACTGAGAGATTTGTAAGTTCATATATATTTTTATCCCCAACCGTTACAGCAAGACATTCTTTTTTAAGCCTTGCACCGTCGCAAACGTGGCAGGAGGAAAGTGTCATAACCGATTCGATTTCACTTCTTATCCAGCTTGAATTGGTTTCCTTATAACGACGTTCCAGATTGGTTACAATACCTTCAAAATCGCCTTTGAATGTTCCGCCGCCGTATTTTTTCTTATAGGTCATTTCAAAAACTTCGCCTTTTGTTCCGTAAAGAAGAATATCAAGTGCTTCTTTAGGAAGCTCTCCAATGGGGTCATCAAGCGAAAATCCGTAATGCTCTGCAAGTCCGTTATAGTACATGGAAGCCATACTGTCTTTTCCCACATAGCCCCATCCGCTGGCTATAAAACCGCCCTCACGGATGGATTTTTCAGGAATCATAATAAAATCGGGATTAACTTTCATTAAATGTCCAAGACCGTCGCATTCAGGACAGGCGCCAAAAGGATTGTTGAATGAAAAGCTTCTGGGAGAAAGCTCTTCGATACTTATTCCGCAGTCAGGGCAGGCATAATTAAGACTGAAGTTAATATCTTCGCCATTAACCACGCTTATTATAACTGCCCCCTCCGAAAGATGAGTTGCCGCTTCGATAGAATCGGTAAGACGTTTTTTAATTTCATCCTTAACCACAAGACGGTCAATAACAACTTCTATACTGTGCTTTATATTTTTATCGAGTGTAATTTCTTCGGATAAATCGTAAATATTTCCGTCAACACGCACTCTCACATAACCTGAACGTTTTGCACTTTCAAAAATCTTCTCGTGCCGGCCTTTTTTACCTCGTACGACGGGAGATAAAACCATAATTTTAGTTCCATCCTCCATATCAAGAACGGTATCGGTAATCTGGTCAACAGTTTGCTGCTTAATAGGTTTATGACACTGCGGACAGTGAGGAACACCTATTCTCGCATAAAGAACTCTCAGATAATCATAAATTTCAGTTACTGTTCCTACTGTTGAACGGGGATTTTTAGATGTTGTTTTCTGGTCAATGGAAATCGCAGGAGAAAGTCCATCGATATATTCAACGTTGGGCTTTTCCATCTGACCTAAAAACATTCTTGCATAGGAGGACAGAGATTCCATATATCTTCTCTGCCCTTCAGCATACAATGTATCAAAAGCAAGGGAGCTTTTTCCCGAACCGGAAAGACCTGTAAAAACAACAAGCTTATCTCTGGGAATTGTTAAATCCACATCTTTTAAATTGTGCTCCTTTGCGCCTTTTATATGAATTTCCTTAAGCATTTTTTCACCTATCCTTTTAATGCTATAATCTGGTCACGCAGCTTTGCGGCTCTTTCAAAATCAAGAGCTTTTGCCGCCTGCTGCATTTCTTTTGTAAGCTTCAGAATTGTAAGTTCTATGTTTTCCGAGCTTATGGTAATCTTTTCTTTCTTTTCAACCGTCTTTGTTATTTCAATAATTTCTCTAATGGATTTTGAAACAGATTTAGGTGTTATTCCGTGTTCCTTATTGTAATCAGACTGAATTTTTCTTCTTCTTTCAGTTTCAGTTATGGCATATTGCATTGCCTCTGTAATTTTGTCTGCATACATTATAACGTGACCGTTTACATTTCTTGCCGCACGTCCGATTGTCTGAATAAGTGAAGTATCGGAACGCAAGAACCCTTCCTTATCCGCATCAAGAATTGCAATTAAGGAAACCTCGGGAATATCAAGACCTTCTCTTAAAAGGTTGATTCCGATTAACACATCAAATTCGCCAAGACGCAAATCTCTTATTATTTCGGTACGCTCCAAAGTATCAATATCCGAATGAAGGTATTTCACTTTTATCCCGTCTTTTTCAAAAAAGTCGGTCAAATCCTCTGCCATACGTTTGGTAAGAGTTGTAACAAGAACTCGCTCTCCCGCTTCAACACGCTTTTTGATTTCCCCCTCCAAATGGTCAATTTGTCCTTTTGTGGGAACAACTTCAATTTCGGGATCAAGAAGTCCTGTGGGACGAATTACCTGCTCGGCAATCTTGGTTGAAAGCTCTTTTTCAATTTTTCCGGGAGTTGCCGAAACGAATACCGCCTGATTTATTTTTTTCATAAATTCATCATAGTTAAGCGGACGGTTATCGTAAGCTGACGGCAGACGGAAACCGTAGGTAACAAGGGAATCCTTTCTTGCTCTGTCGCCTGCATACATTCCTCTTACCTGAGGAAGCGTAACATGAGATTCGTCCACTATCAGCAGGAAATCGTCCGGAAAATAGTCCATAAGAGTATAAGGACAGCTGCCGGGCTCTCTTCCGCTGATATGTCGTGAATAGTTTTCAATTCCCTGACAGAAGCCAATCTGTTCAAGCATTTCAAGGTCGTAATTTGTACGCTGTGCAATTCTCTGTGCTTCAAGAAGCATACCGTTATCTTCAAAATATTTTATTCTCTCTTCCAGTTCTTCTCCTATGGTACGTATTGCACGGCGCATTTTATCCCCCGTTGTAACATAGTGAGAAGCAGGAAAAACTGCGGCGTGAGACATTTCACCTATAATTTCACCGGTAATTGGATCAACAGATGTAATTCTGTCTATCTCGTCACCAAAAAATTCAACTCTCACAACGTTTTCGTTGGTGTTTGAGGGGAAAATATCCAAAGTATCGCCACGCACTCTGAATGTGCCTCTGTGAAAATCTATATCATTTCTTTCATACTGAATTTCAACAAGCTTTTTTAAAACCTCATCTCTTTCCTTAATCATACCCGGGCGAAGAGAAACCACAAGGTCGGTATAATCCTCGGGATCGCCCAAGCCGTAAATACAGGAAACCGATGCAACTATTATAACGTCCTTTCTTTCAAACAAAGCAATGGTTGCAGAATGACGCAATTTGTCTATTTCGTCATTTACAGACGAGTCTTTTTCTATATAAGTGTCCGTATTGGCAATATAAGCCTCAGGCTGATAATAATCGTAGTAGGAAACAAAATATTCCACCGCATTTTCGGGGAAAAACTCCTTAAACTCACTGCAAAGCTGTGCCGCAAGAGTTTTGTTATGGGCAAGAACCAAAGTAGGTTTATTAACTTTTTCAATAACCTTTGCCATAGTATAGGTTTTTCCCGAACCGGTAACACCAAGAAGGGTTTGAAATCTGTCGCCTTTTATTATTCCGTCGGCAAGATCTTCAATGGCTTTTGGCTGATCTCCGCAGGGTTCAAAGGGTGAATGAACCTTAAACATACGAGCACACCTTTCTTTGTTAAAAATTTCGCTTTACCTTATATTTTATCATATATTTTATTATGTTTCAATATTTAGAAAAAAATATTTGCAAAATAAATAATATATGATATACTAATATAAGTATAATTATGGTCAGGAGTGATAAATTTGGCAAAGCTTACTGAGCTTTTTATTTCATTTTTTAAATTGGGAGCATTTACCTTTGGTGGAGGATATGCAATGCTTCCGCTTATCCAGAAAGAAATTGTGGAAAAACGCAACTGGTGCACCGAGGATGAAATTCTTGATTATTTCGCCGTTGGGCAATGCACACCGGGCGTTATCGCAGTTAACACAGCAACCTTTATAGGTTATAAGCAAAGAGGTGTAATAGGTGCGATTATTGCAACAATAGGGCTTATTGTTTCACCGCTTATTTTAATTTCTATTATAGCCTCATTTCTAAAAAATTTTGCCGAATATGAAATTGTAAAAAACATTTTTGGCGGAATTCGTGTTATAGTTGCTGTGCTTATCATAAACGCAGTTATCACAATGGCAAAAAAAGCTTTGGTAGATAAAAACTGTCTGCTGCTTTCCTTTGTCGGTCTTGCTGTTTCGCTTTATTTGCCCATAAGTCCCGTTTATGCGGTGCTTTTCGGTGCAGTTTGCGGAATATGGATTAAAAACAGCGGAACTAAAGGAGGTCAGAAAAAATGATTTATTTAAGATTATTTCTGGAATTCTTTAAAACCGGACTTTTTGCAGTAGGCGGCGGACTTGCAACAATCCCCTTTTTATATGATATGGCTGATAAAACCAGCTGGTTTACAAGAGGCGAGCTTTCAAATATGATAGCTGTTGCAGAATCCACACCGGGTCCTATTGGAGTTAATATGGCAACCTATGCAGGCGTTCAGGCAGCAGGAATTCCAGGCGGTATCATTGCCACTCTGGGGCTTATTTTACCGTCGCTTATTATAATTTTAATCATTGCGAAGGTGCTTGATAAATTCAAATCGAACAAAATTGTCGGAGATTTATTTTACGGTATAAGACCTGTGGTTTCCGGCTTGGTTGCCGCAGCTGCAGTTGAAATGACACGACTTGCCCTGGTTGATACCGAGTTGTTTCTTGAAACAAAAAAAATATTTGATCTGATTGATATAAAAGCAGTTATAATGTTTGTAGTATTTTTAGTTCTTACAAGAAAATTTAAAAAAATTCATCCGATAGTGTTTATTATTTCGGCAGGAGTGCTCGGAGCACTTTTTAAAATGTAAAAAAAACAGCAAGATTTTCATGAGAAAATCTTGCTGTTTTTTATGTTAGTTTACACTATATATAAAAGGTGTAGCAATTAAATCCGCGCTGTTATAAAGATTAACGGGCGGATTAGGATATCCGCTGTAAGCAAATTTTATTCCTTTTATTTCTGATACATCACCGCTGGTTACTGTTATCTCATTAGCAGCAGTTATCTTCGCCGAAGCAGCATAATAAACGCCATCTGCACCGCAAACCTCAAATCCGTTTACATTATCACTTTCGTCATTTAATTTAAGACCGCTATATACATCTTTGAATATAATTTTTGCGCTGTTTCCTGCAATTTCATAGCTTTCGGGCTGAGGGAATTTATACTGTACAGATTCATCCTCATAAACTGTTCCTTTTGCTATAAGAGCCAGTCTTTCACCAACAATTAATTTATTGGTCGGATGGATATTTGTTTGGTTTCCTGCATCCATAATTACTGCCATTTCAGTATCCGCAGTGCTGTTTACAAACTGAAGCTGCGCTTCTCTGATTTTTTCAAAATTCATTCCGTTATAAGGCGCAAGCTGAACAATAAAGAATGGGAAATCATAACCCCAGCGTGCTCTCCAGTCATCAAGCATAACTTTCTGCAATTCACGATAAGTGTCGGTTCTTGCATTGTTTGATTCGCCCTGATACCATATTGCACCTTTAATTTTATAAGGAATAAGCGGGTTAATCATACCGTTAAACAGTTTACCCGGATTTTTATTTTTATCAGGATAATTTATTATATCAAGACAGCCTGCAACCGAACTGTTTTCAATTGCTTCATAAGATGTCCATGCTTCCATACTTGAACCGCCGTATGCGGCAAATATTAATCCAACGGGCACATCGGCACTTTCCTTTTCGGAAAGATAAGAATTAATCTCCTTACCAAAATAGTGCCCTACTGCTGAAAATGGCAAAGCGGTTTCTTTACTGCCTTTCTTCCAGCTGCCGTTTGCAACATCTTCTTTTGCGTTATCCGAGCCTGTTCTTGTCTGATAAAAATATCTTAAATTACTGTTGTTTAAGCTTTCTGCCTCTGCAAGAGCATTATCGGTTGAAGACAGAGGAAGCTCCATATTGGATTGTCCGGCACACAGCCACACTTCGCCTGCAAGCACATCGTTTATCTTAAGATTTCCGCTTTTTTCGGATGAAATATTAAGAACATAAGGATTGTTTTCGGAGGAAATTGCATCCATCTCAACACTCCAGTTACCGTTTGAATCTGCGGTAGCGGTTTTAACATCACCGTTTATTTCAACAGTTACAGTATCTTCAGGAATTGCATTTCCCCATACAGAAAATACCTCGTTTCTCTGAATTACACAACCATCGGTAAACATAGAAGGCAGCTTAAGCGCAAGCTTTTCTATTTCTACAAATGAATCTCTGTTAGCATTTACCGGAATCTGATTTTTGTTCCATATAAATAATTTAACTTTATTTGCTTCATTATTTTTTGTATAGGTGTTTACAGGAATTTCCTGCAAGCTTTCTGCACTTTCAAGTTCCCATACCGAGCTTGATATATTCACAAGAGTACTATCCTGATATTCTGCAAAAACAACATCAAGAGTAACCTTTTCGCCGGTTTTGTTTACACCGTAAATATCATATTTACAGTTTTTTCCGGAAACAACTGTATCATCACCCATATAAACCTTAAGTGTTTCTGTACCGCTTATAGTAAATGTTTCTGAAACATTCTCACCAAGCTTAGCACCAAATACATTCTCTGTATTGGCACCAATAACAACACTGCATTCATTATAAGGAAGACACTTTGTTTTTATTTCCACGCCGGTTTGACCGGGCAGAACAGTAATATCTTCTGCGGAAATTTTTTCTCCGTTTACTGTAACGTTTTCGGCAATATTATCCTTATAGATTTCAGATGAAAACTGAACTGTAACAACTCCGTTGTCATCAGCCGCAACCGAAGATACTTCAAAGGCGTGATTACCTGTTAAAACATAAGCGCCTATATCGTCAATATAAGATGAACCGTTACCTCTTGTTCCAAAATATACGCTATCTACAGGAGTAGCCGCAACATCAAAAGTATAATTATCTGCAGTATATTTTTTCCCGTCAACATAGTATGTCCAGTTCTGAACTCCGTTTACAACATCGGCAACTGCAATAATATCATACCACTGAAGCTTTTCGCTGTCATATGCAGGAAAATTTTCGCTGGTTATTGTATCACCGTTTTCGTTATGTAAGCGAGATGCAACGGCATTGTTGTAATACACCTTATAAAGACAGGCAAGAGTCTGTTTTGTAGAACCTGCATTTACAAGGCCGATTTCACCTGCACTGATTGTTTCAAGGGAATCGCCTGCAGCAACACGCTCTTTTATAAGGATTTTGTGAGAGGCTTTGCCGTTCACTATATTATCAAGTCCGGAAACAGAACTGAAAGCTCTGCTTATTCTTCTTATATCGGTTGTTTTTGTACTGTTTATTTTAAGAAATTTATTTTCGCCATCGTTTTCCAGTGCAAAATAATCATTTGCCTGTACCGCAGCAGATGTGGGAGCGCCTGTTTTCCAATTGGAATCAGACCAGTTCCAGTCGCTGAAATCTTCATCTGCAAGAAGATATTTTTCATCCGGAATTATGGTAGTTTTTACTACAAAATCCTTTGTGTAATCCGAGGCTAATTTAACGTTTCTTACGCCTGCTGCATCTTTTGCAATTTTAAGTGTTACAGGACTTTTTGAAAATCCTTCTGCAGGAGCAGTTATATAAATACTTCTCTGATCATCAGAAATTGCAATACGGGTTCCTGCAACAAGGGTATCATTTACGTATACATAATTCTTTATGGAATTAAATATTTCTTCAGAAAATTCAACTGTCATATTTCCGTCTTCATCCGATGTAGCCGAAACAATCTCAAACGGAGCGGAATTTGCAACTGCATAAGCGGCAGTATCATCATAAAAGCCGTCTGCTTTTCCTGCCGCCAATGTTCTTGTGGCAAAATATATTGAATTATAGTTCTTTGTTGTTAAATCGGTAGTATAGCTATCCTTTGTGTAGGCTGTTCCATCAACATAATATGTCCATTTAGCAACACCGTTTACAACATCGGCAACTGCCATAACATCATGCCATACAATTTTGGATGAATCATATGGTGCAAAAACTGATGAACCTAAATCATTGGTGGATGTATTGTTATGGAAACGGGCTGAAATAGCACCTGTTGACCCCTGACAAAGCTGGAAGGATCTGAATGTATCAGAAAAGCTTGAGCCGGATGTAACGGAAAATCCGAATTCGCAGGGAGCAGACCAGCAGTTTGCACCACCGGAGGCAAGACGTGTTTTGATAATCATTTTGTAAGTTCCGTCGTAAATTTCATCAAAACTTTTATCGGAATACTGTGCAATACGGTTGAAAACAGCCGCTGTTCCTTCTGATGTAATGTTGAAATAAGGATTTTCACCGTCAATATGGCTGTATCTTGCATCGTCTGTAATTTTGGCGTTTATACGATACCATGGAGTTGCATTCCAGTTCCAATTGCTGAATGTATCATAAGGCACAATTTCCGTTCTTTCAGAAACGGCGTCAGCGCTTGTAATACTGATATCAATATTATCAAAGCATCCGTTTCCAAGTTCACGGGTTGCAAAATAAACACTCTGTTTATCGCTCATTGTACAGGTGTAAGTGGAATTTGTATAAGGTGTTCCGTCAATATAGAAAGTCCATAACGCAGTATTGTTTGTAACATCTGCAACCGCCTTTATCTTATGCCATTCAACCGCATTTTCTGTGCAGGCAATCTGTGCAGATGTAGACGTACCTGCAAAAAGATATGCACTTGCACGGGTGGGATTAGCAGAAGCACCCTGCTTAAATTCCATCAGTCTGAAATTGGTATTACTTCCGTTTACCAGATACCCAAGTCCAACTTCAACCGAAGTCGACCATTTTGTTGCTCCCGCAAACGCAACATCTGCAGAAATAACCATCTGATAATCCGTTAAAGCAGTTGAAAAATTTTTATGCATAGCTCTCATCGCATTTGCTGCGTTGGGGCTGATTTTAAGATATGAATTTGAACCGGAAGTTTCAAGGCTGTAATAAGATGTAGCGGGAACACTTCCGCCGGTAAGCAACGTGCTCCACCCGTTTCTTGTGGTTGTCCAGTTGCTGAAATCTTCATAAACAACATTCTCTGTGGATGCAAAAGCCGAAACAGGTGTAATTGAAATTAATATTGCTAAAAATAAAACTGTCATTTTTTTCAACAAAGTTTTCATAATTATTCTCCTCTTTCGTATTGTGAAATACCTGTATTAATTTTTTTAATTACTTCCATATCGAATTTCGGTTCTCTCTCAAAAGTATATAACCCGTTTGTTTCCTGTTCCACATCATAAAGCTGTGTATAGCAGAAACCGAAAATTCTGTCACAATTAAGAATCATAGTGGTAAGGGCATTATATCTTTCAAGAAATTCTTCCATTGTTTTGGGAGCATTTCCGTAGCCCCAACCATCATAATTCTCATTAACCCATTTTATTCCCCCGTACTCGCTGAAAAATACGGGACCGCCATCATAATTTTTACAGGATTTGAAATCAAGCTTATTTTCAGCCTTTAAAAGTTCAAGCCTTTTTGTTAAAATCTCTGCATCCTGCAAATAATTATGTACATCAAAAATATCTGTTTTCACGTGATTCCAGCCACTTGCATCAATGCAGGGACGTGTGTAATCAAGTGCCTTTGTATAGTCATAAACAGAGCTTATAAGGGTAGGAAGCTGATTATCGGGAGTTTCATTAAAGGGAATCCATCCAACTATTGCAGGATGGTTAAAATCTCTTTCAACCGCTTCCTTCCATTCTCCGAAATATGTTGTTATACTCTCAGGGGAAGAATGGTCAAAGCCCCAGTTTCCGTATTCTCCCCACACAATATAGCCCAATTTATCACAGTGATATAAAAATCTCGGTTCAAATACTTTCTGATGAAGTCTTGCACCGTTAAAGCCTGCTTCAAGCGAAATTTCTATATCCTTTTTCAAAGCAGCCTCATCAGGAGCAGTATAAATGCCGTCCTTATAATACCCCTGGTCAAGAACAGTTCTCTGAAAAACTTTTTTTCCGTTTATAAGCACCTTATATCCGTCGATTTCAATATTTCTCATACCGAAATAGCTTGACACTTCATCATCACCGAATGTAAGCTTCAAATCATAAATTCTCCCGCATAAGGGTTCCCATAAATAAAGATTATCAAGCTTTAACGATGCCCTTAAAATGCCTGTTTTTGCCTTAACAGATACGTTCCCCTGAATTTTCCCCTCGTAAGATGCCTCTGCGGTAAAAATTCCGCTGCCATAAACTTCTGCCTCAATATTTAAAACAGAATTTTCAATATCGGGATAGTATTTAACATTTTTAATATAATTTTCCGGCACATATTCGAGCCACACGGTTTGCCATATTCCCGTAGTTCTTGTGTACATACATTTGTAGGAAAAATGCTTATCAGACTGTTTACCGCTTGGCTGCTTTGGATTTCTTGTATCATCCATTGCGTAAACAACAAGCTCATTTGCCCCGTCTTTTAAAAATCCGGTAATGTCAAATTTAAAAGGTGTATATCCGCCTTTATGAATTCCGGCAAGCGTGCCGTTTACAAACACGCTTGCCTCATAATCAACTGCACCGAAATTTATAAAAGTTCTGCCGTTTTTCCATTCTTCGGGCACTGTAAAATTTCTTCTGTACCACACCGCACCGGCAAAATCCTTTATGCCAACACCGGAAAGCTCACTTTCCATGCAAAACGGTACTGTTATTTTCCGGGAAAATTCTTTGTTTTTGTACCAGTCGCAGTCCTTGCCGTTATTGGCATAATCAATTTCAAAATCCCATTCGCCATTTAAATTAATCCAGTTTTTTCTCTCAAACTGCGGATTGGGATATTCTATTCTCGGTATGCTTTTCATTTTTACTCCTCGTCAAAATAATCCATTAATTCATACACATTATATGTAATTTCCTTAATTCCGTCTGCAAGGTCGCTGTAAATATTAAGATTCATATCGTAAAGACCTTTATTGCTATCGTCATCATCACGATATTTAAACCAGTTAAAGCCTACACAATCCTTGCATTCAAGAAGTTTAAGTGCATAATTCTGATAAAATGCCGCTCTGTCTTTCTGAGTTTTACAGGTCCATCCCCAACCATCGGTGTTGCCGAATCCGGTATCTTCACCCTTTGCATAAAATTCGGTTATCATGAAAGGCTTGCCTGACCACTCTGCAATCTCAGTAAGTGTATAGCTTTCGGGCGTCCACACTCTGTAATAGTTAATTGAAATTACATCGCAGTATCTGCCGGTTGCTTTCATAATTCCGCTTGATTCATAACTGCTGTATTTGTTTCTTACTCCAAAATAAAGAGTGTCAGGGAAATATTTTCTTATACTCTTTGATACAACCTTGTAATATCTGTCATATACAAATTCCTTAAAGCTTTCACGCATAATATCAGTTATCCCGGAAGTATCAATATTGCTTGTTCCCATATAATTTGCATACCATTTACATGCAACCTCATACGGAATTTTATTTATAGCAATAGTGTTATCAAGCGCAAGATATGCATCCAGCATTTTGTGTATGCCGGGAAGCTCGTTATCACTTGCAAATCCTAAAATATATTTTTCATTAGGAAGAGATTTTTTAAGAGAGGACATATAAGTTTCGCAGTAACTTTCAAAATCTCTTTCAAAAACATAAAGAATATTAGAACCGCAGGAAAGTGCGTTGCCATCGGCAGAAAGTTTTAGCGACGGATCCTCCTGAACTTTTTTCTTAAGATAATTTGAAAGCAGATTTACGGTTATAATCTGTCCGAGATTTTTAGTTCTGTCGGAAGATGCAGTAAGCTTGTTGTAGGATGACCATCCGCTTTCTGTAAAGCCAAGCTGATTTTTAAGTTCATCAGCTGTGTCTGCTCCCCACTGATTAAGAGCCTCTTCATTGCCTAAAGAAGGATATTTTGAATAAATTCCATTAAGCTCATTTGCAGTTGAGCCCTGAGAAACATTGGATATACCTATACCGTAAAATTCGTTTCCGTCGGGATCCACAAAAACAGATCTTCCGTTTTCATTTTTTGTAATGTAATATTTACCTGTTGCTGTATATGATTTATTGCTGTTTCCACCGAAATCATCGCGGTTTGAAAGAGAAGTTAACGGAGTAAAACCGCTAAGGTCATCTATTCCTCTTGTGGCAAAGCTTAAATATGATGTTGAAGAAGCATTGAACTTGGCTTCAACTGTTTTTGAATATTCCGAAGAATCGTCTTTTATCACTTCTGCAGCCGAACCTTCAGGTATAACAACAAGACGTGTTCTTGCTCCGTTAAAAACGGCTTCTCCACCGCTTACATAAGAAATGGAAGTTTCAAGGTAATTGGTTGCGGATTTCAACGCATTTGTCACATCAAAATAATAATATTTGTTATTGAAATTAACACTCTGCTGTTCTCCGTTTAAAGAAACAATGTTTCCTCCGTTTTTAACAGATGAACAGTAAACCTTAATATATGCTTCTTTGATATTTGAGTTAAGAGCTGAAATATCAAATTTCAAAGCTCCGGAAGAGGAGTTTTTCACAGAAAACTCCCCTTGCTGAAGCATTTCGGTTACTTCAATAATATCATTGCTTACTTTATAGGTATAAGGATTATTTCCAATATACTCTATTTTGCCTGCGCCGGACTGAGCCAGCAACTGTGAAGTTCACAAACCATCATCAAGACCTGCTTCATTTACTTCGTTGATATCAAAATAGCTTCCGTCTGTAACAAGATACGGTACACCGGTATAAGCATCCCATACAAACAATTTAACATCGTCATAAGCTTCTTCGGCAGTAAAGGAAGGTGTTGCATTTACTGTGCCGGAAGATGCATTTATGGTAAGCGGCTGACTTTCTACGTTAACAAGAACACCGTCAGAATAGCCTGCAAGAATAACATTTGCATTCTGGCTGATTCCTGTTCTGTTTGATGTACTTAAATTAATTTTGTATTCAAGATTTTCATAAACTATATCATTTGAAACATAAACCTGAACATCCGATGTATCAACAGTACCAAGAGAATTTATTGAACAGCTGTAATCTTCTAAAAGATAACTTCCCATTGCACTCTTAGCACCTGCTTTTATTGTAAGCGGATAGTAGAAACCGTACATATAGTTGTAAGCAGGTTTTTTAAGGATAAGCTTGGTTTTTGTATCATCTATAACCATTCTTGAATCTGCAACAGTTTTATTGTTCCAAAGAATATAATCTTTTACTTCGTTTGTAATTTCAGTTGAGAATGTAATTACAACATCCTGATCATCGGTTGTAACATTAAGAACTTCAAAATCGGGAGCATTATCTGTAATATAGATTTCAAGATTATCAAACAGAGCTTCGCTGGTTCTCTGACCAAACTGAACCGAATTTATTGTACTTGCAGGAGTATAAGTGAACGCTGTTTCTCCCTCAACCTTTTCTCCGTTTAAATAATAATTCCATATTCCGTTTCCGCCGGAAACATCGCCAACTATAAGAACATCTATCCATTCACCGGGATCAACCTGAAATTCAGGGAAAGATGCTTCAGAATGTACTTTAGGTGATACTTTACCATTTTCAAGAGCAATAAATTCAAACAGTTTCTTATCTGTTGATGCACCTGCAGCAGTAGAAATTTCAGCCAGACCGGATGTTGTATCTGCACTTACTCCAACCTTTGCTTTTATAAGAAGCTTGTAATTTCCTGTTGCCATAAGAGTCTGAATATCAGAGGATGCAAATTTATTTATTCTGTACATACCACCCTGAGGGCTGCGAAGAATTTTAAGATATTTATTTCCGTCTTCTTCTGTTACAAGTTCAAATCTGTCAGCATGTGTAGGAATAACTCCTGCTGTTCCGTTTGTCCAGTTATTAACGGTTGTGCTCCAGTTGGAGAAATCTTCATAAGGAGCCCATGTGTATCTTTTAAGAGATGCATCGTATCTGATGCCGGAAGATGCAGAACCCCATACATCATAAAGTCCGTCGTCAAGAACAACATTTTTAAGTGTTCCGTTAAAGGGAACTTCAACAGCTTTTCTGCCGGGAAGAATTGTTACGCTGTTTGCATTAACATAGTTTCCGTTCACTTTAATTCCGGATTTAATATCGTTTAAAACCTCGGTTGCAAAATTCATTGTAATTTTTCCGTTTGCATAGTCAACAGAAGTCATTTCATAACCGATTTTTCCACCGCTTACAAGCACGCTTGTCATTTTAAAATTATCGAATTTTGCCTGTGTTCCTGCAACACTTCCCGGTGAAACTCTTAATCTTAAACCGGTTGTATTTCTGGGAGTATTTCCTGTAAAGGTTGCTGTTCCCACATTAACACCATTGATATAATAATCAACACCTGCACCATCGTTGTGAAGGTTTATCATAACATCAACCCATGTACCTGCCGCAACATTGCTTAAAACCTTTGTAGCAGGCTCATTACGGTTACCAAGAACGTTTCCTGTGGAAGGATTGGTTGCTGATGTCACGTCGTGAACATATACATCGAAGGTGCTTGTTGAGTTGGATTTAAGCTGAACAAGATGTGTTGCAGCACTGTATCCGTTTGCGTCATTAACAAGATAAATCTGTGATGTAACATCGGATGCAGCAATAGAATCAAGAGTCATTCTTGTTTTTATCACATGGTCGTTACTTCTCATAGCCAGAATTGTATTGGAATTTGATGTATCGGACCAGTCTGCAGAAGAATCAAGCTTTGAAAAATGAATAACTCTTCCCATAGCATTTGCAGCAGTTCCTGTCATAGTAAGCACCCCACTGCTTACAGTACCTGCGCCACTCCATCCTTCAGAACCATAAAAAGTTCCGCCGATAACTTCTGTTACAGTTGCCGCACCAACAGTTGCCGGAATAACCAGCATGCTGATTAACATAGCCATTACCAGGCTTAAAGACATAATTTTTTTCATAGTTTTTTTCTCTCCTTTTATAATTTTATTATCCTTTTACAGCACCTATCATAACGCCCTTTACAAAATATTTCTGTAAGAAGGGGTAAACGCATAATATAGGCACTGTTGCGACCACGATTGTTGAGTATTTTACAGTTTCGGAAACACGTTCCATATCTCCTGCACTCAAATCCATTGAAAGAGTCATTTCCTCTGTTTTGCTTGCCATAAGAATTTCTCTTATAAAGAGCTGAAGCGGGAACAGTTCTCTTTTTCTTAAATAAATCATAGCGTCAAACCATGCATTCCAGTGAGCAACACCGTAATACAGAATCATAACTGCTATAATCGGCATAGAAAGCGGTAAAACAATTTTAAACAATGTCTGCCAGTCGTTGGCACCGTCTATCTGAGCCGATTCGGTAAGAGCCGACGGTATAGACTTTAAGTTTGTTCTCATAATGAACAAGTTCCAGGTGTTTATCGCACCGGGCAGAATCATTGCCCATCTTGTATTGTAAATTCCCAGATTCTGCACAAGCAGGAAGTTGGGAATAAGTCCACCGTTGAAAAACATTGTAAACAATGCCATAGGAAGCAGTATTTTATTCCAGTAGAAATTATTTCTCGATAAAACGTAAGCTCCAAGCAATGTAAATATCAGATTTACAACAGTACCGCCAATAACATAAATTAAAGTGTTTAAATATCCTGTCCATATTTCCTGATTTTCCATAACGGCACTGTATGCCGCAACAGAAAATCCCTTCGGTCTTAATAAAAGACCTGTATGAGTGGCAAGCTCACCCGCATTTGAAAATGAAGCAAAAAGCACATACAAAAACGGGTAAAGAGAAACAAGACATATAAAAATAAGTATTATGCAATTTATAATGTCGAATAATATACTCCCGAAGGTTTTTTTCTTAATCATTTTTATACCTCCCGTTCTACCACAAGCTGTTTTCGCTGACAGTTCTGCTGATATAGTTGGTCAGCGTTATAAGAATTATATTTATAACCGAATTAAACAGGTTAACCGCTGTACTGTAGCTGTAATTGGATTCAACAATACCTCTTCTGTATACAAAGGACGAAATAACATCTGCGGTTTCGTATGTATTTGCGTTATACAAAAGAATTATTTTATCCGAACCGACAGTCATCATTTTTCCTACATTAAGAATAAGCATTACTATAATGGTGGGAGCAATACCGGGAAGAGTTACATAAAGTGTCTGTTTGAATCTTCCCGCACCGTCCATTGTTGCCGCTTCGTATAAAAACGGATCAATTCCTGCAAGAGCCGCAAGATATATAATTGCGCCCCATCCCATTTCCTGCCATACACCGGAAATTACATAAATCCATCTGAAATACTGAGGCTCCATCAGAAGATTTTTTCGTTCTCCGCCAAAAAGCTCAACAATATCATTTATTATTCCTTTTTCTCCGGTGAAATTTATTATAAGACCACACACTACAACAAGTGAAATAAAGTGAGGCAGATAGCTTAAGGTCTGTACTGTACTTTTAAATTTTTTACTTCTTACTTCGTTTAACAGCAATGCAAAAATTATAGGAATCGGGAAACCAATTGCAAGCTGCATAAGACTGATAAGCAATGTATTTCTTATTGTTCTTGCTGCGTAGAAGCCTGTAAGGAAATCCTTAAAATGCTTAAGACCAACAAAAGAGCTTTCAAAAAATCCGCCGGCAATGTTATAATCAAAAAATGCAATACTTATTCCGCACATGGGAATATAACGGAAAATAAGATAATACAGAAATACGGGAATTGCCATCTGAATTACATATTTATTTCGCTTATAATCTTTTCTTATATCGTCAGCTATTGTTCTTTTTTTTGCAATAGAATTCGTTTCAGCTTTTTTAAACATAGCTGTCCCTCCCATTATTTAAAAAATTCGCTGCTTAATTCAAGCTCAATTGATTTGGAAAGTTCCGGATAACGTTCAATATATCTGTCGTGAGCCGCCTGATATACTTCTATACAACGCTCTATTCCAAGTGATTTAAGCTGGCTTATGTATTTATCAAAATCAGCTTCAACATCACTCTTGCCGGTTATCCATTTTGAATACATTTCATCGGTATATGTTTTAATTTCGTTTTCCATAGTAGCAATTTCAGCGGTTTCTTCAGGACTTAATTTACCCTGAATAACAGGAGCTTTTTTAGATGCTTCGTCAACAGTTTTGCTCCATACTTTCAAAGCTTCCTGCTGCTGAGGACGGCTGTAGAACTGTTCACCGTATCTTGTATCCTGCATAAATGTTCCCCATGTAAATGAACGTGCAAATTCGCTTCCTGCTTTTGCCATTGATTTTCCGTCAGGATTTTTTGTTACATATTCGGTAAATTTGGGATATCCGTCTACCATTTCGTAGCTTTCTCCCTCAACTCCGAAGTTCATTAGCATATGTCCTTCCTGAGAGTATGCATAGTCAAGAAATGCCATTGCATATTCAGGATACTGAGAGCCTGTTGTTATACTTGAACCTGATCCGGAAATAACGGTGTTATCACGCTGAATTATGTAAGCAACATCACCTTTATTCATAACAGGATAAGGAGCTGCAACAAGGTCTTTTCCGTCGTTTGTTTTTTCAAATTCTGTCAGATATCCGCCAATACCGCCGCCAAGAGATGCAACAAATGCACCGGCACCGGAATTAATAACCTTGGAATCCAAAGCCTTACTGTCATTGTTTATGGTAATTTCGCTGTCAAGCAAGCCTTCAGAATACCATTTTGCCATTGTTTTGATATAATCCTTATATCTTTCGTCATACTGACCGTATTTTACTTTTCCGTCTTCTACAAAATAACCGAAATTAATTCCGAAAGCACCTATAAAGCATTCTTTCTGGAACATAGAGCTTGTAGAAGCAAAAGGATATTCTATTCCGTTGTTTTTAAATTCGGTAAGCATATTGTACCAGTCGTCCATTGTTTCGGGAACAGCAATACCAAATTTATCAAGATAATCCTTACGTATTACAAGTCCACGGTTTGTTTTAACATTACCGCCGCCTCTTATGAAAGGAATTTCATAGATTTTTCCGTCATCAGAGGAAGATGCCATTCTTAATTCGGGATGAGTATCGTAAATACCTTTCAGATTCGGAGCGTATTTATCAATAAGCTCATTTAAATCATAAATAACGCCATCCTTGAAGCCCTTAGCATAACCGCCCTGATAAGATGCTCCGAAACGTTCTATGATATCGGGGTATTCTTTTGAAGCAATCATAATATTAAATTGCTCGGCAACCTGACCGGCTGTGGGATGAATAAATTCTGTTTTTATGCCGGTGTTTTTAGTCATTTCCTTGTAGCAACCCATTTCGCTGTAATTTGCAACAGCGTTGTTAACATTTGCTGTCCAGATTTTAAGTGTAATATCCTCTGTTACAGGAAATTCAACCTTGTCTACACTAAATTCCTGTTTTGCGGAATTTTTTTTGCCTCCGCAGCCCGAAAGCAGTAATGCGAATGCTGTGACAACACACATTGTACTAAAAATTTTCTTTTTCATATTTTTCCTCTCCTTTTTAAATATTTTCTTTACAAAAGTTTAAAATAATGTTATACTTATCTTGCCAACCGGCAAAATTCAGCCAAGAAAGTTAGTGATAATATCATGCATGAACTGCAAAACACTTTTTTCCCGCTTCCTTCTCAGGCTCTGCCCTTTTTTATTCATATATCAGGAATAACCTACAAGGATAAGCCTTCATTTGTTTCCAGAAACTGTTCTAAATTCTACACCTTTGAGTATATTATCGACGGTTCCGGAATAGTGGAAGAAAACGGTCAGATTTCTGCGGTTTCCAAGGGCGATATGTATATTCTTCACAAGGGTTCACAGCAGAAATATTATTCTGATGAAAACGATCCCTGGGAAAAAATCTGGTTCAATGTTGACGGTACAATCATTCAGCCTCTGCTAAAAAGCTATAACTTAAGCCAGACAATTGTAATAAAGGATATTGATATTTATCCGCTTTTCAAAGAATTTTTTGATATAACATCTCAGAAATCCACCAAGAGTTACAGCAAAATTTTTGATGAAACGGCTGCTGTGTTTCTGAAAATTATTCAGAAAGCCTCAAACTATATTCAAAAAGCTTCCATTGTTAACCCCGAAGCTGCAAAGCTTAAAAAATATATTGATGCACATTATAACGAAAAGATAACTATTGAGGATTTATCAAAAATAATTTTTCGTTCGCCTGCACAGGTTAACCGAATTTTCAAATCAGAATACGGAATAACACCGTATAATTATATGTTAGACCGTAAAATTGAAACTGCAAAATATCTCCTTGAAACAACAGGCAGAAGTATCAGCACCATTGCATTTCAGTTAAACTTTACAGATGAGCATTATTTCAGCACTTACTTTAAGAAACGTGTAGGCACATCTCCTAAAGACTACCGCAAAAATAATCCTAATCTTTAATTTTTATATTGGCGTACTGTCTTACCGGCGGTTCGCCATACATTTTTACATAGTCCATATCAAAATATCCTGCAAAGGTTGTTATTTTTTCAAATCCTCTTGAATTATAAAATTCAATATCCGCCTTTGCAATTTCTTCATTAAAAATAAACTTTTTAGCAGGCTTTTTAAAATCTGAATAGAAAGAATTATCAATCCAGTATTCCAGCGCAGTTGAATCTTTTGTTCCGAAAAATTCAAGAAGTTTATCCATTTTTTCAATATGCATTTTATTCACTTCGTTATCCGGAGCGTTGATAGGAGCCGAATAATCTCTGTCCATAGGAGCAAATTCAAGAAAAATTCCGTCCTCCGGTTCAACTTTTTTCGGAACTTCAAGAGTATCCTTATACGCAAGATAGCAAAGCTTGGCATCGGGATTGAATTTTTTTATTCCCTTAAGCATTGTATTTGCAATAATCAGCGCCTGATCAGACGAGCTTAAGCCGGAGCATTTATCACAAAAACATTTTTTGTTTTCGCAGTCATCCTGCCACATATAATATTTACCATTGGTAGGCACCAGCTTTGAAGCAAGCTCATAGGCTCTTTCTTCAACAACTTCAAGGGCTTCCCCGCAGGAAACACACATATTGTAGTCATTGGCTTTTTTTCCGTTTTCGTCTGTTCTTTGCCAGTTTTCGTTTATACTTTGGCTTTCTCTTTTAAGCATCCAGGATAATGCATGATATTCATATTCAACATCATAGCCCTTTTCTTTCAGCTTGTTAAGAAAGCTTTTGCCTTCTTCCGTTTCTATAAAATGTAAAGTTTCATTAAGAGAGGAAACAGCGTGTCCGCCGCCTCTCGGATGAATGCCAACCAGATTTACGGATGTATCTTCAATCCAGCTATGCCATTTATCATGAATTTCGTTGTTCAAAATTATTAATCCGTATTTTTTCATAATATTCTCCTGTTATTAATATAAGTACACACACGAAGGAACGTTGCCCGAAGAAAAAATAAATACCTTTGACGGATTTTCAGGAAAATGTTCTTCATCTTTTATAACAAAACTTTCGCTGCTTCCCGTATAAATATTTTTTCTGCCATCTGTTTCAGAAAAAGCTACAATTCCCGAATCGCCAATATCATAATATTCATAACTGTTTGTATTTTTGTAATATACCTCAATTATGTTATCCTGCATTCTTGTTACAACTCCTGCGCATATTTTATAGGTTGTAGAAGGTTTATATGGATTTGCAGAATACATGTATTTATCCTCTGATCGGTCATATAAAAGCTGTATATTTCCTATTTCGTTAAGTACGTTTGTTCCTAATCTTATAATATCTCCCTTTTCGAGAACAGTGAGAGGTATAGCTGTATTATTTACAGTTACATTTGTACGGCTTAAATCTGTTCCGGATTTTCCGAAATAAGATGTCGGCACTCCATTTTTATATACATATATTTCATCTACCGTTTCACCTGCAGAATTTATTGACTTTACTACCTTATCAAACATCATCGGAGTTGAGCTATAATCATAAGAGCTGCTTGTACTCTTTTTATAAACAATATAGTTTGAAGTAAGAGCATTTTTATCCGTACTGTAAAAGTTCAGATTGCTGTATGTGTAGGTATTAAGGAAAATTCCCAGATTTTCAATACTGTAATAATCACTGCTCAGAACATCCTGTGAATCATCCTCCGGCACAACAAACACCTTTGTATTCTGCGAACATATTACAGAGTTGTCGAATGATCTTGGTGCTGTTCGGTATGTTCCCGAGGTGGTAAGACTGAATTTATAAAGTCCGTCCTCAGGCGATGATGCTGCCGGCTCAATCTCACATAGTAAACCGTTTTTATTAAGCTTGTATGATACAAGACACGGCATTTTTAAATTTGAGAAAAATTGCTTGCAATCAACCGCATTTCCGTCTGACTTGAACTTTTCTTCTTCAATGTCTATATTTTCCACTTTGGAATTAAGGGTAAAAATCTTAACTGCCGGATTATCAAGAGTATTTTTTCCGGATTTAAATGCAATAAGATATCCGATTTGTGCATCGTATTGTCCTTTTTCCGCCATATATGCAACATTTCCGAAAATATCAAGATAAAAATCGGTTGTAATATCAAGATAATTCGCAGTATTAGCAAAAATACTGAAAAATTCCTCTGTTAATCCGTATGTAACACCGCTGATGTTTAAAGAGCTTTCTTCATATCCGTTCAGATTAACCTCTGTTATTTTACCGAACACGGTTTCAGACGATTTAAAAATTGTAACCGCAAGTCCGTCGCGACTTTCAAGAACGCTAAGTACATCCTTGTTACTTAACTCCTCAAGAGTAATTTTTTCTTTGTTTTCATTATAAATATTCAGACTTTCAGCCTTTTTATAATCTATAATCGGATGGCTTTTATTATCTGTAAATATTTTTCCTTCAATTTCAGCAACATTATTTAAAACTGCAGTATAATAATTTTCTATAACAATAACAGAGTATTTTCCGTCATTGCCCTTAAGCATAATTTTACCTGTTTTGCTCAGATTTCCGATACTGTTTACAGGTCTGCCGTTATATATAATATACGGTGCTTTTTCTGTAGTTATTTTTCTTATATCAGCATCGTTTATACTGTAAGTTATCACATTACCGTCTATTGAAATTATGTCTTTTAAAAGAATCTCTTTTGTTTGAAAATCAGCTTTTCCCTTGAAATAAACAAGGTCGTAATTTCCTGTTTCAAGGTTTTCCTTATAGTAAATTTTAACGCTCTGCCCTATGTATTCCTGAAGCTTTAACTGCCATTCGGGGGAAATTTCAAAAACAAAATTTCCTATCTTGGCCTTTCCTTCATATACTGAATGTGAATCCGAAAGGGCAAAATTTCCTACCGAATATAATATCCCGTTGTATGTTTCAATTTTAAGTAAAGAATTCATTACGGTTTTATCTTCGGAAATTTCATAATTCACATCTTCGCCCCAGTTTTTCTGTTCCATAACAGTTATGTCAAGAGCATTGCATATAATGTCATAAATTCTTTCATTATTATTTCCGGAAACTCCCTTAAAAAGACCAATGTGTGTTGCTGTATTTATGTAGCCTTCAGGGTACCCCGAAGAAGCCGCCGCGCTTTCGTATCCAAGCAAACGAATAAGCATTGTTACGGCATCAATTTCAGAAATTTGCTCATCAGGCATAAGCTCATTTGAGCCGTTACCTTTAATTATTCCGTATGCATGCAGCTTTCTTACAGCATTTAACCCCTCTTTATCGTCCGAAAGATTATCAGTATCCTCAAAGCCTACCTCGTTCTCCGTACCGATATCCGGCAATACAGAAGAAATTATTTTCATAAATTCTATTCTTTTCATAGGCTCGGAAACACTGTGTTCCCCTGTAATACCAAACGCATCAAGCATATCGGTATCCGCAGTTACAGAAAAAGAGCTGACAATCAGAAAAAAGACAGTAAGTAACAAAATTATTCTATTTTTCATATAAATTCTCCTTTCTGTTTATCAATTCACAAGGCTGAATATTTTATATATCAGCTGTGCGGCTTCTGCTCTGTTGGCTGTACCGAAAGGATTAAAGCTTCCATCGGAATATCCGCTTAGTATCTGCATTTTTTTAAGAATTTTTATATATTCGGAAGCATAATCCGAAATATTGTTCTGATCGGTAAAGTTCACATCGCTTGTATCTGTATTTAATGAAGCATCGGTATATCTAAGCGCACGAAATGCCATTACTGCCATGTCCTGACGGGTGATATTAAGTCCCGTACCAAACAGATTATCTGATATTCCGTTTACAATATCCAGTTCGTCTGCTTTCATTACAGAAGAATAGAACCAATCGGATTCCCCGACATCCTGAAATTCTCTTTTTTCCGATGTTGCATTCATTGTTGCAGTAAATTCCGTATCTCCGGTCATTTCTGTTCCGAAAATATCTCTTCCTGCCGATATTATTTTTATCTTGGCAGGTTTATCAGAAGGATAATCAAAGCTTACGGTTTTCTGAACTGTATTTATTGAAACATCTTTCTTTACACCATCGGATTCTACAGAAAAAGCGTAGTATTCCGACGGAGGTGTTGTAAAGGGAATATTTACTTTTCCATCCGCTATATAAGCTTCTTGAACCTTGAATTCAGGGTTGGTGTCTCCCTTATAAAAATACATTGCCATATCATCAAATGCACCTTTAAAAGGCTCTTCTACTGTACCGCCTGATGATATAAGTTTAATTCCCGATGACCAGGTTGGTATTCCTGTGGAATATTTTGTAGAACCTGCTTTTTCACCGTTAATATAAAAGTCAACAACATTACCGTTTATCAAAACGCACACATCTATCATTGTACCATACGGTTGTTTTGCAATCACCTCGTTGGTAATACCACTGTTTACACCGGCAGAGGTTTTGTTTATAAGTACTTTAAAAGTATTGTCTCCGTCACTCTGAAGTCTTACAAGATGAACCTTGGTAAGCGAATCTCCATCAAGCAGAGCGAGCTCGGAGTATCCTTCTTTACCGCTTAAAACAGTCATTTTTGTTTTTAATGCTATTTTATATTTTTCAAATTCCGCAGCAGCTTCCATACTGTCGCCGGTAAGCAATGATAAAACATTGGAAGAATTATATCTTTTTATTCTTACTGTTTCTTCGCCTTCCGAGGATAAGCTCATAACACCATTTTCGCATTTAATTCCCGGATCTGTTACGTTCCATGTATTTACCGTATCTGTATCGAAAGTATCGCATTTTATAAACTCGTATAAATCATCACCGGAAGCACCCTGAGTTTTTATAGGCACAGCTCTTAAAATCATGGTAACAAATTCTTCCCTTGTTACATTATCGTAAGGAGCAAATTCTGTATCGTTTTTACCTTTTACTATTTCGTTTTCTCTTAAAACTGATACAGCTTCCTGAGCCCATGAGAAATCTCCCATATCCGAAAATCCCGAATCATAAGCAAGATTATTATTATCGTTAACTCCCATCTGAACCGCAGGTGCATAAGAAGAACCTCCTCCACCGGAGCCTCCTCCGCCGCCCGACGGTGTTCCCGGCAAGTTACCGGGTATGATTACGGGCACTCTTTGAGCTAATATTGCTTCGTTATATGCTGTTCCAAAGGTTTCTGCATCCGAAGCATTTGAATTAACAATTAACATTAACACATTTTGCTTAAGCGGTTCTGATAACGCATTATACTGCGACACATCAATATTAAGATATTCATATTTTTCGGTTATAATTTTATCAGAATTTCCTACGCCCATAGATTTATTATTAGTGATGGCATTAACATAGATAAGTGCTTTCAAGGCTTTAATCATTTTATCAGTTTCGTCAAAATTCTTACCCTGAATATTTTTATTTATATTTGAAATTCCGTTTGCAGAAATTTCGTTATAGTAAGATATATCCGAAGCATCCAGACCTATTTTTTCAGGTGCTTTGAATTTGCTGTTTTCATCCAGTAATAAATTCAGCATATTCTGATTTACGGCTTCAAGAAGAATAATCCTCTCCATTATTTCTTCTACAATGCCGTTAGTCAGGCTTTCATATTTCTGCGATTCCTGATAAAAACGCTTATACATATTTGTTTTATCAAGTAATTCGTAAATTTCATTTTCCGTAATATATACAAAATTGTTAAACTCTGTTTTTATAGCTTCAGCATCATTTGACTGCTCTGTTTTTTCAATCAGAGCCTTCATTCCGAGAATATCCTGAACAAGAAGATTTCCCGTTTCCAGAGTTGTATCTACCGTAGATACGGTATAAGCGAATTTACCTCCCCTGAGATTGGGATTTACCTGAAAAGTAAATTTGTAGCTTCCATCAGCGTTAAGATACTGTTCATCTATATGTACGGTTTTAAGGTTGCTGTCTTTAACATGTAAAAGAACAGCTTCGTTTTCAGAATAGATTTCTGTTTTTCCGTCTATAACCGCTTCAATACAGGTATCTGTAACCATTGTGCTAAGCTGTGCCGAAGCATTTATACATAAACAAAGAATAAGTATAACTGAAATCAGTATTTTTTTCATTTTGCACCTCCTCTTTAAAGTTTTATTCAAGAATCAAAGCTTCCTTGAGCACAGGTCTGAAATTTTTACATTCATACACAAATGCCATTACAAAGCTGTTTTCACTATCTGTTATATTTAGTTCAGCCGAAATTTTCGGAGATGTAATCCCATTTGCAACTTCATATGTACTTTCCGAAAGCTGAGTTATCATATATTTGGAACGGTCTCCCTTGCATTGCGCAATAACAACATTTACAGTTGCCTTATCTCCCGTCATATTTTTAACATCAAATTCTACTTTCAGATTTCCATCTGACAATTCATTTTTGGAAAATACTCCATTGTTGGCTGAAAGCTTCCATCCGCCGGTTGTGAAGCTTATTTCTCCTTCGTAAGGAGTAAATAAAGTTCCGTAAATATCAGAAAAACCTTCCCCCGCAATTTCTACAATATGTTTTTTCAGCGGATCCCATTCTGTTCCGTCAGGGGCAATAACAATGCTTTTTTTATTTCCCCCAATGCTGAGTCTGTTTAAAGGAACAGAAATTCCATCAATTTTTATTATGCTGTCCTGTCCGGAGCTTATCAGATTGCTTTCTGATATTTCCGCAGAAAAATTCAGAACAACAGGCTTTGACGGATTATACACATCCGTTTCATTTCCGTTTATATCTGTTATCCCCTTAAATTCAAAAGAAGGATTGCTTCCCGTAAACAAATATACCTCAATATCATCAAAAATTCCTTCTGCAAAGCCTCTCTGTGCAAACTGAATAGCATTTATGCCGTTTGAAGCAAGCTGATATTTATATTCACCGGTATGCTTTACACCGTCAATAAAATATACAAAATCTGCAACACCGTTTTTAACCTGAGCAGTTATTATAACATCCACCCATTGATTAAGGCTTATATTATCAAGAAAATCTGCTCCGTGAATTTTAGGCTTAATTTCACCCAGCGAAGTTGTGGTTATTTCAAAAAGTCTTTGCTTGGTGGAAGTTCCCTGAGAAAGAGAAATTTCATTTGATGAACTGCTTGCACCGTATTCAGTAGGACAAGCCCTTGCTTTAATCACCATTTTATAATTTCCTTCGGTGGATTCAAACAGCTCTGCCACTTTATCCTTTGCAAACTTATTTATTCTGTTCATTCCCGAAGCAGAACCTTTTGTTAACAGCTTTAACCCCAAATTTCCGTTTGAGGAATAAATACTTCCTACAGACGAATCGGGAGAAGTATTTTCGTTTCCTGCTGACCACATTGATGATGTATCAGTCCAGTTTGAAAAGTTCTCATATGGAACCCACTGGTAAAATACAGGTTCAACGTATTCCTCCTCCGCCTGACTTTCTCCGAAAGTTCCCGAATAATCAGTAATCTTTGTTCCAAATATGTCATATGCATCGGTTACATTAACAGAAAATTCTTCCTGAGGCACGTTCATAAGAAGAATGCTTTTATGGTCGTTGCCAAGCATAAAATCTTCCCACTGAATATCATTAATGAAAATATTATTTGCTGAATCAGCGGATATTTCAGTTGAAAAATTCATGGTAAGAATTCCATTCTCCAAAGAGCAATCCGTTACTGCTGCTTCCGGATAAGTCTCTCCGGTTTCATATGCCGTAAGTGAAAAATCTGCAAATTTTGCCGTTGTTCCGGCAATCGTTCCGTTGGAAACACGGAATCTTAGCCCGGTTGCATTAGAGGGATCGCAGGAGGTAAATGTCTGAAAACCTGCATCAGCACCGTTAATATAATACTGCGCCTTCCATCCGTCAGCACCGTCTTTATACATATCAACAAGAACATTTACAAAGCTTCCGCCGGCAACGTTTTCCAAAACGCATGTCGCAGGCTCTGTTTTACCGTTTGAATTTTTGTTTACATAAACATTATATGTGCCCTGAGCATTACTCTTTAACTGAACAAGGTAAGTGCTTGCAGTATAACCCATAGCGGAATCAATTAAATTAAGCTGTGATGTAATTCCGTATTCCTTTATGCTTGATAAAGACATTCTCAGTCTTAAAATAAATCTGTGAGAATTCATTGCAGAAATTGTTGCAGAATTAGGCCCTCCGCTAAAATCTGCCGATGAATCCAGGTTTGTAAAATGATTTACTCTACCCTGAGCATTACTGGTAGTATTTGAAATACTCAAAATATCTCCTGATACACTGCCTGCTCCGCTCCAACCTCCGCTTGTATAAAAATTATTTCCTATAATCTCAGAGTAAGCATCTGCCGTCACACAAAATACTGACATTAAAATCATCAGAGTGAGTATCAAAGATAGTATCCTTTTATTCACATTACTCCTCCTTTTCATCAAAATAATCAATCAGGTCATATACCTGACGGTTAATTTTAACAACTTCATCGGCAAGTCCTTTCCACGGCTCGAATTCACCATTTACAAAACCTTTATTTGAAGAATGGGGATCCGATGCAAGAGTTGTAGAAGAGTCGTTATCCTGATAAGTAAACCAATGGAAGCCTACACAGTTTTTATTCTGAAACATTTTAAGTGTATAGTTATGATAAAATCTTCCTCTTTCCTTCTGTGTTTCCACTTTCCAGCCGGCTCCGCCTTCATTAGGCAAACCGGAATCGTATGCCATTGCATACCACTCTGTTATCATAACAGGCTTTTTGCTCCATTCATACCAGTCAGCCATAAGGAAGCTGTTTGGAGTCCATGCGTAATAGTAATTTATACTTACTACATCACAATATCTTCCTGCAGCCGCCATAGCGGGTTTGTTTTTGTAATTATTAAAGCAATATCTGCTGCCAAGATAAAGCTTTTCGGGAATATGCTTCTGAAGTGCTGATTTTACAATATAATAATATCTGTCATATACAAATTCTATGAAATCCGCTTTCATAGCCTCTGTAACATCGTCAATCTTCGGATTTTCTTTTCCTGTATAATCGCAAAGCCATGTCCAGGCCATTGCATATGAATATGCGTTAACCGGATTTTCAGGGTTAAGATTAAGATAACCTATAAGCATATCCGTGTCGTGCGGAAGCTCATTATCACTCATAAAGCCCATTATCCTGGGATTATCCTTATACTGCAGAGCAAGCGCTTTTGCCGCATCATCTGCGAATTTTACAAAATCAGGATCAAAAACAGGCATTGTGTTATTTTCAGTAAATTTATTATTGGACGCAGTATTTCCGGTGTAAACCCCGATGGTACTTGCATAATTTACCAAAAAAGCGTCATATACCGAAATACCCATTGCTCCTTCAGTTTCACTTAAAAGCTTAGTGTTTGACCACGCACCTGCACTGTTGAAATAAAACTCATTTTTAAGCATATTCACAGTTTGTTCCGCCCAGTTTTTATTGTTCTTGAAAATACGGTTTGAATTCTGCTGAAATTTTGTAGAACCGTTATTAGCAAGACTCGCCAGCCCTATACTGTAAAACAAATTGCCGTCCGGATCTGCAAACCAGTATCTGCCGTCTATATTTACTATACGAAAACTACCGGTTGCTTCTACTGTTTTATCTGTTCTTCCGCCGTAAACTCCGTGATTCGGATTTTTTGAAGAAATTTTTATTCCGGGAAGAGTTTCAAACATTCGTGTAGGATAAGAAACATATGCTCCGTTATCTGTTTTTGCCTGTGTTACAAGGGGATATTCCTGAGGATTATCCTTAATTATTTCAATAGGTTCAGCTCCGTTATCAAGCGTTCTTACCGAAAGTACGGGAGCATAAGCACTTTTTGCTGACGCAAATACCGCTCTTACGCCCGATTTATCTTCCAGCGCAAGCGAAATATTTTTCTGACCTATTTTAATGCAGTTTTTAAGATAATCGGTTACATCCATAAAAATCCAGTCATTGGTTTTTACGGCTTCTCCGGTTGATATAACAGTACCTTTTTTAGGTGAATTATTCCATGTAACTTCGCTGGCTTTCCAATCTGAATCCGCCTCTGATAAAGCTAAAGTATGAGAATTTCCCTTATCAAGAGTTGTTACATAGAGCTTTAAATAAGCATAATCAACGCTTGAAAAGTCTGCCTGTGTCAAATCGAATTTTATATAAGATACACGTCCTGTATTGGTTGTTGCAGGATCGCCTTTTACAACAATTGTCTGAGAAGATGCAAAATTATCATTTGCCATTGTTCCGGAATTAGTATAGGTTGTTTCCGAACTTGTTATTTCAAATTTGTTGGCGGTTGTTTGTTTTACAAGCCCGTTTTCCGAAACACGGGTACGTTCTGCTGTGGAAGTTTTAAGCATCTCAGCGGCCCATTCCCAGGGATCTTTGTCATCTCCGAAGTTTTCTTTTTCAGGTAATTCCTTTACAAAAGAATCACTTTCAACATATGTTATTTTAAGCATAGGAGGAAGCTGGTCGCTTTTTTCCTTACTGTAAAAATCCACTCTCAGTTTCTGAGCATAATCTCCGTCTAAAGCGAATGCTATTTCGCTTTTTCCTTCGTTTTTCTTATTTATAATGTAATCTGTAATATCAAATTTTGTAATAGGATTATACACTTCATTAAATTCACCTACAAGCAATCCGTTACCGGGTTTGTTACTGTAAGTGATTTCTGTTTCGCTCCACGCTGACGGATCAACCTCGTATAGCTTGTATACAACAGGCATGGTTCTTGCACCTGCTTCGCAGGAAAAAGCAGTAAGCTGAAGCTCTGCAGTTAAAAATTCCGGATTTTCTATTTCATCAAGATTAAACTTGAGATATATCATTCTTCCGTAATCAGCAAGAGTTTCGGCTTTAAATTCAAGACTTGTTGCAGAACCGAAATTCTGTGATGCAAAGCTTCCGTTTTTTACATATGCATCCTCAACAGCCGCAACCTCTATATATCCCTTATCTGTGCCGTCTGTTTCGGCAATGCTTTTTTTATATGAAAGCTTTGTGTTAATATCAAATATACGGGAAGAACCGTTCCAGATTGTTACATAATCAAAGAACAGATTTATGTAATCGTAAGAAATATAAGTTACTCCGTCCAATACCTTAACCGGCGCTTTCATGCCTGTTGCAATATCGTTGATATAAACATTGCTTCCCACCGACGGAACTATTGCATTTAGTTCGTTAAAGGTAACAGAAGCACTTTTTGCTTCCTCAATCCAGGTTACCTTTGCTCCAAGCACCTCGGAAACATTCCGTAACGGTAACATAAGAATTCTATTTTCAACAAATGGCTTGTTTGTTGTATTTACAGCAATTGAATCTGCCTTAATCATAATGGGCAGCTCCTGCGCCGATGTACCTATGCAAAAACTGCTTATTATTGTAAACACTACAACTAACAAAGCCAGAAATCTGTTTTTCATAATTCAGCCTCCTTTTTTAAGCTATCCCATCTCTCCTTAAGATAATGAGCCGCCATTTTTGGACTTCTGTCTCTTGTGAAAATTCCTTTTTTGTTGCCGAGAACTCTTGTTATTCCCTGTTTTGTCTGAAAATCTGCAAAATTCCAGACCTGTTCTCCAACTACAAAATCAAGTGAATCTATAACATTCGCATAATGCTTTATAACCTCTACCTGATACTCCTCAGAAAACATCTGCGGCGGATCACTGTGCATACCTGCAACGGTATCCGCACCAAACTCTGTTATTATTACAGGTTTTCTGAAATTATCATACCATCTTTTAAGCTCTGCAGTAAGCCTTGGCTCGATAGTGTCTAAATATCCGGGATCGTTATACCAGGAAAAATATCTGTTAACACCTATAACATCAACCAAATCCCCCACCTTGCATTCGTTGGCTTTCGTGTGCTCAATTATTGTGATGGGACGGGTTGAATCAGCTTGTCTTGCTGTATCAATTACTTTTTTGAAATACGGTCTTGAGCTTTCCTCATATGTAGCCGCTTCGTTGGCAACACTCCACATAATTACACACGGTCTGTTTTTATCTCTGGCAATAAGCTCTTTCATTTCCCTTATATGAGTTGTAAGAGCTTCATCCGAAATAAGTTCCGGACAAAAAACCGGCTTTCCGGCTCCCCAGAAATTAAATCCTACTGCCGAGCATTCATCTATTACAAGAAAGCCCTCTTCATCTGCAATATCCATAAGCTCCTCAGAATACGGATAATGACTTGTTCTGAAAGAATTTGCACCTATCCATTTCAAAAGGTTGTTATCCTTTATATTAAGAGCATTGTCCAACCCTTTTCCGTGAATATTACTGTCCTCATGACGGCCAAAGCCGGTAAAATGAACAGGCTTTCCGTTAAGGAGAATTTTGCATCCCTCAACTTTTATGGTTCTTATGCCGATTTTCTGTTCATATAAATCAACAGTTCTGCCGTTGTTACTTAATTTTACTTCAAGTGTATAAAGGTATCCGTCTCCAACATTCCACAAATGAGGATTTTCGACCTTTAATACACCATTTTCTCCGTTTCCGGATGCAACCTCGTTACCGCATTTATCTCTTAAGCTTACAGTAACATCACCGTTTCCTGCAATCTTAACACTGTATTTTACAGTTCCGCAATTTTCACCGATATCGGTTACAACAGTTATATCATCTATAAAATCGTGTTCTGTGCAGTAAATTTTAACCGGTCTGTGAATTCCCGAATAATGAAAGAAATCGTGCTGAATTATCTGTCGTCTGAATCCTTCGGGATAATCATCAAAAGGATATTCTTCAATTTTTCCCGGAGGTAATGTTCCGTAATCAAGAATATTTCCCACACGAACAGTAACACAGTTTGGCTTATCAAAATTTATAAATTTGCCGATTTCAGCTTCAAAAGGCAAATAACCGCCCTTGTGTTCAACCGCATATTTACCGTTTATCCACACTGATGCATTGTGTGAAACACTGCCGAACCTTATTAAAATTCGTTTATCTTTCCAGGATGAGGGTACATAGAAATCTTTCTGATACCATACATCTCCGATAAAATCTCTCAGGCTTATATCCTGTGTGATATCATTGTAACTTGCCGGAACAGGCATCAAAATTGTATTTTCCAATTTGTTTTCATACCATTTTTCGGAATTTCCAACACCCGAATTATCTGCTTTAAAATTCCATATTCCACACAAATCTTTAACTTCTCTGAAGGCATTTTCTGATGGATATAACATAAAGTTGCCCCTTTCCTGATAATCTATCATTTTAATTATAATTTAAACAGCATATGATGTACATTAAGATTACTAAAAGAAAAGTTAATAATAATTGCATTTTTTTTGAAAAAAAGCAACTTTTTCCACTTTTTGTTTAAGAATAATTAAATTTTACCAGTTTGCTTTTCATAATGGATTTAACAACAAAAAAATTCGCAAAAGAATAATCTTTTACGAATTTTTTTATCTTTATTTATATATTCTTACATCATACACGCTGACATAAGGCTGACCGTTTGTTGCAAGGAAATTAACCCTCACACAGTCGGTTTTAATTTTATCAAATTTAAAATTATTTATTCTCTGATAATTATCGCGTACTTCTTTTAAGGTTTTAAAGGTACCGTCAGGCATTCTAACCTCAATGTTGTAATCCTTAACAAGCATTGGTCTTGCAACCTCAACCCTTTTTTTCTCACCTCTTAAATATTCATTAAGATACGAGTCAAAAATAAGTGTAATTTCAGAAATTTCTTTATTTTCATCCCAGTCAAGCTGCAAATATTCGTTTTCCACACCATTTGCCTGCCAGGCGTTAGGCAATTTATAAGGTCTCGAATATCCGTTTATCAGATTTTCACCCTTAAAAATATTCTCATCTTCTACCAGGCGGAAGCATAAGCTTTCATTAAGCATTTTCCACTTCTGATTTTTAGGTTTAAGCGTTTCCAAATCTATGTAGTTAATTTCGTTAACCGATATATGCTGAGAAGTAACCGCTTCGGTAAGCTGGATATTTTCACTCATTAAGCTTATATTTTCGTTTTTGTATATCCATATAAAATAGAAGCCGCTTTCCACCTCAATATCAGCATCGAGAATAATTTCAGAAAATTCCGGGCATTTTTTCACACTTACGGTTCTCTCGCAAAGCTTTTCGTGAGGATTGTAATTTTCAGGTTTAGAGGGCTTGAAAACAGCAAATCTGAGCTCTGTATCACAAAGAGCTTTTGCGTAAAGCTTAATTCCCTTAAATTTCTTTACAACCGGAACAGTAATTCCATAGTCCATATCAAGAAGAGTTTCGGAATTTCCGTCTGTAAACCCGGCTGTTCTTTCGGAGGAAACAGTCACCTTTGCTTCTGTGGCAATATTGTTATCATCAACATATTTTTTACCCACAATATACTGGTCGTATTTAAGCAAAAGCTGCTGAAGTTCTTCTAAATGCCCGTTGTAAATATCTCTCGGAGTGCAGTTGTATTTTTTGCAAAGATACGCCGCAGCTGCATTTGCCTGACCTGTTGTGGCAAGAGTAGCCATAACACGGGTTGAACCAAACGCAACGTGAGAGGTAGACATACATCTTCCTTCAATAAAAAGATTGTTTATATCCTTAGAGTATCCGCAACGGTACGGAATCTGATAAATTCCGTTTAAGAATATATGACGGTTTATAGGCTCTTTGGAATAAAATCCGTCAATTGCGTGAAGGTCTATAGACCATCCTCCGTGCCCGACACTGTCCTCAAAATCAACCTGTTCAACAACATCCTTTTCGGAAAGCATATAATCGCCCATAATTCTGCGGCTTTCTCTTTTTCCCATAATTGGCGAAACATATGAAAGCTCGTGATTTTCCGAATCAAATTCACCGCTGTTTTTTATGTAATCCCAAATGCCGTAAACAAGCTCTTTATGATGTTTTATTATATCCTCGGCTTCAAAAATCTGATCAAGCTTTCCGTCTATTTCGTAAAACCACAAAAAGTTTCCGAAATTATCCTTGGGAATAACTCTGTACTTAAGAACATCGGTTTTAGTTAAATCTGTTGCAAAATCGGGAGCAACATATCTTATCGGATGGTCGCGTTTTTCAGAATTGAACACCATCGTGCTTGGCAGAACATTATTATCCGCCTCATCCGGTGCAATTCTTTCGTTAAACTCGGATTTCGCTTCTCTTCCATACTTATATTCAGCACCGGAAAGATAAGCAACTGTTCCGTCGCCGGTATCATCAACAAACAAAGGCGCATAAAAACTGTATCTTGTTTCTGTTGTGTTCTGAGTTCCGCAGATACAGCTTATTTTGCTTTTATCATCCATTACAACCTCGTCAATACAGGTATTGGGGAAAAGCATAATGTTTTTTTCTTTGTAAAGCTTATCAAGAATAACACTGTCCCAAAGCCAGCGGTTGGCGTTTTTATTTTTGTATAAATTTTCAAGCCAAAGTTCCTCAATAATTCCTGTTTCACGGGCATTGAAGTTAAATTCCTGCATTCCTGCCGCACCGCTTAAATTTATCATAAGCTCAGCGCTTCCGTTGCCTCCAAAATGAGTTCTGTTGTTGATAAGAGCTACCTTAAGCCCCATTCTTGCCGCCTGAATGGCAGTACATATTCCAGGAATTCCGCCTCCGGCAATCACCAAATCCGCATCAATACGTTTTTCAATGTTTTTCATAGAAAACACCTCTCTTAATTATCCCAATATAACTTTTAATGTATGTGTTTTTCCATCTTCTTTAAGTTCAACAAAGTTGCCTTCAACCTTAACGCCATCCACATAAAGCTCTTTAACTCCACTGCATACGCCGTTGGGATTTTCTATTTCAATTTCATATACGTTTCCGCGGAACATACGTCTGCCGGTAACCTTATCCCACGCCTTTGGAATACACGGATTTATTGTTGCACCTTTATATTCGGGCTGGAAGCCTAACATATATTCGGAAATAGAACGGTAAACCCAGCCTGCTGTTCCGGTAATCCACGCAAATGCAGTTTCGCCTTTTCTCGGATTTGCAGGCCCGAAGAACATATTGGTGTATGAATAAGGCTCACATCCCGAATGTTCCGAAGGATTCCATTTGCTGTCAGGTGAAATTTTAAGAAGTGCTTCGTACCCCTCATCGCCTCTGCCCTGTGCAAAATCGCTTATAACCTTGAAAGCCGCACCATGACAGTAAGGAGTTCCGTTTTCCCATATTCCGGGAACAAAGCCTGTTAGTCTTCCTACATCAGGATCATATTTGGTGTATGGCGGATAAAGAGTAAGTGCACCGTAATCGGAATCAAGATATTTATCAGCCGCCGCAAGGCATTTTTCCTTATAATCGTCAGGCGCAATTCCAAGCATAGTAGCCCACGACTGACTGTTTAAGTAAATCATACCTTCTTTATTTTCCTTTGAGCCTACCTTTGTTCCGTCGTCCTGATATCCTGCAAGATACCATTCGCCATCCCATCCGGCAGTATTGATTGCAGTTTTTATCCTTTCCGCTCTCTCTATCATTTCTTTTTCAATTTCGGCATCCTTTTTGATTTCTCTGGCAATTTCTGCCGCCTGAAGAAGAGCATTATAAAGGGCAATTGAAGTCCATACACTTTCACCTTTGCCTCTCTTGCCCATACCGTTTAATGAATCATTCCAGTCACCAACGTGAGCAAGTACAAGATTATGCTCGCCAATATCATCGGAAGAATAGCGAACAGTCGTAAGAATGTGTTCCCAAACGGTGTCTTCGCCGCCATCCAAATAAGTAACACGCTTATCAAGAAAATCAATATCGCCTGTTTCTTTAATATAGGCATTAATTGTTGGAGCAACCCACGTGGGGCCGTCGGAGCATTCTCTGTCCTTAAGAGGGTTCCATCCTCTTACGCATCTTCCCGAATTATAAATCTGTTCCAAAGCTTCGTAAATTTTATTTTTTGAAAGCTCAGGATTAAACGCCGCAATCGCCCAGGAATCCTGCAGCTGGTCACGGAATCCCTTTCCTGCACCTCTTCCAACCTCTACACAAAGCTGAACCTGTTGTTTTAACCAGTAATTCGCAAGGTCATTAACTTTTTTATCCGGCGTTACAATTGTCATAAGGTCGCAAAGTTTTTTTCTGCTTCCTGCGTGAAGCTCCATTGTTTCATCAAAACAGCCTTTTACAAGTAATTTTTTTGAAATTCTTACAGCTTCTTCCTTACTGTTTGAACTGCCGACAATAAAATTGATGATTTTTTCTTCTCCCACCTTGAGAACAATACGGTGTTCAAAAGCACCAATCATTGTTTCGCAGGCAGCAAGTGAATTTCTAAGACCACCGTCAGCAAGGGCATCGGGAAGTCTTATATCACCGTAAGCACCAATAAATTTATCTCTGGAGGTATCAAAAGCGTCCGCTTTTATGTCGCTTGTGCAAAAACCGTGAAACCATCCGTGAGGACGTTCTTCGGCGTTGTTTTCTGCAAATATCATATTATCTTCTTCAAAATAATAAGCTCTTACCCAACTGTCATATTCACTGTTGTGAGGATATCCTTCAAGGTCAAATTCCACAAAAGGATAAACGGTTACGTTTCTTTCCTTACTGTCCTTATTTGTGAGCTTTATTTCCCACATTTCGGCAGGCTCGTCAAAGCTTACAGTACCGCGAAGAGTTACACATATTTTATCCTTTTCTCCCTCAATAATACTGTAGCCAAGCCCGTGAACACAGTTGTAAGCATCAAGTTCTTCTTTTACGGGATACCATCCGGGATTCCATAATTTTCCGCTTTCGTTGTCTCTTATATAGAAATAACGGTTACCGTTTTTAATAAGCTGTGCTCTCGGTTTGCCGGTCTCTCCTATATAGCAGGAAGTCATACCTCTGTAGCCACCGTTTCCGCCGCCATTCTGATTGGCAACCGATAAAATTTTATCGTTCCAGAAATAGTTTACCATAGGACGTTTTAATCTGGCATCTTTAATTATATATTCGTTACCTTTTTTACTGAACTCACCGTTTTTCATAAAAATTCTCCTTATTTATTTAGTTATTGCCTTTAAAACGGGCTTTAAAGAACCATCCCACGCAAAAAGAGTAAATTCCTTGTTTTCAGCACCGTTGTGAATCAGCGAAAGCTGTGAAGAAATGCTTTCATTGCCATCTGCGCTGATATCGCACTTTTCAAGCCCTGTAAGAATACCGTTTTCATACATAGCAAGGAAAACAACAACATTTTCTGTTATATCAGCATTATTTATAAACTTAACTCTTCCTTCTGCTTTCGTGTTCCCTATTAAAATTTCAGCTTCAGAAAATTTGTATCCCGAATTGCCCGATGTTGCATTTACAGCAGCTTTAACTATTCCGTTATAGGTTCCATCATAAACCGAAACATCATATCTGCCAAGTCCGTTTTCAGAAATACCAAAAAGAAAATTATAGCTTCCGTCTGAAACCTTCTGGTCGAGATAAACAAGATTTTTTTCAGGCCCGGTAGCCTTTACGGAAATCAGTTCTTTTGCATTTGATGTTCCGCTTACGCTGATACTCTTTGAATTATCATCATAAGCAACTCTTACAGGAGCTTCGCCATCGGTATATCCCGAAATGCTGCTTTCAGCAACATTTACGGTTATTTCACGGTTTACTGTGCCGTTATTTTCATTGTCAATTGTAATTTTTACAATGTCCCCGTTTTTAGTAACATTAATATAAGGAACAGTTTCATCCGGCTTGCCCCATGAAATTGCAGTAATCTGTTTCCAGCTTTGTTCTGTAGAGCTTAATGTTAAGTGGTGTGCACCACGTATATTGATATTCTTTTGAGATTTAACAACAGCCGGCTCAGCACCGAAGCTTTTTACAACAACACGATTATAATCATCGCTGAAAGCTACAGTCCGGTTGTCATAATTCTCAATTTTTTTATCCGGTGAGGGATATAAGCTCAATGTTAGCACATCGCCGTTTGCACTGTTCATTTCCACATCATCAATAAGAACCAGTATATCAGGCTTTAAGAATACAAAATGTCTTTTGTATTTTTTAAGGTTAAGTTCCGAAGGATAACTTCCGGTTGCATCTCCAACTGCATAAAAATACTTCTCTCCGCTTTCATAAGCAGAAATTTCGGAAGTGACGTTGTAACCGCCTTTCCACTGGTCGCTCTCCGATTCAGAATCTTCTTCGCCGTACTGCCCTTCTCCGTTTATGGACAGGGTATTATGGTCGTAGCTTGTTGAGTTGGAGCTGTAACCGTCATCGGTAAATAACGCAGTTCTGCCTGAAAACAGCATAAAATTATTGTTATCGGGATGAACATGTGAAAAACCGTAGTTTCTGTCGCTATTGATATTTTTTACTCCTCCGGGAGTACCGCATTTAATAGCAAGAGATGTTACTGTATTGGCATTTCCCGAATTTACCTTTGAAAAAGCGTAACCCATTTCGCTGTAAACCGCATCATTTTCCATTTCTTTGTTATATCCGGAAGCAGAAACAGAATCAAGCCCGTAAAGAAGAACCTTCCACATATTGTATTTGTATTCGTCTTTAAACTTTCCTCTTATAAAATCTGCCGTTTTATATGCATTTACATTATTGAACTTATTTGCCCAGTAATATAACTGTGCGGCAGTTGCGGCACTTATTTTTATTGTACTGTCGCCAAAATTAAATACCGAAATTCCGGATTCGTCCACATTTTCCGTAATAAGCATTCTTGAGATGAATTCTGCTGTATTTTCAAAAAACGGGATTTTGCCGCAATCAAATCCGCGGAATTTTTCGGACGCTTCAACATAGTAAATAACATATTCCATTCCGTAGTTATAATACTGTGCACCCTCATGGGAAGAACCGTCATCAGCAAACATTGAAAATGCTCTGTTCATTTTGGATTCCGAAAAATTAAACCACGCATCAATACTGTCGTAACCTGAAAGCAACGCTTTGCTTTCGCTGTTTATTTCATCGTAAACATCATAGACAGCAAGAGCAGTTGTCATAACTGCGGCACAACCAATCCATAAATGATTGGAAAGGTAACTGGATTTCCACCAGGGAGCATTCTGCAAAGCTATTCCACGCTCTACAAGAATATTTTCAAGACTGCTTTTCTGAGTGTCTGTCATTTCGTTATACATCCAGTCGTAACAAACAGAAAGTGCTATCAGCATATGAGAACAGGCAAGATTTTTGTTTTCATAGCTTTCGCCTCTTCCCCACGAAGGATACGCCATTACTGTATTAACAAAATCCCACAACGCAGTTTTGTATGTTTCATCATCTGTCATTTTATAAACAAAACAGATTTTTATAATGTTATCAGCAACGGCACGCATCCAGCCGTCTTCTAAGCTTTCGTCCTCGTAATAGGCGGGAACACCTGTTTCTATAACAGAGTCAACATAGTTTTTTAAGGAGTCAAAAATATCCTTGTATTCACCGTCTTTTAATAATTTTGACTCGGCAAGCTGAAGCTCACTTGTAAAAATTCTCGGATGAACTCCGCTATACGTTTCCATAGGATTTACTTCCAATTGGGCAAAAACGGGCATATATGCCGTAAGCATTAAAACTGCAAGCAATATTGCCGTAAATTTACTGCATATTTTCATATAAGTTCCTCTCTTTACACATTGCGGATAGCCGCAAAAAGACTATCCGCAATGTTGATTTTTAATTATTAAAAATAATTACTTCCACAGGCTGAGAATAATACTGTCTTACAAGTACTTTTGAATACTTTTGCGGATTACTCTTCCACGGAATCATATCAGCAACACTGCCCTTTTTAAACCATGTACCGTCACGGTTTTCACCGTAAACGTAAATTGCACCAACTTTTGAAAGCAAGAACGATTCTGCAGTGCTGTCCTTGGTGTTTTTCAAATCACTTTCAAAGCCGATTCTGAATATAGTGCCATCGGTTGAATGAACACCGGCATACATAAAGCGTGAATAATCGTAGTAATTTGTGCTGCTGGGATTACCCTTTGCAAAAACATATCCGTTTGTATCTGATCTGTCCCAAACCATCTCCGCATAATAAATTCTGTCTCTGGAATCCAGAAGTGCACGTATAATATCTCCGGGCTGAAGATCCTTTATATTGCATTTTGGTGATAATTCAAAATTATTTTCTTGACCGTTGTAGAAACAGTTTATAAAAGTAACAACCTCTTCGTTCTGATTCAAGCCGCTGTAAATTTTGTTTATCATCATCATATATGTACTGTGAGAAAACGAAGTTGCAGCCGAATTTGTTTCTTTAATAACAATAGCATCAGCATAGAAGCTGTCTTTCACAGTTTTGTAGGCTTCAATATTGTAGCTTTCACGGGCAACAAATTTATAAGTTGTTGCAAAATCGTCTTCATAGGCTGTTATAGGATCTTCGGGAATAAATAAAATTCTCGTAGCAGAATTTACATTTGCAATACCTGCAAATGTGGACATTGTTGAAGAATACACCGATGATTCTGATTCATAAAACTTGAAAAGTGAATTTTCAGTTTCATCAATGCCGTAGCCTTTTGTTTCTGTATAAGCAGTATCTATTCTGCTTATAAGGCCTTCAGCATCTGTTTCGTAGCAGATAAGCTGACTGCCGCTTAAATCAGAAAGACAATTTGCCGCAGGTCGTAAAGAACCGTCAATGGTTACCTTATCTCTGGTATTAAGCTTTAAAAGCTCGCCTTTTTCCGTATAAAGCTTTAATGTAATGTTATCGTTAAACGGTTTCTCATCAGGCTTTGCCGCAAGCATATATGCAAATACTGCCCCGCTTATTTTGCCCTTTTCAAAGCCTGCCGCAATTCTGAAAGCATTTAAAAACAATGTTACTTCATCGCCTGCCGCAATCTCGTTTTTAAAAAGTGAAACAATCTGGGGAGATATTTTGTATTCTGCCCCCTCAACTGTGCACACGAAAAAATTATTTTCTGTTGTTGTGCCCGAAACAACACCGCTTACAGCTTCGGAAGAAAGCAGGATTCTTGCTGTTTTTCCGTCTGCACTCTTTGCAACAGACATAACGCTTCCGCTCTTTACATTGTTGATATTTGTTTTTGAACCGTCGGAGTTAACAGCAACATAATTAACGCCGTCATATTCAAATCTGCTGTCAAAATTATATTTATCATATACAATCTTAAAATCAGTATCAATCATATCAACAACGCAGTCTGTATAAGAAGTTATTTTAAGCAGTCTGTAATATCCGCCCGAATTATCGGAAAGCTCAATTGTTCCGATTTTCGGTGACATATACGCCGCATTATAGCTCTCAAGTTCTGCGCCGTTATAGAAAATTCTGGTAAGAGCACCTATTTTTGCAGTTTTGGTATCATCATAAGTATAAACATTGTTGGCAAATACCGCATCGGAAGCATCAATTTTAAGAATTCCAACAGATTCGTCTTCTTTGATAAGAATTACCTGCGAAGTATTTTCTTCTTCGTTATATTTATAAAATAGCTTTACGTGTTTACCGGCAAAATCTTCTGTACCTGTATAGTAAAATCTTGTTCCGTCTTCAAATCTTACGTAACCTTTTGCAGCATCATCGCCTTCCATTTCATATTCCTGTTCCACAACAAGACCTTCAGCCTCGTAAACATCAAAATATTTACTTAGTACAGTTTCGTTCTTTGAAGAAGAATATTTCACAGAACCGTCGCCGTTAAATCCGAAAGCGGTAAGGATTTCAGCATCAGCCGCATTGTAAAGCATAACAGCGCAAAGCTCACGGGTGAATTCATCTGATAAATTTATCCCTTCGGTTACGCCAAGTCTGTTTGCAAGGCTTAAATATCCCGAAGGATATCCTCCTGAGCTTAATGCAAGCTCCTTATAGCCAAGAGCATTCATACATATTACAACGGCATCGGTTGTACTTATAATTTCATCAGGGGCGAAAGTACCGTCGCCTTTTCCGGAAACTATTCCCAGATCCAGAGCAAATAATACGGATGAAGAATAATCAGTATATTCAGTTACATCATATACATCAGTTCTGGTGCTTGTGTTGTAGTTACCTATTTCAAGACCGATAAATCTTACTATTGTATCAACATATTCCGCTCTTGTCATAGCAGATTTCGGCATAAAATTATCCTTATCGAGTGTCATAATTCCAAGCTCGGTTAAAAGCTCAACCTGCTTGTGATATGTAATTTCGGAATAATCGTTAATTTCAACGGCAAATACATTCATAGAAGAAAACATACAGAAAACAAGTAATAAAGCTAAAAATTTTCTCATATTTTATTTGCCCTCCTTTTCCATAAGCAGACAAATGATTTTTGCCGCTTCTGCACGGGTTAAGTAATCCTTAGGCATAAACATTCCGTTGCCTTTTCCGTTTATGATATTCATACCTGAAAGACCGTAAACTGCATTTTTTGCATATTCATCAATTTCAGAATCGTCTGAAAATTCAGAATTTGAAGCATTTTCTACCCCTGCCGTTCTCCATGCAATTACTGCGGCATCCTGACGGGAAATTCTCATATCCGGTGCAAATTCATTGCCGGAAACTCCGTTTATTATACCTTTTTCAACTGCCGCACTTACAAATGGGTAGAACCAGTCGTCTTTATTTACATCAAGGAAACTGTCACATTCAGCAGAATCAAAATCAAATGCAGATGCTATCATTTTTGTAAATTCTGCACGTGTTACATAATCCTGCGGAGCAAAAATGTTATTTCCCTTGCCGGAAATTATTCCTTTAAGGTACAATTTGTTAATGTAGCCTTTTGCCCATTCAAATTCGCCAAGATCCGAGAAATATTTTTCTTCCGCTGCTGTATTTGCCGGTGTGTTCGGAGCTGAGGGAGCAATTGTAACAACCGACGAAGACGAACCGCCTCCGCCTCCACCTCCGCCGCCTCCGCCGGAGCCGGGAATAATCGGAAGAGGAATAACAGCTGAATTTTTTATTATAAGCTGTTCGCTTACAATTTTATAAAATGCATCTGTCAAATCCATATAAGTATCAAAATTTTTATTAACTAACTCTCTGTCGGTTTCAGTTTTAACCTTATTATAATCGGTAAAATCAAGCTTCAGCAAATCATTACCCTCGGTAAGAAAACCGTTAACTTGCAGATAACTTGCGGCAGAGCTTATCTGCTCGCATATAACTGAACCCGAAAGTGCTTTGACAAGCTCATCGGAAGTTGTAATTTCGTATTTTTCAAGTCTTCCAATAATTGTTTCCTTAAAGGTATCGTCACCTTTAAGATATGCACTGTAAGCTTTGTATTTATCAAAGCCAATCAGACTGTTGTAATCCTTTGAATAGCTTATTAAAATATCCTTATCTGCCACATTATTAAACGCAGAAACAATACTTCCCTTGTAAATTGCAGTGTAAAATTCACTCATAGAAGCAAAAGCATCGATTTTTTCTTTAATAGCCGCATCGCAGGCATCTTTTTTACCCGAATTTGCATCCTCATCAGTTCCGGGAAGAAGATTATAAGGTTCAAAATTAAAAATTGTGTCCAGTTTATACTTATTGATTACAGCAAGCATTTCTTCGCCGTCAGCACAGTCGTTAAGCTCTGCAAGAATAGTTACAGCGTCTGTATCTGTAATTATTCTGTGAGTATTTGTATAAACTTTTTCCGAAATCGGAGAATTTACTTTTACTTTATAAAGTCCGGTTACATCAGCAGGAATTATCAGATTTTCCCCATCAAGAGCCATTGTGCCCACAAAAGCACAGTATGTTCCGTCAGCGGTTTCCACATCAACCCATACAGAAGCTTCTGCACCTTCACAAGCATCAGAATCATATCCGGTTGCTGAAATTATAATTTTCTTCTGAGGTTCACTTACTTCAGCACTGCTTTCTACCGTAAAACCGGTAAAAGGTGCTTTTACTGTGCCAAATTCCAGCATGCTGTCAAGACTGTCCCAGATATAAATTTTATATGTATAGTCGTAAGCGTTGTCAATTTCTGTTAAATCTACTGCTTCTGTTGACACAACAGTTGTTTTATCCCCTTCTGCAGAAAACGGCATTGTTTTACAGTCATAAAAATTGCCATTTTCATCGTAAACTGCGAAAACAACTGCACCGTTTAACGAAGCCTGTAATTCATTTACAACTTCAACAGCCGCAACAAATTTACTGCTGTAAAGCTCATCTACGGAAGTATCGCCTTCAATATACTCATTCTCAAAAAGTCCGAGAGTATTTAAGAAAGCAGATGGCGAACGGGTTTTTCCTGTAAGAGTTTCCGAAATTGTATCGCCGAAAATAGTGGTTGCACTTACCTGAATTTCATATTCTTCTTCAAAACCAACATTTTCAATATAAACATCATAGGAATTTATACCGTCAGCAGATTCTTCAAAATCTACAACATTTGCACCTGTAATATCAATTTCTTTTACAGGCATAGCGGTAGAAACTGTAATTTTATCAGTTTCTGTAGCACCTGCATTTATAATAGCCGCATCACCGGAGTTTGCCGGAATGTTATAAAGCTTAAAATCGTCCCATACTGCAACTTTGGTGCTTGAAGCGGTTGAAAAATAATTGGATACTATAAATTTTTCAAGATTGTCAACATCAGGAAAAGCAACATCCGGAGATTTTAGAGTTGCATTTTCATAATAGCTTATTGTATCTTCTTCCAGATCAAATACAAGTGTGTATCTTTTAACACCTTTATTGCTGTGTTTGGTTAAAGTATCGTTTGAACCTCTGTCGATAGTATCGCTGTTTACAATATAAGTTATTTTATATGTCATACCGCCGCTTATTAAACCGGCTTTCCAGTCCATAACTACTTTACCGGTCATTCCGGTAAAATCTATTGCAGTATATGCTCTTCCCTGACTTCCGGAAGATGCATAAAACTGCATTGTTCCATCATCACGAGATACAAAAGTTGAATCAGCAGTATCAAGATATGAAAAAGCATATTCAGCCGGAGTACCAAGCTTATACATGGTTTTATTTGCAGGATTTTCGGTATCATACAAATTATCTGTATCATCAAAATTTTCATTTACAAATACATTCATAAACGGTTCAGCTTCATCAGCCATTACCGTAATTCCCGGAATTAAAAGCAAGGTTATACAAAGTATAATACCAAGAAGCTTTTTTGAATTGTCAAAAATCATATAAATCCCCCTTTATTTTTTCTGTAAAAATCCTATATCGGTAAGAGAACACCAGGAGTTTGTGCTGTTACCCATTCCGACAAGCTTAACGTATTTGCATTTTACGGGATCAAATTTATTTTCACGGAATTCTTCTCCTCTTTCAAAGAAAAATTTACCTGCCAAATCCCAGTTTTCTTTATCCATAGAAGTGTAAATTTCAAAATTCATATCACGGGCATTCCACTTGTTCCATGAAGTTTTAACACCGTCTATTTCACATTCATTTTCCAGTTCGTAAATTATCCAGGCTCCAACTTCATTGTATGCCCAGTAAGTAGAAGCAAGAGTATCCAGACTGTTTTTGGGAACGTTACCGTCGTCGCCGATTGCTTCGTAATTTTTAATTGGTACATCTCCAAGACCAACAGGACGTTTTATGTTTACAGAAATTTCTTTTTTTGTTTTTCTGTCTTCTGCTGTAATAATAGCTTTATACTGATTTTCGCCTTTTTGTTCAATTACGGCAGTTGCCGAAATACTGTTGGCAACAGGAGAAAGAGTATAACTGTCGCCCAAAGCCGTAATTGTAAATTCATCGCCCTCCGATGTGCTGCTTATTACCTCGGCATTTGAAACAACAATATTTGACAAGGACGCATCGTTATCAAAATCCTTGGTTTTAATCTTGATAAGATTGTTGGAAATATCATAATACGAAATTACACCTACAAGCTCTGTTAACTGCTTGGGAGTAATTCTTGAACGGTTATCAACATTCCATAACGCATTGTCTTTTTTCTCATTACTCAAAGGAATAACTGTATTCCACGTGCCTCGTGTAACCGAAACACTGTCGGTTTCTGCAATATATTCAACCTTATAGCCAAGTGCTCTTAACAAATCGGCAAAAGGCATATACTGAGCATCATCTTCAATAAGAATAGGTAAATTGTTTTTAAATATTTTTTTATTTATCATAATCTGCATTTCGTTGCCGTAATCGGTAAGCTCAATATTGTAATTCTTAATATTAAGCTTTACAACTGCAGAACCAAGATCAAAAGTGTATTCATCGCCGTACTTGTCAAGAAGAACAGTTTTGGGAGCTTTCTCTTTAGGGCTCCATGTTATGGCAGTTGCGGTTGTCCACTCTCTGCCGTTTTTACCTACGCAGATTGCATTTCTTGTTCCTGTACGGTAAGGAACCTCACGGGGTTCAATCCATACATCAGAATCAGGATTTAAGGTTTCTATTTTTATCTGAGCTTCATTTCCTACTGCCAGAGCCGCATTTTTACCCTGTTTTGCTATATTCTGCGATTCTGTAAACCATCTGAATTCCAGTTCCTTGTCTGATGTTGTTTTAACTTCGTCTACAACAAGCAAAGCGTCCTTCTTTTTTAGGAAAAGAACGTGTCTTACCCAGTTTTCAAGCTGAAATTCATCTATATATGCCGGTAATGCACCGTAAGCATCTGTTCCGTTACAAGCCGCATAAGTGTAATCCGCTGTATCCTTATAATTTGCTATGTAAGGATAACTGTTAAGAAGATATTCCTTTGTTTTGTCCCAAACCTGACCGCTTCCGTTTATAAACAGTTCGCTGTGGTTTGTTCTCGAGGTAGTACCGTAACCGTCATCTCTTAGCAGGTATTCACCGTATCCGTAAAGAAGCGGTGCGCCTATATCAGGATGAACGTGGCTGGAACCGGCATTACCGTTATACCCCAGAGATTCCGTACCCGTATTCATTCCGCAGCGGATTCCGAACACAGATTCGTTTCCGTTCCAGTCGGAACGGGAGTGAACATAGCCTAAATCCTCAAAAAGATGGCCTGTCATAAGATGACCTTTCGGAGGAACAGGCTCAACATCATTAAGCACAAGGAAAACCCACCATGTGCCCGTGCCTATATTATTTTCTGTGCAATATTTATGTATATTATCAGCCAGCCATTTTGAATGACCGTTATTGTAAGTATCGGTTATATACTCTAAAATCGGCCAGAATTCCTGCAAAGTCTGACTAAGAGAACTGTCGCCGAAATTAAGAGCTACTTCGTTTGTACCCCAGTCGTTAATACCAATAAAATTATACATTGGTGCAAGCCAGCTGTTTTCGTCATATTTATCAATTGTGTAGTCAATTTCAAAAGTTCTTTTCATAAGAAGCTTAAACTGAAGATAGGATTCATATCCGTATTTCCAGTAAAGCATACCCTCGTGAGAACCGCCGTCCTCACCCATAAAGGAATATACTTTATTGTAATCCTCTATACTCTTTTTAATCCAGTTTACAGCTTCCGAATGTTCATCCATAATTGCGGCACCAATAACTGCAGCCGCATAACGGTCGTTCCAAAGATGGTTCTGCATATATGAACCTCTCCACCAACCGCCGGCGTTCATAGTTGCGCCTCTTTCCTGAGCCGTTTTAAGCAGCGTTTTTTTAGTGGACGGAGGAAGAATATCAAACATCCAGTCGTAGCTTACAGCAAGTGCTCTTAATGCGTGTGCACAGGCAAGACCATTATTATGATAACTGCTTCCGGGCGCACCCCAATGCGGATAAGAACAAATCGTCTCTATATATGTAATTGCCGAATCAAGATACTTTGTATCGTTGGTAACCATATAAGCAAAGCTGATGGCTGAAAGCGAATCAGCAACGTCTCTTATCCAGTTTTCTTCCTTATTTTCAGAAACATACCATTCCTCCGGGCCTGCTTCCACATAAGAATCAACAACTTTTATAAATTCATCAAAGGTAGCTTTGTGAGCCTCGTTTCCATAGATTTCAGCTTTGATATTTTCCAGTTCTTCTGCATTGAAGAAAAGTCTGGGATGCTGACCTTTAAGCTCCTGAACCTTACTGTCGTCAAGAGTATAATCAAGCGGCTGTTTTTTCTTAACAAATTCTCCGGAAAATGTATATTCACTGTTTTTATAAGAATCTGCTTCGTTTTGGATGTCCTGTGCCCATACTGTGCAGGATAAAACTATGCACACCACAAGCATACTGCATAAAATGCGTTTCATAAATTCTCCCTTTCCTGAGGCAGATAAAAAGCTCAGAAGAGCTTTTTATCTGTAATTGTTTATATTATTCTGCCAAAGCTTCAACGTAGGGTTTCATTCCGTCAAAACTGCTCCATACAAATGCCTTTACATAGGAGCCTTCCTGTTCCGGAACGTAGTTAAATGTAAATGTGTCTTCGTCAAAAGCGCCTATTTTCTTAACTGCATATGCTTCGGAAACAAGTGTGGGAATGCCATTGTTATCTACATATTCAGCTGCAATCATTGTAAATTCTTTTTTGTGATTTCTGTTGTTTTTAACTGTTACGGTTATTGTTTTTCCGCTTTCTGTTTCTGCCCATTCAAAGTTTGAAAATTCCTGTGCATTTCCGTCAAGAGTTAATGTATAGCTGATACTTTCTGCTTTTCTTCCGTCAACAGCAACAGGGTTAACAGTAACATTGTATGTTCCTGCTTCAAGTTCAGATGTATCAATCTGATAAACATTAATCATTTCGGATGATGTTTCGGGAATTCTTACAACTCCAACTTCTTTTCCGTTTGCTGTTGCGGTTGTTTCAACTATGTCAACGGGATGACTTGCATATAAGTTATCTCCTTCGTTATAAACAGTAAATGTTTCGGAAACAGGCTGATAAACTGATACGTTTTTAAGTGTAACAACACCGGGAAGTCTTTCGATTCCTTCCGCAGTCTGGTCGCGTACCGCAATTCTTGAAAAGTTTAAGAATATTTTGGAAGATTTTGCGTTATCCGAAGCTGCAGCAAAAGAACCTGTTCTTACAGAAACTTCTTTATCATCTGCATATCTGTATTCTGTGTATGTCGGAATTTCGGTAGTGAAATCGTAAAGAATTTTCACATGCAAATCTGTTCCTGCACTTGCATTGATAGCAGCATTTGCAGCACCGGAGTTTGTAGCTCCCCATGATGTACCGTATTTGATACGAAGTGCTGTCATATTCCAGCAGCTTTCAATATCAAATTCCATAACAAGCTTACCTGTCTGAACACCAAGTGAAGGAGTCTGTAAACGTACTGTACCTTCTTTTGAGCCATCTGTATTGGACATTAAAATATTTTCTCCGCTATACTCAACAGTAGCATCTGTAACTACAGAAGTAGGTATCAGTATGTTTTCTATTCCGTACATTTCTGTTCCGTCGGATGCGATTACACGTTTTGTAAGAATTTCTTTTACTTTTATGTTTTTGCTTGCATTTATTGCTGTGCCGTCAAGAGTTGTAACACCGCTTGTTGTAAGAGCATGAGTTCCGCCCTTTAATGCATTTGCAAAAGTAAGCTTATATATATTGGATTCATTTCTTGCTTCGGAAATATTTTCGTAAGAAGAAACAGCAATATCTCCTGCTTTCATATTTGTAAGAGTGCTTTCGTCAACAGGTGCATTAAACTGAACAGTTGCACCGGTTGCATCATAATCATATACAACAAAGTCAATACTTGAAGGAACTTCATATATATTCAGATAATCCCATTCCAAATATTTTTCTGTATATTTGTCAGCACTGTACCAAACTCTGAAACAATGACCTAAATATACTTCGGTTGCTGCAGAATCCAGAGTTTTTTCATAGCTTGATGTTTTGGTATCACCTGTATCGTTCCACTGTTTAACATATCCTGTTATTGTTTTTGTAACGGGATCTATAATAAATCTGTAATAAGAATATATAGGATTCCAGTTGCTTGCATATGTAGTTGAAAGAGGATAGTTAACCGCATCAGACAAATTATTTCCTATTGCGTTACCGTCAAGAGTTGTAAAATCAGATTCATTTGATGTATAGCTTACAATTGGTGCATACCATTTATCTCCGCCTTTAATATTCAGGCTGTAATCAACAACTATTTTGTTAGTTCCTTCAAGAGAAATTTCGCTTGCAAGCATAGTTTTCTGATAATTGTTCAATGCATAAAATCTTGTTGAATCATCAATAACTGCACTTGATAAATATGTGGCATTTGCATGTTTTACTCTTGCAAACAATCCGTTATATGCAAAATTATCAGTAGATAACACATTGAATTTTTGCTGAGCAAGATAGCTTATAGCAGGAATATCCATACTTTCGGTGTCGGTTATGCCTGCACCGTTAACGGTAGTTACGCCGTTTGCCGAAAGAGTCTGGATTCCGCCGGGAATCACCGAAGAAAAAGTTAATTTATATACATTCGCTTCATCGTAAGCGGAAGAAACATTTTCGTAGGAAGCAACTGCTATGTCTCCTGCTTTCATATTGGTAAGAGTGCTTTCTGTTACAGGAGCATTAAACTGAACAGTTGCTTCTGTTGATGAACAATCAATTACTTTAAAAGCTGTAACTTCAGGCATATTATAAATTGCCATATATTTAAACTGAATCCATCTTGTTCCGTCAAGTTCTTTGGCATAAGCAACCCAGGTGTGAGCAAGATGTAAAAGTTGTGTTTCAGAATTATATGCAGCGGTAAGGTTGTATTCGCCTTTGTTTACTCCATCAATAAATACTGTTGCATATTTTGTTGTGGGATTAATAATAATCTGATAATGGTAAGAACCTTTTTTTCCACCCGAGTACAAAGCACTCGCTGCCATACCATTACCGTCAAATCCATTATAAGTTCCGGTTGCACTTCCGGGAGCACCTATCGTGCTGCATTGAGGAGAATATGAAACAGCAGTTCCGGTACAATATATTTCGTAATCCACAACGATAGGTGTTGTTCCGCTTACGTCAACGGAATACTGCATAACATGTTTGCTTGGTGAACCGGGTGTTGTTGTGCCATCATCATTCTGCTTATACTGTGTTATACTTGAATATTTAGTATCAGCTTCATCAGCCTGAGTTAATACATATGCATCAGTATAACGGTAACCGGGTTTAAAAAATCCGTAATTAAACACATCATCACTTGAAGAGCTGAAATCAATTAAATTTGTATAGTTAATAAAGCTTGCATCTTCGGTTGTTTCCGCCATTGCGGGAACTGCTGTAACGAGCATGGTGAGTATTATTAAAAAGGATAAAAATTTTTTCATATAAAATCTCTCTTTCTTTAAAATTAACCTTTTACAGCACCAATCATAACGCCTTTAACAAAATAACGCTGCATAAAGGGATAAATCAATAATATAGGTGCAGTTGCAACAACAATTGTTGCATACTGAATTGTTTCACCAATGGCTTCTCTGTCTGCCGCACCTGCCATATCGTCAGAGGTTGTACTGTACAGTACAATTTCTCTTAATATAAGCTGAAGCGGGAATTTCTGACGGTCACGAAGGAAAATCATAGCATTGAACCATGAATTCCAGTGGTGAACACCGTAATAAAGTATCAGAACTGCAACTGTGGGCATAGCCAGAGGAAACATAATTCTGAAAAGAATAGAAATCTGTTTTGCGCCGTCAAGCTTGGCGGATTCCTCAAGACTGTCGGGAATGGCTGAAAAAGCCGTTCTCATAATTATCATATTATATGTACTTATTGCAGTTGGCAAAATAAGTGCCCACAAAGAGTTATCAAGGTGCAAATCCTTTACTGTGAAGTAAAAAGGAATAATACCGCCCGAGAAATACATTGTAAATACGATTGCTATAGCGATATATTTTCCCCAGAAAACATTTTTTCTGGATAAGAAATACCCTCCAAGCGCTGTAAGCAGAATGTTTATAAAAACACCTACCACAAGAATGAAAAGAGTGTTTCCATATCCGCTCCAGATGGTATCCAGCTTAAATACCGACTTATATGCCGCAGTTGTAAAACCCTTAATCCATAAAAGGCTTCCACCGGCTTTCATAACTTCGCTGTTATCGCTGAAAGAGGCAACAAGTATGAACCACATAGGGTATATCATTGCTACCATAAAGCAAATCATAAAAATTGTGTTTAAAACTTCAAATATTTTTCTTCCTGTACTTAATTTGTTCATATTATCACCTCTACCATAAGCTGATTTCGCTTACTTTTTTACTTATATAATTTACAAGTACAAGGAACAGGAAGTTAATTGTAGAATTGAAAAGTCCCACAGCTGTGGAAAAGCTGTAGCCGAATTCCTGCAAACCTTTTCTGTAAACGTAACTCAATATAACGTCTGCTTTTTCATAAGTAAGAGGATTATAAAGAAGAATAATCTTTTCATAACCAACCGAAAGAAGCTGACCAAGCTTTAATATAAGCATAATGATAATTGTAGGAAGAATACCGGGTATTGTAACGTGAATAAGTTCACCCCAGCGGTTTGCACCGTCAATTCTTGCTGCTTCATAAAGCTGCTGATCAACAGCAGAAAGTGCCGAAACATAAATAATCGAGCTCCAGCCAACCTCCTGCCATAAACCGGAACCTACATAAACTGCAGTAAAATAATCGGGATCGTTTAAAAGGGAAACCTTTCCGCCGGTTATACTGTTTACAAATCCGCCGATTAATCCGGTATCCGCAACAAAGTATTTAATCATTGCGCAGGATACAACAAGAGAAATAAAGTGAGGAAAATAAGAAACGGTTTTAACGCAGGAAGCGAATTTTTTCTGTCTTATTTCGTTAATTAAAAGTGCAAGTATAATGGGTGCAGGAAAATTAACCAAAATGGACGAAACACTGATTCTTACGGTGTTTCTTAAAACTTCCCAGAAGCTTAAGCTGTTGAAAAAGTCAACAAAATGCTTAAATCCAACCCAATCACTTCCCATAATACCTTTTACGGGATTAAAATCCTTAAATGCTATAATCGCACCGTAAATAGGCTTGTAATGAAAAAGTATGTAAAATACCAGAACCGGTATTACAAGAATATATAATTCATAGTTCATCCGCCAGTCACTTTTCAAAATCGAGGAAAGCCGCGGCTTTCCCGATTTTGTTAACTGCGTTTTTTTTGTTGCAGTAGACATTTGAATTCCTCCGAAGTCTGATTATTTGCTTAAATATCTGTCGTAAGCAGTCTGATAAATTTCAACATATTTGGCAACACCTGCTTTTTCCAGATTTGCAAGATATGCATCGTATTCGCTCATATCTGTTACGCCTGTTATAAATTTAAGAAGCATCTGTTCCTGATAAGAAACGATTTCATTCTGTAATTTGCTTAGTTCAGCACTTTCAGCAGATGTAAAGTTTACAGAAGGCATATAGTGCTGTGCTGTATCAGCATCGCTCCAAAGCTCAATGGATTCCTTCTGTTCCGGAAGAGCTGCGGACTGTTCCATATAACGTTTGTCAACAATAGTAGGAGCAGCGCCGTTTGGACGTGTATAAATAGAAATCATAGTACCAAGAGCATTATCGGGGTTATTTGTCATATATTCGCTGTAGGTGGGATACCCGTCTACCATATTGTAGTGTTCGCCTTCGATACCGAAGTTGAATAGCATTCTTCCTTCGTCGCTGTAACCGTAGTCAAGAACTTTTGCAGCCAATTCCACATTCTTGCACTGTGTGGTAATAGAAGCACTTCCAAAAGGAAGATATTTGTTGATTCTGTGACCTGCAAAAGGTTTGTCGCCTTTGTTTATAACGGGGTATTTAGCTGCTATAACCTGAAATTCAGGAGTATCCTTCATAGCTCCCATCCATTTACCGATACCGCCGGAGGTATTGCCGCTTGTTGCACCGGTGTAGCTGTTTAACACGTTCTGAGAAACAGTTTTGGAATCAAGGCTGGCAATATTTTTATCAATAAGACCTTCGGAATACCATTTTCTCATAGTTTCCACAAAAGTTTTATATCCTGCTTCGTAAGGCGCATATTTAACCTTGCCGCCGTCTATATACATAGAAGAACCGGAAACGCCGAATGCCTGAGCAAAGGTGTTTACAAGTCCGTCAAGTCTTGCACTGAAAGGAGATTCAATGTTAAGCTGAGTTTTAAAAGCGGAAAGAACAGCATACCATTCATCAATGGTTTCAGGTCTTTCCATACCAACTTTTTCAAGAAAGTCTTTTCTTACGATAGGCCCTGTGTATGTAAGAAGATATTCATCACCATAAATGTTGGGGAAGCAGTAGTAATTTCCTTCATCGGTTTTAACTTCCTTATCAACATCAGCATTTTCCGAAAGATATTTGCTTAAGTTGGGAGCATACTCATCCATTATATCGTTAAGAGAAATAATAACTTCATCGTCGATTGCTTTCTGAGCTCCGCCCGGATATTGATAGAACTGATACTGGATAATATCGGGAAGCTCTCTTGAAGCAAGCATAAGATTAAGCTGTTCGCTCGTCTGACCAACAACGGGATGTGTAAATTCAATATCAACACCAAGTTTATTCTGAATTTCCTGGAATACAGGAAGCTCATCGTAGCTTGCCACACCTGCCGCAGACTGGTTGGCAAATTCTACCCAATATGTAATTTTTCCACTGTTTTCGGATGTTTCTCCATCTTTACTGCCACAGCCTGCCATAGAAAAGGCAAGGGACAGCGAAATAGCTGTTGCAATTAATTTTTTCATTTTTTTCATATCAATGTCTCCTTTTTAATTTTAGCCGGGAAAACCGGGCATTTATACACCTATATATTATCATATAAATGGTGCTTTTTTCAACAGACAATAATTTCATAAATGGACAGTTTTTAATTTCGCAAAATAAAAAAACCAGTATTTAAGCCATTCCGTTAAAAATTGTCACGCTGTATTCCTTGACTTTTTTTATGTTTTGTTTTATATTTATAATTAAGAATAAACTCGGGAGAACAAAACTATGTCCTTAAAGAAAAGAATCAATTTTTCCAAATATAAAATCCAGAGAAGCTTTACATCCTCACTGTTATATTCATATCTTTTACTGGGTGTAATAATTTTAGCAGTAAATATTCCTATTCTTACTTATATAAGCATGGGAATTACAAATCAGAACCATTCGGTATATAATCATATAGCAACTGAACAGCAGGAATATTTTGACAGAAATTTAGCCGCAATGAAATCCGTTATATCTGCAGTTTCGATTTCTGATATTCCCAAAAAGATAATAAATCATCAGATTACAAATTCTATCCCTTACTACGATATAAGCGAATACAAAAAATTTGTAACCGACCTTTCTCTTCAGGTGGAGCATCCCTTTTTCACATCTTTTTATGTCCCGGACTATTCCGTAATAGTTTCGGAAAAAGGTATTTTTACCGCTGAAAAATACTGCAGAATAACCTATCCCAAAATAAAACCGGAAGAATTTCTCACCCTTCTAAACAATGAGAAAGATTATTTTACATTTGCATCAAATATAATTTACTGTTATAAAACAAACAACTACAACAGTATAATTTTCTTTGCTGAAATGGACAGAGAGATGCTTGCCGCCAAGGCAGATAAACTGCTTGGAAACGATTCGCTGAAATTTTTTATGACAGATAAAAACGGTAATATTCTTATTAACGAGGACGGCACAAACACTAATCTGGACGAAAAATATCCCGAAAACAAATATCTTCACTATGATAAACCGTCCACCGTTTCGCCCTGGAAATACTGTCTTGTTTTCAAAAATTCACTGGCGCTAAACCCCGTTAAACAAATCAGCCTGCTTATACTTGCAGATTTGCTTATATGTATTCTTGCGGCACTTATTTACATTTCTTTTTCGGTAAAAAAACACAGTACGCCGGTTGTTGCTCTGCTTAACGAAATCGGCTCTCTGGACGAAAAAGGAGCAAATTACTCCTATGCTCTTGATATGGCTAAAAAACAGCTTAGTGCATATAAGAAAACAAGCGAAAAAAATCTTCAGCTTGCAAAAAGAAAAGCGTTTATTGATTTACTTCACGAAAACAAATCAAAAACTGCCGAAATTACCTTTGAACACGAATTTCCGCAGTTTAACAAACCGCTTTATACGGTTATACTTATAAAACCGGATCAGTCTGCGCTTAATGTGCTTTATAATTCGGGATATAACGAGGCTGACATTTCAGTTATTTTTATAAATATATTCGAAGAGCTTCTTAACGAAAGCTATACTGCAAAGGTTTTCCCCGTTGAAGATATTTTCGCCGCACTTGTAAATACCGAGCAGGACAATGTTCAGCAGGATTTACTGTCTATTATAGGCAAAGCCTTTCAGGTTATTGAAAAGAACTTTTCCCTGCGTTTTTACAGTACAATAAGCACCTTTGAATCTGACCTTTCAAAGCTTGGAACACTTTATCAGAACTCTCTCGAAACATTAAACTATGCAGAATTTATGCAGATGTACACACCGTTGCCCTGCAGTCAGTTTGACGATAATTCCGACGGGATAACAACTCTTATTTCCGTTGAACAGAAAAACAACATTGTTAATTATCTTAAAAACGGCGATACACAAAAAGCACTTGAAGAGTTCAACAATGTAATTGATACAGTTTCAAAAAACATTCCCATTTCGGAATTTGCATCCAATCTTAAAAACGAAATAATAATTATAACCACTCTTGTTATTGATTCGGTAGTATCTGAACATACAGACAGTATTGAAGCTCTTGTAAATTTCACAAACACGCTTACTGAAACCACGTCGTACAACGATTTGCGTCTTGTTATAAGCTCATATTTCACTAATCTTGACACATTTACCAGAAACTACAGTATGAGTCAGAACCAGACCACCGATATGCTTGGTGAAATCATTGAATTTATAAATAAAAACTACACAAATCCCAATTTATGTGCTCAGATGATATGCGATGAATTTCATCTTCATCCGGTTTATCTTTCAAGAATGTTTAAAGAAAAGCTTCAAACCGGAATGCTACAGTATGTTACCAATTTAAGAATTGAAAAATCAAAAGAGCTTCTTGCAGATATTAATCTTTCAATAAGCGATATCCTGACACGAGTTGGATATACAAATATAAGAACCTTTAACCGTTGCTTTAAAAATGCAGAAAATACAACTCCAAACAACTGGCGAAAACAGGTTATAAACAAATAAAGGATATTTAACGTTTTTTACAAAGGGACTTTCTCCGGAAAACGAAATAAGAGCTTCTTACGCTTCAAGAAGGACAGAAAGCAAAATAAGAAAAAATCCGTGCACAACAGTGTGCGGATTTTTACTTGTTAACTATATCACTATTCAATATTCACAACGCCCCCACGCCTTTTGGCGGGAGGGCGATTTTTTTATGCACAGCCTAAAAAAAAGAAATAAAAAACAGGAAGCCCACGGAGTGGGCTTCCGATTTTCCCCAAAAAGTATGATATACTAGAAACAACCATGAAAGCCTATGTTATAAAAAAGGAAAATAAAAACATAGGCAAGACCTACACATGTGTATAAAAAATAAAATAAATTACTGGAAGGAGTAAAAATTATGAAAA
>JAFQLQ010000002.1 GCA_017414505.1 Clostridia bacterium
AAATAAAATAAAAAAGGAAGGTTTTTATGAAAAAAAGAATTTTAAGCCTGCTTCTATCAGTAGTAATGCTTACTGCATTACTTGGCATCACTCCGGCTATGGCAGATGATACTGCCACTGCAGCGGAGGCACCCTGGTACAGATGGGATTTTAACAACAGCTTAGAGGCGACAACAACCAACGGTGGAAGTGCAAATACCCTTACAAGAGCGGATTCTAACAATGATTTTGCACAAGTGTGGGGAGACGGCACAATCAAATTCAGTGCAGAAACTGCAGAAGAAGCTCTGGCACAGTATTATCAATTGGCAACAATTGTTCCGATTGATTATAAAAAATCGTGGAAAATTGAATGGAGAGGAAGTCTTCTTGAAAATGGCACAAATAAACATTCAACTGTTTGGTCATCATCTAAAACAAGCAGTATATACGGAATAATTAACGGTGATGGAGATTTAAGACTGAACAATGATTCGTGGGGACGTCTTGACGGATCTAAAAATATGATAACAGATACTAATTTCCATACTTGTGTTATTAAAAATATTCCTTCTGCCGACGGCACGTATTCCACAATTTATTATTCTGTAGACGGAAATAATTTCATAACTAATACTGATTATGCTAATGCTCCTGAAAACGATAATTCAACAGCACTAATATCTGATATTAAATATTTGTTTGGTCCCGGATGGGCGGCTACAACAAACTATAAGGGAGAAATGGATTATTTTGAAGTTCATACTGATGTTCAGAAACCGATTAAAAGTATTTCCGGAACAGATGTTGAAGTAATAAGTGGTGAAGGTACGATTACTTCTCCTTACACTGCAAATATTTCGTTGCCTTATTTAACCGAGTCATTTGTTGTTGACAACGCATATCAGATTGTTGATTTAAAAATGTACAGCGATAATACATTTTCAACTGCAATTGATACTCCTGATGCCAAAGGTATAAAAAATACAGTGCTATATATGGTTGCTGATGGAAAATACTACATAATTAACGTTGATTTTTCTGTAGATTTAACAAAAGACAGCGCAGAATATAAATTCGATTTTAACGGAAATCTTGAAACCAGCAATAATGGATTATACAATAAAGTTACTTCGACTGTTATAACAGAAGGTGCTGAAGTTACATATACTAACGACAGTTTTGAAACTACCGGTGAAAAAACAGGTATTTATCCATTGTTTGAAAAAGGCTTAGCATCTAACTCATCTATTAACAGCTTCAGCCCATCAATAGCATATCCGTTGAAAAATGTTATAAAAATTGATTATACGAAACCATGGAAAATATCCTTCAGAGGTCAGAATTCTGTTAAGATGGGATCGCTTGTATCTTCCAACAACGGAACATTTATAGGTACACAGGACTGGTATTTAAGATGGTTCATAAAAAATGGCGGAGATAAACAAAATTTATATGACAGTTATGCTTTTGATGGTAGTATTTATAAAGTAGAACTAAAAAACAGTTACGATGCTTCTACTGATAAAAATGCTATAACATTCAGAAGACAAAAAGAAGGCTCATCTACTGTAGAAGAAAAAATAACAGAGTGGGATGGAGTTGCTCATACTACCGTTGGAAGAAATATGGATATATATCATATTTTCACAAACAACGGTACTTTGTGGGGCTACAAAGGATATATGGATTATCTGTATATAGATACCGATTCCGAAAAAACTTCTGCTATGAAGTTCCTTGTTGATTACAGCGATGAAATCAACGAAGAAACTGTAAATGCTGACAACCTTTCAAATATTCTTTCAATGGTGGAAGCATATGATGCTTTGTCAGATAACTCCAAAGCTTATATAACAAGAGGCGAAAATGAAAAAATTGATGCTCTTAAAACTCATACAAACAGTTATATTGTAACTAATGTAGCAGGGGGAAATGTTGAATTTATCAGCGGAACAGGTATTCAGTCAAATCCTGTTGAGTATAATGTAACTTTACCGTATAATGTAAAAGGTCTTGCAGCAGCTGATTTTACAACACTTTCAGAAAACGGAGCTGTTACACTGTATGAAAATGATTCATATGCAACTGCCGTTGAAAACGTTGCTCTTGATAATTATAATAATACAGTTTATGTTAAAGTTAACGATACTTTTGTAAAATTAAACGCAGCAAACAAAGTTGACTTAACGAAAGACAGTAAAAAATATTATTTTGACTTTAATGGTTCGCTTACAACAAGCAATAATGGTCTTGTAAATGCTTTAGCAGAAAAAACAACTGTTGGAGTAAATTACAACGAAGCAAATACAGCTCTTGATTTAAACAACAATGGATTTTCAATTAATACTCCCATCACACTTAAAGCAACTGAAAACTGGGAATTAAGCATGGAAATAAAATGGGATGCTGTTTCTACATCAAATAAAAAGATGAACCTGCTTTCTTCTGCTGCCCAGTCAAAAGAATTTTCAATTAACATCAATGATTCGACTCCGAGAATATACCGTAATCAATCCGGAACAAATACAATCAATGCAGTATACGAGCTTGAAAATGCACCTGTATCCGGTTGGGCATCTCAGCAGAATATGAGCATTAAAATTTACAACAAACCAGATGCAAGCGGAAATGTAATAGCTGCAAAACACAAAGCAGCAAGCAATAGTATGTGGTCTGGCGAATACACATATACGGTTACAGATGATTCAATGGATTACACAAATACAGATTTAACCTTTGTAAATATGTTTACTATGGGTACATGGTTCAATGGAATTAATTCGGAAGTTAATTATTTCTATCTGGATATGGATAAAGATGTTACTTCTGCAATGGAATATCTTGCAAAATACGAATCTGTATTTAACGGTGAAGCAGATGATGTAACTAAAAAACAGGCCGTTATTGATTACTATCTGCTTACAGACAATGCAAAAGCGGAACTTACAAGAGGCGAAGCTGTTATTATTGAAGGTATAAAATCACTTGCAACCGGAACAGTAGTTTTAACAAGCGACGGATACGAACTTTCAGTTACATCTATAGGTGCAGATATAAGCAATGCAAAATTAGTTTTTGCATCTTATCTTGCTGATAATCTTGCTAATATAGCAGATAAAGATGTGAATGTTTCTGCTGATAAAACAGTTACTTATAAATTTGCAGGAGATTATACCGACCACAAAGTTGTTACTTCCGTAAAAGCAATTCTTGTGGATGGATACGCTGATATCAAACCGCTTTCAAATGCAATTAAAGTAAAATAGAACGAGGGACTTATAGGATGTTAAAAAAAATATTAACAGTTCTTCTGATAACAATTATGGTTGCTCCTTGTGCTGTTTTCGCTTCGGGAACAGCGCAGGCTGATGCAGATGCATTATCACTGGGTGTTATAGCACCCTACGATGGTGGTTCTAAAGAAATTACAAGGAGCCTTTATCTTCCTGATAAAGGCTCTGTATATAACTCGGAAATCACATGGGTGTCGGACAATGAAAAATATATAACAAATTCAGGCAGAGTTATTCGTCCTAAATTTGATGAAGAAAATGTTACAGTTGTTTTAACTGCAACTATAAAAGGCGATGAAACTGTTACAAAAACCTTTGAGTTTACTGTTCTTTCAGACGAGAAGTTTGTTGATTCGCAGCATATGAGTGATGAAGAATTTTTCGGAAAATGGAACGGAGTAGGCTGGGTAAGAAAAGGTAAGCTTGATTACTCATATCCCGGATTACAATCAGTAGAATCGTATGTAAAAAACGAAGATTATAAATCTGCAAAAGACGCACTTTTAACTTATTTTAAAGGAAGAACTCCGCCGGCTAATGTTTCAACAAGACTTGGAAAAACAAGAACTCCCAAGTGGGTTGAGATGATATCAGATGATTTTTATCAAACCGGCAATTATGAATATTATCGCGGAGAAATAGAAATAGGAAACGAACTTAAAGATTACACAGCAGAATTACCTCTTAATACTATGAGCGTAGGAATGATATCGTTTGGGGTGCGTGCATGGTACAATGAGGCAAGCTTTGCAAAAATTTATTCTAAGGATAACGGAGATATCACTCTTGCTCCAAGACTTAAAATTACCACAGCAAATGGTGTCAAAACCTATACTGCGGTAAAAGATATTACAATAAGACACGGAGATTACAGTAATACTAATTACGGCAAAGAAAAAGAGCTTACTGTAAAAACTTTCGGAGATTTTTTAGAGGAAGAAACCTGGCAATCTGTTATAACCTTCGATTTAAGTGATATAGAAAATGTTTCGGAAATCACAAAAGCCGAAATGATTTTACACGGTTATACATATCCTGCATTTTCAGGGGCAAAAAGGATTATTCTTTTAAAAGAAGCCAATACTGTATGGGATGAACTTACAGCTAACCGCTACACTTTCCCCGGAATGGTTTACAGTTTTAACGGTTTGCCACAAAAAAACAACTGGCAGAAAGTAGCAGGGCAGGAAGGCGAATATTTCTGGCAGTCATCACGTTTTGCCGCGTGGCCGTATGCCGCTCTGGAATATCACAATACAAAGGATGAGGAGCTGGCATATAAATATCTTTCCATTATGGCGGATTACATCAAAGATACAGGCGGAAGGAAATTTGTAGGTAATTCTTATACTGAAAATATTAACGGTTTAAGAGGCGGATTCCCAAGAACTCTTGATACAGCTATAAAGAATAACAACTGGGAAAAAACACTTGATACATTTAAAGAAAGTGAATATTTTACTTCCGATATTCTTACAGCAATACTTAAGAATATATGGGATTCTGCTCATTATCTTGTTACATATCATGCTGAGAGCGAAAACTGGAGACAGCATGAATTTATGAGTATTCTTACAACTACAAAATATCTACCGGAATTTTATGATGTGTATAACGGCGAAAAGTGGTACAAATATGCCGAAAATGTACTGGAAGATGTTCTGTTTTTAAACACTATGGAAGACGGTTCCTATGTAGAATCATCAACGGGCTACAGTGTAGCGGCGTTAAGTGATTTTTCAAGCTTTAAATCTTCCGTAGAAGCTGCCGGAGGTTCTGTTTCGGAAGAATATAAAGAAAGACTTCTGAAAAATGCTTATTATAATGTTGTACAGTATTTTCCTGATGGTTCAGGATTACGCTACGGAGATGCAAGCAACATAGAATTGAATCCCGGTACTTATAACAGTGTTTATTTATGGTCAAAGGATGAAAATTTAAAATATATTTCTACTTTGGGGAAAGAAGGAATTGAACCAGAATTTACTTCTGTTAATTTTCCGGATTCAAGATTAACTGTTATGCGTGATAACTGGACAACTAATAGCCCGTATCTTATTACAAATGTAAGAGGCGGAGGCGGTCACGGACACGCAGATGACAATCAGATTGTTCTTTATGCTTATGGCAGACCACTGCTTATTGACAGCGGTATTTTTTCCTACGCTTCAACAAGTGAAATGATGCAGTATACCGAATGGGGAAAATCGTCTCTGGCACATAACACAGTTGTAATTAACGGTAAAAGTCAGGTATATGACGGTAAAAAAGGAGTTATTAACGAAATTGCACTTGAAGATGAGTATAATTACTTAAGACAGACAACAGGACAGACAGAAGGTTTTGACCACGAAAGAGCAATTCTTTATCTTAAACCGGATTTATGGATTGTATCTGACAAGATAACCTCTGATGAAATAGGAACTTCAAACAACTTTAAACAGTTGTGGCACACACCTCTTAATACAGAAATTTCCAAAGACGGAACTTCGTTTAAAACAAATTATTCATCAGGTGCAAATCTCATTATTACATCTGCAGACAGCAGTAAAGAACTGTTAATAGAAGACGGATGGTATGATAAGAGTACAAACGAAGTTGCCGAAATTAAATACGGAGCATTCACAAAGAACACAACAGGCACTTGCCGTTTTGATACTTTGCTTACTGTAACAAATGATGATACCGAAGCGAAAGTAACATCCGAAACCTTATTAAAAACCGATGGGGCGGTGGCTGTAAGGTATGATATTTCAAAGAACACAGGCAATCAAGCTGTATACTATTATCGCTCTGAAGAGGGAAGTCATATTTTTGCCAATTTTGAAACAAATGCCCAAGTTCTTGCGATTTTATGTGATAGCAACGGGAATATTGAAAAGATTGTAAGAATAGGCGGAAGCTACGTAAAAAATACTTCGACAGGTGAATATATAAATGCCGATGAAAAACCTGCCGGAAATGATATTACAGCAGGAGTAAATAATAACAGCTATGCTGTATTTGGCAGTGTTGATAAAAGCTATGCCGGAAGCAATGTGACAGCAATGCTTGTAAAAAATTCAGCAAGTGAGATAAAATCATCTGATATAGCGTGGTTCGGAATAACGGAGATTGATGAAAACGGGGAATATATTTTAAAATTTAAAACAGATGTGGATATTTCTGAATATACATTTAAGATGAATATTATGGGAATGCCTCTGACTAAAGACTTTGTTTCGGTTAGCGATAACGGTACTTTGATTTATGCTAATCTTAATACGAAGAAAAAAGAAAACGCAGTTGATTTAATTCTGAAATTGAATAATCTTTATTCAAAGACAAATCAGAAATATAAAATAATTGTTGCTTTTTATGATAATACAGATAAGCTTGTTAATATCTGGAGCTCCGATGAAAAAAACTTATCATACGGAATTTCTACAGAAAGTATGACGAGAGATTATCCGGAAAATACTTCAAAAATCAAAGTTTTAATATGGGATGGATTAACTCCGGTTTCAACACCGTTGCCTGAAATTAAAGTCGAATAAAAATATGCGGAAAAACAAGACTGTAGTCAATCCGAATTTTTTAAAATCAGGTTGACTACAGTCCCTTTTTAGTTAAACATTTCTGTAGATAAATATCTTTCTCCTGTATCCGGTAAAAGTGCTACTATAATTTTTCCTTTGTTTTCAGGTCTTTTTGCTATTTCAGCTGCGGCATATAAAGCTGCTCCGGAAGATATACCGACAAGCAATCCTTCTGTCTGAGCAATTTTTTTACCTGTTTTCATTGCATCTTCATCAGAGACCGGAAAAATTTCATCATATATTTCTGTATCAAGCGTATCCGGAATAAATCCTGCTCCGATTCCCTGAATTTTATGAGCACCGGAGGTTCCCTTGGATAAAACAGGGGAAGAGGCAGGTTCTACTGCTATTATCTTTATATCGGGATTTTTGGATTTTAAATATTTTCCAACTCCAGAAACTGTACCTCCTGTACCTGCACCTGCTACAAAAATATCTATTTTACCGTCGGTATCTTCCCAAATTTCCGGACCGGTCGTTTTTATATGTGCTTTTGGATTTGCAGGATTAACAAACTGACCGGGAATAAAACTGTTTTCAATGTCATTTGAAAGCTCTTTCGCTTTATCAATTGCTCCCTGCATTCCTTTTACACCATTGGTAAGAATAATTTCGGCTCCGTAGGCTTTGAGAAGATTTCGTCTTTCTACACTCATGGTTTCAGGCATGGTAAGAATAACTTTATATCCTTTTGAAGCCGCAATGGCAGCAAGTCCTATACCTGTATTTCCGCTTGTAGGTTCAATAATTACAGAATCCGGTTTAAGCAATCCTTTTTCTTCGGCATCCAATATTATTTCAGCCGCCACACGGTCTTTTACACTTCCGGCAGGATTGAAATATTCCAATTTAGCTAAAAAAATAGCTGTGATATTATTTTCTTTTTTGAAATTATTTAATTCAACAAGTGGTGTTTTTCCAATTAATTCTGTTATTGATTTTGCATATTTCACTTAGAACAACTCCTTTTATATTATATTTTAACACATAATAAGTATTTGTCAAACTTTTTATAAAAAAACAATATTTTTGCATATTTAAACATTATTATTACATTTACATTCCAAAATGCTGATGATATAATTAAAGCAATTAAATGCCAATTTGGCGAAAGGAGCTTATTATGATAAAAATTACATTCATGGGTGCAGGAAGCACTGTTTTTGCTAAAAATGTGTTGGGAGATGTAATGCTCACGGATATATTAAAAGACTCTGAAATTGCACTTTATGATATTGACGGTGACAGACTTAACGAATCCAATATGCTATTATGTGCCATTAATAAAAACTGTAACAATAACAAAGCTGCTATAAAAACTTATTTAGGCGTTGAAAACAGAAAAGAAGCATTAAGAGGTGCGGATTTTGTTGTAAATGCAATTCAGGTGGGAGGATATGAGCCAAGTACCGTTATTGATTTTGAAATTCCAAAAAAATACGGACTAAAACAAACTATAGCAGATACACTTGGTATAGGCGGAATTTTCCGTGCTCTTCGTACAATTCCTGTATTGCAGGAGTTTGCAGATGATATGGAAGAAGTTTGTCCCGATGCATGGTTCCTTAATTATACAAATCCTATGGCTATGCTTACCGGATATATGCTAAGATATACCAACGTTAAGACAATAGGGTTATGTCACAGCGTTCAGGTTTGTACAAATGCTTTATTCGAAAATTTAGGAATAGAAAAACCTGAAGGATGCACTGAACTTATCGCCGGTATAAATCATATGGGATGGCTGCTTGACATTCGTGATGCCAAAGGAAACGATTTGTATCCTATGATACGCGAAAAAGCTGCTGAAAAAAATGCAGCAGAAAAACACAATGATATGGTTCGCTTTGAATACATAAAAAAATTGGGATATTACTGCACAGAAAGCAGTGAACACAATGCTGAATATAATCCGTTTTTCATTAAGCCGAATTATCCTGAATTAATAGATAAATTCAATATTCCGCTTGACGAATATCCCAGAAGATGTGTTAATCAGATTGAAAACTGGAAAAAACAAAAAGAAGAACTGTTTGCGGGCGGAAATATTACTCACAATCGTTCCAAAGAATATGCCTCTCATATTATTGAAGCTATTGTATCCGATAAACCATACAAAATCGGAGGTAATGTTATAAATAACGGGCTTATCAGCAATCTGCCTGCAAAAGCTTGTGTAGAAGTACCTTGTATGGTAGACGGCAGCGGAATTAATCCAACATATGTTGGTGATTTACCGCTGCAGCTTGCTGCAATGAACATGAGTAATATCAATGTTCAGCTGCTTACTATCGAAGCTGCTGTAAATAAATCCCGTGAAAGTATTTATCATGCAGCTATGATGGATCCGCATACTGCCGCAGTATTATCTTTAGATGATATAGTAGCAATGTGTGATGAATTAATCGAAGCTCACGCAGCATCAGGATTTCCGGTATTATAATAAAATTAAAGCCATCATTGCTTAGCAATGATGGCTTTAAATATTCATATTTTATAACACAACTTTTACCAAAAATATTATACATTAAATCTGAAAAGAACTACATCTCCGTCTTTGAATACATATTCTTTACCTTCGGAACGAACAAGTCCTTTTTCTTTTGCTGCTACCATTGAACCGGCTTCGATAAGATCATCATAAGCAACAACCTCGGCACGGATAAAACCTCTTTCAAAATCAGAATGAATTTTTCCGGCAGCCTGAGGTGCTTTTGTACCGTTTTTAATTGTCCACGCTCTTACTTCAGGTTCTCCGGCAGTTAAGTAACTTATCAATCCAAGAAGACTGTAACTTGCTTTTATCAAACGGTCAAGGCCTGATTCGTTAATACCAAGTTCTTCAAGGAATGCCATTTTTTCTTCGTCGTCAAGCTCGGCAATTTCAGATTCAATTTTGGCGGAAATGGGAAGAACCAAAGAACCTTCTTTAGAAGCAATTTCTTCAACTGCTTTTACAAATTTGTTATTTTCTATACCGTCTATAAAATCGTCTTCTGAAACATTGGTTGCGTATATAACAGGCTTTGTTGTAAGAAGAGAAACATCTTTTATAAGCTCTTTTTCATCATCGGAAAGAACAAGTGTTCTTGCGCACTGCTCACTTTCTAAATGTGCTTTTATCTTTTCAAGAACATCTATTTCAAGCTGGAATTTTTTATCTCCTTTCAGCATTTTTCTCGCTCTGTCAAGACGTTTTTCAATAACGTCAAGATCTGCAAGAATAAGCTCAAGATTAATTGTTTCTATATCTCTTTTGGGTTCAACCGAGCCTTCAACGTGAACAATATTTATATCTTCAAAACATCTGACAACATGAATAATTGCATCAACTTCTCTGATATGAGAAAGGAACTTATTTCCAAGACCTTCACCTTTTGATGCGCCTTTTACCAATCCTGCAATATCAACAAATTCAATAATGGCAGGAATTACTTTTTTTGAATTATACATTTTTTCAAGAACGCCAAGTCTTTCATCGGGAACAGTGACCATTCCTACGTTGGGTTCGATTGTACAAAAAGGAAAATTCGCAGATTCTGCACCTGCTTTTGTTATTGCATTAAAAAGAGTACTTTTCCCAACATTTGGCAACCCTACTATACCTAATTTCATAAAAATTCACTTCTCCTTTTATTATCAATGCTTCGGTAATATTTTTATACCATCTGCTTTTTAAAATTTCTTGTTCAAACAACTAAAAATTATAACACGATATATTTAAAAAGTCAATTAATTACAGAAAATTACTTGTTTTTTACTAAATAATATTTTCCTGAGTTGATACCTGGTTAGCTTCTGTCGGAAGCGTGACAATTGTACGTAATCCGGAACTGTCGGATTCGTAATGCAACCCGTAACCTTCGCCGAATATTAAAGCCAGACGTTGGTTGATATTATATATTCCAAGCCCTCTGCGTTCGGATTTATTAGTGCTTTCTTCGTGTTGTAAGTGTTCGTTTAATATATCCGAATCAATTTTATTTTTATCCTGAATTGTTATTGCTGCAGCGCCATCACTTAAGGCTGCGCTTACTTTGATATGTATATTCTGTTCATTCAATCCGTAATCACAATGAAAAATTGAGTTTTCTATAAGTGGCTGGATTGTAAGTTTTGGCATTTTTATGTTTAAAAATTCATCAGGAATTTCGTATTCAACAACAACTTCGTTATTATACCTGAAATTCTGAATAGCGACAAATTTTTCAGAAATAGCGAGTTCTTCCGAAAGTGAAACAAGAGTTTCGGGAGAATTAATTCCATATCTTAACATATCAACTAGATTTGAAATTGTTTCTGAAATTTCGTAATCGCCTTTCATAAGAGATATAGCACTTATACTATTAAGAACATTGTATGTAAAATGAGGATTTATCTGTGATTGAAGCATTTTGTAATAACTTTTTCTGCTTTTTATCATAGCCTCATTTACTCTGTCAAGCATAATATTATGGCTCTGATAAAGAAGTGTGATTTCAGGAACCATTTTCTGCTGTTCCGAATGTGGAATTTTCTCTTTTTTTAAAAGATGCTGTGTCATTTTTTCAATAGGCATAATAATACCTGTATAAACATACAAGTGAAGAATTACACCGAGAATCAACAATAAAGCAAGCATTATAAGTGTTATAAAAAACTGTACATAATATGAAAAATTAACGCTTTTTTTCGGAATATGTGTACTTAATTTTAAACCGGGATAAATACTCGAAGTGTATGTAAAATCGTTTGAGGCATTTTCAACACCACCGGGAGCATTAGAATAAATGATATTATCGTTAAAAAAAAGTGTTACAGAATACTGTGGGTATAAGTCGCTTAATTTCAGCTGATTAAGAAGGGATGCAAGGTCAAATGAAATATAAAAAACACTCGTAGGATGAATATCAACATCACTTCCTTTGATAATTTTTTGATATACATTACGGGCGTAGCATAAAATATCACGACCAAGTACATTTTCAACCCATATATATGCATCCACGCTATCTTTCATATTCTGAAACCATTCTAAAGTTTTAATGCTGTTGGCTGCGTATATACCAAATGAATTCGGATGTGAGGAAATATCAAAAACAGTATGATATTCAGGTGCAACATAGGTAATGGGCATACTGTCTAAAAGAAAAAGGAAAGAGTTGTTGTAAGCAGTTTCTGTAATGTTGGTTCCAACCAGAGTACGAAGCTTTAGATTCATAGTGTTGAATGTTTTTGAATCTGTAATTAAATCGTTGGTTACGATGTGAGCAGGAGTAAAAAGATATTCGCTGTCTGACTCAATTAAATTAATTAACGAATCCACACGACTAAGCAGGGAAGAAAGATTCAGGGTATCATTATCAATAATAAGTGATGTCATTTCCTGTGATGAATTTTTTGATTCATAGGCATAAAAAATACCTATAACACCCTGAATCAGCATAGCGATACCTAAAAGTGTAATAACTATACTGAAAACAATACGGGTTCTTGCCTTATAAAAAAAACGAAACATAACTTCACCTTCTTTTTTCTAAACATAAAAATTATAGCATAATCTGTTTGAAAAAGCAATAATGATTGAACTGTTTCGGACAAAACCTTTAAAAATGTCGAAAAATTGATAGTATCACGAAAATTTATGATTGCAGTAAATTTGAGAAAATGTTATAATTTATGTAATTAGGAGGTTTTTAAAATGGGAAGACAATTAAAACGAGACTCGCTTATTAGCAATACTTGCAAACATAAGGGCTTGCTTATGATGGCCATCCCGGGTTTTGCAATGATGCTTTTGTTTTCTTATATGCCAATGGTGGGACTTCTTGCGGCATTTAAGGAATATGATTACACGTTGGGACTCTTAGGCAGTGAATGGTGCGGATTTGAAAATTTCAGACTGCTGTTGGAATCAAAGGATATCACTATCCGTATTGTAAGAAATACAGTTTTATACTGGTGCTTACTTACTACAGTAGGAACTATTATGAATGTCGGAATTGCCATTTTGATATACGAATGTACTGCAAACAAGTTCGGAAAATATTCGCATATGATTATGATTTTCCCCACATTTGTTTCGTGGATTTCGGTTTCTTACATAGCAAAAGCTTTTCTTAATGATGGAAACGGTATGATTAACAATATACTTTCTACATTTGGAATGACAGAGATATCATGGTATCTTACTCCGAAATTCTGGCCGATTATCTTGCTTGTGGTTCACGTGTGGAAAAACTGCGGATACGGTTCTGTAATTTATTTATCTGCGCTTGCAGGTATAGACCCCTCGTTGTTTGAAGCCGCTGAAATAGACGGTGCATCAAAACCACAGAAAATACGTTTTATTACATTACCTATGCTTAAATCTATGGTAAGTATTAATATCTTGCTGGCACTTGGTGGAATTATGCACTCCAACACAGGTTTGTTTTATCAGGTTACCAGAAATACAGGTATTTTATATTCAACAACTCAAACTATTGATGCTTATGTTATGAATGCACTTAGCTCAGGAAGTGACCTTGGCAGCACAGCAGCGGTTACATTATTCCAGTCAGTAATTGGTTGCATTATGGTTGTATCAGTAAATTGGCTTGTACGCAGAAAGGATGAAGACAATGCTTTGTTCTAATATTCAGACATCGGCATCAGTAAAAAACAAAAAAATAAAAAGAGTAACATTTTCTCAATTGTTATTGCGTATGTTTATAGGCATAGTGGCGTTGATTTGTGTATTGCCGGTTGTACTTATAGTTATTGTTGCATTCAGCAGCGAATCAAGTGTAGCTGAAATAGGATTCAGTTATATACCCAAAGAATGGTCTTTTGAAGCCTGCAGATACGTGCTTAAATTTTCAGACCAGTTAATTCGTGCTTATGGTATAACCATCTGGGAAACTGTATTCGGAAGCTTGCTAACGGTTTTTATAACAAGTATGTTTGCTTATGTTTTAAGCCGCAGGGATTTTAAATTAAACAAATATCTTACCAAATTTGTAATTTTTACAACCTTGTTTAGTGGTGGTATGCTTGGTTCTTATCTTATAAATACCAATATTTACGGTTTAAAAAACAATCTTCTTGTTTTGATTCTTCCGCATTGTGTTACTGCGTGGAACACCGTAGTTATGAGAACTTTTGTACGTTCAAATGTACCTCAGGCTCTTATAGAATCTGCCGAAATTGACGGTGCAGGAGAAATTTATACATTCTTTAAAATTGTAATGCCGATAATGGTTCCCGTTATGGCATCTATTGGATTTATGAGTGCCGTTTCTCACTGGAATGAATGGCAGACGGCTTATCTTTATCTCGATAGCGAAAACTATTCTACATTACAGCTGGTTCTTATAAAAATTGAGAAAGATATCGACTTTCTTAGAAAAAATTCCGGAACGCTGTCTACCGAGGATATTCTTGCACTTAAAGACATTCCTTCGGAGTCTGCAAGAATGGCTATTTTGCTTTTCTCAATTGCTCCTATTATGATTGCTTATCCGTTCTTCCAGAAATATTTTATCAAGGGAATAACTGTAGGTTCGGTAAAAGGTTAATTTAAAATTAAATAAATGCCTTATGATAAAAAAGGCAGAAAGGAAATATATTATGAATAAGTTTATTAAAGGTTTGAGTGCTGTACTGGTTGTATCTATGCTTGCAACAGGACTTAGCGCATGTAAAAAGGAAGCTGAAAAAACTACAGAAACAAGCAATAACGGTTCAAGTGATACGCTGAAAATATTTTTCAGATGGAAAAACAGACCGGATTGCCAGCTTGTAGCAGAAGAATTAAGTAAAATAACAAGAGAAAGAATTGGTGTTGACGTTGAATTTAATTTCGGATACAACAGCGATAAGGTTTCTCTTATGCTTGCATCAAATGAACCAATGGATATAGGTATGGAAGCATATGCTACAATTATAGACCGTGCAAGAAAAAATGCTTATGTTGACATAACAGACAAAGTCAGAAATGAATATAAAGATTTGTATAATGCCATTCCCGAAGAACTGTGGGAAGGTTCAAAAATTGACGGAAGAAATTACGCTGTTCCTACATACAAGGAATTTGCTGAACAGTGGACTGTTCTTGTAGACAAACAGGTTCTTGCAGATAACAATATTGATTATACAACAATGGATGAGCTTAAAGATGTTGAACCTATTCTGGAAGCTTTGAAAAAAGATCCTGAAAGAGCAGGCTTTGAAATTCTTTCAACTTCAACAACTCACATGAATCTTGTTCTTAAAAACAAATATGATATTGTTGTAGAAGAGTTTGTTATCAAACGTGACGAAGGTGAAAAAATTGTTCACTTTATGGAAACTCCTGAATATAAGGAATACGTTTATATGATGCGTGACTGGTACAACAAAGGTTATATTGCAAAAGATATTACAACAAGAACTGACTATACTTCATTCCATAATGCAGGCAAAGCAGGTATGACCTTCCTTTCTTATCATCCCTATGCAGAAGTAACTCTTGGGTTTGCCAATAATGCAGATTACCAAACAATTCATGTATCTCCTATTACAAAATCCAATACAAGTATGATGGCTACACCTTTTGGTATCTATTCAAAATCTAAAAATGTAGACAAATGTCTTGAATTTTTACAGTTGTGGAATACCGAACCTCAGGTTAAAAATATGATTACCTACGGTATCGAAGGCAAACATTACGACCTGGTTAACGGTAAGGTAAGAAGAAGAGAGGGTGCTCTTGACCTTTATAAAAATGATAACTCCGCTACTGGTAATATGATGATAAGCTATTTACTTGAAGACGAGCCGGATGATAAATATGAACAGTTTGATATATTTAACAAATCTGCAATAGAAGCTTGCAATTTAGGTTTCGCTCCTGATACAAGTTCCATTATGAGTAAAATAGCTGCATGTGAAAATGTTATAAGTGAATACAATCCTCTTCTTTGTTGTGGAGCTGTTGATCCGGATCAGTATCTTGAGAGTATGATTCAGGGATTGAAAGGTGCAGGGGTAGACAAGGTTAAAGAAGAACTTCAAAGACAGTATGACGAATGGAAGAAAAATAAATAATCTTTTTAAAAAGAAGGTAGAAGAATGTTAAAGGCTTTAATTGTTGATGACGATATGGCTGTAGAACAATGCTTCCGGCAACTTATAAAGTGGGAAGAATTGGGTTATGATAAGCCTTATGTGGCATTCAATGGAAAAGATGCATATGATATTGCAACAACCAACGAAATGGATGTTATTATATGTGACTTGAAGATGCCTGTTATGGGCGGACTTGAACTTGTTAAAAAGTTAAGAGAACAGAATATTAAAGCTGAAATTATATTGCTTACTGCTTACGAAGATTTTTCAGTAGCACGTGAGGGCATTGGGCTTAAGATATACGATTATCTTCTCAAGCCCCTTGTGCTTAATACAATTAATAAACTTTCAGATGATTTGAAAATGATTGCAACAAAGAAACAGTTATACGAATGGGTACAGGCTTTGCTAAAAGATGAATACAACAACGAATTGTTAACTGCTTTTGAGCAATATAATCAGGATTATCTGAATGAAATATTTGAAAAAATTTCTGAAAGCAGAAATTTCCGGGTAGATTACCATTTACTTCAACTTGTTTATACAAAGCTTATTGATGTATTATGTATATATCTTAAAAAAATGGGATTCAGCGATGAAGCTGTTAAAAACAACAGAGATTCTCTGCTTCACAAAATAGGAACAATTCAATCTCATCAGGAAATTCTTGCATATCTTCAGGATAAGATTTTGAGTTTTATAAAGAAAACACATCAGTTTGGAGAATGTGATATCAACGCACAAAGAGTTGCAAAAATAAAGAAATATATAAACGAAAATTACCATATTTTTGATTTTAGTATTTCGGATATTTCCGACGAATTCAATTTTTCAAAGGATCACTTAAACAGAATTTTCAAAAGTGTTGAAGGGATAACTGTAAGTAAATATATTACTCAGCTTAAAATGGAAAGAGCAAGATTTCTGGTTGTAAAAACCGATAAATCATTCAGTGAAATCGCTGAAGAGGTCGGATACCGTTCACTAAGTTATTTTACAAGCTCATTTAAATCCTTTTTCAACATAACTCCAAGTGGTTTGCGGGAAAAACATATGGATATAGAGCGGGATTTTAAAGAATAACATTTATAAAGGTAAGGTGATAATATGAAAATAACTCATAAGATTATGCTTCGGAGGAGTATTGCGTTGTTTTGCAGTATTCTTTTGGCCTTTTCAATTGTGCCCGTTATAGGAAATACAACGTTTGCAGCAGAAGAGGATGATGTAGAGGATGAAATCATATACTTAAAAGGCAATGATGACTATCTTTCTCTTGAAGCATATGATATACCTGAGGGGTCACCTGGATCTTTTTATACAGAGGCTGAAAACGGAATAACCTCTGATGGAATTATGAATGTAATTGAGGATGTGGATGCCTCCGGAGAAAAGGGTATAGCGGCACCTCCCGGTGGGAGCAGAAGCGATGCCGAAGCTATAAAAAATGTTGATGCGCGTTATAGATTTAATGTTACCAGTCCCGGGTTGTACAAAGTTTATATTCGTATGAAAACACCTGCAAAAACACAAAAATCAACACATTTTGCATTTGATGATAACAAATACCGCAGAGTTGATTACAGCACTACAATCGGTGATTATACATGGTTTACATCAAATTCAAACGACAGATATATGAAAAATCCAAATTATTCATATTTTACTGCGGCGTATCTGGATGAAGGCGTACATATTTTAAATGCCAAAGCTCGTCAAAACGGTCATATAATAGACTGTATTCTTATTACTAAACAAAGCTGGACTCCTGCCGGATTTGGTTCGCTTCCCGGTGAGCCTTATCGTCATACTAAAAACGAAATGGAAATTATTGAGTATGAAAACAGTCGTTCTAAACTTATTATAGATGGTAATAAATGGTTGACTGACGTTTCTTTTAACAAAGTTGGCGGAGATTTTATGGTTCCCATGAGAAATCTGATGAATATTATGGGTGTTGAAGTAAAAATTCGTGATGATCATTATCTTGCGTTTTATGACAGAAATTATATAAAAATATATATAAACAGTAATGAAGCAATAGTCAATGGACAAGAAATTAAAATGACAAAAGAAAGTTATTTATATGAAGATAATATATTGATGGTTCCGTTAAGTGCACTTCAACAGGCTTTTGATTTTGAATATAAATTTGAGGAAAATGTCAATACATTAAATATAACCACACACTTTCTTAATGAGGCTAATATACGCAAGGAGAGTAATGAAATCCTTGAAGTTGATCCATATCTTTATGGTGCTAACTTCAAGTTGAAAATTGACCGCCCGAATGCAAAAGTAAAAATATGGCTTAAACGCCGTTTGGACAGTTTCTATGAAGGTCAATGGCAGGAATATACAAGAGAAAAGTTTAAAGGTGGCTGGAAAGGCAACGGCGGCAGTAAAATGGATTATTACTGGGGACAGATTTTTACCCCGGTTTATGAAAATGGCTATTTTAAAGGGGATTGCGGCAGCTTATATCGTGGCAGTGGCTACGATATGAAAGTCAGCGTAATAGACGGCGATTATACCGACACATTTATAATTGAAAAAGCTATACAAACTTTACCGCTTTCTTTCCGAGAATATACCGAGGATGAAGATTGGTTAGTAACAGGCGGTAAGCTTATTGCTATCCCAACTTTTGAAAACATCAGCTTTTATATTGACGAAGCTGATCCGGAAACAACTTGTAATGTTATGTTCAGAGAACAGGGAACTGCCGAGTGGAGAAATGCATATAAGCCATTTTTTGATACTCGTGTTACAGGCGGACAGTATAGAGGAAGCATTGTTTATTTAAAAGAAGATACAAATTACGAAATAAAGGCAGAAATAAAGAAGAATGGCAACGTAATCCGAACAGAAACCACTTCCTGCCGCACATGGAAATCTGATGTTCCTGTTGCAAAAACAATTGATATTTCAGAAATTTATACTAACGGAAAAAACGAACCACTTGCCCTTATTAATATCAAAGGAAGCGAAGATGGCTGGATTAAAATTAAAGGAGACGGAAAAACCGTTATAGACGCAGGACACGAATGGAAACAAAGCGTTTATCTTTCTGATTGTAAATATGTAATTCTTGAAGGTCTTACAGTAAAAGGCGGAGATAAATTTGGTATTAATATAGCTCGTGGTTGTGAAAATATAAGAGTTATTAACTGTGATGTATCCGGTTGGGGCGCTACAGGTGTGTTGAATCCGTGGCTAAAAGGATATATTATAGATGGAAACATTCGTAACCTTGACGGCGGAATACGCATCTGGAATGCAAAAAACGTTGTTGTAGAACGTTGCTACATACACGACAGTATCGGAAGTACCAATCCGTGGAAATTCGGTGATACATCAACATTTGCCGATTACTGGATACGTCAGCATCCTGCCGGAACTTGCGGAATGCTTCTTGGCGGTTCACAGGGATTGGTTATCAGATATAACGATATGAGCGGAAGTGACCAACATCGTTTTAACGATGTTATGGAATGTGAAATTAACGGCGGAAACTACGCAGGCCCGGGATTCGATTCGGATATATACGGCAATCTTTGGTATTGCAGTGAGGATGATTCTTTCGAGGTTGACTCTTCCGGAAGAAATGTTCGTGTATACGAGAACCGTTCCGAACAGACCCTATGCGGAGTAAGTACCGCACCTACTAATTTAGGGCCATTATATATATACCGCAACCTGTTTACAAACAGAGGAACATCACAAAATGAAAACGATAATCCATCAATTAAAATTGATGGTGGAGAAGGTATGCAGTTTATCTTCAATAACACTATGAGTACCGAAATACGCAGCTCCGGTGTATTTTTACACGGCTTAAGCCGCAATAATATTACATTGCAGGCAAGAAACGGTGGTGGAGGCGAAGAAGAAATTGCTGATTATGATATAGTTACAGGTCAGGATAAAAAACCTTCGCCGGAATATGAGCCACACGGTTTCTTTGATCAGCCTAAATATGAAAACTCACAGTTTGGTGATTACCGCCTTGCAAAAGGCAGTCTTGGAATTGATCAGGGTGAGCATCTTGATAATTTCAGTGATGTTGCAATTGGAGGAACTGATATCGGAGCCTTTGAAAAAGGTGGCAAATATAATTTCTTCCCGTACAGACCTGTTGATGCAAGTGCTGATAAATATTTTGTTAAAATTGATAATAACAAAGAAGCAGAGGTAACCTTTAAGCTTGGAGAAGTTGAGGAAGGTCTTACATATAAAATTCATACCAATCTGCAAAATGAATTCCTGCAAATAGAAGGCAAAGATTGTGAATTGGAAGGAATCGCAGAATCAGGTAAGACTTATACAGTAAAAATAAAAGCTGATTTATCCGAACATTATATGTGGTTAAATAATAAAAAAATGTTTTTGAATGAGGGTAACGGTATGCTTTATTTAAGATTCAGTAATGGATTATCCGTACCGGTTACTGTTTATGTTGAAAAATAGTAATTGTAAAAAAAGGAGGAGCAAATATTGATTTTCTTAAAAGCAAAAAGATTGAAGTTTAAAGCTTTGTTAATGAGTATGATGTTTTTATTTTCTTTAATATCTGCTCCTGTCACAGCTACAGAAAATAAAATTATAGATTTTTCTGATGGTATAGAATACGAAAGTAATTATTCTTTTGGTTTTTCACAGGGAGACGGACTGGCTCTTGATGAATATAAAAATTTTTCCTGGCAGTATGGGATTGATAAAGCTTTGTCTTTAAATTCCAAAAAAACAATACAGTTAGATGAAAAATTTTATTATTATCCCGCATCAGAAGCTCAAGCACAGGGTAAAAATTGTTATTCGTTAACAGAATTTGATATTTTTACAGAAAAATCAAATTCATCGCCTTTATATGATATTTACTTATCCTCTTCGCAGTCAATCGGAAGATATTTTGGAATTATACGTGTCGAGGGCGGAAAAATCTCTGTAGCCGGAAATGTCATGGATGCTTCCAATACAACGCCGGATTTGTCTGCTCCTGTACAATTTTCTGAAGACGAATGGCATCATGTACGTATTTTGATGCAATGCACCGATGAAAACAAAGCGGCATATTCTGTAATTTCTTCGGTTTCTGTTGATGGAATAGAAATATTTACTTCAAACCAAGAATTAAAATTATCCAGTTATAAATCAAAACTAAAATACTATGATATGATTTGTATCCAAAATCGTAAAAATACTCCCGGTGGATTCATCGATAATATTTCTGTAAAACGTTTGTCTGATTATGATGGAAACAGCTTGCCGGCAGATAAAGGAGCACTTTTATACAGTATCAGAAAAACGGCAGATTTTTTACATCAGTATTCTTTTTTGAATAAATCACCTTATTATCTGAAAATAAAAGAGGCTTATGAAAAAGCTGTAAATATTCTTGAGACCAACGGAACAACCACGGATTACAACAACGCAGCAAAAGAACTTGAAAAGGTATATGAAAGTATATTAAAACAGGATAGTGATCTTCAAATAAAGGAAATTCTTTATACAGCAAATGGAGAAATTAACGGTTTAACCATTAATAATCTATCAGAAAGCATAAACGCTAATGTGCTTTTGGGTTGTTATAAAGACAATATGCTTAAAGACAGTTATTCTGAACAAAATATTACTGTTTCATCCGGTTTGACAGAAATTACATTTAAATCACCATTTAAGTCAAATACCGATGTACAGGATTTGCGTCTGTTTTTGTGGAATGATGAGCTGAAACCGATAATTCTTCCTGTTGATTTGAAAAAGGATATATTAAACAGTAAAATTGATATTAAATTTAACGGAAACTCTTATTTTACAGATTCAACAGCACATTTAGCAGCAAACGGAGCTGTATATGTTCCGGCAGAAAACATACTCAATCTTTTAGGTGCAGCAATGACTATTCAATCTGATGGTACATTTTATGCCGAACGTATAGACGGAACATTTATTAATTTTAATGTATCTTCTGATTTAGTTACATCATCAGTAGGAGTAATTAAAACTGCAACACCTTATCTTTATGATGATTGTCTTCCAATGATTTCAATTGAGACATTATGTGATGTATTTGGATGCGAGTATTTCATTGATAATGAAAACGGCATCTTAAATATCACTTCAAATTATTCAGAGGACTCAAGCGACTGGTGGACATCGGTAATCGGAAAAATTTCATTTTATAATATTGGATTAGGTTCCTTCTGTTTCAGGATTTCAGCATCTGCCTCCGCAAAAATAGAAGTGTTTACGCGTGTAGACGAAATTCATGCAAATGAGGTGTTGCCTGTTAAACATGTCGATGGAACTGACAAGATATTTTCAGGGTGGAATATGCCTGCCGAATCTGTAATCTTATGGAAAAAATCACACGATGTAAAATATCAGGATGGATGGTGGATTGGCAGTTTTTCCGGAATCCGTAATAACGGAAAATATTATGACGTAATGTTCCGTATTACACAGAACGGGAAGACCAGAACTTATCTTAACAACCGTGCTGTAAAGCTTCCTAATTGTTATCCTGAATTAGCGAATGTAATTTATCAGGCAGATAGTTTAAAACTTGTTCCCACATTTGAAAATATAAGTTATTATTATACAAGCGAAAAAGCAGAATCTGCTGAAGTATATTATAAAAAAGCAGATGAATCTGTTTGGAATAAGGGATTTACACCTACTTATGATACAAGGTTAAAGCAGTATCTGGGTTCTGTTACAGCCCTTCAACCTGACACTTTATACGATGTAAAACTTGTTATAGACGGTGAGGAAGCAGTAAGCCAGATTGCAACATGGACAGAAAATCCAAACTTTACCGAAATACCTCTTTCTGAAATTTATGATGGAGGAACATTAGTTTTACAGGGTTTAAAAGGAACGGATGACTGTTGGATTAAAATTAAAGGTGATGATTTACAAAAAGTTGATGGTGGCGTCAACAACTGGGAGGCAATTTATATTTCAGACTGTGAAAATATAATTCTTGAAAACATTACGGTTGTTGGCGGAAAAAGATACGGAATAAACGTTTCCGGAGGTTCCAAAAACATCCGAATTTCCAACTGTGATATATCTAATTGGGGGCGTTTGGGCGTATGGAGCGATAAATCACATAATTATCGTCTTAATTTTGGAGCAGTAAATTATGATTCCGGAATCTATCTTATAGACGCTGAAAATATTGTAATAGAAAAATGTTATATTCACGATTGTAATTCTCGCACAAATACTTGGAACGGCAAAGATTATAATCAAGTTCATCCGGCAGGCGGTTCTGCAATATATACACATATGAAATCAGGTCTTGTTGTGCGATATAATGATTTTATAGGAAACAGTATTAACAGATGGAACGATGCAATAGAAGGCGCGTTTAACAGTGCTTACCTTGCCGGTGTAGGATTTGATGCAGATATTTACGGCAATATGTTCTTTGGAGGAAACGACGATTCAATGGAACTGGACGGCGGTTCTATGAATGTACGTGTATACAAAAACAGAATAGAACAGTTTTATTGTGGAATAAGCTTTGCACCTATTAAAATCGGTCCTGTATACGCATTCGGAAATCTTATTTATAATCTTGGAGACAGAGAATGTTGGTCAGCTCATCCAACAAAACAAGGTTCCGTTCTTGATGAGGGTAACGGTCAGCAATTCTGGTTTAACAATACATTTTTAGCAAGAAAAATTTCAAAAGGTTTAAACACAACCGCATATAATAACATAATTGTTTCAGATACCTCTGTAAATGCAGTTTCACTTGATGTTGCAGGCGACTACAATCTGTTATATGGAAAAAACAGTTCTTATCCACAGAATCATGTTATTATGGGCGTTTTTCCGGAATTCAATGATTTTTCGGTTGGGAAATTTTCATTAAAAGAGGCAAGCCCGGCAAAAGGAACTGGCATATACATTGATAATTTTATGGAAAAAGACAACCCGGATATTGGTGCTTCCGCTTACTCAGAAATTTTTCCTGCAAGACCTGTTGAATTGCATACAGATAAAAATATTCTTAAAATGGAAGATAAAGAAACTGTTACGGTTACAATTAAAACAGGTAATATAGATGAAAATCTTAAATTCAACGTTGAAAAATCAGATGCAGATACCTGGATTGAAATTTCAGGAGATGTAGCCGGTGATGTTAAAAGTAATACGGAATATCATATCAGCATAACAACTGATATGGATAAGCTTTTAAAAGAAGCAAAAATACAGAATGATGACTTAAGCGGAGCTGTATTATTCAGACTGAGTAACGGATATTCCGTTCCTGTAACGGTTCGGTGTACAAGATAGCCGGTGTATTGCAAAAAGGAGATGAACTATTATGAAAAAAATAATAACTTTGTTGTGTGTGATATCTATGCTTGTAGGCTTAATTACAATGCCGGTATCAGCATGTGATGCATGCAAAGTGCTTTGTGATGAAAATTATGAAACAGTGTCATCACCGGGTTATACCCCGAATCAACCTGATTTTGTAGATGACTCTGTAATCTCAACGGTTGACAGTTCTGATTATGTATATTACGGCTTGGGGAATAAGGTTGCCGAGCTGAGATCAGATACAACCAGATATCACGGAATTAATACCCAATTCGAGAAGTCTGAAAATATACAAAGCGGATCATATAACGGTGCGGGATATACAGTTGATTTGTCTTTTGATATTCAACTTTCTGAATTCGGAAACAAAATGCGTGTGCTGGCTGATGGCACTTCCGGCTTTGATGTTGCAAACAATGTTATGGGTATTGAAATTAATGCGGATAAAGAGATTATTTATTACGGTAGAAACACAACCAGTGTTTTGGAAAAGAAATCACTTGATACTGAAAAATTAGATGAAAATCATTTTTACCGTGTCAGATTTGTTTTTTATATTAATAATGATGAAGGAACTCCTGTAAATTACTGTGATGTTTACATAGATGGTTATAAAGTATTCGAAAATAAAGAATATGCACAAAATAAAAAACAGAGATTTATCTGTGCATTATCTGTTGCACCTTCCGTAGATGCCGATGGTGTTGTTACTATAGGTATGGTGGATAATCTTAATGTAATGTCTTATGGCGCAGATAAAAAGTCCGATATTGATGCAAAGACACAGAAGGACAGCTTGCTTGCAAATATCAGAACTGCGGGTAAAGTTCTTAAGAATGAAGAACTTTCGGAAACTGCAAAAACTGTTCTTACAGCAGCGATACAGACGGCAATTGATAAATATGTTTCTGATGATTCAACTGCTTTTTATGAAGCTACAACTGCTTTAAAAGCGGCAGTTATAGAAGCTGAAAAATCAACGGAAACTCCTGAGGGACCAAGTGAGCCTGATATTCCGGATGTGCCTGATGTTCCCGAAGAACCGGATGATGAATTTTCGTATATTGTAAGAAATAATTTTGAAACTGAAAGTAAAAATCCTTTCACATCAGCTGATATGACGATTGTAGAGGATAACACAGCTTTTATAAACAAAGCCTGGAAAATTACAGGCAAAATCAATCTTTTGAGTGATGTATTTAAAGAAACAAATATTCTTAACAGTTCTGAAGATCCAGACGGTTCAGACTGTGTTGTAGAATTTGATATTAAATTTGATAATTTGTGTGAATTAAGTTCTAATTTTGCCATAACACAGTTATATGATCAAACTCCTGACGGCACACAGATTGCCTGCCTTACATTCCAGAAGGGCGATGTAAATAAAATGGATGGCGGCGGTAAAACAGAAACCACTATCGGAACAAATATTTTCGAAGACGATATATGGTATCGTGTGAGAATTGTTCAGCATATGGTAAATAAAGACGGAACTTTCCCGCAGGATATGAGCCTGTATATTGACAGTGAACCTGTTATGGAGCATTTTGCAAGACGAAGCAGAACATCCACAAAGGCAAAGCTTTTTAATCAGCTTAAATTAACCGGATTGGGTGACGGCGTCGTAGCTTATATGGATAATTTAGCAATTTACAAAACTACTTACAGCAAAACAGGCGAACCGCTTGATCTTGGAAAAAACATGAAAATTGTAAGAAAAATGCAGACGTTTTTAGATAATGCTGTAGTTGGTGATGAATTCGGTGAATATGATTCTGAGGATTACAATACTGTAAAGACTGCATATGAAACCGCTATTTCCGAAATTCCACAGTTTGCCAATCAGGCTGATGCAGATAACAAAGCGGAAGAATTAAATGCATTATTTAACAGCGTTAAACCCAATCAGGGAAAAATCTGGGTAGAATCTGTTAAATATTCTGCCGATAATCTTAAGGATACAAATAGCATAAATGCAGATATTGCGGTTTCAACTTCTCGTTTGGCGGAAGAAACAAACAATGTTCTTGCATTGTCTGTACTGTATAAGAATTCGGAAGCATACCCCGGCGGTGAAATGCTTTCAGTTTCCTGCGATACAGCTATTTTAACTAAAAAAGATTCTAAAACACTGAAAACAACTTTAGATTTGTCTGCACAACCCGAAAGAGATGCTCTTTTTGTAAAAACATATGTATTAACAGGTGAAAACAGAGCTGCAGAGCTTAACGTTGATAATTCATTTGTTGGAAACATAAATAATAATACATCGCAGGCAGACAAACTATATGATAAGAATGCAGATGTTTTCAAAAAATTGCTTTCAGATGATACAATATATTTTTCTTTTTCTGCCAAAACAGAAGCAAAAGATAGAATTTTAATATTTGTCACAAAAGAAGAAAACAACACCGGAGCAGATCTTACAGAAATTGATAAGAACAATGCAAGTGATAAATTAGTTTATTTTAATATTGCTGATGTTAATGAAAGCGGGGAAGTTAATCTTGCTTTTAACCCAAAATCAGAAGGAAAATACCGTGTCGTTGCATATTCTGCAAAAAAAGGTCAAATATATGATTCATTGTGTACTTATTTAAACAGTGCTTCTACAACTCAGATTCTTACAGATTTAAAGAATGGCACCGTAAAAATAGCAGAAATAAATGATAAACTGGATATTAACGATTCTTTGTTTAAAAACTGTGCTGATAAGGGAATTTCATTAAACGACATTACAAGAGAAATTTTTGAAAACAACGGTAATGCAAATGTTTATGATTTCAAAACAGAATATGTAAAATATATGAATCTTCTGTATAATATAAAAACAGCGGTTAATCTTGATACAGTTGAAAAAACTCTGAATGATTTTGACTTAAAAAATACTAATGATGCATATACTTGGAACAGTATTTGTGAATATGTTTTTAACAATAAAAACAGTGTAAACTCTCCCGATTCACTTAGTCTTCTTCTTAATTACAAACCGATAATAAATCTTCCTGTTGTAATGCCAAATTATGGACAAAGTACAGGTTCGGGAGGCGGTGGCGGAGGTGGATATGCTACTACTGCAACTGTTGAAAATCCACTTACCGAATCGCAAACACCTTATGAAAAAAATTCTTCAATTTTCTCTGATATTTCGAGTGTTCCGTGGGCAGAAGAAGCAATAATATTCCTTGCTAAAAATAATATTGTAAATGGTAAAGCAGAAGGTATATTTGCTCCTGATGATAAAATTACCCGTGAAGAATTTGCAAAAATTGTAGTAAATACATTCAGAACTGCTGCAGATTCTGTAGTTCCGCCTTTTGCCGATGCGGATCAGAACAGTTGGTATTACCCATATGTTTCAAAAATTTATTCAGCCGGAATAGCGAAGGGGATTAGTGATAATATTTTTGGAATAGGAATGAATATTTCGCGCGAAGATGCTATAGTAATACTTTATCGTGCAGGTAATCTGAGCGGTGCTTCTTATTCTGCTAAAGCGGAATATATTCCATTTGAAGATAGCTGTTCAGATTATGCACAGGAAGCTGTGGAAGCATTTGCAAAATCCGGAATTATTACAGGAACAGGAAATAATATGCTTAATGCCGGAAGAACATTAACAAGGGCAGAGGCAGCAAAAATGGTCTATGGTTTATATAAATTTATAAATCAAAGTACTGCAAATTAAGAAAATGCCTTACAGATTGGAAAGGAGAATGAAATTATGTTTAAAAAAAGCATAACAGTTCTTGTTGTAACAATGTTGCTGTTTTCCTGCATAAGCTCATATGCTATGATACCGTATTATCAGTCAGATTCACAAAATGAGGCTGAAGTTCCTTACGGACTGCTTGAAGAACTGGGTATTGTAAGCATTGATGAGTATAAAACCCTGGACACAACAGTTACTAAGGGAATGTTTTTAAAATATATAATAAGAATGACAGCAGTAAATGAATCAACTATTACTCCTGCAACAAAACAGATTTTTACCGACGTGCCGGCAGACAGCGAATTTGCTTCATGGGCTCAATACGGATATGAAAAGGGAATTATTTTAGGCAACGGGATTGGGCTTGCCGAACTGGAAAATATCATAACAGCAAATGATGCTGCGGTTATGGCGGTGAGAGCTGTTGGATATCAGGTAAATGAATCGCTTTTTGCTAAAGCTAAAAGCGATGTGCTGAGCGGAATTAATTATAATGAGAAGCTTACTGCAGACAACGCAATGAGAATCATCTGGAATACACTGAATTTAAATGTAATGATGAAAGAAACTGACGGATTTTATGTAAATGATAATCTTACTGTTTTAAATCACCTTTTCAAAGTTTACAAATTAGACGGTATTGTTGATGATGATACAGTTATTAATATAAACAGCGGAGCAAGCAGTCTTAAATCGAACCGTATTTCAATTAACGGTATTGTTTACGAGACAAAGGACGGTGCGTGGGCAGGTCTTGCAGGACGACGTGTAAATGCATATATACGTGAATATGACGGAATAAACGAAGTTCTTTTTGTAAATCCTGTAAGAAATGAAATTAAAATTTTACAGGTTGATACTGTTGCTTTGTTTGAAAATGGCAAAATCGAACTTGACAATGAAAAGATGTTAAGAATCTCTGAAACTGCGAAAACTATATGCAACTTTGAACGTGTTTATTTGAATAATGGCAGTTATGAGTTGCCGAAAGACGGAACAATAATACTGATTGATAATAATTCGGACAATGTTTACGACTGTATTCTGATTTTTGCTCCACAGTACGGAATTGTTGCCGAAACAGATAAAAAAGAAAATACTCTTTATATTAATAAAGGCGAAATCAGAGCAACTTACAATCTTGATGAATACGAAAATTACGAATTTTATAATTTTGACGGTAAAAAAATATCCTTAAACGAAATATCTGCAGGATGCTTGGTTGAAATTTATACTTCGGCAGATAAGTCACGTATTTATATTGTCGGGCAAAAAAATACAGTAGAATTTTCAGTTTTAGGATTAACAGAATCGGATGATAATAAGATTGCAATTTCTTCTGACGGAACAGAATTAATAATTTCGCCTTGTTATGAGGAGCTTAACAAAACCGTACTTCAGCCCGGTTCCAGTTATCTGTTAACATTGGACAGTAACGGCAGAATTGCCTTTGCAACGGAAATTGATATGGGCGGTATGACATACGGATATCTGTTTTCTTATAAGTATAGCGGAGTTCTTGACCAAAATGTTACACTCGCTATTTATAATATTAACGACGAAATGTTAGCACTTCAGACAAAAGAAAAAATAACAGTCAAAGAAAATGAAACAGAAAATGTATATACATCCGAAGCTTTGCTGAATAAATTCAAGCAGGAATTTACACCATCTCTTATTCGTTATGCTGTAAACGAAGATAACCGTATCAGTATAATAGAATATCCGTCTTCTGACAGATTTGCAAACGGTTTTCGTTGTGTAGGAACCACAGGAAGTGCAACAAGTGGCTTATTGCAGTACGATGCCCGTATGCGTGCCAATGTTGTTGGCATGATTGGCGGACAGATAATGCTGGATAATACAAAAACAAAAATAATATGTGTTCCATCAGATTTAAGTGTTGATGGTAACTGGGGAATAATGAATGTTGCTGATGTTTTTGTTGATTCAGAATATTATCAGTCGTTAAAAGGTTACGGAACAAATCCTGATAGTATGGTAGCAGATATTGTTATAATGCCCGACAGTAAATTTGTTTACAACGCCGGTGCATCACTTGCTCCCGGTATTGTATCCGGTTTTGAAGAAAGATACGATGAAAAAACTCAGGAACGATATAAAGCGATTCGTGTGTTTTTAGACGGCAGTGAACAGTATTTACGTATAGGCGAAAATATAACAACCGAATATACAACAAAAAATGGTGATGTAATCCCGATAGAAATCGGCGATGTTATACGTATTACAAAAGACCATAATGACCATATGATAGGATTAAAATTACTTTTTGATGAAAGTACACGTACTTGCTACGGTGAAAATGATGTTGCAACTGAACATTCCGATAAAGGCTACGGTCACAAACAAAGAACAAACTTTGGTATACCTTATAAAATTGTCGGAAATGCAATGTATATGATAAAAGAAGGCGAAAGTGAGCCTTCCAGCGATATTTTCAGAACTGATATCGGTCCTATGTACGAATTTGATTCATCAAGAAAAAATCCGATTCGTGTTATTACAGCAAATGATATCGAAACATTGTCAAATAACGCTTTGGCAACAAATAAAATTTTTATTCAGCTTTACTATTCAAAAAGTCTGATTACTGTTCTTTATAAATAAAATGCAATAACTGAAAGGAGTACACCAGTGGATACAACTCTTGATTTAGCCAAAAAGGCGTTAGATACACTAATAAACAAGTTTCCGGTTGAAGAACTTCCTCCGGCAAACAGATTTCATTATCACCAGGGAGTTTTTCTTCGTGGTATGGAAGATTATTATGCAGTTCGTGGTGAAAAAGCTTATTACAACTACATAAAAAACTGGATAGATTTGCATGTAACCGAAGACGGAAATTTAGAAAATTCCAATTTTAAAGAGTTTGATGATCTTCAGCCTCTGAATCTTGTTTTTCGTATTTATGAAGAAACACAAGATGAAAGATATAAAAAAGTTTTAGATAACGTTATGCCTCTTTATCTTAACTGGGAGACTAACTCAAAAGGCGGTTTCTGGCATAAAAAGCATATGCAGAATCAGATGTGGCTTGATTCTTTATATATGGCAGGACCTCTAGGTGTGCACTATGGTGCTTTTTCCGGAAAATATGAATATATTGATCTCATCATTCTTCAGCTTGAATTAATGTGGAAGTATATGAGAGATGAAAAAACAGGACTTTTGTATCATGCGTGGGATGAATCAAAACAAAAAATGTGGGCTGATACAAAAACCGGTTTAGCGCCTTGCTTCTGGGGAAGATCTATAGGATGGTTACCTGTTGCTATGGTTGATATTCTTGATTTTCTGCCTGAAAATCATCCTAAACGTGAAATGGTAATAAATTGCCTTAAAACTCTTATTGAATCTGTATGTGATTATCAGGATGAAGAAAGCGGTATGTGGTATCAGGTTGTAAATCGCGGACTTGATGAAAACAACTGGCTTGAAAGCTCGTGTACCTGTCTTTTTGCCTGCAGTATAGCCAAGGGAATAAGAATGGGTTATCTTGATAAGAAATACGCCGATAATGCAAAAAAAGCATACCGGGGTGTACTGAAATACACCAGGGAAGAGGGTAACGAATTTTATGTTGATAATATCTGTATAGGTACAGGTGTTATGAATTATGAGGGTTATCTTGCCCGTCCCACAAGCACAAACGATTTACACGGTGTAGGAGCTTTCGTTCTTATGTGCTGTGAAATTGCACGCTTGGAAAGTGAATATCAGAGAGGTTAATTATATGCGTAAATATCTTATTTCAGACCAAGGAAAATTTTATAAAGCCAATTTACACAGTCATTCAACTTTTTCCGATGGAAAATTAACACCTGCACAGATGAAAGAGTTATATCAGAAACACGGATATTCTATTGTTGCTTTTACAGACCACGATATTTTTCTCCCTCATCAGGAACTTACAGATGAAAATTTTGTAGCAATAAACGGATATGAGGTTGCTATAAATAATAACTACGACGGTTTTGTTACCGATGACACCAAGCCGGATATTAAAAAATGTCATTTATGTTTTCTTGCAGAAGATCCGGAAAACGCAAAACAGGTATGCTGGCACAGAGAAAAATATTTAAGATGGAATACTCCCAAATATAAGCATCTTGTTCAGTTTGATGAAAATGAGCCGGATTTTGAACGGGAATACAGCCCGGAATGCATTAATAAAATGATACGAATCGCAAAAGAAAACGGTTTTTTTGTAACATATAATCATCCAACCTGGTCAAGAGAAGATTACCGTCAGTATACGGCATACGAAGGTATGGATGCTATGGAAATATTCAATTATGCCGCATTTGTATCCGGAAACAGTGAAGAAAATGAGCGTGTTTACGAAGATATGCTTCGTGCCGGAAAAAAGATTTATTGTATTGCAGCGGATGATAATCATAATAAATTTGAAGAAGGACATCCTCGCCATAATTCTTTTGGTGGATTTATTATGTTAAAGGCTGACAAGCTTGACTATAAAACTGTGATTCAGTCTCTTAAAAACGGTGATTTTTATGCATCTACAGGTGCGTTAATTGATGAACTTTATATTGAAGACGGCAAACTTGTTGTTTGTTGCCCCGGTGTGGCAAGAGTTAACTTTGCTTCTTCTTCAAGACACGGAAGGGCTGTAATTGCAGAACCGGGCGGAACAGTAACCCGTGCGGAATTTCAGCTTAGTCCCAACGATACATTTTTCCGTATAAAAGTAGTTGATTTTAAAGGAAAAACTGCTTACAGCAATGCTTATTTTATTGAGAACTACTTACAATATTTTCCAAAGGAGTGAAATAAAATGCAGGAAAATTTTGCTGAACAAAATATTTTTTCTGATGCGTTTTTTACTGCTGATATTAGTTATAATAAGGCGACAGAACTCTTGAATCAGGACGGAAAGAATTATGATGAATACGGATATCACGATGAAAATTGTGATATTGAAGCAATCTTTTATGAGGGATACAGAAATACAAAAGTCTTTGCTTATCTGGGTATTCCAAAAGGGATGGAAGGACAGAAATTCCCTGCAATTATACTTCAGCACGGCGGTCTTGGAAAAGCAAAACGCGATTGGGTAAAAAGATGGAACGAGTTTGGATTTGTTGCAATTGCTCCCGATTTATACGGTCGTGGTCCGGAACCTGATGAAAGTTCTTTTTCAGGTCAAAAAATACATCCTTATGCAGGGATTGCTCCCTGGGGTGAAACCGGTTTTTTAACAGATTACGAAAATTCCGGAATGTATCAGAGTGTTGTTGATGTAATTTATGCTCACAACCTTTTACGAAAGCTTCCTTGTGTTGATTGTTCTAAAATCGGTATTACAGGAATTTCGTGGGGTGGTGTTGTAGCAACAATTGTTGCAGGTACAGATAAGCGTCTTGCTTTTGCTTCACCGGTGTACGGATGTGGGCATTTGGCGGAAGCAAAAACATATTTTGCTCATAATATACTTGACGAAGATAAAACAACAAAATGGGATCCTGCACATTTTGCGGCAAAATCAAAAATTCCCATTTTATATGTAAATGGAGACAGTGACGGTCATTTTTCTGTTGATATCACTTCTGCAACCTGCCTTGATACGCCAAATGGATCGCTTGCAATTTATCATAACCTTGAGCACGGACAGACACACGGAGACAGTATACAGCAAATTTATAATTTTGCAAAAAGCATAGTAGAAAACAAAGATATTTTTGTAAAAATTACGGATACACATTTAGCTAACGGAAAACTTTATGTTACAGCAAGTATTCCGGATAATACACAGATAAAAGATGCTGTTTTTTACTATATTACAACAGATGAACTACATCACAACGGCGGTGAAGAAATAGGCTGGCAATCAGTAATTGCTGACCGCCAGGAAAATAAATTTGTTTTTACATATCCAAAAGAAGCAACCTTCGGATATGCGTCTTTAACAGATGAAGATGGAAATATTGTAAGTACACCATTTACTGAATTAAAGTAAAAATGTTATTAAAATTTCGTTTTTTTATAAAATTTACGTCAAGTTAACGTAAAAATATTCTTATTTTACGGGATTTATGTTAATATTTATATATTAAAATAATAATAAAAAGGAGATGCTAAAATGAAAAAAATTATTTCAATGTTTTTGTGTCTGTGTATGCTGATGACAGTATTTACCGGTTTTGCGGCTGATACAGATACAACAGATGTTAAGGTGTGTAAGGTTCTTCTTGATGAGAACTTTGAAGGTGAAACTTTAACCAATTTTACAATGGAATCAACAAGTAGTGCGACGGGTGCGGTTAATCCGGTAGGGGAATCAGATGCATATGGTTTTGGTACTAAAAATTATTCTATAACATCAGCCAATTCATCACCATATGGTAAAATTGTTTTTGACGAAGTTAATCCTATGACGGAATCTATGCGTGCAGGAGCGCATAACGAAACTTCTGCAACTTATGGATATACAGTTGAGTTAAGTGCGGATTGGAATCCTTTTGATTACAATACAACGAATGCAAAAAGTTATCTAGCAATAAGAGGCAGAGAAAAGAAAGAAACTGATTTCCAGCTTGGTCAGTTTATGTATCTTTTATATCAGGGCGGAGATGCTGAAACAAGCGTTCGTACAATCTCTGTTTGTGACCGTTCCATGGCAGTTGTTGAAACATTTGATTTAACCGAAGTGATTGGCGATGAAGTGTGGGATACTGAGCATATATACAGAATTCGTTTTGTTATGAAACCATATACGGAAGTACGTACAGTTGAACAGGTTGTTGATGGCGAAACAAAAACTTTAAAATACTCTGGTGTAATAGATATTTATATTGACGGTGTTAAACTATCAACTTTTGAGTATAAAGATGACACCAGAGAAACATATGTTTATGGTTTGTTCTACAGAGCAAACAAAGTTTATGCCGGTTCCTTGGATAATATTAAAATGGTTTCTTACTGGGACGCTTTAACTTCTGATACAGATGATGTAGCGACATACATTAATGATGACAAGCTTGTTTCCGCAATTCGTCGTTGTGAGGCTGAATTGTCAGATATAGCAGAAGATAAAAAGGCTGCATTCAGCAATGCTATTTCTGCAGCAAAAACAGCATATGAAGCTACTGACAGAACTCAGGCAACAATAGATGAAGCTCTTAAAACTCTTAAAGAAGCCGAAAAAGAAGCTAAAAAAGTTTATAAATACAATACATTATATAAAGAAGATTTTGAAGGTTCGGATTGTTGTGAATTTAATGCTTTTTCAGCAGATGAGACAAATGAAGGCGGAATTGCAGCTATTGATACCATCAATTCCTGTTACGGAACTGATGAAAAATGGTATTCGTTGCAGGCAAGCGGTAAATATGGTGTTTACCAACAATTTTCTGCTCCATCCCAAAAAATTCAGGGAAATGCAACAAATATCGCTAATAATTATAAAGTCGAACTTTCTTTTGACTACAAAATGCCTGAAGGTATTATTTCGTACATATTAATCAATGCCAATAATGGTAGCGGAGAATTTCAGAAAGGCGGAAAAATTTTCCAGCTTAATATGAATCCTAATAAAGGAACAGCAGTATTAAATAACAGAAGTGATACTACAGTTGCAGAATTTAATCTTGCGGATTATGCAAAAGGTGCAATCTTTGCAGAAACTGTTAACAGATTCCGTTTTGTATTTGAACCTGAAACTATAGAAGAGATAGACGGAGTAAAATATGCCGGAACGCTTAATCTATACATTAATGGAATTAAAGTTTGCGATGCAAAATATGTATCAAATGCAAAAGAATCAGCAATTGCCGGAATGACAATAAAAACAGCAGTAAGCAATTCCGGTGCACATTTAGGTTATATTGATAATATTGAAATGATTGAATATGACGACATAACCTGTGCAGTGGAAAATTCTGTTGCCTATGCAAATTCCGATAGACTTGTTGCTGCAATCCGTGGTGCTGAAAGCCTGAAAGCCGATGCGGAAGTTATTGGTGCAAACATACCTGAAAATTTAGATACTTTAATAGCTGAGGCAAAAGCTACCTGCGAAACTAAAAATGTAACCACAGAAACTATGAACGCAAAGGCAGATGCTTTAAACAGCTGTGCTAATGATTTGAAAAATCTTTTATACAGTTATTCATTTATAAAAGATTTCTCCTGGATTCCCGATGTAGCAGCGGATAATGAAAGAGAAAAAGCTCAGAACTCAATTTATGGAAATCTTTATCTTCCCAGTAACTATATGTCCAGCACACGTTCTCTTGATATTACCTGGGAAAGTGATAATACAGGTGTAATTGATTCTGCAGGTTATGTAACAGGCCCTCTTGTTAATACATATGTAAATTTGAAAGCTATATTTACTGATGGAACAGATAACGATTTTTATGCTGAAAAGAATTTCAAAACAAGAGTTCTTGCCGGAGGAAATGTAATTTTCAATCAGGTTGTTGAAAGTGCGGATACAACTCCCCAAAAGAACTTTGCACCTGCAAATAAGAAATTCATGCTTACCGTTTCCGGTAAAGCCGGTGATTATGTCTTTACTCTTGGAGGAAAGGAGATAGCTTATACATTTACCAACGATGGAGATTATGATGTAATTTATGATATTGATAAAAGCACTTACACCATTTATGAAAACTGCAAGCAGGTTTATGAAGGTTCTGTAACACTTGGAACAGTTAAAAATACTATAGTTACAGGTAAGGAAATGACACGTTTTATGGGCATAGACCTTAACACTGATGAAGCGCTTGTTTCTGCTTACAATTATAACGATGGTGAATATGATTTAGGAGTACCTGTTCCCGGAAGCACTTTAACAAGTGTTACACTAAAAGCAAGAGTTGATTTAACAAATTCTAAGCTTATTGCGGCTTCTTATTCAGCTGACGGAACATTATATGATGTCGATTCCGTAAATGTAAATGCTTCGGAAGGTGAAGCTATCGACGGTACATTTGCCGATGGTGTTAATTTGCCTGATGAAAGCGCATATGACGGTGCTTCATTAAAAATCTTCCTATGGAATGCACAGATGGCATCCATTATGAAACCTGTTATTATCTCCGACCTTGGTGCAGAATATGATGAAAGAACAACCGTTTATATGATTGGTGATTCTACAATGTGTAACTATTCTGCATACTATTATCCTCGTGCAGGTTGGGGACAGAAATTAGGTAATTATTTTGATGATACAAAGGTAGTAGTTGATAACCGTGCGGTTAGCGGAAGAACCACCAAATGGTTTAAGGATAAAGGTGAATTTGATAAAATTCTTTCTTCTGTAAAACCCGGTGATTATCTGATAATGCAGTTTGGACACAATGATCAGAAACCCGCCGCAAACATAAGCCTTAACGATTATAAAGAAAATCTGAAATATTTTGTCGAAAGCGTGCAGGCAAAAGGCGTTGTTCCTGTAATTTGCAGTTCTATCTCCAGAAGATATTATAACGAAACAACAGGTCTTTATGATCCAACAATCGGTTCTTTGGGAGAATATCCTGCTGCCGCTATGGCGGTTGCAACTGAACTTGGTATAACAGGAATTGATTTGTACAGTTATTCAAAAGAAACTCTTGGAAATCTTACAGAAGAAACCTCCAAACAGTTATATTGCCATGTGCCAAACGATTTTCCCGGTTATGATGAAACTCTGCTGGTAAAATATCAGGACGGAGTAGCAGATAATACTCATTTTAGTGAATACGGTGCTGACATCTGGGCAAAAGAAGCAGCAAGACTGATCTCCCTGGCAAATCTTTCAATTTCTTCATATGTAAATATTTCCGAATAGAATTTATGTATGAAATAAAAATGCCATAGCGATTTAAGCTATGGCATTTATGATTAATATTTAAGTGAGGTAAAAGTATGAAAATTAAATATTTGGGAACTGCGGCTGCAGAAGGTATTCCTGCAATTTTCTGTGAATGTGATAATTGTAAAAAATCAAGAAAAGCAGGCGGAAGAAATATACGAACCCGCAGTCAGGCATTGATTGACAATACATTGCTGATAGATTTTCCGGCAGATACGTATATGCATTTTCTGGAATATGAGTTGCCGTTGGCAAAAATTAAAAACTGCCTTATTACTCATTCTCACAGCGACCATCTATATCCGGCTGAACTTATAATGAGAAAAAAAGGATTTTCACATATTAACGATGAAAAACCTCTTGTGTTTTATTCTGATGAAGCAGGATATAATGATATAAAAGCCGTTAAAGAAGAAAAAAACATAAGTGACGATGATATTCTTGTAAACAAAATAAAACTTTTTAAAGAATTTGAAGTTGAGGATTATAAAGTTACTGCATTAAGAGCAGCTCATGATCCAAAATCTTCTCCTGTTGTTTATATTATAGAAAAAGACGGAAAAACACTTTTTTATTCCAATGATACAAGTGAATATCCGGACGAGAGTATGGAATATCTCAAAAGCTTAAATAAACCGTTTAATCTTATTTCCTTTGATTGCACCGAAGCCTGCCGAAATGCCACATATGTCGGTCATCTTACACTTGACCGTTGTATAGCGTTAAGAGAAAAACTTTTTGAAGCAGGAGCAGCAGATGAGAAGACAATTTTTGTTTTGAATCATTTTTCTCATAACGGAACAAATGTTGTATATGATGAATTTGTACAAATAGCAAAAGCCAATAAATTTGAAGTATCATACGATGGTATGGAAATTGAATTTTAAACTTGAAAAGAGGCGTAAATTATTTGGAAATACTTAATTACATATTTTTGGTTTTGATAGGTGCCGGTGCAGGATTTGTTCAGCGTGTCAGCGGATTTGGATTGGGAATTTTTGCTATGATTTTTTTGCCTCATATAATGTCTTCTCATACCGATGCCGCCACAATTTCTTCAATTTTTGCTTGTGTAACTGCTACATACAACGCAATTTGTTACAGAAAAGACGTAGAAATTAAAATCGCTTTGCCTATGATGTGTGCAGCGTTGATTTCTATTCCCATTGCCGTGCATTTCGCTGCGGTTATACCTGGAGATATTTTTAAAATATTGCTTGGTGTTGTACTGGTTGCTTTAGGAATATATTTCATATTCTTAAACAAAAATATAAAAATAGCTCCTACCTTTACAAATGGAATTATTGCCGGCACACTTGGAGGGGTGCTTGGAGGCTTGTTTTCAACAGGAGGTCCTCCTGCGGTACTTTATGTAAGCAGTGCAACAGAAAAAAACATTACATATTTTGCAACTATTCAGTTTTATTTTTGTTTTACAAACATCTATGCAACTACAATGCGTGCTATAAACGGTATAATTCATTTTGATATTATAATTTATGCACTTATCGGCATAACCGGATGTATGCTCGGTGACTTTGCAGGAAGACTTGTATTCAACAGACTGGATTCAAAAAAATTAAAACTGATTATATATATTGGTATGCTGGTTAGCGGTATTATAATGATTGTATAAAAATAGAGATATTAATATGTTATTGTATATTATAAGACAGAGTTGAAATTTAATTTGTATTGACACACAACCTTCAATTAAAATTTATTGGAGGTTGTTTTTATTTTATAAAAAAATTCCTTTACAAAATATATAAATTATGCTATTATAAAATTACTGTCAGTATAAATGCAGACAGTGGAAGGAATGGGTGTGTTTTATTATGAAATATAATGAAGAAAACTGGTTTGAAACAGAACTGCAAAAAGATATATGGTCTAAAAAATACTGCCATAACGGCGAAAGCTTTGACGAATTTTTTGAAAGAGTAAGCGGCGGAAATAAAAATATCAAATCTTATATGATTGATAAAAAATTTCTTCCTGGCGGAAGAATAATAGCAAGCAGGGGACTGCATAAGGAAAATAAAAAAATTACTTATTCCAACTGCTATGTTATTACGCCGCCCGAGGATAATATTGAAAGTATTTTTGAATGTGCAACCAAGCTTGCAAGAACATATTCATACGGTGGCGGTTGTGGAATAGATATTTCAGGACTGTCTCCAAAAGGTGCAAAAATTAATAATGCGGCAAACGAAACTACCGGAAGCGTATCCTTTATGGATTTATATTCGCTTGTTACAGATCTTATCGGACAAGCCGGCAGACGTGGAGCACTTATGATTTCGCTTAGTTGTACTCATCCGGATTTAGAAGCTTTTGTTGATATAAAAAACAATCTTGATAAAGTTACAAAAGCTAATATTTCAATAAGAATTACAGATGAATTTATGGCAGCAGTTAAAACAGACGGCGACTGGGTTCTTTCTTATACAAGATCCGAAACAGGCGAGCTTGTTGAAAAGAAGATTAAAGCAAGAGAGCTGTTTAATAAATTTGCTTATAACAACTGGGATATGGCAGAGCCCGGTGTTTTATTCTGGGACAGAATAGAAAACTGGAATATGTTAAGTGAGGACGACAGATTTAAATTTGCCGGTGTTAATCCTTGTGCAGAAGAACCTCTTCCTGCAGGGGGAAGCTGTTTGCTTGGAAGTATAAATCTTTCCGAATTTGTAGAAAATGAATTTAAAATAAATTCTGAATTTGATTTTGATGAATTCAAAAAATGTGTAGAGCAGTCTGTTATATACTTAAACGAAGTTCTGGAGGAGGGATTACCGCTTCATCCGCTTCAGGAACAGCGTGAAAGTGTAAATAACTGGCGTCAGATAGGTCTTGGAATTATGGGACTTGGCGATGCTCTTATTAAGCTTGGTATAAGATACGGCAGTGACGAAGCCGCAAAATTGTGTGATAAAATCGGTTTCACTATGGCAGATACAGCTATTGCTACCTCTGCAAAGCTTGCTAAAAAATTCGGAACATATCCGATGTATAAAAAAGAAGCTGTTGAAAAATCTCCGTATTTTATTGAAAATACAACAAATTCCACCAAGAAATTAGTTGCTGAAAACGGGTTAAGAAACAGTCAGTTGCTTACAATTGCACCTACCGGTTCTATTTCCACAATGCTTGGAATAAGCGGTGGAATTGAACCTATTTATAATATTTCTTATGTAAGAAAAACAGAATCTTTACATGGTGAAGATGTATTCTATAAGGTTTATACTCCTATTGTTAAAGATTTAATGGATGCAGAAAAAATAGAAAACGAGGAAGATTTGCCTGCAAGTGTTGTAACTGCAATGACTCTTAATTACGAAGAACGTATTAAAATGCAGTCGGTATGGCAGAAACATATCGATGCTTCAATCAGTTCAACCGTAAATGTCCCCGAAAGCTTTACTGTTACCGACGTATATAACCTTTATATGCTTGCGTGGGAAAAAGGCTTAAAGGGTGTTACAATTTACAGAGATAACTGCAGAAGAACGGGAATTCTTCTTAACACAGCACCTAAAGCTGCAGCAGTTAAGGATAAATTTGAGTTTAACAGCGTTGTTCCTATGAGCAGAGCCAAGCTTGGTAAAACCTACGGAACAACTTCCAAATACACTACTGCCTGCGGTAATCTTTATGTTACTATTAACAGAGACAGAGAAGGTCATATTGTAGAATCATTTGTTAATACCTCTAAAAACGGTATTTGTAAATCAAATATCGACGGTCTTAACAGAATGATTTCACTTGCTTTAAGAAGTGGTGTTCTTATTGATGAAATAATTGACCAGTTAAAGAATATTACCTGTCCGGCTTGTGTAAGAATGAAATCGAAAGGGGAACACCTTGACGGAAATTCATGCCCCGATATAATCGCAAGAGCAATAAAAGAGGAATATGATACAGAATTATTTGTAGGAACTCCTAAAGTAAAGGAAGAAACTGAAGATTATGACCAGGTTTCTATGAACCTCGATACAGACAGTCTTACTGTTTGCCCTGAATGCGGTGAAAGACTTCACCACGAGGGCGGTTGTGTAATCTGTACCTGCGGATGGTCTAAGTGTATGTAATTTTTTATTGACAATTAATTTTTAAACTGCTATAATTCAACTTGTATTTTATGAAAGGAATCAGTAATTATGAAATGCAGAGGTTTTGAAATTTGCAGTGCTTTTGCAAATGAGGGTTTAACAATACCCGAAAGAAGCACAAAAGCCAGTGCAGGATATGATTTTGCCTGTGCTGAGGATACGGTTATTCCATCGTATTTTAAGCTACTTTTTGATAAAATTACAAAAAAATCCGAAGAACCAATGAAGCCAACTCTTGTAAAAACCGGTATAAAATCCTATATGGCGGAAGATGAAGTTTTGTTTTTATACAACCGTTCTTCAAATCCCGGCAAAAAAGGGCTTGTAATGGCTAATTCTGTTGGTGTTATAGACAGCGATTATTACAACAATCCCGATAACGAAGGGCATATAATGTTTGCTTTTTATAATTTTTATCCTTTTGATATAACAATAAAAAAAGGTGAAAAAATAGGGCAGGGGGTTTTTGAAAAATTCCTTATTGCCGATAATGATAATGCTTCGGGAACACGTCAGGGTGGATTTGGAAGCACAGGAAAGTAGGTTAAGTTTATGAAAAAAATTTTATTAATAATTATGGCTGTTGCCATTTGCTTCAGCCTGGTATCATGTAAAGGAGACGATGATAATATGAATTATCCATTCGAAATTATTGAATCAAAAGAACCAATTTCCGTAACAATGGAAATTAACGAATTTGGAACAATAGAGCTTGAGCTTTATCCCGAAATTGCACCGATTACAGTTTCTAACTTTGTACACCTTGCAAAAGAAGGATTTTACGACGGTCTTATTTTCCACAGAATTATTGAAGGCTTTATGATTCAGGGCGGTGATCCGCAGGGAACAGGTATGGGTGGCCCCGGACATCAGATTAAAGGTGAGTTTTCTTCCAACGGTGTTAAAAATGACCTTAAACATACAAAAGGCGTAATTTCTATGGCTCGTTCTCAGATGCCTGATTCTGCAGGTTCACAGTTCTTTATTATGCACGAGGATGCTCCCCATCTTGACGGAAGCTATGCTGCTTTTGGTAAAGTAACAAGCGGTATTGAAGTTGTGGATGCTATTGCAACTGTTCCTACAGATCCAAGCGACAGACCTCTTAACGAAGTTAAAATTAAAAGTATTAAAGTTAACTAAAAAGTAAATTATAAGACAGTTCGAAACCATCCTGTCTGTAAACAAAACTATGGAAAAAGATAAACGTAATGTTTGGTGCTTTCTGTATTTTTGTGCAGAAAGCACTTTTTGTTTATCGGAAAGAGAAATTTATGAAAAACACAAAATTTATGGCTCAGACATCGCTTATAGCAGCTTTATACGCTGTATTAACATTATGCCTTGCACCGATTGGTTTTGGTATAATTCAATTCAGGGTTTCAGAGGTATTAACCTTGCTTCCCATATTTACATCTGCGGCAATACCCGGTCTTGCTATCGGATGCCTGGTTTCAAATTATATCGGCTTTATATGGCTTGGAAGCACCGGAATTATTGATATAATTTTCGGAACAATTGCAACTTTACTGGCGGCGATATGCACTTACCGTTTAAAAAACAAAAAGTTTCTTGCTCCGTTGCCGCCTGTAATATTTAATGCAATAATAGTCGGTGGATATCTGCATTTTATTGCATTTCCAAATATAAATATTATTCTTTGTATGCTTTCAATTGCTGCAAGCGAGTTTGTAATAACTTATTTTTTAGGAATTCCTTTTGCAAATATAGTAAGAAAAACAAAAATATTCAAATAATATTCACAAAATGTTTATACGAATAACTTGACATTTGGCACCATAAATTATATAATTTATGGTGTTGATTTATGTTAAAATAAGAAAGGATTATATAAAGTATGATTGAATTTACCGATGTAACAAAAGAATACGGTCAGAAAAAAGCCGTTAATAATATCAGCTTTAAAATTAATAAAGGCGAAATAATCGGTTTGCTTGGTCCTAACGGAGCCGGAAAAAGTACAACAATGAATATTTTAACCGGTTATATTGCTCCTACATACGGAACAGTTACTGTTAACGGATACAGTATGATAAACGAACCTCAGAAAGCAAGAAAGGCAATCGGATATCTTCCGGAAAATCCTCCGCTTTATATGGAAATGACGGTTATTGATTATCTAAAATTTGTTTACGATATAAAAGGCTGTACCGAACCGAAAGATACTCATATTGACGAAATAATGAAGCTTGTTAAAATCAAGGATGTTGAAAAGCGTCTTATTAAAAATCTTTCCAAGGGTTATAAGCAGAGAATAGGTTTAGCAGGTGCTATGATCGGAAATCCTGAAATTCTTATTCTTGATGAGCCTACAGTTGGTCTTGATCCTCAGCAGATAACCGAAATAAGAGATATTATTAAAAAACTCGGAAGAGAAAGAACTGTTATTGTAAGCTCTCATATTTTATCGGAAATAAGTGAAATCTGTCAGAGAATTATTATTATAAATAAAGGTCAGATTATCGCAAACAGTTCAATTGCAAATATCAAACAGAACATTGCTCAGGCTCAGGATAATACTGTTGTGGCAGAATTTATAGGCGACCGTGAACAAATTGTATTTATGCTGAAAAATATCGAAGGCGTTGAAAAAATCAAAATCAGCAAAAACGGTCAGTATACTCTGATTATAACCGAAGATATTCGTGAAAAGCTGTTCCACGAGTGTGTAAAAAATAACATTACTATTCTTACAATGTATATCAAACAGCTAACCTTAGAGGAAATATTCCTTCAGCTTACTACTAACGAAAGGAATGAAACAAATGTTTAAAATTTTAAACCGTGAATTTAATGCTTATTTTACATCACCTGTAGGATATATTTTTCTTGGATTTACACTTATTCTTTCGGGATGGTTCTTTTCAAGTATGAATTTATTCTACCAGAGTGCTGATATGTATGGATTTTTCAGTAATTTACAGATAATATTTATTTTTCTTGTTCCGCTTCTTACAATGCGTCTTATCGCAGAAGACCGCAGAACAAAGGTAGACCAGCTTTTATTAACATCACCTCTGTCTATTACAGAAATTGTTTTAGGTAAGTTTCTGGCGGCATTTTCGCTATTTTTGGTTGCAATGGCAGTAATGTGCTTTTATCCGCTTATAATCAATATTTACGGTAAAGTAAATTTTGAAGTGTTTATATCAATGCTGATAGGCTTTGTTCTGCTTGGTGCGGCATTGATTTCGGTAGGTCTGTTTATTTCGTCACTTACTGAGAGTCAGATTACATCTGCTATTGTAAGCTTTGTAATTATGCTTGTTTTCTGGCTTTCCGAATGGCTTGCATCTGTTATAGGTGTTAAATTCATAAGCAAGGCCATTCTGTGGTTTTCCGTTATATACAGATACAAGGAATTTACAATTGGTGTTCTTGATTTCTCAACACTTATTTTCTACATTTCTTTTACTGCACTGTTTTTGTTTTTTACAATTCAATCTATTGATAATAAAAGGTGGAACTAAGCTATGAATAATAAAGTTAAAAATACAGGTACGTCGCTTACGGTAGTTATCCTGTTTGTTGCAATTTTTATTGTTGTTAATGTGTTTGCAACAAATTTAACAGATAAATTTCCGCTGAAGCTTGATTTAACCGAAGAAAAAATTTATGAAATTTCAGATGAAACAAAGACTTATCTCGATAAGCTTGATAAAGATATAAATGTTTATCTTTTTGTTAACGATGAAACAACTCCCAACTCCATTAAAGAAATAACTGACAGATACTGTAAAATGTCAAACAAGTTGCATCTTGAGATGATTAATTATATTAAAAATCCCGGTGCAACTACAAAATATACTTCACTTGGAAAAACAATTGGTGCAAATACAGTAGTTTTTGATTCCGGAGATAAATTTAAAGTTCTTGAACAAAGCGATTTACTTGCATATAACTATTTTTCGGGACAGAATGATTTACTTGTTGCGGAATCAAAGTTCACAACTGCTGTTATGACTCTTATGCGTAATAAAAATGTAAATGCCGCATTTATAACCGGTCACGGTGAACTTTCTCCTGAAAAAATCAAAGAGCTGCTGGATGAAAACAGCACAGATTACAAGGAAGTAAACATTTCAAAAGGTGAGCTTACCGAAGAATACGACATGGCGGTGATTGTGGCTCCTCAAACCGACTATACAGCTGAAGAAATCGATACTCTTAATGCATATTTAAAAAGCGGAAAAGACCTGGAAGTTTTTCTTGATTTCAGCTCTGAAAAACTGGTAAAACTTGAAACTTATCTGGAGGAATGGGGTATAAAATACGAGGATAATATTATCCTTGAAGGTGATCCCACAAGAATAATAGGTCAGCAGCCTTATTATATTTCTCCCGAGTTATCAGAACATGCTGTTACCAACAGTTTAATTAACGGAAATATTCTTCCGATAATTCCTGCAAGCAGAAGTATAACTGTTAAATGGGATGCAAAAAACGGAACCACAGTTGAAACAATTGCAAAATCTTCCGAAAAATCTTATGCTAAAAAGAACGATTCAATGAACATTGAAAAGGAAGCTTCTGATCAGAGCGGACCATTCTCAATGGCTACAGTTTCGACAAACGGAAAGACAAATGTCATTGCATTCGGTACATCTATGGTTCTTAATCCTGCTATGGCAGCTTATAATAAAGATTTAATTTACAATACCATCAACTGGGCAACAACTCAGGAAGAACCTTTGGATATAACTCCAAAATCACTTTCTACACCTATGCTTAAGATAAGTAATGTAGCAATGTATCTGTGGTTCATTCTGCTTACAATTATTGTTCCTTTGTGTATTTTGCTTTACGGTGTTAAGGTTTGGTATGGAAGGAGACATCTATGAGAACTCAAAGAATAATTACTTTAGGTTTAATTCTCGTAGTATTACTAGGTTCAAACTTCTTTATAAACAAATGGAGAACAGAAGACGATACCAAGGTAAATTACGGAGATTATTATACTTTTTTCAAATCGACAGATGATGTACAGGAATTTAAAATAAATACTCTTGATTATCATTATACATTGGTTCTAAAAGAGGATAAATGGGTAAATGCTGACAGTGAAGTAATGCCAATGAGTCAGGATGAAATTAAAAATCTTACTTATGAGCTATACAATATGTCCAGCGAAAGCAAGCTTGATGCAGTTAATCTTTCAGAATACGGTCTTGAAGAGCCTTATGCTGAAATTCAGGTTAAATTAGGTAATGGTTCAAGCAATACTCTTACAATTGGCAATAAAACTTCTTCCAATGAATATTACTATGTAAGAAAAGATGCAGAAAATTCAATTTATACAGTAGCTGCTTCTAAAATTGAAGATTTAGTTCGTCCTCTTTCTGCATTGCGTTCAAAACAACTTTATAAATATTCAGAGGAAAAAGCTAATGAAGTTGAAAAAATTGCATTTGATACTGTAGAGCTTGTAAGAAACGAAGAAGATGGTGTATGGACTATGACAGCACCATTTAATGACCGTGAAATAAACGGAAGTAATCTGAATGAATATGTTTTTGCTAATTTTAATCTGCTGATAGATGAATTTATTGAAGATGCTCCCGGAAGCTATGCAAAATACGGTCTTGATAATCCTGAACACAAAATTGAAGTTAAACTTAAAGAACAGGAAAAACCAATAAAAGTTTTACTGGGATATGAAAAAGACGGTAAAGTTTATGCAAAAACGGATGATCAGCCATATGTATTTATGATAAGAGCTGAAAATATTGCGTTTGTTGAAACAGATCCTTTACTTCTTGTATCTACATTGGTTTACATCAAAAACATTTCAGAGGTGGAAAAAATCACCTTTAAAGCTGGTGATAAAACATCCGTTATTGAAATTGATGACGAAAACGAAAAATATATTGTTAATGATAAAGAAGTAAATGTAGATAAATTTAAATCGTTATATCAGGAGATAATAGGACTGTTAATCATTGATGTTGCAGAAGAAAATGCACAGAGAAACGACTTGATTTGCAGTATGAAATTTGAGTTTAATACTGATGCAGAAGACGATATAGTAGAAATTTATTCTAATGGGGACAGAGATGCAAATGTATCTGTTAACGGAGAAATAAAATATACTGTTTCGAAAGAACAGGTGCAGGCTCTTATAAACAGCATTGAAAAATACTGATAAAATCGGAGAAGAAATAATGAACAATCAAGAAAATATTAGAAATTTTTCCATAATTGCTCATATAGACCACGGAAAATCCACTCTTGCTGACCGTTTGCTTGAGAAAACAGGTGTTGTATCTCAGCGTGAAATGGAAGAACAGCTTCTTGACAATATGGAGCTTGAACGTGAAAGAGGTATTACTATTAAAGCCCGTGCGGTAAGACTGGATTATATGGCAAACAACGGAGAAAAATACATTTTAAACCTTATTGATACTCCCGGACATGTAGACTTTAATTATGAAGTTTCAAGAAGCCTTGCCGCTTGTGAGGGAGCGTTACTGGTTGTAGATGCTGCGCAGGGGATTGAGGCGCAGACTTTAGCAAATACCTATCTTGCAATAGAGCACGATCTTGAAATTGTGCCTATAATAAATAAAATTGACTTACCAAGTGCCCGTCCTGATTTTGTAAAGTCTGAAATTGAAGATATTATTGGAATTGAAGCTTCAAACGCTCCATTGATTTCGGCCAAATTAGGGCAGGGAATTGAGGAAGTTTTAGAGCAGATTGTTGCAAATGTTCCGTCTCCTTGCGGTAATATTGAAAGTCCGCTAAAAGCACTGATTTTTGATTCTTACTATGATGCCTATAAAGGTGTAATTGTTTATGTAAGAATCTTTGACGGTGAAGTAAAGCCCGGAACAACAATAAAAATGATGAATACCAACAAGGAATTTCTTGTAACCGAAGTCGGATACCTGAAACCGGCAGGAATGATTAATTCAGATAAGCTGTCTGCCGGTGAAGTTGGTTTTATTGCGGCAAGCATTAAAAATGTTAAGGATACTCAGGTTGGTGATACAATAACGGATGCAAATAATCCTGCGCCTGTTGCTTTGCCCGGTTACAAAAAAGTTCTTCCTATGGTTTTCAGCGGAATTTATCCTGCTGACGGTGCAAAGTATAACGATTTAAGAGATGCACTTGAAAAATTACAGCTAAATGATGCCGCTCTTATATTTGAAGCAGAATCTTCAATAGCATTGGGATTTGGGTTCAGATGCGGTTTTCTTGGACTTCTGCACATGGAAATTATTCAGGAAAGAATCGAACGTGAATACAATCTTGATATTGTTACAACCGCACCAAGCGTTATTTACAAAGTAATGAAAACAGACGGTGAAATGATTCAGATTGATAATCCGTCAAATCTTCCAACTCCTGCTGAGATTGATTATATGGAAGAGCCTATTGTAAAAGCTGTTATTATGACTCCTACTGATTTCGTAGGTAACGTAATGGAACTATGCCAGGAACGCCGTGGTACTTTCATTGATATGAAATATCTTGACGAAACAAGAACTCAGATTCATTATGAAATGCCTCTTAATGAAATTGTGTATGACTTTTTTGATGCTTTGAAATCAAAAACAAAGGGATACGCTTCGTTTGATTATGAGCTTGCAGGGTATAAACGTTCAAATCTTGTAAAGCTTGATATTTTGCTTAACGGAGATATCGTAGATGCTCTTTCATTTATTGTGCATCAGGATAACGCATATGCAAGAGGTCGTAAAATGGCTGAAAAGCTTAAAGAATCCATTCCGAGACAGCTTTTTGAAATTCCTATTCAGGCTGCTATTGGTAATAAAGTAATTGCCAGAGAAACCGTAAAAGCCATGCGTAAAGACGTTTTGGCTAAATGTTACGGCGGTGACATTACAAGAAAGAAAAAACTTCTTGAAAAACAAAAAGAAGGTAAAAAGCGTATGAGGCAGGTAGGCTCAGTAGAAGTTCCTCAGGAAGCTTTTATGGCTGTTTTGAAACTGTAAAAATATCAAAACGGATGACGACAGGGAAGTCGGCATCCGTTATTGTGCGTTTGGATATAAATTTTAACAATAAAAGGGGAGTGCAATCCAAAATGGCAACAAAAAAATATGAGCTTGATATGACAAAAGGTCCTATTTTTAAACAACTGCTTACTTTTACAATACCACTTATTCTTTCTGGTATACTGCAACTGCTTTACAATGCAGCAGATATAGTGGTTGTAGGAAATTTTTCGGGAATTACAGCTCTTGCGGCAGTTGGTTCTACCGGATCCCTTATTAATCTTATTACAGGTCTTTTTATGGGACTTTCATTGGGTGTAAGCGTTGTTGCATCTAATTATTACGGTGGAAAAAATTATAACGGTGTAAGCAGAGTTTTGCATACTGCTGTAACAATCAGCGTGATTGGCGGTATAGTTATTGGTGCTATTGGCATTATTATTGCTCCTGCCGTTTTAAAATTAATGGGTAGTCCTTTTGACGTTTTGCCGCAGGCGGCTTTATATATGAGAATTTATTTTTGCGGAATGCCGTTTTTTATGCTGTATAACTTTGGAAGTGCGGTATTAAGAGCTCTTGGTGATACAAAAAGACCGTTATATTTCCTTGCAGTTTCGGGTATTGTAAATGTTGTTTTAAATCTGTTTTTCGTAATTTTATTTAAGATGGGAGTTGCAGGAGTTGCACTTGCAACAATAATTGCACAGGCTATTTCAGCTTGTTTTGTTGTGAATTGTTTAATGAAATCTGACGGATTTTATAAACTTGAACTGAAAAAACTAAAGATTCACAGAGTTGAATTGAAAAAAATGATTATAATTGGCTTACCGGCGGGAATTCAAGGTTCAATATTTTCAATTTCCAATGTTTTGATTCAGTCATCAATAAATTCTTTTGGTTCAGACACAATGGCAGGAAATGCGGCCGCGGCAAATATAGAAGGATTTATTTATGTTGCTATGAACTGTATATATCAGTCTGCACTTACTTTTATAGGTCAGAATTTCGGTGCTAAAGAAGAAAAAAGAATTACGCAAGGTATGCTTACTTGTGTAGCTATGGTTGTAGTTATAGGTTTAGCACTTGGAATTTTAGCTCTTATATTTTCGTCATCTCTGATTAAAATTTATAACAGTGATCCGGATGTTATTAAATTAGGAATGCTAAGAACTAAAATTATTGCTCCTACATATTTTATTTGCGGAATTATGGAGGTTTTAGTTGGCGGAATAAGAGGTTTGGGAAATTCAATTTTACCAATGATAATTTCTATACTTGGTGTTTGCGGAATCAGAATTGTATGGCTGTATACAATTTTTGTATGGGATCCGTCTTTAACAACGCTATACACATCTTATCCGGTTAGCTGGTTTGTAACAGCTGCTATTGATTTAATATGCTTTGTAATGATAAAGAAAAAATTAAAAACCACATATTTTAATAAAATATAAATGGAAACCTGTTAAAAATATGTTTATAGGCGGAATTATAAAAATTATTTGTAACTATATTTTAATTGGTATTCCGGAAATATAAACATTTCTAATATTAAAAGCTCCATAATATCAGTATTAAGGAGCTTTTTCATATATATTATTTTTATTTTTAAAACTTCCCCATTTTATACAAAATTTTTATTTTGTATAAAAATATATAGAATTTCAAGAAGGGAGAATAATGTTAAAATACTTTATTCCCCCTTGATTTTTAGAGCTTTTCAATGATACTATCAAGCAAATTATTGATTTCTATTTCCGGTAAAATATCATAATCAATTGATAAACTTACTAATTGCAGAAAAAGTTCTGTTATTTTTTCCTGCGGATTGTTGCTGTTTATAATTATATTTTTTAAATTATCATCTTCTGCAATTAAATTTTTCTTTCCTTGTTTATTTAATTTTTTTATTATTTTCTGAGCTCTTAATATTACCGGTAATGCTTTTGATATTTTTTCAACTGTTTCTTTATCGTTTTTTGCTCCTTGTTCTTTCTTTTTAAGCTCCTCCCAATTGGATAGAATTTCATCAACTGAATCAACCTTTGTATCAGAAAAAACGTGTGGATGTCTGTAAATCATTTTTTTAGAAACACAGTTAATTACATCATTTATATCGTAGCTTCCTTCTTCACGACCAATCTGGGCGTTCAGAATAATCTGTAACAAAACATCACCTAATTCATCAGCTTGTTTTTCAAAATCTTTCTGCTCAACGGCTTCAATGTATTCATAGCATTCTTCAATAAGGTATTTATTAATTGATTCATGAGTTTGAGCTTTATCCCAGTCACAACCATTTTCTCCGCGAAGTTCAGCTATGATATTAAGTAAATCATCAAAACTGTAATTTTCTTTAGTAATCAACTTAAACATCTCCCGAATATTTTTGTAATTATTTTGCTTTTTGGAAGCATTTCGATGTCTTCCCTTTTAAATCCTTTTAATAACAGCATTGTTACCAAATATAGTATAACTGCTGTGCCAACTGATATAACCGTACTTGTAAAGTTTCCATACTTTACACTTGTAAAACTATACAGATATACAGAACCGACTGACATGATTATAACTGATATTGCAGGTTTAACAAATGCAGCCATTTTATCATAGTTCACATTGATTTTTTTATTTATGGAATACAGATTTAGACCTGTAATTGTCAGATAACATAACGTGGTGCTTATAGGAGCACCCATAATGTTTATTTCCGGAATACCAATTAAAATATAGTTACAAATAATTTTTATAATTCCGCCTATAAACATATTTTTAACAGGTTTCCATTCATTATCCAGCGCCTGTAAAATAGCATTTGTTACCATTGTTAAACACACAAGGCTGATTGCAAGACCAAGTAAAGTAAGTAATTTTGTTGCATCTGTGTTATTACAAATCAAACGGATTAACGGATTTTTAGGCAAATCACTATGCATAGGCATAACGAAATCTGCATTAGGATATAAAAGCTTAAGAATCGGCTTTGCCATAACAGCCATACCGATTCCTGCAGGAAAAGCAAGCTGCCATGTAAATCTTATTCCTGTTGCTATTATTTTTCCTGCTGTTTCTTTTTGCTTGTTTACCAATGCATTGGTAATTGCAGGAACAATGCTTATACTGAGTCCGACAATTACACTTGCAGGCAGATTAAACAAGGTAATTGCATAACCCGAATAATATCCGAACATTATTTCTGTTTCTTCCTGCATATACCCTATTGACTGCAATCTTCTTAAAACCATTGCGGTATCGATGACTGAAGTCATTGAAAAAACGCACGAGCCGAGTGTTATTGGTACCGCAATTTTAACAAGTTCCTTTATAATAGAATTTCTTTCGCTGTTTAAAATTATTAATTTGTTATTTTCTTTTTTATTGTTTATTCTGTGATAAATTATAAGAAAAATTGCGCTGATACACGCACCCGTTGTAACACCGAGAATACCTCCCGATGCAGCTATTACATAACCGTAAGGCACAAGTAATACAGCGAAAGATAATCCGCATATAAGCTTGAATAAAGCTTCAAATAATTCACTTACTGCGGTAGGAATCATATTTTGCATTCCCTGATAATACCCTCTGTACACAGAAGATACAGAAACAAAAAACAAACTTGGTGCAAGACAGATTATTGCGGGATAATAATTTGCGTATCCAAAGCTGTTACTGAACAATTTTGCCCCTGATATAAGAATTACAGTTCCTGCAATGCCAATAACTAATAATACTTTTAAAGATATAGTATATATTTTTTTTACTTCTTTTAAATTCCCTGACGCACGCCTTTCAGAAATCATTTTAGATATTGCAACCGGTAATCCGGCAGTTGCAATTACAAAAAATACAGTATAAATGCTGTACGCAGTTTGATATACAGCAATGCCCTGCGTTCCTATTATGTTAGCAAGAGGTAATCTGAAAAGCATTCCGATTATTTTAACAAAAACGTGTGAAAAGGCAATAATTGCAGCTCCAAGAAGAAAATTAGTACTATTCTTGCTTGAATTATTCATAGGGTAAATTCACTCCTTTAATAATTAATTATATAATAGTAAATAACATTAGTCAACAAAAATTTTCCGGATATAAAATTATAATAAAATTATTTGACAAATATACATAAATATTGTATAATTTAAGTTGATATGGTGTTTTGTATAAACATTTTTAATCTATAGGAGTAATTTTGTGATGAATAACAAGTTAACAAGTTTTCTTGATAAAATAAATATTTTTAATATGCTTGGTATGAGACAGGATATCGGAATTGATCTTGGAACCGCTACTGTTCTTATTTACGTTAAGGATCAGGGCATTGTTCTTTCCGAACCTTCTGTAATTGCATTGGACAAAGATACCGGCAGGGTTCACGCCGTAGGTACAGATGCACAGCGTATGATTGGAAGAACTCCGTCAAATATTGTTGCTGTAAGGCCGTTACGGGACGGTGTAATTTCCGATTATGAATCAACCGAAAAAATGCTTAAATGTTTCTTAAGAAAAATAAACTTCTCTTCCCTGCTTAAACCAAACATTGTAATTTGTGTTCCAAGCGGTGTTACCGAAGTTGAAGAAAGAGCAGTAATTAATGTTGCCTTACAGTCAGGTGCAGGAAAAGCATATGTAATAGAAGAACCGATTGCAGCTGCTATCGGTGCCGGGGTTGATATTTCTCAGGCTGAGGGAAATATGATTGTTGATATCGGCGGAGGAACAACAGATATTGCCGCAATTTCATTTGGCGGTGTTGTTGCAAGTGCTTCTCTTAAAATTGCCGGAGATAAATTTGATGAAGCTATAATTAAATTTATAAAGAAAAAATACAATCTTTTGATAGGTGAAAGAACTGCCGAAGATATGAAAACTTCCATCGGATGGGTGTTCCCTATGCCCAGAGAACAGGATGTTGAATACGAGTTTAAGGGCAGAAATTTAGTAAACGGTATGCCTAAAATGGCTACAATCAGAGCTTCAGAATTAATGGAAGCACTTGTAGAAACTGCTTGTACTATTGGCGATGCCATTACAAACGTTATTGAAAGAACACCGCCGGAATTGGTTGGTGATATCGCAAGCAACGGAATAATTCTTACCGGTGGCGGTGCTTTATTAAATGGTATAGACAAGCTTATAACTGCAAAAACCGGTATAAGATGTTACGTTGCGGAAAATCCCACTGCCTGTGTTGCAATGGGAACCGGAAAATCGCTGTATATGCTTGATTTTGTAAAACGATCAGGCAGTGTTGCATTCAGAAAGAATAACGAAAATTTATAATTAGGAGTCTTTTTAGTGGAATATATTGCTGATAATTGCGATGTTGTTGTTATAGGCGGAGGTCACGCAGGATGCGAAGCAGCTCTTGCGGCCGCACGTCTTGGAATGAAAACATATATGTTTTCAATTAATTTGGATGCCGTTGCAAATATGCCTTGTAATCCTAATATCGGAGGCACTGCAAAAGGTCATCTTGTAAGAGAAATTGATGCTTTGGGCGGAGAAATGGGTAAAAATGCCGACAAAACTTTTCTTCAGTCCAGAATGCTTAATTTAGGAAAAGGTCCTGCAGTACATTCTCTGAGAGTTCAGTCTGACAGACGTGCTTATCAGGAGTGTATGAAACAGGTTCTGGAAACAACTCCAAACCTGTATATACGTCAGGGTGAAATAACAGATATTGAATTTGAAGACGGAAAAGTAACTGCAGTTATTACGGATACTCAGGCTAAATACCTTTGCAATGCTGCAATTATCGCCACAGGAACTTACCTTAAAAGCAGAATTATTATAGGTGATTACGAGCGGGAAAGCGGGCCTGACGGTATGTTTGCAGCAACAAAGCTTTCACAGTGTTTAATTGATCAGGGAATTGAGCTTTTACGCTTTAAAACCGGTACTCCTGCAAGAGTTTTAAAAAGTAGTATTGATTTTTCTCAGATGGAAGAGCAAACCGGTGATGATATAATTTATCCGTTTTCTTTTACCAATAAATATATAGGAGAAAATAAAGTTTCCTGCTATCTTACTTATACAAATGAAGAAACACACAGAGTAATTCGTGAAAATCTTCATCGCTCCCCTCTTTACAGTGGAAATATCAAAGGCACAGGGCCGAGATACTGTCCGTCTATTGAAGATAAGGTAGTAAGATTCAAAGATAAAGAAAGACATCAGGTTTTTATAGAGCCTATGGGTGAAAATACTGAAGAAATGTATGTTCAGGGAATGTCTTCTTCTTTGCCTGAGGATGTACAGATAAAAATGTACCGTACAATAAAGGGTCTTGAAAATGTTGTGTTTACAAGAAGTGCTTACGCTATTGAATACGATCTTGTAAACCCGTTAGAGCTGTTCCCTACCCTTGAATTTAAAAAAATAAGCGGATTATACGGTGCAGGGCAGTTCAACGGAACTTCCGGATATGAAGAAGCAGGTGCTCAGGGGCTTATTGCAGGAATAAATGCCGCATTAAAAATCAAAAAATGCGAGCCGTTTATTCTTACAAGAGATAATTCATATATTGGTACACTGATAGACGACCTTGTTACAAAAGGAACTTTGGAACCGTACAGAATGATGACTGCACGTTCCGAGTACAGATTGTTATTAAGACAGGATAATGCGGATTTGCGACTGACTGAATATGGATATAAAATAGGTTTGATATCGCAAAAACGGTACGATGAATTTTTAGAAAAGAAAGCTCTGATTGAAAAAGAAGTAGAAAGAATAAGCAAAACAGTTATTTCGCCTTCCGAAAAGGTAAATAATCTGCTTGATGAATATAAAAGTTCTAATTTATCGACAGGTATTAAGCTTGCTGATTTAATACGCCGTCCGGAGCTGACCTACGAAAAGCTGACACCAATTGATGAAAAACGACCGGAACTCGAAAGAAGTGTCTGGGAAGAAGCAGAGATTCAGATAAAATACGAAGGATATATAAAAAAACAGCTTGCGCAGGCAGAGCAATTTAAAAAAATGGAAAAAAGATTACTTCCCGATGACATTGATTATAATCTTATCAGCGGGTTAAGAATTGAAGCAAGACAGAAATTAAGCAGTATAAAACCTGCCTCTATAGGACAGGCATCAAGAATTTCAGGAGTTTCTCCAGCCGATATTTCTGTGCTTCTTATCTATCTTGAAACAATAAAAAGGAGTGGAAAAAATGAGTGAAAAAATTATTTTAATAGTTGAAGATGAAAAACCGATTTCTGATATATTGAAGTTTAACCTTGAAAAAGAAGGTTTTAAAACAATGCAGGCTTTTGACGGCGAGCAAGGTCTTAATCTGGCTCTTAACAACGAGTTTGACCTTATTCTTCTTGATGTTATGCTGCCTAAAATGGATGGTTTTAATGTATTGAAGGAAATTCGTGTTCACAAACAAACACCTATAATTATGGTAACTGCAAGAGAAGACGAAATTGATAAAGTTCTCGGTTTGGAACTTGGTGCTGACGATTACATCACAAAGCCTTACAGCGTAAGAGAGCTTCTTGCAAGAATTAAAGCAAACTTAAGAAGAAGTTCTTCAGAAAACAGTGCCGAAAAAGCGGTTGAAAATTCCAACATACTAAAAATCGGCAGATTGATAATTAACAGCGAAAGATATGAAGTAACAAAAGATGATCAGCTTATTGATCTTACAAGAAGAGAATTTGAATTATTAAGATTCCTCGCAGAACAGCCTGAAAAAATATTCTCCAGAGAAGCTTTGCTTAAGCAGGTGTGGGATTTTGAATATGTTGGCGATGTAAGAACAGTAGACGTTACAGTTCGTCGTTTGCGTGAAAAAATTGAAGATAATTCTTCGGAACCTACTTATATTGTTACAAAAAGAGGTTTAGGATATTATTTTTCAAATTCCAAATAAAAAACGAGAGGTTTTATCATGCTTAAAAGTATCCAGCAAAAGTTAGTATTGATTTTTGTACTCATAATACTTGCTATTATGCTAGTTTTGGGTACTTTTTTGTTTAGCGCAATTACAAATTTCTACCATGATGATTTTAAAAGTCAGATGGAAAACACCTTTAATCAGGACGTTATAAAACAATTGGAAGAAGCTTCAAAATCCGAAAATGCGGTAAACGATATAAATATGATTCTTGATGTTTATTCAGGCGTAATAGGAATAGACTCTTATCGTAATTATTATGTTCTTGACGGCAAAACCGCAGAATATCTCACCGGAACAGATCCTTTATACGGAGAAACAATAACAAAAACTCCCAATATTTTAAGTGCACTTACCGGCAAAATGGGAAACGAAGTAAAATCATCAGGCGAATTTATGGAATATGCAGTTCCCCTGCCCCAAACCAATCCTCCCTCTTACATTGTATACATTCACGATACAAAAGTTGAAATGAACGATTTCATTTTCAATCTTATAAAAATTCTTTTACAGGCTTTGGTTTTCGGGCTTATAACTGTTATGCTTATAGCTTATCTGTTATCAAAAACAATAACAACTCCCATTCTGGAACTTACCTCAAAAGCAGAAAAACTTGCTAAAGGTAATTTTGAAAAATTTCCAACTGTAGAAGAAAATGACGAATTGGGTATACTTTCAAATACTTTCAAATATATGTCAGAAACACTTCAGTCTACATTGGGAGAAATAGAATTTGAAAAAAATAAGCTTGAAACTGTTATGAAATATATGAGTGACGGTATAATAGCTTTTGACCACAACGGCAAAATTCTTGTTATCAATCCTGCTGCCAAGAATTTTCTTGGTATAAGAGACGAATCGTCCATACAGTTTGATGAGTTCTTTGCGGAATATTTTGAAGATTTATATATGGGAGATTATATTTATCTTTACACAGACAAAAGAGAAGAAAGAATAAAAACTGTTAATGATATTGCGTTGAAATTCTACTTCAGCACTCTAAAGCTTGGAAACGATAATCACGGTGGTATAATGGTAGTTATTCAGGATATAACAAAGCAGGAAAACATTGAACGTTCAAGAAGAGAATTTGTAGCCAACGTTTCTCACGAATTGAAAACACCTATTACAACTGTAAAAAGCTATGTTGAAACTATGATTGAAACTCCCGATTTAGATAATTCAATGCGCAAGAGTTTCCTGTCTGTTGTAGACAAGGAAACCGACAGAATGACAAGACTTGTTCAGGACTTGCTTACTCTTTCAAGGCTTGACAGTAATATGATTAAAGAAAACAGAGAATATTTTGATGTTGCTGAGGCTATAAGTGATGTTGTAAACAGTTTGGCTTTTGAGGCTGAAAAGCATAATCACAATATGACATTTAAAACACTTAATGAAATTCCGCCTATTTATATGGATAAAGATAAGCTTGGTCAGGTTCTTATCAATCTTGTTTCAAATGCTATAAAATATACTCCGGATGGCGGAGAAATAAAAATTACAGCACATTCAATAAATGATATTGTGACGATAAAAGTAAAAGATTCCGGTATCGGTATTCCAAAAAAAGATCTTGAACGTATATTTGAACGTTTTTACAGAGTTGATAAAGCTCGTTCAAGAAGCGAGGGCGGAACCGGACTTGGACTTGCAATAGCCAAAGAAATAATCAATCATTTCGGCGGAGAAATTTTTATTGAAAGTGAGTTTGGAGAAGGCACAGAAGCAAGCATTGTGCTTCCTATTGACGGAAATATAAATAAAGAAGAAGAAAAAAACATATATAAATTTTAATGAAAAATCCTCTGAATTGCATACACAAAACAGAGGATTTTCTTTATTTTGCAACACTTTTTTCCGCAATTTCAATAGCTTTGGTTACCATATTTCCACAGTCACGGCTGGAAACATCTCCCCATCCGTTTTTTGCAACAACATCAAGAACACCAAGCTCTTTTGCAATTTCGTATTTCAAAGCTTCACTCATTTTGGATTTTCTGCTCATATAAATCACCTCTAAAATTTTAACTAATTTAATCACTGTCAGAGATGTTTAATAAAAGCATATGCTGCATTTATATTATTGCTTTGATTCGGATTTTAATTCCTGAAAAATTTTGTAAAAATTAATCACAAAAACAGCCAGTATCGGAAATGAAATCATACCTAATATTCCGATCGTTTTCAAGCCAACATACATACAAACCAGTGTTATAAGCGGATGTATTCCTAAATTCTGACTTACAATTTTGGGCTCAATCAACTGTCTTACTACAAGGCAAATAACATACATAAGGATAAGTGCAATAGCCATTCTGAAATCGCCTGCAAGCAAGCTGAACAAAGACCATGGAATAAGAATTGTTCCTGTTCCGAACACAGGCAAAGCGTCAAGCGAAGCTATGCCCAGTGCTATAATAAAAATATGGTCAATTGTAATTATATTTAAAAACTTCATTATAGAAAAGCCCAGCAGCAATTCACAAAAAGTTATGCATAAAATAGTTGCCTGTGCTTTTATATATTTTAATATTGAGTTTTTAAACAGCTTCTTTACTTTATCAACAGTTAACTGCACTTTTTCGTTTTTCTTATTAAATAAAAGCGTTAAGATTCTGTCTTTATCGGCAACCATAAAATAAGTTGCAAGTATAAAAACTATTGAGGCAACAAATAATTGCGGTAATTTTTTGGCAATACCGGTCGCAATGCCTACTATGTTTTCCGAAAATGATAAAGCAACATTTTTAAGCATTTCAAAGATATTTATTTCAGTACGCAGCATCTTTGTCAAATAATCCGATATTATTGTTATTCCTGAAATTTTATCTGTATAATCCGAAGCGTTGTCCATAAATACCGAAATATATTCTACACACAAATCATATATTTCTATCGCAATAAAATAAACTATACTTCCTATAATTAAAAACGTTAAAATAATCATAAGAAGGCTGATAATCTTTCTGTTAATTTTTAATTTGTTTTCAATTAAATTAACCGCAGGACTTAAAAACGCCGCAAAAATCAATGCCAGAACAAATGGAACAACATAAGATGCAAATTTATAAATAAGCAGATACGCAATACATCCAAAAGCCAAAACAAGCCCCGTTGTTACTAAGAATTTCTTTTGTTTTTCGTAGTCAAAGTTCATATTTCACCGTTCATAACCTTTCTTAAAAGAGTATGTCCCTCTTCAAGATAAAGATGTGTGGATTTTGCATAATTTTCTGTATAAACTGCATTTTCATCCTTTATTTCAGTATCGCTGCTTCTGTATACCAAAAACGGAATTGGTTCAGATGTGTGAGTTTTAAGCGAAACAGGAGTAGGATGATCCGGCAATACAAGAATTGTAAAATCTTCCCCGCAGGATTTAAGATGTTCATAAACAGGCCCAACAACTTTTTCATCAATAAGCTCTATTGATTTTATTTTATCTTCTAGGCTTCCCTGATGGCCGCTCTCATCCGGAGCTTCCATATGTATATAGACATATTCACTGCCGTTTTTGAAAGCTTCAATTGCAGCCTTTGCTTTTCCGTCAAAATTGGTGTGAACAGTTCCTGTTGCATTTTCAACTTCCAGAACGTTCATATTTGTCAGTTTTGCAATTCCTTTTATCAGGTCAACCGCAGAAATAACCGAAGCATCAAGTCCGTAAACATTTTTAAACAAATCAAGACCGGGTTTCGTTCCTTCACCCCAGAACCATATTGAATTTGCAGGATTTTTCCCCTCTGAAATTCTTTTTTTATTTACAGGATGATCTTTAAGAATATCATAGCTTTTTATCATTAATTCCTTAAGATAAGCATCTTCCGGAAGATATTCCCCTACTATTTTATCAGATATGTCATGAGGCGGAGTAAGTTTTCCTGCTTTTTTCATATCTTTTCTTACGAGAAGATGTCTGTAACTGGTACTGGTATAAAAATTATAAAATTCGCTTCCCAGCTTTTCGTTAACTGTTTTTATAATTTCATTTGCTTCCTGTGTTGAAATTTCTCCTGCGCTGTAGTCTACAAGAGTTTTGTTTTCGTAATCAGGCTCGTCAGACAGTGTTACAAGATTTGTTCTGTACGTAATGTCAGTTTCTGTGAGCTCTACACCAATGCTTGCTGCTTCCAGCGGAGAACGTCCGCTGTAATTTTCTTTGGGATTGAATCCCATTACACATAAATTTGCAACATCGCTGCCGGGCGCAAGACCTTCATACACTGTTCTCATCATTCCAACAGTACCGTATTTTGCAAGCTTATCAATGTTGGGTTTTAACGCTGCTTCCAGCGGAGTTTTATTGTTTATTGCTTCTATTGGTAAATCAGCCATACCATCGCCAAGTATTACTGCATATTTCAAATTGATCGCATCCTCTTTTTTTATTTTTTGTTGCTTTTATTATAACAATTTTTTTCCAAGAGTTCAATACTTTTATTAATATTTTTACAATAAATTAATAAATTGACGAAAATCAAAGAAAACAAAAGAAATTTAAAGCATACCATTTGTTTTAGAAAAAATTAAGAACTTGAACAAAAATGTGTTATATGATACAATAATGTGATTAAATTACTCATTATACTTGAGAGGATGAAAAAAATGGGAAAAGTTGCAGTTATGGGATATGGTGTTGTCGGATCAGGTGTTGTTGAAATTTTACACGACAACAAAGATACAATAACAAAAACTCTCAATGAAGAAATAGATGTAAAATACATTCTTGATATCAGAGATTTCAGTAACGATCCGTATGCAGACCTTGTAACCAACGATTTTAATAAGATTTTAAATGATGATGAAATAGATGTTGTTGCAGAAGCTATGGGCGGGCTTAATCCTGCTTATAATTTTACAAAGCAATTGCTTTTAAGCGGTAAAAGTGTCGTTACATCAAATAAAGAGCTTGTTGCAACTCATGGAGCTGAGCTTTTAAAAATAGCTCAGGAAAAAAATGTTAACTATATGTTCGAAGCAAGTGTTGGAGGCGGTATTCCGATTATCCGTCCTTTAATGAATTGTATTGCGGGTAATGTTGTTACTGAAATTGACGGAATAGTTAACGGAACCACCAATTACATCCTTTCTCAAATGTTCAAAAACGGAAAATCCTTTGACGATGCTCTTAAAGACGCACAGGAAAAAGGCTATGCCGAAAAAGATCCTACTGCCGATGTTGAAGGATATGATGCATGCAGAAAAATTGCAATTCTGGCTTCCCTTTCAAGTGGACAAACTGTAGATTACAATCAGATAAAAACAATAGGAATTTCAAAAATTACTTCTGATGATGTAAAATATGCAGAAAAAATCAATTCAGTTATTAAACTTATTGCTACATTCAAAATAGAAAACAACAAATTATACTCATCTGTTCAGCCTGCAATTGTAGGAAACGATTGTCCTATCGCCGTTATTGATGATGTTTACAATGGAATAATGGTTAAGGGTAATATGGTTCAGGACTTAATGTTCTACGGCAGAGGTGCCGGAAAGCTTCCAACAGCAAGTGCTGTTGTTGCTGATATTATAGATTGCTTTAAACTTTCCGGAACAAACAACGGTTGCATTTTCGAACCGCTTGAAGCAGATTTTATGAGACCGTATGAAGAAAACAAAGAAGCGTTTATGGTTATTTTAAGCGGAAATGTTGCTGAAATAAAAACAAAAACTGAAAACTTATTTGTAAATCCCGAATATATTAGTATAAAGGATAATGAAATTGCTGTTATAACAAATGAACTTACCGTTTCGGAGCTTGAATCAAAACTTTCCGATTTACCGGTTGTCAAAAAAATTAAAATATTAAGATAGAAAGGAGCAATAAATATGGGTGTTATTGTTCAAAAATTCGGAGGAAGCTCCGTTGCAGATGCAGATAAAATATTTAATGTTGCAGGAAGGATAATTGATGCTTATAAAAAAACCGATCAGGTTGTTGTAGTTGTTTCTGCTCAGGGAGATACAACTGATGATTTAATAGAAAAAGCAAAAGAAATCAATACAAATCCTTCAAAAAGAGAAATGGATGTATTACTATCCACCGGTGAGCAGATTACTATTTCCCTGCTTTCCATGGCTCTTGAAAAGCTTGGATATCCTGTTATTTCCTTAACCGGATGGCAGGTAGGAATTCAGACCGACAGCAACAATATGGCTGCAAGAATCAAAAAAATTGATACTCAGAGAATCAATTCTGAACTTGACAAAAAGAAAATAGTAATAGTTGCCGGTTTCCAGGGTATTAACAGATACAATGATATTACTACTCTTGGCAGAGGTGGTTCTGATACCACAGCAGTTGCTCTTGCCGCTGCTCTTCACGCAGATATATGTGAAATTTATACAGATGTTGACGGTGTTTATACCGCTGACCCAAGAATTATAAAAAATGCTTTAAAGCTTAAAGATGTTTCATATGACGAAATGCTTGAGCTTGCATCGCTTGGTGCAAATGTATTACATAACCGTTCAGTTGAACTTGCAAAAAAATATAATGTTGATTTAGAAGTTAAATCAAGCTTTGAAAAAATAGAAGGAACCAAAGTTAAGGAGGTTGGTCTTGTGGAAAAGATGTTAGTTAGAGGTGTAGCAAGAGATAATAATGTTGCAAGAATTTCAGTAGTAGGTATTGCTGATAAACCAGGAAAAGCATACAAACTATTCGCATTGCTTGCAAAAGGTCAGATAAATGTTGATGTTATTCTTCAATCAATCGGAAGAGAAAACACAAAGGATATTTCCTTCACTGTTCCTGCTGATCATCTGGATGATACACTTAAGATTCTGAATGATAATCTGGAAGTACTTGAAGCAACAGAAATCAAATACAGCGATAAAGTTTCAAAAGTTTCAATTGTTGGTGCAGGTATGGCTTCCAATCCCGGAGTTGCTGCTAAAATGTTTGAAGCACTTTATGAAGCTCAGATTAACATAAATATGATTTCTACATCAGAAATTAAAGTAAGCGTACTTATTGATGAAGAAAATGCTGAACGTGCTGTTAAAGCAATTCACGCAAAATTCTTTGACGAATAATAATGTCAGTTTCATGGAATCCGTGGCACGGATGCTTTAAAATCAGTCCCGGTTGTGAAAACTGCTATGTGTACAGACGTGATTCTCTTTATGAAATAGACAGCAGAATTATATCAAAAACATCAAATTTTGATTTACCTGTCAAGAAAAACAGAAAAAAAGAATATAAAATTCCGTCAGGTGAAACAGTTTCAACCTGTTTCACCTCGGATTTTTTGCTTAAAGAAGCGGATAACTGGCGTGAGGAATGTTGGAAAATGATTTCCGAAAGACAGGACTTACGTTTCTTTTTTATTACCAAGAGAATTGACAGATTTATGGATATTATTCCGCCCGACTGGAATGATAACTTTAATCACGTTGCCGTTGGATGTACTGTTGAAAACCAAAAAATGGCAGATTACAGACTTCCCTATTTTTGCAATACTCCAATAAAAAATAAAATAATAATTATTGCACCAATGCTTGAAAAAATCAATATAGAAAAATATTTATCTAATGACATTTCTGAAGTCAGTGTTGGTGGAGAATCCGGCATCAACGCCCGTCCGTGCAATTATGATTGGGTTCTTGATATAAGAAATCAGTGTGTAAAAAAAGGCGTACCTTTCACTTATCACCAAACCGGTGCAAAGCTTATAAAAGACGGTAAAATGTATAGAATTAAAAGAAAACATCAGCATTCACAAGCTCACAAGGCAGGAATAGATACCTAAGGAGGGTATAATGAATAAAGTAATAGATGAAAAATTAAAAATGCTCCCCTCCAAGCCCGGAGTTTATCTTATGAAGGATAATCTGGGTAATATTATCTATGTAGGAAAAGCAAAAATTCTTAAAAACAGAGTGCGTCAGTATTTTATGAAAAGCAAAAACCACAGCAACAAGGTTCTTAAAATGGTTGAAAATATTGACGATTTAAACTGGATTGTTACCGACAGCGAAGTGGAAGCGCTGATTTTGGAATGCAATCTTATAAAAAAATATTCGCCAAAATACAACATTCTTTTAAAGGATGATAAAACTTACCCGTATATCAAGATAACTGTTAACGAAGATTTTCCAAGGATTTTACTTTCCAGAAAAACAGACGACAAATCCGCAAAATATTTCGGGCCATATACCAGCTCATATTCAGTAAAGCAAACAATAGATTTATTGAGAAAAATCTTTGAAATAAGAAGCTGTAACAAGGACTTGAGCAAAAAAGCAAACAGAGAATGCCTTAATTATCATATAAAACAGTGTTCCGCACCTTGTGTAAGATATATTTCTCAGTTTGAATACAGAGAAAAAATTAATGATGTAATAGAATTTCTTGAGGGCAAATCAAAAAAAATCATTTCGGAGCTTACAAAAAAAATGTATGAATATTCCGACAAGCTGGAATTTGAAAAAGCCGGAGAGATAAAAAACAAGCTTGACCACATTGACCATATTCTTGAAAAACAGAAAATTTCCGTTCCCGGAGATGCAAGCTATGATGTAATTGGCTTGTATGAGGGAGAAAAATATTATTCAGTTAATATTATGTTTATACGAAACGGAAAACTGCTTGGAAGCAAAAATTTATATTTTGATTTAAGCGAATCGAAAGAAACAACGTTAAATCAGGTTTTAAAGCAGTTTTATCATTCTATGGATTTAATTCCAAAGGAAATACTTCTTCCCTTTTATACCGAAGAATCAGAGTTGTTGGAAGAATTTCTGCTGAAGGTAAGAGGAAGTAAGGTTGAGCTTTCTGTTCCAAAAATAGGCAGAAAAAAAGAACTTGTTGATTTGGCATGGAAAAATGCTCAGGAAGGATTAAAGCAGAAAATTTCAAATAAATATGCCAATGCACTGGAAGAAATGAAAAATCTGCTTAATCTTGAACGTACTCCGGAAAGAATTGAAGTTTACGATATATCCAACACTTCCGGAGCTGATATTGTAGGTTTTATGACTGTTTTTATTGATGGAAAACCCGCCAAAAGCGAATACCGTAAATTTAAAATTAAGTACACCGAAGGTCAGGACGACTACGAATGTATGTATGAGGTAATTTTACGGCGCTTGCTTCGTCATCTTGAAGAAAAGGAAAAACTGGAGAATGACGAAATTGATGAAGACAAGCTTAGATTCTATAATTTGCCTGATTTGATTTTTGTAGACGGCGGAATGAACCATGTTAAGTCCGGATTAAGAGCCTGTGAAGCAGCTGATATCCATTCCATTGCTGTTTTCGGACTTGTAAAAGACAATAAACACCGCACAAGAGATATTACATCGGATTTCCGCGAATACGGTGCTTTTAAACACAGAGCTTTGTTTAATCTTGTTTCTTCAATGCAGGACGAAACCCATAACGAAGCAGTAAATTATCATCATTCTGTGCGAACAAAAACAACTGTTCAGTCTGATTTGTTAAACATTCCCGGTGTTGGTCCTTCTACAAGAAACAAACTGCTTAAAGTTTTCAAAACATATGAAGATATAAAAAATGCAGATAAAAATCAGCTGGCAACGTATGTAAATTTAAAAACAGCAGAAAATATATATAATTACTACCACAGGAATAAATAAATAATTGTTATAATTTTTTTAAAAAAAGTATGGACAATTATTGTAAAAAATTGTATAATAAATGTATTGGCAAAAAATTTTATTTATAAACCTTTAAGGAGGATTAAAATGAATTACACACATGAAGTAGAAAATATGACATGCGTTGCCAAAGGCGCATATCATGGTCCCGCTCCCATTCCGGAAGAAGGCAAATGGGTTCAGGCGATGGAAATTAAAGATATTTCCGGTTTAACACACGGTATTGGCTGGTGTGCTCCTCAGCAGGGTGCTTGTAAGCTTACTCTTAACGTTAAAGACGGTATTATCGAAGAAGCTTTGGTTGAAACAATCGGTTGTTCCGGTATGACTCACTCAGCTGCTATGGCTGCTGAAATTCTTTCCGGAAAAACTTTACTTGAAGCTGTTAACACAGACCTTGTTTGTGATGCTATCAACACAGCTATGAGAGAATTATTCCTTCAGATCATCTACGGAAGAACTCAGACTGCTTTCTCTGAAGGCGGACTTCCCGTTGGCGCAGGTATGGAAGACCTTGGTAAAGGCTTAAGAAGCCAGGTTGGTACAATGTATTCAACAAAAGCTAAAGGCCCCAGATACCTTGAAATGGCAGAAGGTTATGTTACAAGAATTGCTCTTGACGACAAAGATTTAATCATTGGTTATGAATTCATTCACTTCGGTAAAATGATGGATATGATTAAAAAAGGTATGTCCGCAGAAGAAGCAATGCAGAAAGCTACGGGTTGCTACGGCAGATTTGAAAATGCTGCTAAATATATTGACCCGAGAGTTGAATAGGAGGTGTTTTGAATGGCTTTATTTGAAGGTTACGAAAGAAGAATTAACAAAATCAACGAAGTTCTTGCTTCTTATGGAATTGCCAATCTTGAAGAAGCTAAGAAAATCTGTGATGATAAAGGTATAAACGTTATTGAATTAGTAAAAGGCATTCAGCCTATCTGTTTTGAAAATGCATGCTGGGCTTACGTTGTAGGTGCTGCTATTGCTATTAAAAAAGGCTGCAAAGTTGCTGCTGATGCTGCTGAAGCTTTGGGTGAAGGTCTTCAGGCTTTCTGTATCCCCGGTTCTGTTGCTGACGACAGAAAAGTTGGTCTTGGTCACGGTAATCTTGCTGCTATGCTTCTTAGAGAAGAAACAAAATGCTTTGCATTCGTTGCAGGTCACGAATCCTTTGCTGCTGCAGAAGGTGCTATCGGTATAGCTAAATCTGCAAACAAAGTTAGAAAAGAACCCTTAAAGGTTATTCTTAACGGTCTTGGAAAAGACGCTGCTCAGATTATTTCCAGAATCAACGGCTTCACATATGTAAAAACCAAATTTGATTATTACACAGGTGAATTAACAGTCGTTGAAGAAATCCCCTATTCTGACGGAGAAAGAGCTAAAGTTAAATGCTACGGCGCTGACGATGTTAGAGAAGGTGTTGCAATTATGCATCGTGAAGATGTTGGCGTTGGTATCACAGGTAACTCCACCAACCCCACAAGATTCCAGCATCCTGTTTCCGCAACATATAAGAAAGAAAGAATTCTTGAAGGAAACAAATACTTCTCAGTTGCTTCCGGCGGTGGTACAGGAAGAACACTTCACCCCGACAATATGGCTGCAGGCCCTGCTTCTTACGGCTTGACAGACACAATGGGAAGAATGCACTCTGATGCACAGTTCGCAGGTTCCTCTTCCGTTCCCGCTCACGTTGAAATGATGGGACTTATCGGAATGGGTAACAACCCGATGGTTGGTGCTTCTGTTGCAGTTGCAGTTGCTATTGAAGAAGCAATGAAATAAGCCGATTTTAAGGTTTAATATTATAAAAAATAATTAGCCCTGTCATATTGATTTTAGTCAAAATGACAGGGCTGAATTTTTAAGAACCTGCAAAAGTATAAGAAATGAGCCGTACAATCGTCTATTAATATGTTTCTCTTTTGGAAAAATATTTTCAGTTTTTTTTCAAAAGTCTTGACATAATAATAACGGAAATTCCGGAAATAACAATCCACGAGACAAACATAGGAGTGTAACCAAAATATTTTATAACTGTTCCATAAGCAATTGAGCCTATTCCTGCACCAAAATATGTAAGAAAATCCATTATACCGCTTACTGAAGCTACATTTCCACTTTTAGAATACTGTAACGGCATCATAGAAAGCATAGATGTATTAATCATAGATACCATTGTATAAATTAAACTTAAGCACAAGCTTGCAATTATCGGAGAAATTCCGGCAAAGCACAGCGGAACAGATAATACCGCACAGATAATAAAAGATAAAAACGAAATCTTGTGTTCTTTTTCGTTAAGCAATTTATAACATCCGGGATACAAAACTCTTCCAATAAACCCAACTATCGGAATAAACAAAGAAAAATATGCCGATTGCTTTAAATCTATTCCAAAATTGTTTACAAAATAGACAGCCATCCATAAACTTATATTATCCTTTATTACCCCGTGAAACACAGCAGGTAAAACACAAATTTTAATTTCTTTTTCTTTAAAAAGTTTTAAAACCGAAATGTGTTTTTTTGTAGCGGTAACACCGATATTTTTTATACTGTGAGTTGCAGCAAATATCAGCGTACTCATAACAAGAGTTAGTCCGCCGGGAATGATGAATGCAAAGCGCACGCCGAATTTTGTTATTATCCAGGTATTAAAAACAATTCCAATAATATTACCAACGGCAACAGACGTAACAATATACGAGGTTTTCTTTTTAGCAGTTTTTTCATCATATATTGCAGAAACAATACACAGAACAGAACTCCACAACATAGACTGTGCATATGCATTTGCTCCCCATAACAGTAAAATTCCTATAAAAGGAGGAAAAACTCCTATTAACAAGTTACTCACTCCGGCAATAATCAATCCGGTGCAAATCATAATCCAAGGTGCATATTTATCGCTTAATGTTCCGTTTAACAACCTTCCTATTGCATAAACAACAGAAAACATACTTCCAAGCATACCAATCTGCGCGGCATCCATAACTTTTTCATCAATTAATCCTACAGATGACATAGAAAGATTAAGTCTTGCAATATAAATAGATGTATATGCCAGATAACATATAATAAATATTAATTGCTTTCTTTTTGTATTCATTTTTTTCTCTCCTTATATCGTATTGTATTCAGCAGATTACGAGTTTCCTTTGAACGTTTCTCGGTTTCTTTATAATTTTTTGCCGACATAGAAACAGTAATAACATCAATCATCGCAAGATGTGCTATCCTTGCCGAAACAGCTTCAACAGGATATTGAATTTCGTCCGAAAATATTTCCAGAACAAAATCACTTTCTTTGGTTATAAGGCTATCCGGATAGCTTGTAATACATATTGTATCTGCGCCCTGAATTTTTGCCAGTTTTAAAGCTTCAATAGTAGCAACAGTTCTACCGCTGTGAGATATTCCTACTGCTATATCCCCTGCTTTTATATTCATTGTGGATACCTTCATAGCTGCAACATCCGTATAGCAAAACGCAGAATATCCCAGTTGCATCAGTCTGTATTGAAAATCATTTACCGCCCCAGAAGAAGTACCGACTCCGTAAATATAAATTGTATTTGCACCAAGTAATTTATCAACTGCTTTTTCCAGAGTTTTTCGGTTTATTCCGCTTGCAGTATCATGAAGTGTTTTTATATCTGCAGCAAAAATTTTATCTAATATTTCACTTGCATTTTCATCAGGATAAATATACGGAACGTAATTTAACTGTTTATTTTGAGACACTTCAGAAGCAAGAGAAATTTTCATTTCTGAATAGCTTTTAAAACCAAGAGAATTACAGCATCTTATAATGGCAGAATTAGCAACAGAAGCTGATTTTGCCAGTTCTGCAACTGTCATTTTTAAAACAGTCTCTCTGTTGTTTAAAATATAATCTGCAATTTTCTTTTCAGCTGCTGTTAAAAGTTCATATTTGTTTTTTATAGACATAATACACGAATTTTGCATTTTGTCACCACCTTTCAGAAAAATATTCTATTTTTTAAATAAACTTAGAATATTTTATCACAAACAATATCATTTGTCAATAAAAAAAGAGACTGATTATAAATCAATCTCTAAATATACAGGGCAATGATCACTGCCTAAAATATTTGTATGGATTTCTGCAGCCTTAATTTTCTCTTTTATATCATCTGATACAATAAAATAATCAATTCTCCATCCGGCATTTTTTTCACGTGCCTTGAAACGGTATGACCACCAGGAATAAATTTCTGTTTTATCAGGATACAAATATCTGAAGCTGTCTGTAAATCCGGAATTTAAAAGTTCTGTCATTTTTGCACGTTCTTCGTCTGAAAAACCTGCATTACCTCTGTTTGTTTTGGGATTTTTCAAGTCGATTTCTTCGTGCGCAACATTCATATCGCCACAAATAACAACAGGCTTGGATTGTTTTAAATTATTAACATAATTTCTTAAATCGTCTTCCCAGGTCATTCTGTAATCCAAGCGTTTAAGCTCATTCTGAGCATTGGGAACATATAAATTTACCAGATAATAATTTTCAAATTCCAGCGTTATAGCTCTGCCTTCGTGACTGTGCTCTTCTTTATCTATGCCATATTTTACACTTAACGGTTTATCTTTTGAAAATACAGCTGTTCCGGAATAACCTTTTTTCTCGGCACTATTCCAGTACTGATAGTATCCATCACAAGCAACTTCAGCTTGTCCTTCCTGCATTTTAGTTTCCTGTATGCAGAAAATATCTGCATCTGAATTGTGAAAATATTCTTCAAAACCTTTTTGTAAACAAGCTCTTATCCCGTTGACATTCCATGAAATAAGTTTCATATATTTCCTCCTGCAGATTTTTTTCTTTTATGTCTTTTGTTAGTTCTTTTTTTGTAATTTTTTAATTTTTCCGTTATTTCTTTTTCGGAGTTTTCTTCGCCTTTTACAATAATCCTGTTAACTTTGTAGCCGGTATTTTCTATTTTTTTGATTCTTAATTTTACAATGAATTTTCCGTGTTCCTTGCATATAACCAGCGAAATATACTTTTCTGTATTTGATTTAGCATATTTTAATACAGTTTTTGTAGGTTTGTGGCACACAGGACATTTGATTTTGCAAATTTTTTCATTTTGCAATGCTTCGGCACGGGATTTGAAACTTCCGTAATTGAGCAGCTGGTAATCATCCTCTGAAACTCTTGGTGTGCATAATTTTTTGTAATTTTCAATACCTTTCTTCAAGTCAAGCTTAGATGCAACCAATGCTGTATAATATGCATCGTTAAGCGCATTATGAAGATTTTGTTCAACATTTATATTCAAAATTTCAAGTACGGTTTTAAGAGAATTCTGCATATTTTTCAAATTAAGTTCATTTGCTGCCAAAAACTGCAAATTATAAAATTTATTAATCCATTCTGTGTTAAGTTTCATGAATTTGAGGTTTTCATTAAGAACAGATATATCATCATTTCCCCAGATGATAAATACAAAATTCTCTCCGCACCATTTTTTGAATTTATCAATAGCACATTCAAAGCAAATACCATCTACTTTGTTAAAATCAATTCCGGTTAATTTTTTTACCTTTGAATGCATTTTCCGATAATATTTAGGTTTAACAAACACATTGAATTCGTCAATTATCTCACATTGTTCGTTCATTTTAACAGCACCAATCTGAATAATTTCACATTTCAGACGGTCACCTATTTTTTTGTAAACCGAAATATTTTTGGATACCGGTTGATTCCATTCCAGATCCATAACAATATAATTCATTAAACAACCTACTTTATAAAGAATTCAAAATTAACAGTTTCAGGTTTAAACTGATATTTTTCGATCAACTTAGGACCGCAACTGTTTGAACCAATACCTGAATTTTTATAGTCTATTCTGATATTTGTAAATCCGTTTTTAACAAGCTCATCAGTGTGCATCGCTTTTGTTAATGCGTCAGATGTATATTCTGAAACATTGAATTCAAATTTATCATTTGTAACAAATTCAATTCCATTGTTCATTTTAAGCATTGAAGCATTGGTATGATTACCGTGTTCCTGTGGCATAACATAGTTAACGTACTGACTTGCGGCATCACTGGTATAAAGAGCTGTTCTTGCGTGCTGCTGCATATCACAATAGTTTTCAAATTCCCCTTTTCCAAAATATTCAAAGGAATCGTTTGCTTTTGGAGAAGTGAATTCAAAACCTAGTCTTGGAATGAACGGACAAAGCAGTTTTTCTCTGAAATCGCCCAAAAGATTTACTTTAACAGTTCCATCATTGAAAAATTCATATATTGTTTCAAAGTTGAAAAACGGCATTCTGGATACGCCTGCAAGACTTCCTTTAACAATAATTTTATTTCCGTCAACTTCGCAGGAATATACCTTGTTAAACAATCTGTTAAAGTTTTCTGCACTACGATTGTCATGGAATAATCCCCAGGAAAATTTTATATGACGTTCATTATCAGTAGGTGCTCTCCATGTTGTTAATTTTACGGGAGCGGCAAGTTGTTCCTTACCATTTTTTACTATGCTTTCAAAACTTCCATATAATTTTGAAAATACATATCTGAAATTATCACTTTCAAAAATAATTTTTTCGTTTTCATAAGTAAAACTAACATCATTGTTACCGGTTTCTATCTTTTCGCGACAACAGGTTAATTCAAACTCCGTAAATCCTATTTCGTAATCATTATTATAAAGGTGAAGCTGTAAATAAGCTCCCAATTTACAATTTCCAGGCAAATCAAAATCCACATCAAAGATTTTAGTCTGATGAGGTGCTATATCAGCAGACAATTGTTTTGAAGCAGTTATATTACCATCTACCATCAGATTTAAAACAAATTTATATTCATTAAGATTGGTAAAATCATAACGGTTGGTAATATGCAATTTGCCATCAATATATTCTGCTTTATAACCCTGATAAGAATATTTAGCAGCCAAAGAGCCTGCTTTAAAGCTTCTGTCGGAGAATACAAGTCCGTCGCAGCAGAAATTAAAATCGTTTGTAGTTTCGTTAAAATCTCCACCATATTTCTGAACACCGTCAACTATAACTGTGTGGTCGGTCCATTCCCAGATACATCCTCCGATGAAATTGTCATGTTTATACATTTCTTCGATGTAATCATATACATCACCGGGGCCATTACCCATTGCGTGAGAATATTCACACAGGAATATTGGTCTCTTAACATGGTGCTTTAAATTACTACGCAACACTTCTATCGAAGGATACATATAACTGTTCACATCAACATCGGCAACATTTTTGATAACGTTTGCACCTTCATAATGTTTTAAACGGGTGTTATCGCGATTTTTTGTATATTCAAGCATAGCTGCATGATTTTCTCCAAATCCGCTTTCATTACCCATAGACCACATAATAACGGAACAATGGTTTTTGTCTCTTTCTATCATTCTTTCTGCTCTTTCAACATAAGCAGCTTTCCACTCTTTTTGTCTGCAAATCCAGTAATTGTCTTCAACATCATAGTAAAAATCAAGATTTTTATCTCCTCGTGAAGTAAATCCGTGAGTTTCCAGATCTGCTTCGTCAATTACATATAATCCTAATTCGTCACACATATTTAAAAATTCGGGAGAAGGAGGATAGTGAGAAGTTCTTACGCAGTTAATATTTAGCTCTTTCATCTTTAAAAGGTCGTTTCTTAAGTGCTCTTCACTTTGAACATATCCGTCTGTAGGATGAGTGTCATGGTGATTTACGCCTTTTAATTTAACAGAAACACCGTTTATAAGAAGTTCGTTTTTTTCACTGATTTTTATATCTCTGAAACCAACTTTAAAAGGAATAAATTCTGTTTCGCCTTTTACAACAACTGTATATAAATAAGGTTTTTCCGCATTCCACAGAACAGGATTTTCAATTTTTTCTATTTTTACTCCATTATCATAAATTTCATAATCAGGACAGGAAACTGTCAAAGTTTTGGTATCAGCTTTTATTTCAACATCTTTAATATGATTTTTTTCTCTTGAAAGAAGATAAACATCTCTGAAAATACCTGACATTCTGAAGAAATCCTGATCTTCAAGATAACTTCCGCAACACCATTTGAGGACTTTTGCAGTTACTGTATTTTCACCATTTTTCAAATATTTTGTAATATTAAATTCAGACTGCATATGTGAGCCCTGAGAATATCCCACATATTCACCGTTTATGTATAAATATACAACCGGAGAAACACCTTCAAAAACAATATATGTTTCTCTCTCAGACCATTCTTTATCAATATTAAAGGTTCTCATATAAATTCCGCAGGGGTTAACATCAGGAACATACGGAGGATCTACCGGATAAGGATAGTTAACATTGGTATAGTTCGGATCTTCGTATCCGTAGCATTGCCACTGTCCCGGAACATTTATTTTATCCCAGGATTCATTTTCAATTGTTGCATCTATATCTCTTTCAAAATATCTGAAATTCCATTCACCGTTTAAAAGGTTATAAAATTTTGATTGTGTTTTATCACCTTTAAGCGCCTTTTCAAGACTGTCGTAAGGTATATAATACGCTCTTGTCGGCTCTCTGTTTTCACTTAATTTTCGTAGATTTTCATATTCTCTCATCAGTAATGCTCCTTTGCATTATATTTTATTACAGTATAACATCTTTTTGTTATATTTGCAATATGAATTTGTTGTTGAAGTATATAATTTTATTGCAAAAAAATATTGAAATATTCATATCAAAGTAGTATAATAAATTTAAGAATTGTCCGGAGGGAATTTTAAATGATACTGACACTTGATATAGGAAATACCAATATTGTAATCGGCGGATTCTTAAATGACGAACTGCAATTTGTATCCCGCATTTCAACCAATTCAAAAAAAACAGAAGATGAATATGCCGCACTTATTAAAAGTATTGTTCATCTTAATGATATAAGAAGTGCAGAAGTAAAAGGGGCAATAATTTCATCAGTTGTTCCGCCACTTAATAAAACTATGCAGAAAGCACTAAAAAAAGTTTTCAACATTTCATCTATGATTGTTGGCCCCGGCATAAAAACAGGTGTAAACCTGCTTGTGGACAACCCTTCTCAGGTTGGTGCTGATTTAGTATGTTCAGCAGCTGCTGCATATAAATACTACGATTCTCCTGCTTTGATTTTGGATATGGGTACTGCAACAAAACTATCTGTTATAGATGAAAAAGGTGCATTTCTTGGTGTTTCTATTATTCCCGGTATCGAAATCGGAATAAACGCCCTCGCCGGAGGAACTGCACAGTTACCTCAGATTAGTCTTGAAGCACCTAAATCAGTTATTGGAAAAAACACAGTAGATGCAATGCAATCAGGTGTTGTATTCGGTAATGCAAGCCTGATTGACGGTATGATAGAAAGAATAAAAAAAGAATTTGGCGAAAATATCAACATTATTGCTACCGGTGGTCTGGCAAGCTTTATTATTCCCTACTGCAAAGAAAAAATGACGCTTGATGATAATCTGATTTTAAAAGGCTTATATGCTATTTACCAAAAGAATATATAAAAATTAGATACATATAAAATTTTAATGCGTTGTATCGCAATTTGCGAACGACAGCAAGGAGGAATTTTAATGAACACGACAAACAAAATGTCAACAAAAAATCTGGTATTGGGTGCAATACTGACGGCTCTCGTAATTCTACTTCAGTTTATGGGAAGCTTTATTAAGCTGGGGCCATTCTCAATTTCTTTGGTGCTGATTCCGATAGTTATCGGTGCGGCAACCTGTGGAACCGGAGTTGGCGCATGGCTGGGATTTGTTTTTGGAATAGTTGTTCTTATAAGCGGTGATGCTGCTGCATTTTTAGCTGTAAATGTTCCCGGAACAGTTATTACTGTTCTTGTAAAAGGAACAGCCTGCGGATTTTTAGCTTCCTTGGCTTATAAAGCGGCACTTAAATTATGTAACAAATTCGCACCGAAAAACGGTCGGTATTTTGCAGTAATCGCTTCTGCTATTGTATGTCCGGTGGTTAATACCGGAATATTCCTTATCGGTTGTTTGTTATTCTTTATGGGAACAATAACAGAATGGGCAATAGAAATGGGATTGGGAGACAACATCGGTCAATATATGATTTTGTTTCTTGTAGGAACCAATTTTCTTGTAGAGCTGGCAACAAATATCATTTTAAGTCCGGTTGTTTCGAGATTACTTGATATAAAACTAAAATAAATAAAAAAATTCTGAGATGATTATTTCTCAGAATTTTTTTTAAGCAAATCCGGTCTTTTTTCTTCTGTTATTTTAACAGATTGCTCGTAACGCCATTTAGCAATATTTTTATGATGTCCTGACAGCAATACATCCGGTACTTTTCTACCCATAAATTCTTCTGGACGAGTGTACTGAGGGTATTCAAGCAGATTATTTTCAAAGGATTCTTCAACCGCAGAATTTTCATTGCCAAGCACGCCGGGTATGAGCCTTAAAATACTGTCACATACAGGCAAAACAGCAAGTTCCCCACCTGTAAGAATAAAATCTCCCAACGAAACCTCAATAGGTTCTATAATATCAATTACACGTTGGTCAATACCCTCATAGTGACCGCATAAAAAAATCAGATGTTCTTCTTTTGAAAGCTCTTTTGCCATTTGCTGGTTAAATGTCTTTCCATGCGGTGTAAGGTAAATTGTTTTCGGCTTACTTTTTGTATCTTTTATAAGACTCATATAACAGTCATACACCGGTTGTGCCGCCATAACCATTCCACTTCCGCCACCATAAGGTGCATCGTCAACCCTGTTATGTTTATCAAGTGTAAAATCTCTTATATTTACTGCATTAAGCTCAAAAAGATTTTTTTGCAACGCTCTGCCGGTTACAGACTCGCCTAAAACAGCATTTATCAAATCGGGAAAAAGCGTCATAATATCTATTCTCATCAATCTATCAGGCCTTCCATAAGTTCTACGGTTATAATTTTATTTTCAATATCAATATTTTTTACAACATCTTTTATTGCAGGTAAATAAATATTTTTTCCATCTTTTTTCACCGTATATACATCGTTGCTTCCCGTTTTAAAAACATCAATAATTTCTCCAAGATTTTCACCGGATTCGGTAACAACATTTGCTCCAAGCAAATCTTTTACATAAAATTCATTTTCTTCAAGCTCCGGCAAATCCTCTTCCGGAAGCATAATAATTTTATTTCTGTAAAGCTCTGCTTTTTCAATACTGTCGACACCGTCTAAAAGCAACATTACATTATTTTTAAAATATTTAACGCTTTTTATTTCATAATATTTTTTATCTATATAAACACCGTCAAGGTCAGAAAAAAGCTCAATATCATCCACCCAAGGAACTACTTTTACCTCACCTTTTATTCCCCTGACATTTACTATTTTTCCAATTTCAATCATAGACATAAAAAGTCCTCCTTATAAACACAATAAGCCACGCGTATGTACCATATTTGGAAATACTGCGTGACTTAATTGGCTTTCTTAAACAATTTCAACAATTACACGCTTGTTTTCTTTAGAAGAAGCAGCTTTCATAATTGTTCTTATTGCCTGTGCATTTTTGCCTTGTTTACCTATAATTTTACCCATGTCATCTGCTGCAACCTTAACTTCAAATACAGTGGAATTTTCACTTTCTTTTTCGCTGATAACAACAGCTGACGGGTCATCAACAAGAGACTGCGCAAGATACATTAATAAATCTTTCATATCTTACCCTCCCTTAGATAATTTTATTGTTTTTAAGAAGACTCTTAACTGTGTCTGTAGGCTGAGCACCGTTTTTAATCCAAGTCTGAACTTTTTCAGCATCAACTTTGAATTCAGCGGGGTTTTTAAGAGGATTATATGTTCCGATTTCTTCGATAAATCTACCATCTCTGGGATATCTTGAATCAGCAACAACTACTCTGTAAAAAGGAGCTTTTTTAGCACCCATTCTTCTTAATCTGATTTTAACTGCCATTGTAAATTCACCTCCGGTTTTAATGAATATATTATAAATATTTTTGTAAACTTATCTGAAAATTCCCATACCTTTTATTTTTCTCGCCATTTTTTTGCTTCCGATTCCGGAAAACTGTTTCATCATTTTTCGCATGGATTCAAACTGTTTTAAGAGTGCATTTACATCGTGAATCTGCATTCCGCAGCCGTTTGCAATCCTCTGTTTTCGCGAGAATGTTATAATAGATGGGTTTTGTCTTTCCTTAGGAGTCATCGAAAGAATTATTGCTTTTGTTCTGTCAAACTGTCTTTCATCTATATTTACACTGTTTAGAGCTTTTTTATCAACTCCAGGTAACATTGAAATCATATTTTCTATTGGTCCCATTTTCTGAATCTGATCAAGCTGTTCGAGAAAATCCTCCAAAGTGAAGGTCTGGGTACGCATCTTTTCTTCTAGCTCTTTGGCCTTTTTTTCATCGTAAACCTGTTCCGCCTTTTCAATAAGACTGAGAACGTCACCCATTCCAAGAATTCTGCTTGCCATTCTGTCCGGATGGAAAGGTTCAAGCTCATTAAGCTTTTCTCCCATACCGACATATTTAATGGGTTTCTGAGTTACAGCTCTTACGGAAAGAACACTACCGCCTCTTGCATCACCGTCAAGCTTTGTAACAATAACACCTGTTAAATCAAGTTTATCATTAAATGCAGTGGCAAAATTAAGTGCATCCTGACCTGTCATTGCATCTATTACAAGAAGAATTTCAGTTGGATTAACAGCCTCTTTTATATTGCCAAGTTCATCCATCAGTTCTTCATCAATATGCAAACGACCGGCTGTATCAATAATCAATATATTACATAATTCTTTTTCTGCCTGTTTTAAAGCGTTTTTTGCTATATCAACGGGATTTTTTGAATTTTCTTCATAATAAACAGGAACATCAAAGGAAGCTCCAACGGTTCTCAACTGTTTTACAGCTGCAGGACGGTAAACATCACATGCCGCAAGCATAGGCTTTTTACTTTGTTTTTTCAAAATACCTGCAAGCTTCGCACAGGTTGTTGTTTTACCTGTACCCTGAAGTCCGACAAGCATAATTACTGTTATAGGACCATCAGACATCTGGATTTTTTCGTTTGAGCCACCCATAAGCTCTGTTAATTCGTCATTAACAATCTTTATAACCTGCTGACCGGGCGTTAAGCTTTCCAAAACTTCTCCGCCGATAGCTTTTTCGGTGACATTTTTTACAAAATCTTTGGCAACTTTATAGTTAACATCAGCCTCTAAAAGTGCCATTCTGATTTCTCTCATAGCAACTTTAACATCTGCCTCTGTCAACTTACCTTTTTTCTTAAGATTTTTAAATATATCACCAAGCTTATCTTTTAAATTATCAAAAGCCATCAGTTATTATCTTCCTCTCTGATAGTATCATAAATTTCAACTATCCATTTCTGAAGCTGTTCATCTCTCAATTTATAAGTATTAAGATCAACTATTTTTTTGATTAACTCTTCAAGCTTTGCTTTTTTAGCCTCTTCTTTTCTGTATTTAACAGAAAGACCAAGTTTTTCTTCAAAACCGTTAAGTGCAATTTCTGAATGTTTGATTGCATCTCTTACGCCCTGACGGCTGATACCAAGAAGTTCACTGATTTCTGCAAGAGAATAATCGTTATTATAATAGTAATCCATTATTTCATTTTGTTTTTCGGTAAGCATATGTCCGTATACATCCAAAAGCATACCGATTTCCATATTTTTACTCATAAAAATAAATTCCTTTCATCATCTGTAAAGGAAAAATACTTTACACAACGTATATAATAATACATTTTGTAAGATTTGTCAAGTATTTTTATCAAATTTTATTTAATTTTTTTAAAAAAACTTCTTTTCCGTAAATTTTATCTCCATACATAACCTTATAAATGGTATCCAACTCATTATACAAGATGTTTTCATCAGAATTTTCAGAAATTGGAAGCAGAAAAATCGTTAAGTCTATTTTGTTTAATATACAGGTTAATTTTTTCTCAACAAGACCATTATTCAAGTAAAATTTAATTCTTTTTTTACAAATTTCAAGCTCTTTTTCTGAATTTGCATTTTTTCCGCTTTCAACCTCAAAGATTATACCGTTTAATTCTGTAAGCTCATTTTGTAACAGTTCAAGAAATTTACTTCCATATCCTTTTGAACGCCTTTCCTTACACACTGCAAAATAATCAAGAAGCATATATTTACTGTTTTTTATTTTAAACATCATTGCATACGCTACAAGATTATTGTTTTCATACAAGCCATACGGATAATAAATGCTGTTATCGTAAAAATCCAAAAGAAGCTCCAGACTTTTTAGTTCTTCCTGAGGGAAATCTGCAATCATATACTTATTATATATATCACTTAATTCCTTTTTATCTATAAGCTTAATTTCCATTAAAAACACTCTTTCTTTGTTTTAAAATGCTTTTTTAAGATTCTTCATTCTGACTTTGATAAGGTTTTTCAAAGGATATTTTTCCTAATTTTAAACCTCTTGTTTCATCAAGAAGCATTTTTGCAGTTCTTTCATCATCAATTTCTCCGCCGGAAATTATAAAACCACGTTTTTTTCCAATCATCAACAATAAATCATAATCCGGAATATCTTTATCAAATTCTACTTTATAGCGTTCTTTCAAATTATCGGGGTATTCTCTCTTAAGATAATTAAGAAGCATACAGGAAAGCTCTAATGTATCAAGAATTTCATCCTTTATTGCACCTGTTAAAGCAAGATTTTTTCCAACTTCGGGATCTTCAAATTTTGGCCATAAAATACCAGGTGTATCCAGTAGTTCCAATCCTTTTTGAATTCTTACCCACTGTTTGCCTTTTGTTACACCGGGCTTATCACCTGTTTTTGCGCTGGATTTTTTTGCAAGTTTATTTATAAGTGATGATTTACCAACGTTAGGAATACCTACAATCATCATTTTGATGTTGTAATTCATACCTTTTTCAGTATATTTATTGATTTTTTCACTTAAAATTTTATTTATTTCGGTTGAAATTTTCTCCGTACCTTTTCCATCCCTTGCATTAATACAAACTACATTGATATTTTTTTCTTTATAGTATTTAATCCATTCCTCTGTTACTTTATCATCTGCAAGGTCAACTTTATTAAAAACGGCGAGACGAGGTTTGTTGTTAACTATATTATCTATATCAGGATTTTTTGATGAATGTGGAATTCTCGCATCAAGTAATTCCACAACAATATCTACAAGCTTTAAATTTTCGGTTATAAGCCTTCTTGTTTTAGCCATATGGCCCGGATACCAATTTATATTCATATCTTTTCTCCTATACAAAAAAGGACAGTAAACCGTCCTTTTTATTTCTCATTATTTTACTATACCAATAGTGTTAAACGGAAACAGTCTGAAAGTTGCTTTTCCGACAACCTGATCGTTTCTGAGAATTCCAACAGTAGCATCTCTCGAATCTCTTGAATGTTCTCTGTTATCACCCATAACAAAAACGCAATCTTCGGGAACTGTAACAGGCAATGAAAGTGTGCCGGGTTTTGTTTTTACTGATTCGGCAATATACGGTTCATCAAAAAGTTCGCCGTCAACATACACTTTGTCGTCTTTTATATCTACAGTCTGACCTTCTGTTGCAATAACACGTTTTATATAAAGAGTTCTTCCAAACATAAGTTTTCCATCAACGGTTCCCTCTTTTAAGAACGGTTCAACAACAACTATATCCTGCGATTCTGGCTCATAAAGAAATCTGTAGGCAAAAAGTCTGTCCCCATCCTGCAAAGTGGGAACCATAGACTGACCGTCTACCATAACCTGTACAAACAAAAACTGATTTATAAGCATTACGGCAACAACGGCAACAGCAATGGAAATAATCCAGTCAAGAATTTCTTTTCCAATGGATTTCTTTTTCGGTTTCTCTTCTTCTATTGTTATAACGGTCTTTTGTTCTATATTAACTTCCTTGGTTTTATCGGAATTGTTATTTTCTAAATTATCTGACATTTTAACTATCCTTTCAGGGTATAAAAGGGAGACTTTTTATCGTCTCCCCTTTAGCACTAAATTTTTTCTTTAACTTTAGCCGCTTTACCTACTCTGTCTCTTAAGTAGTAAAGTTTAGCTCTTCTTACTTTACCTTTTCTGATAATTTCAATTTTACCGATGTTCGGTGAATTAACAGGGAAAGTTCTTTCAACACCTACACCGTAAGAAATACGTCTTACAGTAAATGTTTCGGAAATACCGCCGTTTTTCTTTCTGATGATAGTTCCTTCGAAAGCCTGAAGTCTTTCTCTGTTTCCTTCCTTAACCTTAACAAATACTCTTACAGTATCTCCAATTAAAAGTTCAGGTAAGTCTGTTCTGATTTGGTCTGCAGTGATAGATTTAATAATATCCATTTTATAATCCTCCCTTCTTGCCTGGAAATTCATAAACAGTAATAACAACCTTAGGCATAATGCGCTTTACTCGGTCTTCTATCAGAGGAATTCCCGTAATAACTATAATATAATATCACATAATTTTAAAATAATCAAGTCTTTTTTTGCATTTTTTGTTAATTTTTTTTAGATTATAATTTTTTTATTAATAAATACTATATAACAAACAAAAAATCAGCAAAGGATGAGCATTTTGTCTAAAAAAAATTACTACTGGAATTTATTTATAACAACCGGAAACATTGATTATTATTTAATGTACAAAGAAGAAAAATAATTTTCTTTACACATTTATAATTTTATTGTATAATATTTATGAGGTGCTTATAATGATATATAACTTAAGTTGCAGTTTCACAGGTCACAGAAAACTTCCTTCGGCAGAATACGGTACTCTAAAAAAACAGCTATTTGAAATATGTGAAAAGCTTATTGTTTCGAATAGTGTTAATTATTTTTACTGTGGCGGTGCGCTGGGGTTTGATACCCTTGCTGCAAATGTTATCCTTTCTTTAAAAGAAAAACATCCTGAAATCAGTTTAATTCTGGTTCTCCCCTGTAAGGATCAAGCGGTCAAGTGGAATTACGACAACAAAAGAGAATACGAATACATTTTAAGTTATGCCGACGATGTGATATACACCTCGGAATTTTACGACGACAAATGTATGCAAAAAAGAAACAAATATCTCGTGGACAGTTCCCTTTATATGATTACATATTTAAGAAAAGATATGAGTGGCACTAAAGCCACCCGTAATTATGCAGTAAAACAAAATTCAATTATTATCGATTTATGACCCACTCATATACATTGCTTTCATTGCACTCTTTTTAGAAACATATGTACTGTACATTTCATCGGCAATTGAGGTTGAACGGCCGTTTGCCGCAAGATAGCTTCTTAATTCGCCTATAATTGCCGAAACCTGCGAATCAACACTGCTTTCTATTGACAGTGCCTGCCCCATATATTTTGAAATAATTGATGCTTTAAGCGCAGCTCTTTGTTCTTTTGGGGTTGACTTTGCAGCGGCAATATATTCAGATTTTGCAGCGCTTATCAGCCCGGATGCCTGAGATGCAACCTGACCTTCAAGAGCATATAGTCTTCCTATATACTGAGATACCACACTGTCTACTGCCGCAGAATTATTGCCGGCAGTCTGATTACTTGCCTGAGTTTCATTTTTTTGTGAATTATTTTTAGTCTGATTGTTATCTGATTTTTTATTATCTGCTTTTGCAGTATTTTTCTTATTATCTGAAGTGTTTGAGGTATCTTTTGTATCCTTATTTAAATTTGAATTTACTTCATTATTTTTCGCATCTTTGGTAACGTTTTCTTTTTCTGCAGTTTCTGAAGAACCATTTCCTTCTGTTTCTTTATATATTTCACCTACAACTTCATATAAAGATACTTCTCCGCTGTCCACCTTACGGCGTTCCTCCTCGGTTAATTCTCTTGGAAGTACATGAAGGTATTTTTCAAGGATTTCATCAACTTTCTTTTCGCTGATTACTATTTCTTCCTTAATTTCATCCTGAGTCATATTCTGTGACATAATAACAGCTTCTATTGTAGATTTATTTTTCCATGCCAAAATACCAACAACTGTTAAAATTGCAACAATAACCACAAGAACAACAATTAAAATTTTCTTTTTCATAATTAATTAAACACCTCAATACCGTTAGTTTTAAATTTATTTATTACACCTTTTTTTATGAGTTTGTTTTTCTCTTTTGTAAGTTCCGGATCATCTGCCAAAATCTCTTTAGCTTCCATATTGGCGGCTTCAAGACTTTTTATATCTGTAAGTAAATTTGCAATTTTCATATCTACAAATCCGGATTGCTCTGTTCCGAAAAAATCACCGGGGCCTCGCAGCTCCAAATCTTTTTTACTTATTATAAAACCATCTGAAGTAGAAGCCATGGTTTTCATTCTTTCAGAAGTATTTTTTGATTTGTTATCAGTTACTAAAAATGCATATGATTTTTTACTGCCTCTTCCTACTCTGCCTCTTAACTGATGTAACTGCGAAAGTCCGAATCGTTCGGCATTTTCTACCAGCATAACTGTAGCCGACGGTACATTAACACCAACTTCTATAACTGTAGTTGAAACAATTATATCTGTTTCGTGCTTTTTAAAACGCATCATTACTTCTTCTTTTTCTGCCGGTTTCATTTTGCCGTGCAGAAGTTCTACTTTATAGTCAGGAAATTTTTTCTGCAAAACTTCACTGTATTCTGTCGCATTTTTCACATCCGGATCTATATTTTCGCTTTCCTCAACCAAAGGACACACGACATAAATCTGATTCCCCTGTTTAAGTTCTTCTAAAAGCCTCTCGTCTATTTCCGAGCGCATTTTATCAGAATAAACCATTGTATCCACAACCTGTCTTCCGGGCGGAAGTTCATCAATAACAGATAAATCCAGGTCGGTATATAAAATCAGCGCAAGTGTTCTCGGAATAGGAGTAGCAGTCATTACAAGAACATGAGGAGCGGTTCCTTTGGAAAGAAGAGAATTGCGCTGATTAACACCAAATCTATGTTGCTCATCTGTTATACACAAAGCAAGATTTTTCATTTTTACACGTTCTTCAATTACTGCGTGAGTGCCTATAAGCACGCTTATACTACCGTTTTCTGTTCCTTCGAGAATAATATCACGTTCTTTTTTTGAAGTTGTACCGGTAAGCAATGCAGTTTTAATATTAAAATGAGAAAAATATTCACTTATTTCTTCATAATGCTGAACAGCCAGAATCTCAGTAGGAGCCATCATAATTGCCTGATAACCGTTTGCGGCACATACAAGCATTGCCATACAGGCAACAATTGTTTTTCCCGAACCAACGTCACCCTGCACAAGGCGGTTAAGCTGTTTTCCGCTTTTCATATCTCTTAAAATATCATTGGTAACCCGTTTCTGAGCAGAAGTCAGCTCATAAGGTAACAATTTTACAAACTCTTTTATGATACTGAAATCCGATATCTTAATTCCTGCACTTGAAATATGCGATTTTTTAAGATACATCAAGCCAAGCTGAAAATAAAGCAATTCTTCAAAAACCAAGCGTTTTTTTGCTATATTTACCGAATTGTAGTCGGACGGAAAATGAATATTCTGATATGCAAAAAGAACATCGCATAATTTATGTTTATTCTTTAAATATTCCGGCAAAGTTTCTTCCAACTGAAGCTCAACACTTTGCAAAGCGTTTTTTACTGTTGTATTAAAAATATTCTGAGTAAGCCCTTTTGTAAGCGGATATATAGGCATAATTCCGCCTGTACGGTTCATCTCAACTTCCATAACAGGGTTAGTCATTTCTACTTTTCCGTACCCACGTTTTACTTTTCCGAAAAAAAGATAGCTTTCACCTTGTTTAATCTTTGATCTCAGATACGCCTGATTAAAAAAAGTTATGTTGATTTTACCCGAGTTATCTACTGCAGTAAATTTTATGTAATTAAGATTCTTTCTAATACTGTGATAAGAAATCGCAGAAGAAACAGTAGCTCTTACAAGAGCTTTTTCTCCGTCTGCAAGCTCAATTATACTTTTAATCCGGCTTCTGTCCTCATAAGCACGCGGAAAAAAATTAATAAGGTCATTTACTGTATAAATTCCCATTTTATTAAATTTTGCCGCACGTTCTTTTTTTATACCGTAAATTTTGGTAATATCATAGTTAAGCATATTTGTTTCCTGTTTTATTCAGAAAAACCAAAGTTTTTCAATAAAAAGTTATTATCTCTCCAGCCTTCTTTCACTTTTACCCAAAGTTCAAGATAAACCTGCTTTCCAACAATATTTTCTATATCTGTACGAGCCTCACTGCCTATTTTCTTAAGCAGTTTGCCGCCCTTGCCTATAATAATCCCTTTGTGAGATTCTTTTTCACAATAAATTGTAGCGTCAAGCTTTATAATCTTTTCATTTTCCTCTCGGATAGCAACTTCTATAGCAATTCCGTGAGGAACCTCTTTATCAAGTACATAAAGCATTTTTTCCCTTACTGTTTCTGCTATTCTTTGTTTAAGAGGCAGATCAGTCACCATATCATCCGGAAAATACTGCGGGCCTTCATGAAGATATTTTTTTATTTCCTCAAGCAATAACGGAACACCGTCGCCGTTTTTTGCACTTATCGGGAAAACAGCATCAAATTCGTAAATATCTTTATATTTATCTATTATACTGAAAAGCTTTTCTTTTTTTATAGTATCAATTTTGTTTACTACAAGTATAGCAGGAATTTTAAGCTTGTTCATAGATTTTGCAATTTTTTCTTCTGCCGCACCAACATTATCAACCGGTTCAATAACAAGCAGAACAAGATCGGTATCAACAAGTGATTCATTAGCCTGCGCTATCATAAAATCTCCCAGCCTTGTCTGCGGTTTATGCAAACCGGGAGTATCTGTAAAAACAATCTGACATTCAGAGTCATTAAGTACTCCCATTATTCTGAATCTTGTAGTCTGCGGTTTATTGGAAACAATGGCTATTTTTTCGCCGCAAAGTGCGTTTACCAAAGTCGATTTTCCTGCATTTGTTCTGCCAACTATACTGACAAATCCACTTTTCATTTGTTTTTCCTCACTTTATATGATTCTTAATTGTTATGCTCCAAAGAATACTTTATAGGCTTTATATGCCATATAAACATCATACTTTGAAGAAATTTCGAAAGGTGAATGCATAGACCAAAGCGGTACACCGCAGTCAATTACATCCGCACCAAGATTAGCAACCATCTGTGCAATTGTACCTCCGCCGCCTTCGTCAACCTTTCCAAGTTCACCAATCTGCCATTTAACATCATTGTCATCAAGCATTGCTCTTATTTTAGAAACAAGTTCTGCACTTGCTTCAGAAGAACCGGATTTTCCGCGTGCGCCGGTGTATTTCATAAACGCAACGCCGCCGTTTAAAAACGGAGTGTTGTTTTTTTCAAAAACTTCTGCATAATTAGGATCATATGCTGCACAAACATCGGAAGACAAGCATACTGTATTGGTTAAAATATCACGTAATTTAACGCCAAAACAATCTGCAAGTTCCTCCAATGTATTTTCCAGAAATTTAGATTCCATTCCGGTGTTGCCCATAGAACCAACCTCTTCTCGGTCAGAAAACAACACAACCTTGGTTTTATCGGAAGGCTTACTGTCAAGCAAAGCTTTTAAGGAAGTGTAAGCACATACTCTGTCATCCTGACCGTATCCGCCAAGCAGGCTTCTGTCCAGTCCGACATCCTTCAATTTAAAAGCAGGAACTAAACACAAATCAGCAGATATCAAATCCGCTTCTGTTATATTGTATTTTTCATTTAAAAGATATATAAAATTCAATTTTATTTTTTCTTTTGCATCTTCATCGTCAAACGGAATTGTTGCACCAACCGCATTTAACTGTTCTCCGGTTATCCCTTCCGACATTTTTTTCTGCATTTGTTTTGAGGCAAGATGAGGAAGCAAATCGCTTATTGTAAATACAGTATCCTGTTCATCAAGACCTATCGAAACATCAACTGTCTCCCCTGTTTTTAATGCAACTGTGCCTATAAGCGCCAATGGAATTGCTGTCCAGTTGTATTTTTTGATTCCGCCGTAATAATGTGTTTTTATAAGCATGCAACCGTCAGCTTCCATAAGCGGAACAGGTTTTAAATCCAGTTTCGGTGAATCTACATGAGAACCAACAAGATTAACGCCACTACCGAGGCTTTCTGTACCAATTTCAACCGCAATAAGAGCCCTTCCGCGATTGGGGAAATAGATTTTATCCCCTGAATTCAGGCTCATACCTCTTTCGTATTTTTTATAGCCGTTTTCTTCAAGCAACTGAACAGACTTTGCAACAAAAGTTCTTTCGGTAAAAGTATTAACCATAAAATCTTTGTATAATTCTGCAAAATCCATTACATTTTTAGTTAAATCCGAATCAAAAGAATCATAACCCAATTCTTTTTTCATTAACAATTCCTGTTCTTTAGCTGACATAATAACTTACCTGCTTTCTCAATTAAATCATTTTTTCCGTTATTGTTTTCTATAATTATTGTTGCATATTTTCTGAAATATTCATCATCACGCTGAGAATTGATTCTGTCTTCCGCAACTTTTCTTGAAATACCGTCTCTCTTAATAATTCTTTCTATAATTTTTTCCCGTTCTGCATATACATAAATAATTTCATCACAAATGTCTTTTAGCTCGCAGTCAAGCAATAAAGGTGCATCCATAAGAATATATTCAGAACAAGAAGAATCAACTTCTTCAAGCATTGTTTTTATAATGAGAGGAAGTGTTATTGCGTTCAGTTTCTCAAGCTTGTTTTTATCCGAAAATACTGTTGCTCCCAGTTTTTTTCTGTTTATGGTTTTATCATGATTGATATATTCATTTCCAAACTCTTCCAAAACACGAAAATACCCCTCCGAACCGTAACAAAGAACATCACGGGCAATTTTATCTGCATCAATAAGATGAAATCCGTTTTTACACAAGAAATCAGACACCGTTGATTTTCCGGCTCCCGAAAGACCTGTAACACCTACTGTAAGTTTCATTTATTTCTCACCCTGATATCTATTGCTTCTTTTATATTTTCGATTACAACTCTCTTTGTCGTACCGCCGTATTCTCCATCCAAAGTCCAGCTGATGCTTTCTTTTGAATTGAATTTAATTTTTGAAGTTTTAAAATTATAAATATATTTGCTATCCAGCTTTTTCTGTAATAAATCCGACAACATAAACTGAACGGATAGCGGATTTTCAGGATTTCTGATAAGAGTAACTTCAAATAATCCGTCATTCAGCGAAACATTCTTATTACTGATTGTTTTCATACCTGCAATACTGTTGGAATTTGATACAAGACCTAAAAGGAATTCCCCTTCTATAACTTTTTCATCAGCCTCAACTCTGATAAAGGACGGGGAAATCTGAGGAAGGCGTTTTATACCTTCACCTATATAAGCCAAGTTTCCCCATATATTTTTACTTTGCTGAGGTGTTTCGTAAGGAACATCAGTAAATGCTCCGAATGCCGCAACATACGCAAAATACCGCTTTTTAAATCTCCCGACATCGAAACTGAACGGTTCGCCGGAAATTATATCATTTGCAGCAACTCCACACTTTTTTGAAATATTAAGACTTGTTGCAAAATCGTTAACTGTACCGGTTGGAATATAACCAAATTTTGGTCTTTTATCTATATCAATACTCATAAGCCCGTTTACAGCTTCGTTTAAAGTACCGTCACCACCGCTTACAACAACAGTATCAAATCTTAATCCATTTTCGCTGATATAATAAAACGCATCGTTTTTTTTCTGTGTTGGATGGACAGAAACTTCATATCCACCTTTTACAAAAATATCTATAATATTCATAAGCTCATTTTTTATCTGAGCCTTACCTGATGCAGGATTGAATACAAACAGGAGTTTTTGCCCCGTCATGTTATCACCTTTCTTAAATTACAAATCAGAACGGTTCAACACAGGATATAATATCACTGATGTTATTTAGTTTGTTGTCCTCAACGTATTTTTCAAGTCCATCTACAATTTTAACAGCTGAATAAGGATCTGCAAAATTTGCACTTCCCACAGAAACAAGAGTTGCTCCAGCCATCATAAATTCAACAGCATCCTCCCATGTGGAAATACCGCCCATACCCATAATAGGAATATTTACAGCATTTGCAACCTGCCATACCATTCTTACTGCAACCGGTTTTACGCAGGGGCCGGAAAGTCCGCCAACGTTATTTTTCAAACGCGGACGTTTGGTTTTTATATCAATGCTCATTCCAAGTAATGTATTTATAAGTGACAAACCGTCTGCTCCGCCGGCTTCTGCCGCTCTTGCAATTTCAGCAATATCGGTTACATTGGGAGTTAATTTAACAACAAGAGGAATTTGGCAGTATTTTTTTACCTGTGATGTTATTTCGTTAACAACCTTTGCATCTGTACCAAAGCTTGCTCCGCCTTTTTTTACATTCGGACAGGATATATTCATTTCAATAATATCAGAACCGCTTTCGGAAATTATTTCTGCCATTTTACAGTAATCCTCTACTGTATTTCCCGAAATATTAACGATAATTTTAGAACCGAACTTTTTAACATCAGGTAAAATATCCTTACAAAAAGCTTCTACGCCGGGATTTTGCAATCCAACACTGTTAAGCATACCGCTTGGGGTTTCGTAAACTCTCGGAGGAGGGTTTCCGGTTCTTGGCTTTAAGGTAAGACCTTTCATTCCAAGTCCGCCAAGTCTGCCAACATCATAAAACATATTATATTCATGACCGAATCCGTAAGTACCGGAAGATGTAACTACCGGATTTTTAAATTCCACTCCGCAAAAATTTACTTTTAATTTATCATTAATCATTGAATAACACCTCTTTTGCATTAAATACAGGGCCGTGCTTACAAACATGGGCAAAGTTATATCCTTCTTCCATTTCCTTATCGGAAACTTTTGTAGCACAGCACAGGCAAGCTCCGATTCCGCAAGCCATACGTTCTTCAAGAGAAACTTCAAGATAAATTCCGTTATTGGCAGCAATTGGCTTTAAAGCTTTTAACATTGGCATCGGACCGCAGGCAAAAATTGCATCAATATCTTCAGTAAGCAAAAGTTCTGCAAGAACATCAGTAACTCTGCCGCTTCTTTTGTAGCTGCCGTCATCAGTTGTTATATAAACTCTCTTACTGTACTTGTTAAAGTCTTCTTCCAAAGTTACAAGGTCTTTGTTTCTGAATCCTAAAATGGCCGTTGCGTTAAGCTGTTTTGCAGTTTCAAGCATTGGATAAACACCTATACCACCACCGATAACAACCGGATTTTTATAGTTTTTGTTAACAGAAAATCCATTACCCAACGGGCCAAGTAAATCTATTATATCGCCTTCGTTTTTCTCTGCAAGAAGTTTAGTACCTTTACCTCTTATTTCAAAAATAAAACGAAGCTTATTATCTGAAATTTCACAAATACTTATAGGTCTGCGAAGAAAGTATCTCCTTCACAGCTTATATGAATAAACTGTCCCGCTTTTGCAGTATTAAGCAGATTGTCCGCATCAACAATCATTTCAAATATATTCGGGACAAGTTCTTTTTTTGACAATATTTTTGTTTTCACAACAACTCTGTCACTCATAATCACACCTGCTTTTCTTATAATTATTCTACTATATTCTATCAAATTTTTATTGTGTTGTCAATTATTTCAGAATTTTCTTAACAAAATTTAAAAATATTTAATATCTAAGTGTATTGCATTGGAGAGAAAAAAGTGTTATAATAAACACGAGGTGGAACACAATGCCATATTTAAAGCTACAAAAAGAATTTCCAATTATTAAGCTTATTATACTTTTTGTATTAAAAAATTATAATAAACCCATAACAAATCATCTGCTTTCCGAGCTTACCTTGAAGGAAACAGATATAGACTATTTTAATATGCAAAAATGCTTATACGAGCTTCTCGGTGAAAACTGGGTACGACTTTTCAAAGGCGATCCAAACAATCTTTATGAAATTACCGACGAAGGAAAAAAAGTTCTTGAATATTTTAAAACCAAAGTTCCGTTTATTATAAGAGATAAACTGTTTTTTGCCGTTAATGCTCAGCTTAAATCCGAAGAACCGCAAAGTAAAATTATATCTGATTTCGATGTTTCGGAAAACGGTCAGTTTAACGTTTATTTAAAAATAATTGAAAAAGATGATTTACTGTTTGAATTAAACATAAACGTTGGCTCACGAGAGCTTGCATTAAAAACAAAAGAGTATTTTGAAAATAATGCTATGGAAATTTATCTTAATACAACGCAAAATGTTATGAAAGATATAAAATAGGAGAAACCATATGAAGATTGTATGTATCTCTGTAGGAGAATTACAAAGCAACAGTTATATTCTGTACGATGAAGTTTACAAAGAAGCAATAATTTTTGATTGCGGAGATGAGCCTGAAAAAATATCGGATTATATTGAAAAACATAATCTTAATTTAAAATATATTATACTTACTCACGGTCACTTCGACCATATAATGGCTGCAAGCGAGCTTAAATTAAAATATCCGGATGCAAAACTCGGAATACATGCTGATGAAGAAAAATTTTTATCTGATAAAACTCTTAGCTTGTCTGATTTTGTGCCTTACAGCGTAAAAATACCTGCTGCGGATTTTACCTTTGAAAACAACGATAAAATAACTACAGGAACAAATACTTTTACTGTTATTCATACTCCCGGGCACACGTTGGGAAGCTGTTGTTTCCTTTGTGAGGATATTTTGATATCCGGTGATACTCTGTTTAAGCAAAGCATCGGAAGATGCGACTTTCCTACCGGAAGTATGCCGAAAATAGAAAACTCAATTGTAAATATTCTGTACAAATTAAACGATAATACAAAAGTTTATCCGGGACACGGTGAACCAACTACAATAGGTTACGAAAAGAAAAATAATTGTTTTTTCAGGATTTAAAATATGGATTTTTATATTAAATTAACAGGACACGATAAAATTTATCCTCTGGAAAATATAGTAAAAAGCGTTTTCAGAAATGCCGAATTATATTTTTCTGAAGAAAAGGATAATAAAATTATCAGCGAATTAACCGATAATAAGGTATTAACCACTATTATTCTTGACGGAAAGACTTACTACGGTGAATGTAGTTTTGACAGCGGTCATCCCCTGCTTAAAAAAATAGAATCGGTACTTAAACTTTCGTTTATAAATGCAGCAGAGCAAATAACCAAAATTAATCTGCCCTGGGGTATTCTCACCGGGATTCGTCCTTCTAAAATGGTTTGCGATTTAAGGAAAGAAAATTATTCCGATGAATATATAAGAAAAATTTTCAAGGAAGATTTAAAAGTTTCCGAAAGTAAAACTGAGCTTATGTTCCAGGCTGCAGAATACGAAGAAGCGACTGCAAAAAACACTAAATCTACAGATATTTCGGTCTATATAGGTATTCCGTTTTGTCCATCACGCTGTGCCTATTGCAGTTTTATTTCCAAAACATACAAAAACGATTCTATCATCAACGATTATCTTGATGCCTTGATAAAAGAAATTGAAACAGTGTCTGAAATACTAAAAAATAAAGCATTGAACGTTAAAACAATTTATGTCGGCGGAGGCACTCCAACCACTCTCAATGCTGTTCAGCTTGAAAAAATGCTTTTCCACATTAATTCCAAGCTTGACTTATCACACCTTGAAGAATTTACAGTAGAATGCGGAAGACCTGACACAATTACAGAAGAAAAGCTTTCCGTTCTTAGTAAATACAAGGTTGACCGAATCAGCATTAACCCTCAAACACTTAACAATGACACTTTAAAAGCTATAGGTCGCTCACATAGCGTGGAAGACTTCTTTACAGCTTACAATTCAGCAAAAAAATTCGGTTTTAAAGCTATAAACACCGATCTTATTGCAGGTTTACCCGGTGAATCACTGGAAGATTTCAAATTTACACTTGATAAAATTACAGAACTCTCTCCCGAAAACATCACAGTTCACACTCTATCGGTTAAACGTGCCGCAAAAATGATTGACAGTAAATTTGACATTATAACAGAAAAAACAGAAGCGGATAAAATGCTCGATTATGCTAACACTAAACTAAAAGACAATAACTACGAGCCCTATTACTTATACCGTCAGAAGAACACGCTCAACAACCTTGAAAATACAGGCTATACAAAAAAAGGTTCGGCCTGTGCTTACAACATAATTATAATGCAGGAAATAGGTTCCATAATTTCTTTAGGCGGCGGAGGTGTAAACAAAATTATATTTCCAAAAACCAATGAAATTAAACGGCTGAGGAACCCAAAAGACGGAGACGAATATATTAAAAATATAGAAAATATTATTAAGAAAAAATATGATTTTTTTGAACAGGCAGGTGAAATTTTTGACAATTGAAACCATCAACAAAAGAGCTGTTAATTCTCCTGAAAAATTCATAGCAGACTGTGAAGCAAAATTCTATGAAAAAATAAAAAAAGTTGCAGAGCGCATACTTGAAGAAAATATTAAATTTGTTTTTGTTTCAGGTCCTACTTCATCAGGAAAAACTACATTTTCAAAAATGCTTTCCAATATGCTTGATAAAGTTCATCCAACTGTTATTTCGCTTGATAATTTTTACAAAACAATGGATGAAATGCCAAAGAAAAACGATGGAGAAATGAATTTTGAATCCATAAATTCATTAAAAACAGATGAAATCCACGAAACACTTTCTGCAATACAGGAAAACAGAAATTATTTCGTTCCTGCTCTTAATTTTGAGAACCGAACTTTCGGAGAAAAAAATGAATACACAACAAAAGAAAATGCAGTATATATAATAGAAGGTCTGCACGCACTCAACTCTAAAATCTGCAATTATTTAAGCAACGTGAAAGCTCTTAAAATTTACATTTATCCGGAATTCGAACCAATAAGCAAATACGATATACGTTTTATAAGAAGAATGGTCAGAGATAATTTTTTCCGGAATTCAGACGTATTCAACAGTCTGGAAATGTGGAACACCGTTCGTGACGGTGAGAAAATCTACAGTTCAAAATACGAAAAAAATTCAGATATAACCATCAACACCTTTCTGCCTTATGAAATGTGTGTATTTAAACATTTTGCTTTAGAAGAATTAAATAAAGTTGACAATACCAGTAAGCATTACAATAAAGTTGTCCGCCTAAAAAAGATTTTAACCGGATTTTCGGATATAGACTACAAATTAATTCCCGAAGATTCGTTACTTAACGAATTTATCAAACAAGATTCACCCGATGAAGAAAATAACAAAAACACTATTGAAATTTTCGCAAATTATGATATAATAAAAGAAAAAAGGAGTAAAAACATTATGGAATGGTTTGAAAATGTAAAAGATACAGTTAAAGAAACTGCCGGCAAAGCAGTTGAAAAATCAAATCAGCTTATTGATATTACAAAACTCAATTTTAAAGTTTCAGATTTAAAAAGCGATATTGAAAAAACATACAAGGCAATTGGATTGAAAATTTTCGAAGATTACAAAAGCGGTGAAGCAACTCCTGATGAAATTGCCGAATTATGTAAGCTTATAGAAGAAAATTACGAAAAAATAGAAGCATTAAAGAGCGAAATTGCCGATATTAAAAATATGAAAAAATGCCCTGAATGCGGAAAATATATTTCTGCTGACTCAAGTTTCTGCTCAGATTGCGGAGCAAAAGCCGACTAACATTAAGAGGGCTGCAAAAATTGCAGTTCTCTTTTTCATTTTTTCAGAAAGGGGTTGACGCCATTGGATATCCGGACTTATTCTATTGAACAAACTCTTGAAGCACTTTTTGACGAAAAAAAACTTTCTGCCCTTAAAGATGTTTTAACAACATTAAATCCCTATGACATTGCTAATATTTTTGATGAAATTCACAAAGAAAAGCTCCCTATGTTTTTCAGATTACTTCCAAAAGAGCTGGCAGCAGAAACTTTTGTTGAAATGGGAGAAGAAGCACAGGAATACTTAATTCACGCTTTTTCCGACCGAGAACTTAAAGAAGTTGTTGACGAGCTTTACGTTGACGATGCTGTTGATATTATCGAAGAAATGCCGGCAAATGTTGTTAAAAGAATTTTAAGACAGGCGGATCCGGAAATCAGAAAATCAATCAACGAAATACTAAAATACCCCGAAGACAGCGCAGGAAGCATTATGACGGTCGAATATGTAAGCCTGCGGCCTAAAATGACAGTTGAAGAAGCAATAAAAAGAATACGAAGAACCGGCGTTGATAAGGAAACAATATATACCTGTTATGTAACAAACAATCAGAATATGCTTGTGGGTATGATTACCGCAAAAACGTTGCTCCTTGCCAATGAAGATGATATCATTTCCGACATAATGGAAACAAACGTTATATCTGTAAATACGTTGGATGACCAGGAGGATGTTGCTCTTACATTCAGCAAATACAACCTTCTTGCTCTGCCGGTTGTGGATCGTGAAAGCCGATTGGTTGGAATTGTTACCATTGACGATGCTATGGACGTTATGGAAGACGAGGCAACCGAAGATATTGAAAAAATGGCAGCTATCACACCTTCTGACAAACCGTATCTTCGAACCTCCGTTATGGAACTTTTTAAAGCAAGAATTCCATGGCTTCTGTTACTTATGATTTCTGCAACCTTTACCGGACTGATAATCAGTTCTTTTGAAAAAGCTTTGGCATCACAGCTTGCGTTAAATACATTCATACCTATGCTTATGGATACCGGCGGTAATTCGGGAAGTCAGGCATCTGTTACCATTGTCCGCGGATTATCATTAGGAGAAATTGAATTTAAAAATATTTTTAAAGTTTTATGGAAAGAAATCCGGGTTTCAGTTCTTTGCGGCATAACACTGGCACTGGCAAGCTTTGTAAAAATTCTTATAGTTGACAAGGTATCGTTAAGCATTGCTTTGGTTGTATGTTTAACTCTTGCCTGCACTGTATTATTTGCCAAGATTGTAGGCTGTACCCTGCCTATGATAGCAAAAAAAGTCGGTTTCGACCCTGCTGTTATGGCAAGTCCTTTTATTACAACTATTGTAGATGCACTGTCTCTTATGGTTTATTTCAAATTCGCAAGTTCAATACTTGGCTTATAAAAATATAAATTTATATTAAATTAACATTACAAGTATTGACTTTATATTTACATTGGTATATAATTCGTTATGGCAATATAAAAATATTGCCATAATTTTATGGAGTGTGAAAGAAAATGAGCAAACAATTTAATTTAGCTATTGTCGGTTTAGGCGGAATGGGAAACTGGCATCGTGAAACAATTGGAAGAATTGACAACCTTAATGTATGCGGTTCTTTTGATATAAAAGAGGAAAGACAACAGTTTGCAATAGACCACGGCATTACACCTTATAACAGTCTTGAAGAGCTTTTAGCGGACGAAAAAGTAGATATAGTTTTGTGTTCTACTCCTAATCACCTACATAAAGAAATCGTAATTAAAGCTTTGAGAGCAGGAAAAAATGTGGTTTGCGAAAAACCTGTAACTTTATCATCAAAAGATTTACAGGAAATGATAGATGTTGCCGAAGAAACAAAAAAAGTTTTTGTTGTTCATCAAAACAGAAGATGGGATGAAGATTTTCTTACAATGAAGAAAATTTACGATGACAATCTTCTTGGCGACGTATTTAAAATTGAATCAAGAGTTCACGGTTCCCGTGGTATTCCCGGAGACTGGAGACAGGAGCCCGAATTTGGTGGCGGTATGGTTCTTGACTGGGGTGTTCACATACTTGACCAGGCTTTGCTTATGATTGACAGCAAAGTAAAAACTGTTTATGCAAACTTTACTCATGTAACTAATGAGCTTGTTGATGATGGTTTTACCGTGGTTCTTACATTCGAAAACGGTATTGTTTACACACTTGAAGTTGGTACAAGCAATTTCATAAATTTACCAAGATGGTATATGCTTGGAAGAGACGGTACAGCTATTATATACGACTGGCAGAAAAATGGTAAAGTTACAAGAATTACCGACTGGAGCAAAAACGATGCAGTGCCGATAAGAACTGCAGCCGGATTAACAAAAACAATGGCTCCCAGAACTGCTGACACTATAAAAGACGAAGAGCTTCCCATAGTTAAAAGCGATATAAGAGACTTTTACAGAAATGTTATGGCTACAATTGAAGGTAAAGAAGAAATTATCGTTAAAAACACTCAGGTAATGCGTGTTATGAAATTAATGGAAGCAATCTTCGATTCAGCTGCCAAAAATCAGGTAATAGATTTTGAATAATAACTAAAAGGACTGTTGAATCATTCCTTTTTTAATAAGGACGAATTTTTATGGATAAAAGATTAGCCTATAATATTTCTGTACAATTTTGTGATTCTCAAACCTCTGCTGTTCATCATCATGATTTTCTTGAGTTGGCATATGTAACCAACGGCAGTGCTCATCACACCATAAACGGAAAAAATATGATAATAAAAAAAGGTGATTATTTTATTATAGATTACAAAACTGTACACGGGTATCAGACAACAGGAAAAGATAAATTTGAAGTAATCAACTGTCTTTTTATGCCGGAATTTATAGACAGAACTCTTAAAAATTGCGAAGATTTCAATCAGGTTATAAACAGCTACATGCTGAAGTTCAGCTACGAAATAAACAAAAATCCGGCAGACAGAATTTTTCATGATAAGGATAATAAAATATACAACCTTCTTATATCTATGCACAATGAATTTGAACGAAAATCACCGGGATTTGCAGAAATAATGCGTTGTAATCTTATAGAGATTTTTATACATACAATGCGAAAAGTAAGTCAGAAGAATGATAAATGCGATTACAGTTCTATAAGCAAGCATATTATAAGTTATATCAACGAAAATTACATGAAAAAAATTACATTAACCGAAATTTGCAAAACAATGAATTTCAGTCTCCCCTACGCCAGCCGCAATTTTAAGCAAAACACCGGGATGACTTTTGAAAATTATTTACAAAAAGTCCGGGTGGAACAAAGCTGCAGACTGCTTGCCAACACCGATAAAAAGATTATAGAAATTTCTCAGCTTGTAGGATACTCTGATGTTAAATTTTTCAATAAAATCTTTAAGAAAAACATTAATCTTACGCCTGCAGAATTCAGAAAAGTTCATAAATAAAAACAAGGGCGTATCTCAATAAGCGATTTTTGATATGACACGCTGGCAGATGCCGAAAAAGGAAGGTATATTTCGTCAAAATGAATGCAGACAGTACTAAGGTACGGCAAGGCTCATTTTGGCGGAAAGCAGTGGACGTGTGTCTTTCACCCTCTCCGTCACTTCGTGACACCTCTCCCGGAGTGAGAGGCTTTTCACCGGCACTTTTTCATTGATAAATAATTTTTCTGCGGTAGACCGACTTTTTCGACAGTCTGAAAGGGGCAGGAATTTTCCTGCCCCTTTCAATTTATGCATTTTCAAACATATCTGCCAATTTTTTTGCTGATGAAGCAAGATTTTTAATACCTTCAAATACATTTTCGCTTGTATAGTCACGAAGGTAACAATCTGCCTCCAAAGTAAAATATCCTTTATAATCTATTTCCTTTAATGCTTTTACAATACCGTCAAAGTCAATATCCATCGAAAACGGAATCTGATGAGAATCGTGCCATTTATCATTATCGTGAAGATGAAGTGCCTGAAGTCTGCTGCCAAGCGCTTTTATCATCTGAACAGCAGATGTGCCTATTCCTTTCATTTCTGCGTGGCCTATATCAAGGCAGGCTACGAAATAATCGTCGTTAACTGCATCAAGATGTCCGTTAAAGCTTTCTGGAGTAGCACACGCCGCAAAGGAAGCCTCGTCTTTATCTTTATCCCAGAACCACATATTTTCTGTTGCAATTTTAACATTACAGCCTTTTGCAAATTCCAGAAGCTCCATATACATTTCTGCATTTTTTTCAGGCCCGTCGGCATTGCAGGGATGAATTACACAAATCTCCCCTCCTGCTTCTGCAGTACATTCTATAGCTCTTTTAAGATAAGAACGGACAGTTGGATCACTGCTTGGAAACGGAGCGTGAGACTGATTACATTTAATACCGTTATCAAGTCCGATTTGTTTTAACTTTCTTGCAAATTTCAGATATTCACTACTGTTTAAAGGATGCGGCTTTTCAATGGGAGCTCTTTTTGTATGGTCGTATCTGCACATATCAAACATTGAGAAATCCCATGCATCAAAGCCTGCTTTTGCATAATATTCTATTGCTTTTTCCTCTCCTGTTATTCTTGATGCCGAAGCAATTTCTGTTGAAATTTTCATTTGTAACATACCTTTCTAATATTCTTCCCAGGGGATTGGTTTTCCAAGAATTTTTTTAATGTATCTTTTAAGCATATATACTCTTCTGCCGGATACAAGATTTTCAAAGTCGCTAAAGCTCTGACTTCTGTAAACACCTATACGGTGAATATTGCTTAATTTTTTGTTATCCTTAAAGCTTGCTGTGGTATATTGATAATCATAATATTTCGATGCTGTTTTCCGTATTTTTTCGTTGGCAAAGCCGTAGGGATAGGAAATGGCATTTACTTCTTTGCCTGTAATTTCCTTAAGAATTTTTTTCGGCATAAAAAGCTCTGCATCAGCCTGAGTATCCGGAATTTTTGTTAAATCCACATGGGAATACCCGTGACTTCCGAAGCTAACAAGTCCGCTTTCCGACATTTCCTTAATCTGCTTAGCAGTAAGAAATCCTTCGTTGCCTATATTTTCCGCAATCATAAAAATTGTGGCTTTAACATTATATTTTTTAAGCACAGGGAAAACATTGTAGTAATTATCCTCATAACCGTCGTCAAAAGTGATTATTATATTATTTTCGTCCCGTTCAAACTCATCTGCAAAAAGAGTTTTATATCCGTTTTCGGCAATGTATTTTATCTGCTTTTCAAACTCCCCGGGCTTTATGCTGAGTTCAGGATAGGCTTTATCAAAAAGTGCCTCGTCGCTTACGCTGTGATACATAAAGCACGGAGTTACGGTATCCTCAAAAAAAACCGTTAAAACGCTGAATACAAAAAGCAGAAGCACTGCAATTGCCGCAATGATTTTTATCTTCATATATGTCTCCGTTTTTTTATTTTATTCTATCATATCACATATTAAATTGCAATATTTAATTTAAAGAATTAATAACATTACTTATTGCCTGAGCTGAATATTTTCCTGCAAGAATTGCTTCCTCAAGGCTGTTTCCGTGTGTGCCCACTTCCAGAATAAGAGAGCCGTAGCTTTTATGCTGATTAAAACGCTCCGTTCTTAAATTTATGGGGCGTGCAAGCTTGGGATAAACGCCGTTGATTGCCTGCTGGCATTTTACGGCAAGCTTTAAATTTTCCCTCCAGTTATCGTGGGAAAGTCCGCTTTCATTTGTTCCCACAACAAACATAACCTGAGCTGTTTCCTGATTATTGATATCAGCCGAAACCTTAACCGGAGTTCCGTCATCTTTCGTTATGGCATCACGGTGAACATCAAGAACTATATTAATGCTCGGATTTTCGTTAAGCACCTGAGTTATCGTTTCGAGGGCTTTGCCGTAGGAATTATTATATTTGGGAATATCGTGCATTATTTCAGAATGTATTACAGAAATTCCGTTTTGCTCAAAAACTGCCTTCATTTCCCTTCCCACCCGCACAATATTGTTGTTTATATCAACATTTCTTGCAGTTGGGTTAAAGGCTTCGCTTCCGTGAGTATGAATAATAAGAATCTGCGGTACATCTGTTCTTTTTGTTATTTTAAGAGGTTCATTATAAAGGGCGTTTACATCAACCTGATAGCTTGTTTCGTTTTTTACAGTTACGCCCATTTGCTCCAGCGCTCCGCCGTTTTGGTTAACGGGATTTACGGTGGTTTGCGCTACCGGCGGCGGTTCTGCCGAAACGGGTTCTTCATGTACAGTTTTTTGGGGTGCAGTTTCTTTTTTTTCAGGCTGTTGTTTTACTGCAATCGCAGTAAAATTTTCCTTCATAATTTCAACGGGATTTTCTATATCAATCATTGCAAATGCAGAAATTACTTTAATAATACTGTCATATGTCTTGTCCTTTTCGGATGAAAGCAGTGGTATTACTGTAAAAAGAGCTGTTTTATCATTGAAATATCCCATATAAAGCTTCTGAAAAAAATTTATGAAAGCACCGGAAGATATTATATTTACTATAACCAGCGAACTTAGCGCAACAAGAGAAACTGCGGTGAATTTTCTGAGATTGAAAAAATATGTTTTTACAGGCTTCATTGTCTTATGTTCCTTTCGCTTTATTTATACAATTTATGAAATTAAAATATATTTTATTCGGGTTAATTGACAAGAATAAAATAAAGTGATAAAATTAAATAAACAAAGTTTAAGGAGAGAAATATGCTTACATACAACGATATAAAAAACAACGAAGCAATAAAAACCTATATATCAAAAGCAGATGAAACTCTTATTGCGCTTGGTTACACCGAGCATTCCTTTGCACATGTAACAAAGGTTGCAGAAGCAGTTAAATACATTCTTGAAACGCTTGGATACGATGAACACACAATTGAGCTTGCACAGATTGCGGCACATATGCACGATATAGGAAATTTAATTAACCGTGACGAACACGCTCAGAGCGGTGCTGTCATGGCATTTCGAATACTTGACAAGCTTGGAATGGATGCCGAAGATACTGCGGTAATTATTTCTGCAATAGGCAATCACGATGAAGGAACAGGTGTGCCGGTAAACACCGTTGCAGCGGCACTTATTCTCGGGGATAAAAGCGACGTAAGAAGAACAAGGGTAAGAAACAGCGATATTGCATCCTTTGATATTCACGACAGAGTTAATTACTCGGTTGAAAGCTCCGAAATAAAAATCAGCGATGATAAAAAATCCATAACGCTTAATCTTGTAATTGATGCAAGATACAGTTCCGTTATGGACTACTTTGAAATATTCATGCAGAGAATGATTATGTGCAGAAAGGCTGCCGAAAAGCTTTGTTTAAGCTTTAAGCTTGTTATGAATGGTCAGCAGTTACTCTAAACAAAATCACTCAAAATATAATTGGAAACCTCAATTCCCTTTTCCGAAAGTCTGAAGCCTTTATCTGTTTTTTCAATCAGATGAAGGCTTATATATTTATCTAAAACGGGTTTAAAATAATTGTAAAAGTCGATTCCGAGACGTTTTTTTACGTTATTTATATCAATTCCTTCGGTTAACCGAAATCCGGTTATGGCATAATCCTTAATGAGCTCCTCAGGAGTTTCTGCTTGATAGCTTTCAAGGGGAAGCTCGTTATTTTCAAGCATAGAAATATATTTTTTCATATCCGATGTATTGAAAAATCTTGAATTTTCAAAAAATGAATGTGAATTAAGCCCCAGACCTATATAATTTTCAAGCTTCCAGTATTTAATATTATGCCTGCACTCCATTCCTTCTTTTGCGTAATTTGATATTTCGTACTGACGGTAGCCGTTTTCAGAAAGGACTTTTTTTGCAAGATTATACATTTCTCTTTCCGTTTCTTCATCCGGAAATTCACTTTCAGAAAGCTTTGCAATGGGAGTGTTTTCCTCAACGATAAGCGAATATGCGGAAATATGCAAAGGATTTAAAAAAACGGCTGATTTTAAAGTGTTTTCAAAGCTTTTTAACGTTTGTCCGGGAAGCCCGAACATAAGGTCAAGATTGAAGTTTAAAAAGCCCAGTTTTTTTATCATTTCAACACTTTTAAAAACCTCATCCGACGAATGTATTCTGCCTATTTTTTCAAGCTCAGCATCGTTTAATGACTGAACTCCGAGACTTATTCTGTTAACACCGCTTTTTTTATAAATTTCAAGCTTTTTTTCGGTTAAAGTTCCGGGATTTGCTTCCAGAGTAATTTCTGCAAAAGAAGATAACGGAAGCATTTTTAAAATTTCCGAAATATACTCTGCATCAACACTGCTTGGTGTTCCTCCACCTATAAAAACGGTGTCGCATTCACAGTTTTTAAGCATCATTTTTCTTAAACTTATTTCTTTATAAAGTGCGTCAAAATATTCCCTCTTGCAATTAACACTATCAAAGGAAACAAAGTCACAGTATGCACATTTTTTCACACAAAAAGGTATATGAATATAAATTCCCGTTTTTTTCATGTTATTCACCCGAAACTGCAAATACAGCTACATAAACCGATAACGCACCGTTCTTTTTAAGCTCGCCTGCAATTTCGCTCGCTGTTGCACCGGTAGTCATAACGTCATCAACTATAAGTATATTTTTGCCCTTTATCAACTTTCTGAATTTTCTTTTTACTTTAAACACACCTTTTACATTTATAAAACGCATTCCCTTTGTCATCAGGCTTTGTTTGGGATTCTGGCGTGTTTTTACAATTGCACCTTTTAAAACCTTCTTTTTGTAATGCTTGCCGATTCTCACAGCAACAAGCCTTGTCTGATTATATCCTCTTTCAAAAAATGTGGATAAATTCACAGGAGGATATACCAGAAAATCGTATTCAGGAACTCCGGCTCTGTCCATCGCTTCTATCATATAATCTGAAACGTATTTATTCAGAAACATCTGTTTTCTGAATTTAAATTTATGTATAAGATTTCTTACCCCCTCCGAATATTCAAAACAGGGATAAGAAGCATCAAAATGTATATTATTTTTTGCGCAATTGGTACATACTTTGTTATTGCCGTAGCCACCGATTTTTCTGCCGCATATCAGACATTTGCTTTCGTTTTCTTTAGTTTTAAAAATTTTTTCTCTGCATTTATCGCAACAGTATTCATTTCCGAAAAAACTAAGCTTCCTGTCGCAGAAAATACAGTTATGCGGAAACAAAATATTAATAATCATATTAAAAAACGGGATATTTCTGTTCATTTTTAAGTTTTTCCTTTAACCCCGAAAATCTTTCGGTTTCTTTATCGTTATCTATCATTTTTCTTATACAGTCATCGCTTCCGACGATAACCACAAGACTTTTTGCTCTTGTTACCGCAGTATATAAAAGATTGTTATACAAAAGTGTTTCCGGCCCGTATAAAAGAGGAAGAATAACTGCATCAAATTCCGAGCCCTGACTTTTATGAACAGTTATTGCATAGGCAAGCTCCATATCCTCAAGCTTGGAAAAATCGCACTCTGCCACTCGTCCGTCATAAAATTTAACAGTATAAGTCTCTCTGTCAAAATCAATTTTCTGAATAACACCCGTATCGCCGTTATAAACTCCCATACCTTTTTCGCCGTCTTCCGCTTCCCATTCAAGCTCGTAGTTGTTCTTGGTCTGAATAATGCGGTCACCCTCACGGTAAATATAATTGCCGTATTTCCTTTCGTTTTTACCCGTCATTTTAGGATTAACAACTGCCTGAATTGTGTTGTTTAGATTAATTGTTCCAAGAACCGATTTTTTCATAGGCGCAAGAATCTGAATAGAGGCATCCGCTTTATTTCCGAGAAATCCGCTTATTCTGCCCCTGTATAGCGACAACACCTCGGCAATAACATCATTTGAAGTGTTTTTTCTCACCATAAAGAAATCCATATCCTTTTTATTTACTGTGGGGTATTCTTTTTTCAGCATTTTATGGGCATTTACAACAATCAGACTTTCTTTTTCCTGACGGAAAATTTCGTTAAGATAAACACAGGGCACTACTCCCGAAGCAATTATATCCTTAAGCACATTACCCGCCCCGACTGACGGAAGCTGATTGATATCACCCACAAGAACAAGTCTTGTTCCGGATTTTATGGCTTTTAAAAGCGCGTTGAAAAGAATAATATCTACCATACTCATCTCGTCAACAATTATAATATCGGCTTTTATGGGATTTTCTTCGTTTTTGGCAAATTTATCTCCCGAACCCGAAAAGGTTACTTCAAGCAAGCGGTGAATTGTTTTTGCTTCTCTTTTACAAACCTCGCTCATTCTCTTTGCAGCTCTGCCGGTAGGTGCAGTTAAAACAACCTTTTTACCCATTGCTTCCAGAATGGAAATAATACTGTTTATTACAGTGGTTTTTCCTGTGCCGGGCCCGCCGGTTATTACAGCCATATTGTTTTCAAGCACGGTTTTTACCGCCTGTTTCTGATTTTCTGCAAGAACAATGTTATCAAGCTTTTCTATATCTTCAAAAACCGATGCATAATAAAGCTTTTTCTTTGTATGATTATTAAGCATATAAATTTTATTTGCCGTATTCATTTCGGCATAATAATATACGGGAAGATAATATTTTACCTCTTCTCCGCTTGTTTCCTTTATAAGCTCAGCATCTGTTGCAAGAGAAATTATTGCATTGGAAACCTCTGTAAGACTTACTCCTAAAATTTCCGAAGCAAAGCTTTCCAGATATTCTTCATTAAGATAAGTGTGACCGTTAAGTGCCGCACGGGCAAGCGAATATTTTATTCCTGCACGTATTCTCCGGGGAGAATTTTTTGTTACTCCCATATTCTCCGCCATTGTATCGGCAGTTTTAAAACCGATGCCTTCCACACTGTCACATAAAATATAGGGATTGTTTTCTATTTTCGCAACCGCACCAATCCCCAGCGAACGGTTTATTTTAACTGCAAGATTTATGGAAAGTCCGTATTTCTGCAAAAACACAACAAGATCCTGAACACCTTTTTTCTCCCGGTAGCTTTCACCCATTTCAATCGCCTTAAGATAGGAAATTCCCTTTATTTCCGATAATCTTTCTGCTTCATTTTCAAGTATATCCAAGCTACGTTCACCAAAACGGTCGACTATTTTTTTTGCTGTTACTGCTCTTATACCTTTAATCAACCCCGAAGATAAGAAATTTAAAATTGCCTGACGGCTTTTAGGCTGAGTTCTCTCCACAAGCTCCGCACGAAACTGCTCGCCGTATTCGCTGTGAACTGTGTGTTTTCCGATTACCTTAAGACTTTCCCCTTCGTACAAATAAGGAAGTATGCCAACAACGGTTATGTTTTTTTCCAGAGTCAGAAAATCCATAACCGTATAGCCGGTATCTTCGTTTGCGTATATTATTTCTTCAACAATACCTTCAATGCTTTCGTAATTTTCTTCGGGCATATTTTTTTACAAATTGCTCTCCATATCTTTAAGCAATTCTTTCCTTTCCATAATCTTTATTCCCCCGTCTTCACGGGCGATTCTTTTTGCTATTTCTTTAGTTTTATCCGTCGAATCAAAATCAAGGATTATAAGCCGTCTGTCCGCAATTCCCGTATCATTTTTAAGCGCCTTCCACATCAGCGCCCGTGCAATTGCCTCAATACGGTCTTCCTCGTTTTTCACACCTACAATAGTGTAAATAACCTTATCCCTTAAAATGTTAAGGTCGTAGGAAAAATCCCACACATAGCAGATAAACTGCACAAGTCCGTAAACAGCAAAAAAGCTTATAATTGTGTAACCAATAATCTGCAAAACCATATGTAAATAACACCTCCATATTATATTATAGTTAAAAGCTTATGTAAAGGTGTTATTTAAAATTTAAAATCATTCTTAATTATTTTGTTTCAAACGATTTCCTTACGAAAGTCCTGCAGCTTTATATTAGTACAAGGATACAGGTTCCCAACCGTAATGCTTAATATAATTAATATTTAAACCATTATACTCTGCGTACATACGCATAAATTCTATCTCGGACTGCTCGTTATTATGGGTTTCCATAAATTTATTGTAAAGTCCTGTGTCATCTTTTGTAAATTCTTTAATACTTTCGGCGTAGTGTGCCCCATCATCTGCTTTATCTACAGACACAACACTATAACCGTTTTCGGTTTCTTTTAAATGGAAACAGGCAGGCATCTCTCCGCCGCCACCCTGCACCATGGTATCCCCCTCCAACCGGTAGCCCGCCGACCAGAAATTACCAAACACAAGATGTTCACCGTTACTGTCGGTCTCCTTTAAAATTATAAATGAGGGAATCCAAACATCACCATAGCTGGCATGCCGCTCAGCCTCTTCCTCAAACCAGTCACAAATAGCTGCAATGGCAGGATTATCGCCAACATATGTAAAAGATGGCATTTGTGTTCCATCCTTCTGGGTAATGTTAAATTTAGGCCCTCCCGAAGCAAGCGGTGGTATATCTTTGTTTTTACCGCAACTGCATAAAAGAAGGACAGTAAACATAATTATCATTAATTTTTTCATATAAACACATCCTTTTAAACACTGCAGTTATTTATACTTATTATTCTCCAGATCATAAATCACCTGTGCAATTGCATGTTCTTCGTTGCTCACCGTTATGTAATCAGCCTCGCTAAGAGCCTCTTCACACGCATTGGAAACCGCAATTCCCGTTCCTGCCGCTTTAAACATAGAAATATCATTATTGTAATCGCCTATGGCAATTGTCTTATTATTATCAATATTCAAAATACGGCAAAGATTGGTAACGGCTGTACCTTTTCCTATTCCGCCCGGTAAAATTTCATACAAGGTTTTTTCCGAACGTATAAAATCAAATTTTTCAGCCAAAGGATGAGATTTTAAGACATTTTCTATCATTGTAATTTCTTCGTCTTCTTCAGTTCCGAATATTATTTTTGCAATTGGTTCTTTAATTTCAGTATAATGACAAACATAATTTTTCGCATTTGTTATTTCTCTGAATTTCTGCATTGTAATGTTATCCTTACTGAAATAGGATTTTTCAAATGTACAAACCTGAATCCCCACCTCAGGAAAACTTTCATCAATACATTTAATCAGTTCTGAAACATTATCCGGCATAACGCTTGTCCAGAGGTACTTCTTTAATATACAATCGTACAATCCTCCGCCGTTAACACATCCAACAGGGGCATTTGGCTTAACCTGATTTGCAATATCAGCAACAAATTCCGGCATTCTTCCCGTAACAAAGGTGAAATATCCGCCTTCACGTTTAAAATATTCTATTGCTTCAAGATTCTCCTTTGATATGGTTTTATCATTTCTAAATAACGTTCCGTCAAGATCTGTACAAATCAAAAGTCCTTCAAATTTCCCCATATTCCGATTCCTTTCAGTATTATTTATGATAACTACAACCGACAATAGCAAAAAGCTATTGCCGGCCGATAAAATTATTTCAAAGCTGAATATCCGTGACAATTTATAAGTGCATCAATTTTCTGTCCTGCTTTGCAAAGCGGGCATTCGTGAGCAGGATAACTGTTATAATCACCCAAAAACTGAGGATCAAAACAGGAATACACAGGAAGACCGCTTCTGCTGTTTTCCACTGTTGAGAAAATAGCTGAAACACCGGTAGGCAATCCTCCGTAATAATTGATTGCATCTATTGCCGATTCAACGGTTTTACCGGATGAGTAGGATACTGCCAGAACCATAACGTGCTTTCCTTCAATCATAGGAACAATATTATCACGGAAAAGAAGCTGACTTGAATTTGTTATTTCCGGTGTAACCACATATATTGTTTTATGTGCATTCATATTAACAAAATCAGCCTTCGTAAGCTGGTCGGCAAGACAAGCGCCGATAACCTCTGTTCCATCCAGACATAAAATTGTATCTACTATTGTAGTATGGCCAAAATATGAACTCAGCTCCTCAGCAACAGCTTTTGCTTCTGAAAGTCTTGCTTTCTGAGCCACAACATCAATATAATAATTACTGTGGCGGTCATTTGTTGCAAAATGGCCTTTCGCCACACGCAGGAATAGATTTTTTCTTTTGGTTGTATGTTTCACACTGTTTAAATTTGACATAAGGTTTTCCTCCCTTTTTATTTTATAATACTATATTAAGTGAATTTTTTCAAGAGTATTAAAAAAATTCGTAAAATTTTTTGTCTTGAATAAAACCTTATATTATGTTAAAATACAAAAAAGGAGCGATTCTATGATTATTCACCCATTTCCGCCGTTATACGACGAAAATTCAAAAATTCTTATTCTCGGAAGTTTTCCGTCAGTTAAATCCCGAGAACAGTTATTCTTTTACGGGCATCCGCAAAACCGTTTCTGGAAAGTTATTGCAGGTATTTTCAATTCACCTGTTCCCGTAACTATTGAAGAAAAACGTTCTCTTCTTATTTCAAACAACATTGCTTTATGGGATGTTATCGCTTCCTGCGATATAACAGGAAGTTCCGACAGTTCCATAAAGAATGTAAAGGTTAACGACTTGTCAGTTATTCTTGATAATTCAAAGGTGGAAAAAATTTTTGTAAACGGAAAAACCGCTGAAAAATATTTTAACAAATATACAAAAAACATTATAAAAAAAGACGCCGTAGTTCTCCCCTCCACCTCACCAGCAAATGCGGCATGGTCGGTAGAAAAACTTACAGACGCCTGGAAAGTTATAAAATTTTAATATTTTCTTCTTATAAGTTTAAATTCTTCTTCCGCTTTTTCTCCTGAATATTCCTTATTTACAAAAGTTGTTTCAGAACAGGAGGTATAAAGAATTTCACCGTTGATAACTTTAAACATTATATCGTAATTCCACTGCTGTGCGTAAGGTGAAAACCTTTCAAATCTTCCTTGTATATTATGAGAAATATTTTCCGCTACAACAGGAAAAACAAGTGTATTGCCATCGGTTTCTTTTGTTTTCCATTCAAACATATTTCCATACGGAGATGTTCCGTAATCAGCGGCGGCAACATCCCAGTAATCAAAGCTTTCTTTTACGGTTACTTCAATATATTTTCTGTCTGAGGATAAACTGATTTCAAATGGCAAGTGTTCAAGCTTTACAGCACGAACTTTCTGCTCTCCGCTGTTAAACATTTCAGATCCGGAGTTGGATGACCAGATTAAGCGTATATCGTCAACCTTTTCAGTTATTTTGCTTATCGTAAATGCACCATAAAAATCATCTCCGAAATCAAAAACAACCGTTTCTCCCACCTGTCCGAAAAGTCCGCGTATTTCACCTTTAAATTCATCTGTGGTTTTGCTTTGACGGGTAAGCTTAGTATAAACAATTTTATTATCTTCGGTATACTCAACATTCGAACTGTCGGTACCTAAATAACCAATATCTTCCAGATGAAGAAATACATTTATCAAAGATAACTTTCTGTTTACTGATACACTGTATTCATAATTTTCTTTCGGAATTTCCAGTTCTTCACCTTTATACATCAACTTTTGCGGTTCAAGCCAGATATCATCTGTGCCATCGCTTTCATACAATGAAGCTCTCAATTGATCGGTTTCATATATGCTGTTGATTATATCCTCACTTTTTAACCCAAAATTAAGATTTTCAATATAAAAACCATCTTCAAGTATAAGGTCGGAAAATCCTCTGCTATTTCCGTCAGGAACATTGGTGATATTTCCGTAGCTGTTTTCTATAATCGGACTTCCGTTTCGGTAAACCGAAAAATATCCGCACCACACATTACCGTCACAAATACTTTTTTCAAATTTTTCCATTCTTACATCAAGAAGCTGTAACCCTTCTACTTCTTTTGCAGAATTATTTTCCCGAGCTTTAATAAGCCTCATTGGCTTAATACATATTCCATCGGATTTAATAATGCAATAAAAGTTTTTATAAAACGGCGAATTAATAAGTATTGTTTCACGAACTGTTTCTCCTACAGGACCTTCAAAAGTATCTGCTTCCCCGTTTACCGTTTTAATATCCAGCGAATACCCACCGTTATCCGTAACTTTATTTATTATATAAGCTGATTCAACGGGATTTATTTCATTCACGGCAGATGCACCTGCTAAATTGGCAACTAACAATATCATCGCAAGAATTATACAGGGAATTTTAAACATTTTTCTCTTATTCATAATTGCCTCCATTCTGTTTTTAACCTTTTTGGCATCCTCCGATAAAAATGCTCCGCAGCGTATTCCTGAAATATTGTTTTTTACAGAATGAAGAATTGCTGCAGAATAATTTTTTCTCTCGTTATCTCCAAGAATTTTCACAGTTTTTTCATCGCAGGAATATTCCATTTCTTTTCGTATAATGTGTTCCATAATACAGACAGCAGGATTAAACCAATGTAATATTCTTACAACAGACACCGCAAGCATATACAGTAAATCCTTTCTTTTTATATGAACAAGCTCGTGACAAAGAATATATTGTAAATCTTCGGTATTTACATTGGACGGAATTATAACAACAGGTTTTATTATTCCTGTAACAAACGGCGATAAATCCGCGTTTACCGTTTTCAGCTCAACATTCCGATAAAGCTTGATTTTCTCCGCTGTTATTTCAAGAATTTTTTTCATTTCGTTATCAGGCTCATTTGTAATTCTTTTAAGCTTTGTGTAAAATTTTATCCTGACATATAATTGTCTTAATAATAAAATTCCGCTTATAACAAACCATATCAAAAAAAGTGTAAAAATTAAATCAATATTCCGCCTTTCCGACTTAACCGGTATTTCTCTTGTTTCATGTATTGTTTCCACTTCGCTCTGAGTCTGCTCCGATAAATTGTTGGTTATAATTTCCGGTAGAAATTCATTCTGAGGAATTTGAAATTCATTAACATTAACAATATTCAATCTGACAGGAACAACAAACATTATAAGCGTTATTATCCATATATAATACTTAAAAGTATGATTAATTTTCCTGCCAAACAGCCCACAGCAAAGCAAAGAAATAAGAAAAGATATTGTTCCGGCTATGCTTAAAAACAAAATACTGTACAATAAAAATTTTACCAAAGACATCAACTCCTATTCAAGCTTATCCAGCCAGTTAAGAAGAGAATTATAATCATCGTCGTTGATTTTTTTTGCAAACAGCGAAGCTACAAGGCTTTTTGCTGAACCGTTATGAACAGTATTTAAAAACTCCTCCGTTTCTTCAGTTTTGTACTGTTCTTTTGTGATTGCGGCACTATATACATTTATTCCGTTTTTCTTAGTCATATTAAGAAATCCTTTGTTTTTCAATCTTGTAACAAAAGTTGAAACTGTAGTATATTTTTTTTGCACCTTCATTCGCTCCGATATTTCAGGGATTGAAACTTCTTCCTCTAGCGACCAGATTATTTCCATAATCTCCATTTCCGACTGTGATATTTTTCCGTTTTCTGACATTTTAATTACCTCCAAAGATAAATTGCTGCAACAATACTACACCTTGTAGTAATTACATTCTACATTATGTAGTAGTGTTTTGTCAAGAGTTTTTTTAAAAAAAATATCACATTTTCATAAATGTGATATTTTTACATTATTTTATACGGCATAAAATCTATATAATCGCTTGCTATAAGCTTAAATTCAGTACCATTTATGGTTTCGTTTATGGAAATATCCGTTTTGAGATTATGGAGATGACCGTAAAAGCATTTTTTTATCTGATGCTTTTCAAGAATTTCCATGACAGGATTTATATTGTATTTTCCATATTTTATAATTGGCGGATAGTGAAGAAAAACATAAATTTCTTCAAATCCTTCTTTTTCCGCCTGAATTATGGAATTTTCAAGTCTTAAACATTCTCTGTTTTCTATTTTAAGCTCTTGTTCCGATTCGGGAGGTTTTGTTATATCATAGCTTTTTGTTCCGCAGATTGCCACATTTCCGCATTTTTTGAAGCTGTTATGAAGAATTTCAACGGTATCAAATCCGTTTTCTTCCAGGAATTTATTTATTTTGTTATGAGTGGCAAACCAGTAATCGTGATTACCTTTTAAAATAATTTTTCTGCCTTTTAATTCATTTATAAATTTAAAATCTTCATAGCTGTTCTCAAGATAAGTTGCCCACGAAATATCGCCCGGAACAACAACTGTATCCTCATCGGCAACAACACTGTTCCAGTTATTTTCAAGTTTTTTCACATAATTATCCCAGCCTTTGAAAATATCCATCGGCTTATCCTTTGAAAGAGGCAGATGCAAATCTGCAATGGTAAATAATGACATTTATATTTTCTCCTTTTTGAGAAACAATATTAACACGCAAAAAGCGTAAATTTATCAACGAAAGGGTGTTTTAACATGGCTGATTGTAATAACAAAATATCTTGTTCAGCAGTAAACTGCATATACAACGATAAAAACGACCGCTGTACAGCTGAAAGCATCACAGTAACCCCCAGAGATGCAAAAAAAGCCTGCGATACAGAATGCGATACTTTTAAATGCGAGTAATGCTCAAAAAATAAAGGACGGGAAACCGTCCCTTATTTTTTTATTTTACTTTTAAAAATTCTGAAACTGCGTTCTGCATATCTTCTTTTTTGCAGGAATCTGTAAATCTTACTGCTTTATTTTTAAGATTTGCCAAAGGAGCAGGAATTTTAGCACCGGTTACGGCTTCAAGCTCATCAATAAGCGAAAATTCATCGGATGCTTTATTGTAATCTTCCTTAACAGATGAAAGAACGCTTGCAACAAATTTATAAGGATTTGCAGTTGATGCAATAACAGAAACGGTTTCATCCCCTGTTTCTTCCTTATACTTGTCATAAACCTTTTTAGCAACTGCGGTATGTGTATCAATAAGATAATTTTTCTCTTCAAAAACTTTCTTAATGGTTTCTTTGGTAGCGTTATCGTCACAGAAACCGCCGTAGAAATTATCAGCAATTATTGCTTTTAAATCATCGGAAATTTCATATTTTCCGTTTGCGGAAAGCTCGCTCATATATTTTGAAGTTTTTTCTGCATCCTTACCCGAAATTTCATATAAAAATCTTTCAAGGTTACTGGAAATAAGTATATCCATAGAGGGTGAAATTGTAAGATAAAAATCTCTTGTTTTATCATACACACCTGTTTTTATAAAGTCTGTAAGTACATTATTGCTGTTGGATGCGCAAATCAGCTTATTAACGGGAAGTCCCATTCTTTTTGCGTAGTATGCTGCAAGAATATTACCGAAATTACCGGTAGGAACTACAACGTTTATTTTGTCGCCAAGCTTGATTTTATTATTTTTAATTAAATCACAGTAAGCTGAAAAATAGTAAACTACCTGAGGAACAAGTCTTCCGAAATTTATGGAGTTTGCAGAAGATAAAACAACTCCGTTTTCTGCAAGAAGCTTTTTATATTCTTCATCGGTGAAAATTTTCTTAACACCGTTCTGAGCATCGTCAAAGTTACCGAAAACGCCAGAAACACAAACATTGTTTCCTTCCTGAGAGTTCATCTGTCTTTGCTGAACCTGAGAAACACCGCTTTCGGGATAGAAAACCATAATTTTAGTTCCATCTACATCCTTAAAGCCTTCAAGTGCGGCTTTTCCGGTATCTCCGGAGGTTGCAACAAGAATTGTAACTGTTTTTGTTTCGCCGGTTTTCTTTATGGAAACTGTTAAAAGATGAGGAAGAATCTGAAGAGCCATATCCTTAAATGCACTTGTAGGGCCATGCCACAGCTCTAAGAAATATTCCTTATCGTTATACTCTTTTAACGGAGCAATAGCATCAGATTCAAATTTTTCTTTTGTATATGCGTTGTTAATGCAATTCCAGAGCTCGTCTTCGGTGAAATCTGTAAGGTATTTGGAAAGAACAAAAAAGGCTCTTTCTTTATAGCTTTTTTGAGATAACTCTGCAATTTCCTCCAAAGTTACAGACGGAAATGATTCGGGAACAAACAGTCCGCCCTCTTCGGACAAGCCCTGCTTGATAGCCTGCGCAGAAGTTATTTTTATATCATTATTTCTTGTACTGGAAAAATTCATAATTATATTTCCTTTCAAATTTATTCGTGATGACAGTCACAACCTGAGCAGCATCCATTGCAACCGCTAAGTTCCGGTGCTTCAATTCCGTTTTGTGTATAATAATCAAGAATTGCAGCTTTTACTGCCTCTTCTGCAAGAACAGAACAGTGAATTTTCGCAGGAGGAAGTCCGTCTAACGCTTCAACTACGGCTTTATTGGTAATCTCCAAAGCTTCGCTTATGCTTTTTCCTTTTATCATTTCGGTAGCCATACTGCTTGTTGCAATAGCGGCTCCGCAACCAAAGGTTTTGAATTTAACGTCTTTAATTATATCATTTTCTATATCAAGATATATTTTCATTATATCTCCGCATTTTGCGTTTCCAACTTCTCCTACTCCGCTTGCGTTTTCAATTTCGCCAACGTTTCTGGGATTGGAGAAATGATCCATAACTTTTTCGCTGTACATTATTTACCATTCCTTTCATATGCTTCGTACAAGGGAGACATTGCGCGAAGTCTTGCAACTATCTCCTTAAGATTTTCAACTATATAATCAACATCCTCTTCTTTATTGAAATCGCCAAAGCTTACACGAAGTGAGCCGTGAGCAATTTCGTGAGGAAGACCTATTGCAAGTAAAACGTGAGAAGGATCAAGCGAACCCGAAGTACACGCAGAACCGCTTGATGCAAGAATTCCTTTTAAATCAAGGCTTAACAAAAGTGCTTCACCCTCAATGAATCTGAATGAGAAGTTTGCATTATGACAAACTCTTTTCTCTCTGTCACCATTCAGTCTTACATGAGGAATTTCGTTAAGTACTCTTTCAATAAGCTTATCACGAAGTTTTGATAGTTTAGTCATAGTTTCGTCCAGGTTTTCGGTTGCCATTTCAATTGCCTTACCAAGCCCTACGATACCTGCTACGTTCTCTGTTCCTGCTCTTTTTCTGTTTTCCTGAGCTCCGCCGTCCATATACGGGAAAATTCTTATTCCCTTTCTTACATACATAGCGCCTACGCCCTTTGGACCGTAGAATTTATGGGCAGAAATAGAAAGCATATCTATATTCATTTCCTTAACATCAACAGGTGTATGACCTATTGCCTGAACACTGTCGGTATGGAAAATTATTCCCTTTTCCTTTGCAATTTCGCCAATTTCTTTTATTGGCTGAATTGTTCCTATTTCGTTATTTACGAAAATAACTGTAGCAAGGATAGTATTATCGGTTATAGCATTTTTAAAATCTTCAACGCTTACAAGACCGTTTTCGTCAACATCCAGATAAGTAACCTCAAAGCCTTCTTTTTCAAGAGACTGCAAGGTGTGCAGAATAGCGTGGTGTTCTATTTTAGTTGATATTATATGGTTTCCTTTATTTTTATATGCGTGTGCAATACCTTTAACAGCCCAGTTATCAGCTTCGGTAGCACAGGACACAAATACAACCTCTTTTTCATCGGCTCCAATTGCCTTTGCAACCTGACTTCTTGCATTTTCTATTGCAATTTTAGGTTTGTTTGACAAGGAATAAATCGACGAAGGATTTCCGTATTCTTCAGTTAAATACGGCATCATTGCTTCTAAAACCTCGGGTTTTAGTCTTGTTGTTGCCGCATTATCAACATAAATTTTTTCAGACATTATTTTTTCCTCCGTAATATATATTAAAAGTCTAAAATTCTCCACATATTATAATACACCATTTTGTCAAATTTTACAACCCTATTATTCAATAATTTGTTATTTTTTTAAGGAATTTTTTTATATAAAATAAACAATGTATTATATTAACCGTAAAGTGTCTGGTCTGTATATTTGTCATTCAACTCCAGCTCATTATCTAATATAGCTGGGTCTGTCCCTCTGGTTCCGGCACCGTGTATCAAAAACAGAATCGGACAAATATCTCCTTTTTTGTATCCTTCGGGATATGCTAACATATATGGCATATCTTCAAATTTATAATATATCTTTTTCATTTGTTATTCCTCTAGCATTTTTATTAATATTTTTCCTTACGTCTGGCTTTTCGCAAATCATTTCTTCTCTTTGCATCTTCCCATTCGCGTTTTTCCTCTTCGGTTTCCAGGATAAGTCCGTCAACTTCAACGGGACGTTCGTTTTCATCAATGGCAACCATAACCACATATGCTGTATTTATTTTTGTTTTTGTGCCGCTTAATTCTTCCACATAGGTTTCAACCTTAATTTCCATTGAAGTTCTTCCGACATAAGTTATTTTTCCTGTTAAAACTATTGTATCATTGGCACGGGCAGGTCCTTCAAACTGCAGAGTATCCACCACAGCAGTTGTTACATTTCTGCCCGAATGCCTTCTTGCAACAACTGCGGCAACAACGTCTATCCATGCCATTAACATTCCGCCAAACAGACGGTTGTATCCGTTTAAACGTGATAAAGTTAAAATCTGAACCTGTTCCGTATAAGAATCTTTTACATATTTGTCCATTTTAATTCTCCTTATAAACTAACTGCACCACTTTAAGTGATGCAGTTAGTATTCCCGTATTTAATTATATTTTTCTAAAATTTCATCAAACTTGGGAACTATTGATTTGATTGAATCCCTTAAACGTGTGATTTCAGTTTTATAAGAATTTAAAATTTCTTTCTGTTTGGAAATTTCAACATTCATTTCAGCAGTTCTTATTTCCTTTTCACGGTTCATTTCGTTAAGCTGATTTTCGATATCTTCTTTGGTAATTGCAAGCAGACTTTCCGCTTCTTTTTTTGCATCGGAAATTATTTTCTGCGCACCTGCTTCTGCTTTTACAAAAGCGGCAGAAATTTTTTCTTTTTCTGCTTCCATTTCCTTAAGTTTTACTTCAAGCTCACTTATTTTACCGTTGAGCGCTTCTTTATCAGCTTTTAGTGTTGCAATTTCCCTGTCCTTAATCAGCAGTTTATCGTCTATATCCTTGGATACCTTATCGATATACTCAGTTATATTCTTTTTGCTGACACCAAACATTGTTCTTTTAAAATTAACCGACTCGCTCATATGCAATCCCCCGTTAATTCTTATTTTATTTTTGTTGTCCAACCAAAGGTGTCTTCAATTTTACCCCACTGAATTCCTGTTAAAGTATCGTAAAGCATCTGAGAAACTTCTCCGATTTCGCCATTGTTTACGGGCATTACAAGGTCACCGTATTTAAGCTCACCGATAGGAGAAATAACTGCAGCTGTACCTGTTCCCCAAGCTTCTTCAAGCTTGCCTGCTTTGAAAGCTTCGCAAAGCTCGTCGATGGAAAGTCTGCGTTCGGAAACTTTATAGCCTTTAGACTGTAAAAGCTCAACGATAGACATTCTTGTGATACCGCCAAGAATTGAACCGACAAGAGAAGGTGTTACGATTTCGCCGTCAATTTTGAAGAATACGTTCATTGCCCCAACTTCTTCGATATATTTTCTTTCAACACCATCCAGCCACAAGGTCTGAACATAGCCTTCTTTAGCAGCTTCTTCCTGACCTTTTAAGGAAATAGCGTAGTTTGCACCGGCTTTTGTATAACCTGTTCCGCCTACAACTGCACGAACATATTTCTGTTCAACGTAGATTTTAACAGGAGCAAGTCCCTGGGGATAGTATGCTCCAACAGGTGATAAAATAATTGCAAAAATAAGATGTTTTGCAGGATGAACACCAACCTGAGGATCTACTGCAAAAATGTAAGGTCTGATGTAAAGTGAGGTTCCTTCTTCTGTGGGAACCCAGTCAGAATCAACGTCAACCAAAGCTTTTATAGCTTTAATGGCAAATTCTTCGTCAATCTTTGGAATACACAAACGGTCACAGGAAACATTTAATCTTGCCATATTTTTTTCAGGACGGAAAAGCTGAATTTCCCCGTCAGCTCTTCTGTATGCTTTAAGACCTTCAAAAACCTCCTGAGCATAATGAAGAACCATTGCTGCAGGATCTAACTGGAATGGTCCGTAAGGCACGATTCTTGCATCGTGCCAGCCTTCGCCTTCGTCATAGTTCATAATGAACATATGATCAGTATAGTATTTTCCAAAGCCAAGTGCTTTCTGATCGGGTTTCTGCTTCGGAGAAGTTGTTCTTGTAATTTTGATTTCCATAATAATATCGCTCCTTTTATAATTTTTCAACACCAAATTTAACATCTATTCCGTTAATGTTCCAGTCTTTTACAAAGCCTGCTGCTTCGCATAGTGAAATATCCTCTGCCAGAACATTTTCTTTGATTTCTGCGGAATTTCTTTCAATTATGCCGGCTATTTTTTCATCACCGCAAACGGTAATTTTAATTTTATCCATAACCTCAAAGCCGGCATCTTTTCTCATGGTCTGGATTTTACTTATAATTTCTCTTACAAAGCCTTCTTCAATAAGCTCTTCAGTAAGATTTGTATCAATTACAACGGTAATTCCGTAATCGGCATTGGATTCGTAGCCCTCTACCTTAGCCGCTTCGATAAGCAAATCTTCTTTTTCAAGATAAACATCTTCGCCGCCTAAAGTAATTTTAAGCTTGCCTGTTTCGTTAAGCTCGCTCATAGCCTTTGAACCGTCAAGCTCAGTTAAAATATTTCTTATTTCACCAAGCTGTTTTCCGAATTTCGGACCTAAAGTTTTAAGCTGAGGCTTGAAGCTGTAAGTTGTAAATGCGCTTACATCTGCTGTAAATTCAACATTTTTAACATTAAGCTCTTCTTCGATGATTTCTGTATAAAAATCAGGAAGTGCATCCCCTGCGTTAACATACATTTTGCCGATAGGCTGTCTGTTTTTGATATTTGCAGTATTTCTGCAGGCTCTGCCCAAAACAACAATATCAAGAACCTTTTCCATATTTTCTTCAAGCTCTTTATCAATAAAAGCTTCGTTTGCTTCGGGGAAGTCGCAAAGGTGAATGCTTTCGGGAGCATTTTTATCAATGCTTCTTACCAGATTCTGATAAACCTCTTCAGCCAGGAACGGTATCATAGGTGCAGAAACCTTAGCTAAGGTTACAAGTGCGGTATAAAGCGTCATATAAGCGTTAATCTTATCCTGAACCATATCCTTAACCCAGAAACGTTCTCTGCTTCTTCTTACATACCAGTTACTCATTTCATCTACGAAATCGTCAAGAACTCTTGATGTTTCGGTAATCTTGTAATCTGCAAGATAGTTATCAACTGTTTTTACAAGAGTGTTAAGCTTGGATAAAAGCCATTTATCCATAACGGATAATTTATCGTATTCAAGAGTATATTTTGTTGCATCAAATTTATCTATATTTGCATAAAGAACAAAGAAAACATAGGTATTCCAGAAAGTACCCATAAATTTACGCTGTCCTTCTGTAACCGCACCCTTATGGAAACGGTTTGGAAGCCAGGGAGCACTGTTGGAATAGAAATACCAGCGGATTGCATCTGCTCCGTGTTCTTTAAGAGCATCAAAGGGATCAACTGCGTTGCCTTTGGATTTGGACATTTTCTGTCCGTTTTCATCCTGAACGTGACCTAAAACGATAACGTTTTTATAAGGTGCTTTATCAAAAATAAGGGTTGAAATTGCAAGAAGTGAATAGAACCATCCTCTTGTCTGGTCAACTGCTTCGCTGATAAAGTCTGCGGGAAAATTATCATCAAAAATTTCCTTGTTTTCAAAAGGATAATGCCACTGAGCAAAGGGCATTGCACCGGAATCAAACCAACAGTCGATAACTTCTTTTACTCTGTGCATTTCACCGCCGCATTCGGGGCATTTTATTGTTACTGCATCAATATACGGTCTGTGAAGCTCAATTTCATCCGGACAGTTATCCGACATTTCTTTAAGCTCTGCAATACTACCTATAGAGTGGCGGTGACCACAGCTACATTCCCAGATATTAAGCGGTGTTCCCCAGTAACGGTCACGGCTTACGCCCCAGTCCTGAACGTTATTAAGCCAGTCGCCAAAACGGCCTTTACCGATACTTTCGGGAATCCAGTTAATTGTATTATTGTTTTTAATAAGATTCTGTTTAACCTCGGTCATCTTAATGAACCAGGATTCTCTTGCATAGTAGATAAGAGGTGTATCACATCTCCAGCAGAAAGGATAATCATGCTCAAATTTAGGAGCATCAAAAAGAAGTCCTTTTTCGTCAAGGTCAACAAGAATTTTCTGGTCGGCATCCTTAACAAAAATACCTGCGTAGGGAGTTTCTTCACTCATATTACCTGCTGCATCAACAAGCTGAACAAATGGAAGGTCGTATTTTCTGCCTACCTGAGCATCGTCTTCACCAAAAGCAGGAGCAATATGAACTATACCTGTACCGTCAGACATAGTAACATAACTGTCGCAGGTAATGTAATGAGCTTTTTTCTTCTGCTTTTCACAAATGGGTTTAACAAAGTCAAACAAAGGCTCGTATTCTTTATGTTCAAGGTCGATACCTTTGTAGGTTTCAAGAATTTCATAAGCAGGAGCATCTTCTTTGGAAAGTCCGCCAAGAACTTTATCAAGCAAAGCTTCCGCCATATAGTAGGTATATCCGTCAGCCGCTTTTACCTTACAATAGGTATCATCGGGGTTAACGCAGAGAGCTACGTTGGAAGGAAGTGTCCAGGGAGTAGTTGTCCACGCAAGAAAATAAGCGTCTTCGCCTATTACCTTAAAACGAACAACTGCTGAACGTTCTTTAACAGATTTATAGCCCTGAGCAACCTCGTGGCTGGAAAGCGGAGTTCCGCAACGGGGGCAGTAAGGAACAATTTTAAAGCCTTTGTATAAAAGACCTTTATCCCAGATTTGTTTTAGTGCCCACCATTCAGATTCGATAAAATTATTGTCATAAGTAACGTAGGGATCATCCATATCAGCCCAGAAACCAACTGTTCCGGAGAAATCTTCCCACATTCCTTTGTATTTCCATACACTTTCTTTACATTTTGTTATAAAAGGTTCAAGACCGTATTCTTCAATCTGCTCCTTACCGTCAAGACCAAGAAGCTTTTCAACTTCAAGCTCAACCGGCAGACCGTGGGTATCCCATCCGGCTTTTCTTAAAACCTTGTAGCCTTTCATTGTTTTGTATCTCGGAATCATATCCTTGATAACTCTGGTAAGAACGTGACCGATATGCGGTTTTCCGTTAGCTGTGGGAGGCCCGTCATAAAAAGTAAAGGTTTCGCCGTCTTTACGGTACTCGATACTTTTTCTGAAAATGTCGTTATCCTTCCAGAACTGTTCGATTTTCTTTTCCCTCTCGACAAAATTAAGGTCGGTAGAAACTTTTTCGTACATATATTTCATCCTTTCACAAAATTTACCTAAAAACAAAAAACGTCCTGCGTAAGATAACAGGACGAAAAATATTTTTTTCGATTATAAACCACCCATACTATCATATGTGTTTCCTTTAACGGAGAAAATCCGGCTCCACCTACTTGGCATATGCCTTTCAGATAGCAACTCCGAAGTGATCTTCAATAAATTCCGAAACACCGCCTTACACCATCTGCGGCTCGCTTTGGACTCAGAAAATACCTACTCTCTTCATCATAGTTTTTCATTAGATAATTATACACAATAAAATCCCAAATGTCAATAAAAATCGAAAATAAATTATTTTTTATAACCCCAAAGCCTTTTTAACAACCGGTGCAATAGCTTCTGCCATTCTGTAAAAGCCTAAATCGTTTGGATGTGTTCCGTCTACGGTGCAGGCATCTCTGTCCTTATCGGTGAACAAATCTTTTCCGTTTATGAAATAAACGTTTTTATCTCCTGCTTTAACTGCATTATTATAAGTATTTAAAATAACGTTTATTCTTTCGTCATCACACTTATCGGGGCGTGAAACAAGAATTATGGGAAGTTCGGGATGTCTTTCCCTTACATATTTAAAGAAAGGTTCGTGAGTTTCCTTTAGATGTTCTAAAGTTGGAGCGTTATGGTCGTAATCCATTACAAAACAACTCATATCATATCCGCAAATAAGTTCTGCCATATAAAGCTCACCTCTCGCACTTCCGCTGAAGCCAAGATTATATGTATTAACATCAAGCCATCTGCCGATTATGCTTGAATACATATTTCCCGGTCTGGAAGCGCATCCTCCCTGAGTTATGGAAGAACCGTAAAACATCACTGCTTTATCCGAATCGTAAGGCTTTGGAGCTTTTAAAACGGCATCCTCATCAAGACCAATATAAAGCTCTTTGATTCCGTTGTAAAGCGGAAAATTAATGGTTACTTCCCTTTCCTCTTTAGGAAGATTTTCAAGAGGAAGAGTATCAATCTTCGACTTATCCTCCTGCTCCCATCTGAAAGCAGAAGCTACAAATTTTTTATCCTTACCTGTTCCAAAATAGATATCGAAGCCTCCGCTTCCCGTCTGAGGCATATGCGGCATAACTTCACCGTTGAGAAGCTTTGCTTTTATAGCGATTGTTGTACTGTCTGTAACAAAACGCACCTTTCCGCCCGATGTGTGCTCGCTAAGCATTGAAACACCTTCGTTTACCTTGTCAACATCTTCTTTTTTTAGACGAACATACTTTCCGTCCTCGTAAAACCATTTAAGACCTTCAACCACCATTGGCTCGTTTATCGGATCATAAAATTTCAGACTTTTTCCATCTGTTGTTTTTATAACAAAATTTTTATCTACACTTCTTATATCCACTCTGAAAACTCCTTTGTTTTTTCTTAATTATAACACACCAATTCCAAAAATCAATAGACAATATATGAAATTTTCCGTCATTTTTATGTATTTTTTATCTGATAACGAAAAATCCATTGACAAGAAGAATTTAAAATGTTAAATTTAAAGAAAAAAGGAGTGATTTTTATGGCAATACCTGTTGCTGAAAAATATATTGCAGATTTTGAAAAGCTTGGATTCGGAATGTTCGTTCACTGGGGACTTTATTCTCAGCTTGGTGTAGGTGAATGGACTTTCTTTTCGCATCAGCGCAAAATGGAAGATTACAAAAAGCTTGCAGATACTTTCACTGCAGAAGATTTCGATGCAGAAGCACTTGTTCTTACTGCGAAAAGAGCAGGTTGTAAATACATAACACTTACAACAAGACACCACGAAGGCTTCTCCCTTTACGATACCTGCGGACTGAACGATTTTGATGCACCGCACAGTGCGGCAAAAAGAGATCTAATCCGCGAATATGTTGATGCCTGCAACAAGCACGGCATTGTACCATTCTTCTACCATACTACTTTAGACTGGTACAACAAAGATTTCAACGAAGATTTTGATGCATATCTTGAATATTTAAGAAAAAGTGTTGAAATTCTTTGTAAAAATTACGGCAAAATCGGCGGTTTGTGGTTTGACGGAAACTGGAGCAAAAAAGATGTCGACTGGAAAGAAGACGAGCTTTATGCAACAATAAGAAAATATCAGCCCGAGGCTATAATTGTTAATAATACAGGACTTCTTGCAAGAGGCTTTGTTGGTAATCCTGAAATTGACTCTGTTACATTTGAGCAAGGCAGACCTACTCCTATGAACAGAGAAGGAATGCCCAAGTATCTTGCTGCTGAAATGTGCGAAACAATTAACGACCATTGGGGTATCGGTAATCTGGATTTTAACTACAAATCACCAAGATATATAATTGAAAGTCTGTGTGCCTGCAGAAAAGTTGGTGCAAACTATCTTATGAACATCGGCCCCACCGCTCAGGGCGGAGTTGATCCTTATCAGAGAGAACTTTTAGGTCTTGTAGGAAAATGGATGGATGTTTACGGCGAGGCTATTTACAACGGCAAGCCTTGTTCTGCAATCGGAACCGGTAAAAACTTCATTTTAAAAGGCGAAAACGAATTATACATCTTTGTATATGACCTTTCTCAGCAAAGCAACGAAAACGTTACAGTTGACGGTCAGAGTTGTTCGCTGGCTTCTTTCATAAATATTAAAGAAGAAATTAAATCCATTGAATGGATGGATAACAATGAGCAGCTTGAATTTATTCAGAACGACAAAATTCTTACAGTTAAAGCTACTGCTTATCCTTACGGAATGTCTACCTGTGTTCGTGTTGCTAAAGCTGGATTGAAATAACAAAAATTGGCTGTTGCAAAAAATGCAACAGCCAATTTTAATATAATTATTTAACCAGTTCTTTATATTTATCAAACAGGAACATGATATTTTCAGCAGAATGCGAATCGCTGGACAGAACAAATCTGCCGCCTTTTTCTTTTATATAGTCTATTATTTCACAGTTCGGATAAGGAGTTGTTCTGTACCCTCTTGCAATTGCGCCGGTATTTATTTCAAAGGGAATATTATATGTAAGAAGATAGTCAACTGCTTTGCGGTACGCTTTTTTATATCTTTCGTCATTCTCATCAATACGTTTATCCAGTTCATTGAATTTGGTAATCAAATCAAAATGTCCGACAATATCCACATTACTGTAGTCAAAGTTACAGATACTGTCGTAATACTGTTCTGCAAGCTTTATTCCGTTGTTATCAAAATATTTTTCAATCATTTCAAAAAATAATTCGGGAGAATGGTCTATTTCAAGATATTCATCGCCGCATTTCATATAATGCACAGAGCCTATAACATAATCATAGCAGTCACAAGGCTCGTTTGACCACATGTCCTGCTCTATACCCAGTAAAATTTTGATTTTATCCTTATATTTTTCTTTAAGACGGTTAATTTCTGTTTTATACTCGGAAAGCTTATCCTTTGGAATACAGTATGTTAAATCAAATTCCGTATAGCTGTGATCAGAAAAACCAATACATTCCATATTTTTGGAAATTGCTGATAAAACCATTTCTTCTGCGGTATTTTTACCGTCGCTGAAATTGGTGTGAGTATGCAAATCCTTTAAAATCATTTTGTCATTTTCTCCTGCTTTACTTTATGGTCAATAACATGGCGGGAAGCAAGCTCTTTATGGATATCCTCAAGAGAAATTCCCATTTCTATCATAAGAACCATTACGTGATAAGCAAGGTCAGCTATTTCATATATTGTTTCTTTTTTATCGTCAGCTTTAGCGGCAATTATAACCTCGGTATTTTCTTCGCCGACTTTTTTAAGGATTTTATCAAGACCTTTTTCAAAAAGATAGGTTGTATATGAGCCTTCTTTTTTATCGGTTTTTCTGCCTTCTATAAGCTTCATAAGTCCTTCATAGGAAAATTCGTGAAGCTCTTCGCTTTCCCACACCGGATTTTCAAAGCAGGAATCAGTTCCCAGATGGCAGGCAGGGCCTTCTTTTTCAACTACTACGGTAAGAGCATCCTTATCACAGTCTGCTGTTATGGAAACTATATTCTGATAATTTCCGCTTGTTTCACCTTTTAACCACAATTCCTGTCTGGAACGGCTCCAGAAACAGGTTTTGCCCTTTTCCATAGAAATTTTCAAGGATTCCTTGTTCATATAAGCAAGGGTTAAAACCTTTTTAGAAACTGCATCCACCACTATTGCAGGGATAAGACCTTTTTCGTCAAATTTTAATTCATCAATATTTATCATTATAAAAACCTCACATTCTTACAGGTATATCATTCTTTTTAAGTTCTTTTTTAAGATCGGAAATAGCAACCTCTCCAAAATGGAATATAGAAGCTGCCAGACCTGCATCCACTTTTGGCAAAGCTTTAAAAAGCTTTGTGAAATCGTCAATACAGCCTGCACCGCCCGAAGCAATTACGGGAACATTAACCACATTGCAAACCGCTTCTAACATTTCAAGGTCAAAGCCCTGCTTTACACCGTCGGTATCAATGGAATTTAAAACCACCTCTCCTGCACCGTTATCAACACAGCGTTTTATCCAGGAAATTGCCTCCATTCCTGTATTTTCACGTCCGCCTTTTGCAAAAACTCTGAAAACACCGTCAACTCTTTTAACATCGGCAGAAATTACAACACACTGGTCACCGTATAATTTTGCCGCTTCGTATATCAGATCGGGATTTCTTATTGCGCCCGAATTTACACTTACCTTATCCGCACCGCATTTTAAAACCCTGTCAAAATCGGCTACGGTATTTATTCCGCCACCAACAGTAAGAGGAATAAAAATTGTTCTTGCTACCTCACACAGAATATCTGTAAAAAGTGCTCTGCCCTCTGCTGAGGCGGTTATATCGTAAAAAACAAGCTCGTCGGCTCCGTTGTCGCTGTAAAACTTTGCAAGCTCAACGGGCGAGGAAACATCGGAAACTCCCAGAAAATTTACCCCTTTAACAACTCTGCCGTTTTTTACATCAAGACACGGAATTATTCTTTTTGTTATCATTTTGCCACCTCAATTGCTTCCTTAAGGTCGATTGCGCCGGTATAGTAGGCTTTGCCGATAATTGCACCGTAAATATCAAGTGTTCTTAAACGTTTTACATCATCAATGGACGAAACTCCGCCGGATGCTGTAATCTGCATTTTGAATTTTTCGGAAAGCTCCTTATACAATTCGTGATTTGTGCCCTGCATTGCACCGTCCTTTGAAATATCGGTACAAATAAGGGTTGTAACACCCAAATTCTGCATTTTTTCGCAGAAATCAAAACAACTGTATTCTGATTTTTCAGTCCAGCCTTTTATTGCTACATAGCCGTCCTTTATATCAACACCAACGGCAATTTTTTCGTCGTATTTTGAAACGGCTGCTTTTAAAAATTCTTCATCCTTAACTGCCGCAGTTCCGAGAATAACTCTGTTAACACCTATGGAAATATATTTATCAACTACCTCCATACTGCGTATTCCGCCGCCAACCTCGGTAAAAAGCTTAGTATTTTTTATAATATTTTCTATGGTTGAAAGGTTGGGGGTATCTCCGGTTTTTGCGCCTTCCAAATCTACTATATGTATATATTCTGCACCGCATTTTTCAAAATCCCACGCAATTTCAACGGGATTTTCACTGTATACGGTCATTTTATCGTATTCACCTTTAAGCAGGCGAACTGCTTTTTTTTCATATAAATCTATGGCAGGAAAAATATTCATTATTATACCTCCAATTCGCAAAAAGCTTTAAGAATTTTAAGTCCTACATCGCCGCTTTTTTCCGGGTGAAACTGACATCCGAAAACATTTTTATCCGCAACTGCGGCTGTTAAATCAGCACCATATTCGGCAGTTGCGATAACGTTTTCTTCGCAGTTTGCACCGTAAAACGAATGAACGAAATAAACGAAATCACCGTCATTTAAATATTTAAAAATAGGTGATTTTTCGCCCTTTAACTTCAGGGCATTCCAGCCTATATGCGGAATTTTAAGGTCTTTTGGAATAACATCGGAAATAGGACGTATTTCCCCTTTTATAAGTCCAAGACCTTCGTGTTCACCGTATTCATAACTTTTTTCCAAAAGAAGCTGCATACCAAGACAAATTCCCATTATGGGTTTTCCTTTTTGTGCTTCGCTTATAACAACGTCGGCAAGTCCGCTTTCTTTAAGCTTTGATGCCGCATCACCGAAAGCACCTACTCCGGGAAGTATAATTTTTTCGGCTTTTTTTATTTCTTCGCTGTTTCCCGTAACAATCGCTTCACCACCTATTGCGGCAAATGAGCTTTTTAAGGAAAACAGATTTCCTACTCCGTAATCAACTATTGCTATCATTTAAAGAACTCCTTTTGTTGAAGGAATTTCATCAGAAAAATCCTTATCAATACTAACTGCCGCTTTAAGACTTCTTGCAACCGATTTGAATGTACCCTCAATAATATGGTGCGAATTTACACCTGCAAGCTGTTTTATATGCAGAGTACATTTTGCATTTCTTGTAAATCCAAGCCAGAACTCTTCGCAAAGTTCAGTATCAAAAGTGCCTACCTTCTGAGAATATATATCAAGACCGTAAGCCAGATGGCTTCTGCCCGATAAATCGACTGCTGACAAAATAAGAGCCTCATCCATAGGAAGAATCATACTTCCATAGCGGATAATGCCTTTTTTATCCGAAAGTGCTTTATCAAAAGCTTCTCCAAGACATATTCCGATATCTTCAACGGTATGGTGGTCGTCCACATATGTATCACCTTTGCAGGTTACGTTTAAATCAAAACGACCGTGCTTTGCAAAAAGAGTCAGCATATGGTCTAAAAAACCGCATCCTGTATTTATTTCGCTTTTTCCGCTTCCGTCAATATTAATCTTTAATGAAATATCGGTTTCTGCGGTTTTTCTTATTATTTCGGCAGTTCTCATATTAATTCTCCTTTAAAATTTCTTTAAGGGCATTTACAAGCATTTCCATTTCGTTTCTTGCACCAATTGTTATTCTGTTATACTGACTGATTTCCTTTTTGGAAAAGTGGCGTACAAGTATTCCCTTTTCTCTTAATTTAAGATAAATTTCGTTGCCGTCCATTTCAGGATGCTTTGCAAAAACGAAATTCGCTGTGGAATTTGTCATTTCAAAACCAAGCTTTTTAAGTTCTTCTGCAGTAAATTCTCTGTTTTCTGTAATTGTTTTGCAATTTGCTTTTGTGCAGGCTTCATCCTCTAAAATTCCTATGCCTGCCGCCATTGTCATTCTGTTTATATTATAAGGATTGGTTGAATATTTTATTGTATTTAAGTCGTTTATAAGTTCTCTGCAGCCTACACCGAAGCCAAGACGTGCACCCGCCATTGAACGGGATTTTGAGAAGGTTTGTGTTACAAGCAGATTATCGTATTTATTTATTAAAGGAATACAGCTTTCGTTGCCGAAATCCACATACGCTTCATCAATTACAACAACGTTATCGGGATTGGATTTAACAATTTCTTCAATTTCCGAAAGGGTTAATGCAATACCCGTCGGGGCGTTGGGATTGGCAATAAATATATTTTTGTTTATCCCTATATAGTCATTGACATTTATGGTGAAATCCGGACTAAGAGGAATTTCCTCATACGGAATATTATTTATTTCTGCAAAAACAGAATAAAATCCGTAAGTAATATCCGGAAAAACAACAGGATGATTTTCATCACAAAACGCCATAAATGCAAAGTTTAAAATTTCATCCGAACCGTTGGTTACAAGTACGTTTTCGTATTTAACGCCAACTGTATCTGCAAGCTTTTCGGTAAGCTCTCTGCATTCGGGATCGGGATAAAGCTGAAGTTTTTTTGCCGCTTCGGAGGCATATTTTATTGCTTTATCCGATGGCATAAAGGGTGATTCATTGGTGTTTAATTTTACATAAACTGTGTCCTTTGGCTGTTCCCCCGGTGTATAGGGTATTAAGTTTTTATATTTACTGCTGAAAAATCTGCTCAACTTATTTTCACTCCTCAATACGGATTACTGCACTTTTTGCATGGGCGGTAAGCCCCTCTTTTTCGGCAAAAAAGCCAACATCCTTTGCTACCTTTTTAAGTGCATCCTTTGTATAGTATGTATACTGTGTTTTCTTAACAAAATCATCCACCGAAAGCGGACTTGAGAATTTTGCAGTTCCGCTTGTAGGCAATGTATGGTTAGGTCCTGCAAAATAGTCGCCCAAAGCTTCAGGACAGTTTTTACCCATAAATATTGAGCCTGCGTGACGGATTGCATCAAGATAATCAAAGGGATTATCAACACAAAGTTCAAGATGCTCAGGTGCAATTTCATTGGAAATTTCTATTGCAATCTCCAGATTTTCGGCAACTATAATTTTACCGTTATTATCTATAGAAGCTCTTGCAATTTCTGCTCTTTTGAGCATAGGAATCTGAATTTCAAGCTCCTTACTTACTTTGGTTGCAAGCTCATAGGAATCAGTTACAAGCACAGCACTTGCAAGCTTATCGTGTTCTGCCTGAGAAAGCAGGTCAGCCGCAACATATTTTGGGTTACAGGTACTGTCTGCAACAATCAGAATTTCGCTGGGTCCTGCAATCATATCTATGGAAACTATACCGTAAACCTGTTTTTTTGCTTCTGCAACAAAGGCATTTCCCGGGCCTACAATTTTATCAACCTTCGGAATACTTTCTGTTCCGTATGCAAGTGCGGCAATTGCCTGAGCTCCGCCTACTTTAAAGATTTTATCAACTCCTGCAATATAGGCCGCTGCTAAAATTACGGGATTAACCTTTCCCTCACTGTTTGGAGGAGTTACCATAACAACCTCCTTACAGCCTGCAATTTTGGCAGGAATGGAGTCCATCAGAACAGTTGACGGATAAGCCGCAGTTCCTCCGGGAACATACAGACCTGCTCTGTCTACCGGTATTACCTTCTGACCGGTAACAATGCCGTTTTCATCATTTATAATAAAACTGTTTCTTACCTGTTTTTCGTGAAATTTACGGATGTTTGCCGCTGCTTTTTTAAGGATTTCAAGGAATTTTGGTTCAACTAAAGAAACAGCTTCTTCAATTTCCTCTTTAGTTACAAGAAGGCTTGAAAGCTTTGCTTTATCAAACTTTTCACAGTATTCAAAAAGGGCTTTATCTCCGTTTTTTCTTACATTATATATAATATCGGCAACAATATCCTCAACATCGAATTCGGGTACTGCACGGGCAAAAATATCCTTGTTTTCAACCTCGCCGTATTTTAGAATTTTTATCATTTTGCTTCCTCCATCTGCTTTGCAATCTCATTGCTTATCTTTTCAATCTGTTCGCCTTTGAATTTAAAGCTAACTTTATTTGCAATTAGACGCGCACTTATGGGAACTATGGTTTCAAAAACCTCAAGATTATTTTCTTTAAGGGTTGTTCCCGTTTCAACTATATCAACAATAACGTCCGAAAGTCCTAAAATAGGAGCAATTTCAATGGAGCCGTTTAAGTGAATTATATCAATATCCCTGCCCTTTTTGGCATAGTAATTTTTCGTTATATTTGAGAATTTGGTTGCAACTCTAAGAGTTTTTTGTGTGTCATCACGAAAATCCTTTTTCGCCGCAACAGCCATTCTGCATTTTCCTGTATCAAGGTCTAAAAGCTCGTAAATATCCGGCTCATATTCAAGCAGAATATCTTTGCCTGCAACACCGATATCCGCCGCGCCTCTTTCAACATAAATAGCTACATCAGACGGTTTAACCCAGAAATATCTTACATTTTTTTCGGGATTTTCAAAAATAAGCTTTCTGTTATTTTCCTTTATTGAGGGACATTCAAAGCCTGCCTTTTCAAACATGGCGTAAACCTTTTCGCCAAGTCTGCCCTTCGGCAAGGCAACATTAAGCATTGTTTTCAATGATTTCTACCCCTCTTTCCTGCAATTTAAGAAGCTGTTTATAATTTATTTTTTCGGGAACTGTTTTCTCAGCCAACACGCTGTTTCCGTTTGCTGTAAGCATATTTATGGCATCGTTTAAAGCAGTTAAATCCGAATTTTCGTCGTAAAGAATTACTGTATCAACGTCATATTTCTTTTCGGTTTCGCTTAGTCTTTCAAGCATATCAAGATATACCGCAAAACCTATTGCCCCTGATTTTCTTCCCATTTTTTTCATAAGTTTTATATACTGACCGCCCGACAAAATTCCGGATGCAATTCCGTATATAAAGCCTTTGAAAACAAAACCGTTGTAATAATTCATATCGTTTATAACTGAAAAATCAATTCTGATTTTCCCCTTATAACCACTGTTTTCAAGTGCCGAAACAACCTTTACAAGCTGATTTACGGCATCTTTTGTTTCTTCTGTTTTAATTTCGTTAAGCACCGGCATTACGGTTTCCAAATCGCCGTATGCCAGAACAAGCTTTTTAAGTTTTTCACAGTCTGCACCGGCTTCTTCACAAATTTTATTTATTCCGTGAATATTTTTTTCACCTATACATTTAACAATTTCAGCCTTTGCACTTCCCGAAACGTTAAGCTCATCAATAAGAGAAGATACAATATCAAGCTGGGAAATATCAAGAACATAGTCCTCAGAAATATTTTTAAGGCTTTCTGCTGCAAGCATTAAAACCTCGTAAATGCAGTAATCATCCACATCGCCTATACATTCCAAGCCAACCTGCATTATTTCCTTAAAGGATAATGTGCCCTTGGATACTCTGTAAACATTCTCGTTGTAATACAGCTTCTGAACACTGTTTTTTACATCCTCGCTGTTTTTTATTATAGATAAGGTTACGTCCGGCTTAAGCGCCATAAGCTTTCCGTTTGTATCTGTGAATGTTATGACATTGTCCGAAACAAGAAAATCCTTGTTCCGGACATATAAATCATATTCTTCAAATTTACTCATTTTAAACTGCGAATAACCGTATTTCTGATAAAGGGAACGCAGTTCAAATATGGCTTTTTCATCATTTTTAAAAACTGAATAATCAATATTCACGGGTAAAGTCCTACTTTCATTATGATTTAGCATAGTGTTATGTTAACACACTAAAGTGCAAAAGTCAATATAAATATGAAAAATAATTTATATTTTTTTATAAAGAAGCCGCCATTACTGCTTTAATAGTGTGCATACGGTTTTCAGCTTCGTCAAAAACGATAGATTTATCGCTTTCAAAAACCTCGTTTGTAACTTCCATACAATCTATGCCGAATTTATCGTAAATCTGTTTTCCGATAGTTGTATTAAGGTCGTGGAAAGCAGGCAGGCAGTGCATAAAGCGACATTGCTCTCCTGCATTTTTCATAATATCCATTGTTACTCTGTACGGAGTAAGCTCTTTTATTCTTTCGCTCCAAACCTCGTCCGGCTCGCCCATTGAAACCCACACATCGGTATAAATTACGTGAGCACCTTTTGTTGCACTGATGGGATCTTCGATAAATTCAAGAACAGCACCGGTTTCTTCTGCAATTTTTTTACACTCGTTTATAAGAGCATCATTTGGGAAATATTTTTTTGCGGTGCAGGCAACAAAGTGCATACCCATTTTTGCACAGCCTACCATAAGCGAATTTCCCATATTAAATCTTGCATCACCCATATAAACAAGTTTTTTACCTTTCAAAGCACCGAAATGTTCACGGATTGTAAGTAAATCTGCAAGAATCTGAGTGGGATGAAATTCATTTGTAAGTCCGTTCCAGACGGGTACACCTGCATATTTTGCCAGTTCTTCAACTACATCCTGACCAAAGCCTCTGTATTCAATACCGTCAAACATTCTGCCAAGAACCCGTGCTGTATCGGCAATACTTTCCTTTTTGCCTATCTGTGAACCGGTTGGCTCAAGATACACAGGATGAATACCAAGGTCTGCCGCCGCAACCTCAAATGCACAGCGAGTTCTTGTACTTGTTTTTTCAAAAACAAGAGCTACATTTTTATTAGTAAAAACTTTATGGGATATACCAGTTTTTTTCTGTTTTTTAAGCTGAGCCGCATAATCTATAAGACAGTTTATTTCCTCAGGTGTATAGTCTAAAAGCTTTAAAAAACTTCTTCCTTGAAAGATTCCCGGTTTCATATTATTTCTCCTCTCCTACAACCATTGTTCCTGCGCCTTCGTTTGTTAAAATTTCCATAAGGATGGAATGAGGAACTCTGCCGTCCATAATTGTTACGTTTTTAACGCCTTCATTGATTGCTTCAATGCAGCAGTCAACCTTTGGAATCATTCCGCCCGAAATAATTCCTTCCTCACGAAGCTGCTGAGCTTCTTTTACTGTAACCGCAGGAATAAGAGTTTCGGGATCGTCCTTATCACGAAGGATTCCTGCAATATCGGTCATCATAATAAGTCTTTCTGCATTAAGTGCACCGGCAATGAAAGCAGCTGCCGTATCTCCGTTTATATTATAGGAATTACCGTTTCTGTCACATCCGATGGTTGAAATAACGGGGATATAATCCTTTTCAAGCAAGTCCACAACAGGTGCAATATTTATTTTTGTGATATTACCCACAAATCCTAATTTTTCACTTTTTACCTTTGCTTCAATAAGTCTTCCGTCCATACCGGAAATACCCATTGCTTTTCCGCCTTTCATTTCCAGCAGATTTACAAGAGTTTTATTAACCTTACCTGCAAGAACCATCTGAACTATATCAATTGTTTCCTTATCGGTTACACGAAGACCGTCCACAAATTCCGGCTTTTTGCCAAGCTTATCCATCATTTCGCTTATTTCCGGCCCGCCGCCGTGAACAAGAACAATTTTTACACCTATAAGCGACAGAAGAACAATATCTTCCATAACCTGTTCTTTTAAATCCTCGTTAATCATAGCGTTGCCGCCGTATTTTACAACAACAATTTTTCCGTTATATCTTTTTATGTACGGAAGTGCCTGAGTGATGACCTCAGCACGGTCAGCATTTGAAAAATTCATATAAATCTCTCCTTAGGTTCTGTAATCACCGTTTATTTTTACATATTCATAAGTCAGGTCGCATCCCCACGCTGTTGCCGAAGCATCTCCATCGCCTGCTGTAATTATAATTTCAATTTCATTTTCCAGAAGAACTTCCTTTGCTTTTTCTTCGGAGAACGGTATGCCTGCACCGTTTACACAAACCTTTATTTCTCCTGCCTTTGAAACAAAGGATACATCTATTTTTGTAACATCAACATCTGCTCCGCTGTAACCAATTGCACAAAGAACCCGTCCCCAGTTGGCATCTGCACCAAACATTGCGGATTTTAGCAGACTTGAACAAATAACGCTTTTTGCGATAAGCTTTGCATTTTTATCATCTTTTGCTCCGCTTACTTTACATTCAAGAAGCTTTGTTGCACCTTCACCGTCACCTGCAATCATTCTGCAAAGGTGAACTGTTACGGTATTCAAAGCTTTCATAAATGTTTTAAAATCTTCGCTGTCTTCTTTAATTTCTTCGTTTCCTGCCATTCCGTTTGCAAGAACAGTTACCATATCGTTTGTGGAAGTATCTCCGTCTACACTTACCATATTGAAGGTATCCTTAATATCGGAAGAAAGCGCTTTCTGAAGCATTTTGGAAGATACAGCGGCATCGGTTGTTATAAACACAAGCATTGTTGCCA
>JAFQLQ010000013.1 GCA_017414505.1 Clostridia bacterium
GGCTTTAGTGAAAGCCTTCCCCTTGAGGGGAAGGTGGGTGCGTAAGCACTCGGATGAGGTGGAAAATATTACGCTTTCTTTTAAAGCTACACCTCATCAGTCAGTCAAGCTGACAGCTTCTCCTCAAGGAGAAGCCTTGCATTTTGCATTTAAAAGACAATATTTCACATAATAAATTATACCATTTTATATTTTTTTGTCAAGTAAATATTTAATCGGAATTTAACACATCATCTTTTACACTTGCAGGATTGGATTCCACATTGGTGAAGCTTTCGGGAACTCTGCCCACTATTATGCTTTCCGCTATGGGGAAAGAGGTTGTAACCTCTGCTCCTGCTCTCTGCTTGGTTGCCATTACTATGGAAACGCTGGTTGAAACCTCTAAAATTATTCTGTGCAAGGTCTGGTTTATTCCGGAGGATATGAATTCGTTTTTAAAATCTATCTGCGTGCTTCCTGTGGGAACTATTCCTATTCTTATTCTCGGACCTATTCCCGACAGGAAATCTATTCCTGTTATGCTCCCTATGGGTACTGTTACGCTTGTGCTTTCAATTTTACTTACGTTGTTGTTTATTACGGTGCTTAAATCGGATTTAAGGCGGTTCACCGCAATAATATTTGTTATTAATCCCACTATCTGCCCCGTTTCGTCTTTTACCATTACAACAAGGTTTTCGTAGGAGGCGTTTTGTTCGTTAAGGGTGGAATTTATGCTTTCGTTTATGGCTTTTGTGGCAAGATAACTTGCCCGTGATTCCGCTACCTGATTAAGCACCGGTTTAAAGCCGGTTTCGTAAAAATACCAGAGGGTTAAAAGGGAAAATACAAGGGTGAAAAAAAATATGTATTTCCCTATGCGGAGTGTTTTTATGCGGAATTTAAGCCTTTTAAGTTTGTCAGACATAAAATCACCTGTTTATTAATAAATGATTATGGTGCAAGCATTTTAACTCATAACTCCCTCAGTCTTTGCCTTGCGGCAAATCCGGCTCCCTCTGAGACGGAGCATTTAATAATATATAACTGCGTAAGCCCTGATTCTCCGCTCAGCGGTTAACAATCTTATAAAGCATCCAGTAGAGTGGGCTTTCCTCGTTCTTTGCTTTATCAAGAGCCTCAACCGCACCGGCAACGTCGGTTATTTCAATCCACTGGCTAAGCTCCCACACGATATCGTTTGCGGATACAAGGGGGGCTCTGTCCTGCGGAGGATTTTCTTCTGACGGTACAAGTCCGAACCCTGATTTTATGCCTTCTGCAATGGCTTTAAAAACGCCCTCTTTATTCGCCTGATACCTTTCCATATCGCCTTTATTATCAATAAAGCACACTTCCAAAAGGGCGTGGGAAACACCGTAAATTTTCTTAACAGTGTTCATAACAAGAAGGTCGCTTCTTTTCTTAACACCTCTTTTTACAAAGCCGAGAAGTGCCATATTTTCAAGAATTTTTTCTTCCACCGATACAGATGCTTCGTTCTGATGAACAAGCACCTCGGTGCCGTATGCAGAGCCGTTAAAGGCATTGAAATGCACCTCTAAAACATAATCGTAATTATTAAACGGATATGTGTTTCCGTCTTTTAAATACTGATACATATTTTTCCCGAAGTCGAAAACATCAACCTCGGCGTAGTTTTCAAGATTTTTGCTGATTGCGGTAACTGTTTCGCGGGTTAAATCCGCTTCGCTAAATCCGTTACCCACAGCTCCCGGATCACCTTGTCCGTGACCGGCAATTAACAGAATTTTCATTTTGTTCTCCTTTCGTTAACTCATATATTCTTCGACAAGCTCAGAATGACGAGTGGATCTAATTGAGGGAATAAGTAATAGTGAATAAGGAAGAAGTTACAGATACTGAAAATCAGAGATTTTTAGTATCTGTAATCCCCTCACCTATAATATATGCAACAACACTTGCTCCTGCCATAATAATTCCCGTAACTTCCGTTACTGTGTTTTCCGATACACCAAAGGCTAACATAAGCGGTGTTATAAAGCCGATTATTGCTACCCAGAATTTTCTGCTTGTTAATTTTGTTTTCCAGTTTATTTCCATTGTTTTTTCTCCTTCCGTTAACTCATAGATTCTTCGACAAGCTCAGAATGACAAATGTGGTAGTGTCTTGCTCCCCTCGTCATCCCGAGCATGGTCAAGGGATCTAATTGAGGGAATAAGTAATAGTGAATAGTGAATAAGTGCGGTGGCTTGCTACGCAAGCATTTTAATTTCATCGCCAGGGGCGATACCTTAACATTTGCGTAAGCAAATATATCGCATTACGCAGTAATATATCGCACTACAAGTATATCGCAAATCCCGTAAGGGATTTATATCGCTTGCCGTAAGGCAAATCCTGAAGCCTTTCACTCTACACTTTGCACCTTGAATTTTGCATTTCTCTTCGCCCTCACTCTTTCCATAACCCCCGAGTACTTATTCGTTTCGTTTTTATCATTTTTCGGTGATGTTTTATAAGGCGGATAAACGGTTTTCTGATTTTTCAAAATTGCATTTTCAAGCATTTCCTTTTTAACAAAATCCTTGTCCGAAAGCGAATCTACACGCTCAATTAACAGTATTAATGCTTTATTGGTGAGAGGTAAATGCATCATTTTACGCATTTTTATAAATTCATAATATAAATTTCTTAATTCATTATCTTTTATTTCTGAAAGAATTTCGTCATAGCTTTCTTTCTTCTTATTAATTGTATTATTCAATGTATTATTATATGTATTATTATGTTTAGGATTTTTCCTAAGGGTACCTTCGGAATTTTCCAAAAGGGGGTTATTAATTTCCCGAATGATATCTTCAGAAAATCCGAAAGGCTTACACGAAACAGAAATACATCTTTTTTTATTTTTCCAGTTTGTATTTATGTATCCATTTTTTTCTAAAGCTGATATCCATACTGAAACGGTGGTCGCATTACACCCATACATCTCAGCAAAATACCCGTTTGTAGCCCAGCAATAGCCATTTTTATTACAAAGAGCCCATATATCGCCGTAAAGAAGCTTTGCATTTGGAGAAAGGCTTTTATCAAACCGCACAGCGGCGGGAATTACAACAAAATAATCTCTTTTAATTTCCTTATTTGTGCAATTCCCTCCGCTTTGGTTAAGTGATGTCTTCTGCATCCTCAAACACAGGCTGAAATTCAAAAACGCCTGCCTCACACTGATATTTAACGCCTTTAATACGCTTTCTTATGGTGGTTTTAAGGCTTCCTCTGTTTATCTGAACCGAAACAATATCGCCGATTTTGTAGTCGGTTAAATATTCGAGATTGCATTTTGCAGTTACTGTTTTCTTTTCGACTTTTTTCGACACTTCGCTTATTGCGCTGTCCTCGGAAGTGGCATCCAGACAGCATTCCCAGCGGTAAATGCCTTCTTTTTCCGCGTCACGCACAATTCTTCCCACTTCGGTTAAATCGGTTTCGTCGTTAACCCATTCGTAAAGACCTTCGCTGCAGAGGCTTAAAATATCGCCGTTATACTTAAGGTCAAAGGCGTTTTTATTATCCTCGGAAATAACAAGATTAAGCTCTCTTCCCTTGTAAATTCTGAATTTCCACCGTTTTTCAAGGGGAAGAAAAACAAGCTCGTTGCCGCCGTCTTCCCTATCCAGGCAGTCGCAGATTACGTCAATTGTGGGGTGGAAGGTGTTACGCCAGAAGGTAAATTCCCTTTCAAATTCGCTCTCGCAGGAAAAGAAAATTCCGTCTTCCTTTTCCGCAATATCGTAGAATGCATTGTTAAAGAAGCTTCGGGTTAAGGTTTCGGCAGTTCCCGTTGTATGGCCGAATTTGGGCGTTACACGCTTGCCGATCAGCCAGTTTAAGGTTCTTCCGTAAACCGCAAGCTCGTTTGTTATGCGTTTTCCCGTTACAATGGCGGCAAAACTGCCCTGAACAGCCACTACATAGGTGTTTTCAAAAAGAACCTTTGTAAGCTCGCTTTTTAAGTCGAAATGGGCTTCAAAATTGCCCACACGGTTGTAATAAACCGTCCAGTTTACCGATTTGAAGCTGGGTTCAATGTGAAGAAGATTAAATTCAAAGTCGTAAAAACGGATGTCTCTGTTCATATTGCCGCCTCCGCATAAATGTTTTTGTATTCCATAACTGCGGCGATTACCTCGGCATTTTCGCCGTTTATAACCTCAATTTCGTTTTCGCCCGGCTCCAGTTTAAATTCGCTTAAAAAGGTGTCCTCCGAAATATAGTTAATAAGAGAGTCTCCGGGCGCATTTGTTACTGTTCTTTCACGGAAATCAATGGTTATTTCCTCGCCCTCGCTCATGGAATAGTTAAGTATGAAAAAGTTGCCGTTGGTGTGATTTATAAGCTTTATTCCCTCGCCTGTGCCCTCGTAGTCTTTACGGCAGGAAAGCCTTACTATGGGCTCACAGGGCATTTCTCCGCCAAGCTCTACTGTCATTTTTCCGCTTCTTCTTGTGAAAACGGCAGGAAGCGTGAATTCGTTTTCAACTAAGTCTTCACGAACAAAAATCCCTGCTTCTCTTTTCCTGAAATCGGAAAAATACGGATAATCGCACACAAACTGCAATGTAAAGCATTGATACTTGCCATGTCTTTCGTTCAGCACAAATGTGCTTAAATAGGCATCTATTTTGCGTTTGCGATAGCCGTTTGTTATTTCCAGAACGCCTTTTTTGTTAAGAATACGAAGCATTTTTGAAAGCTCCTGAGAACGGTTTTTTAAGTAGATATCAGCGGTTAAGGTTATGTTTCGGGCGAGTGTTGCCTCTCCGCAGGTGGTCTGTCCGCTGCCGTCGGAATAAAGAAACGTGGAATACTGCTTTTTGGGCAGCATAAGACCGTCGATTTTTAAAATGTTTATGGGAGCTTCGCCAAAGGTTACTGCTCCAAGCTCGTTTCGATAGGTTATTTTTGTCATTTTGTTCCTCCTTTCTTTTGCTCATAAGTCATAACTCCCTCAGTCTTTGCCTTTTGAATTTTGAATTTATTCAAACATTTGCGCAAGCAAATATATCACTATGCGTTAGCATAATATAACTGCAAAGCAATATAACTTGCCGTAAGGCAAATAAAACCGCGCAGCAAGCTCACCTGTGATACCCCTCCAGGTCATCAATCCTGTGGTTTGCAACCTTTATATCGTTTTTGATAAGCGCTTCGTCTTTTTCTAAAATATAAACTCTTTCGATAACCTTATTGTGCTTTTCCACCTTTTTTTCCAGCTGTTCTATTCTGTAATTTGTGAGCTTATTGGCAACAAGAATACCCGAAAGCGAGCCTATAAGCGTACCTATAAGAGAAAGGCAGGCTATAATAATTTCAGACATTCTCTGCCTCCGCCTTATCTTCCATCTCTTTTTTTAGTCTTTCCGCTTCAGCATCGGGAATTTCCTGCCATCTTTCGGGAGAATCCGTTTTGCCTAAATAAACCTCTTTTCCGAAGCTTTCGCCGTCGGTTAAAGTCATTCCCTCATCGGCAATAAGCTTTCTTAATTCAATTTTTGTTTCAATCATACCAAAGTCCATCCTTTCTCTGTGGCTATCGCCTTTTCTTCGTCGGTTAATTTATTAAGATTTGTTGTTCCCAAAGTAACCTTATAAACTGTTGTGCCCGTATAATCCGAATAATCCTTAAGACAGTTAACAATATTCATAAGGCTTTCGTGGGTAAGTTGTGTTGAACCCGAAATACTAAAATTATTCGAACCAAGTACACCCTCAATAGTTAAATCGGTAAGGTAAGGTATAATACTAAAAGCACTCGTACTGTTAATGGAAGTTGATTCGCTGAAAATTATGTCAAGTTTTTTTATGCTTGATGAAGAAAACAAATACGCACAATCCTTCATTTTTGATAAATTGAGCTTTGGTAATTCTGATGTATGAGCGTTCTCAAAAGCCGATTTAAAGTATTTACAATTTGATGTATCAAGGGTAATTCCACATTCTTCAAAACGTTGTTTCAGATTCGTACACACGTTACCTGAAAACATACCTAACATATGTGCAGGCTGCATATCGTACTTGGGATAAAAACTATCATCATTCCACCCGTAACCGTTCCCACCTGAAAAAGCATATATATATTGAGTCCTTTTTCCGTTATATTGATAAGCATCCCAGAATTTATCGTATTCTGCCTTTTTTCCTGCTTCAAACACCTTTTCTTGATTCTCCGCTATGGTAGTAAGCTTTTCTGCTATACTCATTCACTCACCCCCGTAAGTTCGTTTTGCATTGCTATGATACTGTCAAGCGCTGTTTCAATATCGCCAACCGCCTCAAAAACTGCTCCGCTTGTTATTAAATTTCCGCTTCCCTCTATAAGGACAGAATCAACAGCAATTCCAAGTTGTTCTTTGGTAACCTTATGGGGATTTGAGGTGTTTTCGGCGTGGGCTTTAATGCTTTTTTCGTTTAAAACATGCCCTGCAGAACCAACAATATTGTGTATTACTGAAATTTTACTGCTCATTTTTCCACCTCGTTTTCCATTCTTAAAATGCCTCTTACAGGTGTGGAATGAACACCGTCAGAGATGATTTTTATGTTGTAATAAAGCTCGCCGAATGCGTTGTTTATAACGGTTTTATCGGTGTGCTCGTGTTTAATTAAAAATTCCGCTGTGTTGTCTTTTACGTTTATAACGCCGTTAACGTAAATTTCCGCATCGGTGTTCCAGTCGTGAGCTGCGCAGAAATAAGCGGAATCCGTTTCCTTAAAAACATAGTCGTCTGGCGTGAAAACAATTTTTATATCATCGCCTTTTACCATTTTTATCAAATTTTCTTTCATAGAATCCTCCTTTTTTCGTTAAAACATTTCCACTTTAACATTAACATTCACATTAAGAGGGTATCTTTCAGCCGATTTTTTTAGGTAAACTTCAAGACGGTCTCCGCTGATTTTGAATTTAAGATATACCGAATTAAAGCCCGCCGAGCCTGTATCCGCAACGAAATAATCGCTCTGACGGTAAATGTAGCCTTCGCCCGATACCCAAAGATACTTGCTTTCTTCGCCACTTTGGCTGTAAGTTCCGAAAGCGGTGCTGTACGGCCAGAGGGTATCCGAGGTTAAAATAAATCCACGATATCCCGAAAAAGCAAGATTAATTGTATCAACGTGAATGTATTCGTCGGAAGTTAAGGTGTATTCAGCAGAAATTGTGTGGCTTTCGGTGAAATTTGCAGTTGTGGGACTGCATTTCCCCTGAGAAAAGAAACGTCTGTCGTACACCTTTCCCTCTGCCGAAATTTTCGCAAGGTCAAGAAGATATTCACAGTCGGGTTCGGTGTCGGATGCGTTTAGTGTCATAATGTTTGTAAGTGAATCGTATTTTATGTAAATGTAGGTTTCACTGCCGGAAAAATCAAGCTCTTTCGGGGTTTCAAGCCTTGCCTTCATTCCGTTTGAAAATATTCCCACTCCCTCAGAAACTGTTATTTTTCCGTCTGATATGCTAACCGCCATTTCGTTTTTAATTTTGGGAATTATCCCCGGGCCGGCAAGCTCGGCGGTTATTAAATTAAGCTTGTCTACCGCATATGCCACTCCGTCGGAAAAGGCTGAAAAATCGTCTTTTCCAAGGTCAATGGCAATGTTGTTTAAGGTGTCAGCCGAAATTATGGAATTATCGGCTATGTTATTTTCTAATATTTCGGATGCCATATTTTTTCTCCTTTCGTTAAATTTAACCTCATAGCTCTAAACTTTGCATTTACTATCGAGATTCTTCGTCTACGCTCAGAATGACGGATTGGTGCACGTTGTACCTCTGTCTGTCATCCCGAGCAAGGTCGAGGGATCTAATTGAAGTAATAAGTAATAGTGAATAGTGAAGAGTGAATAAGTAATAAGCACTACCCCCACCTCTGCCTGTTAACCTCCTCCGCCGCAAGGTAGCTGTTAATATCCTGCGCCGTAGTGGAGTTTCCGTTTATGGTAATATTAGACTGATAGTTGCTTATATTGGTGGTGGAATCACCAAAAGTGAGCCCTGCCGCAAGCTTTCCGTTAAAATTATTAATCTCGTCGGCAAGGTCGGAAAAAAAGCTTTTAACATTCTCTAAAAACCCTTCGGAAAACTTCTTTGCACCCGAAACACCCGTTTCAAAAAACTCTTCGGGAATATCAACGCCAAGCTGAGAAAATTTTTCTCTTGCAGTTTCCATAACGGTGTCGAAAGCTTCGTCGATTTCGGAAGCAAACATCTCCCCGGAAATCTCATCCGCAAGGCGGAAATATTCGGTGTAGTCGGAAACATATTTTTTAAATTCCTCGTCGGAAAGCCCTTTTAAAAGTCCTGCAAATTTCGCACCGTCGGTAAAGGATAAATCGGTTACAGCGCTGAAAAAATCCTTTATTACATCGCTTCCGAAAGCGGAATCCTCCATCCTTTTTTTAATATCCTCCAAAGCAGTTTTATACTGCTTCATAAGATAAATTTCACCCTCCCAGTTGTTTAAGTAGGTGTGGGTAACCTGAGAGGTTTTCCCCTCAATTTTAAAGGTGTCGGTGGATTCGCTAAAAAGCCCTGTGTTGCCGGAGGTAAGGCGTTTTTCCAGCTTTTCCTTAAGCTCGTAAACTTCATTAAAGCTATCCCCTGCAAGCTTTGAAAGCTCGTCTGCCGCCTGCGAAACTGCCCTTTTTTCGTATTCGAGAATTTCCAGAGTGTACTCCTGCCACTTTTCGGAACCTTTTTCAAAATATGTATCACGGAGGTTTTCAAGCTCGGAATAATACTGCTCCTCGGTAACGGAGCCAAGCTCTTTATAATATTTAAGGTTTCTAAAATCCTCTTCACGCTTTTTTTCGAGGGCTTCCAGCTGTGCTTCGTAGGCTTCCATTGTAATACGGTGATTTTCATCCGCCATAATCTTTTCCTGACCAAGCCAGTTTTTTGTTTTGCTTAGACGGTATTCAAGGTCTTTTTCGTGTTTTTCCTGCTCCTCACTGCGCATTTTATCACGCAGTTCAGAAATTTCGTTAAGAAAATTCTCTTCTGCTTCAATCAGCCTTTTTTTGTCGTCTTCTGCCATTTTTTCACCTCCTTAAAATGCCTTTTCAAACTCTCCTGCAATATCAATTTCGTTTGTTTTTAAAAGCTTGTAAATATTTTTAAGTTTTCTTAGCTCCCTGCGCCTTTCCGAATCTTTTATACGGCTTAAATCAATGCCCCGTATACGCATAATTTCGCAGATTTTCTGTTCGCTTTGAAGCGAAGAAAACAATGCACAAAACTTCCACCAGTGAAGCTCAGCTTCGGTTAAATCTATGCCGTACTGAGCTAAAAACGCCCCGTAAATATATCCGCCGTCCTCCGAAAAACTGCAGGTGGGAACAGATTTTTTTGTGTTTTTTTGGGGTAAGGCGCCGCAGGAATAAAATTCCATAAGCGCCTTTAAGGTTTTTGCGGCATTTTTGGGAAAACGTTTTTTCTTCTTAAAATCAAAGCATAACTCACAGGCGGAAATTAACCGTTCAAGCTCGGAAATTTGAGTGTTTTTAAGCACCTCTTCAAACTTTATCCATATGCGGAAATCTGTGTTTACGGGGTATTTTTCACCCTCTATTTCAATGTGAGCAGGCAGCGTACTTGTGAGTAAATTCATATTTTTTCCTTTCTTGTAAGATTCTTCGACAAGCTCAGAATGACGAATTGGTGTCATCCCAAGCAACACCGAGGGATCTGACCGAGGTAATAAGTAATAGTGAATAGTGAATAAGTGCGGCGGCTTGCGTCGCAAGCATTTAAAATTCATCGCCAAGGGCGATACCTTAACATTTGCGCAAGCAAATATATCACTATGCGTAAGCATAATATAACTGCGAAGCAATATCACTGCGTAAGCAATATAACTTGCCGCCAGGCACCCCCCTTATGCCAGCTCGCAGGTTCTCCACTCATCTGCACTTACTGCAACAACAGCCAGCTTGTCGCCCTTTACCTTAAATGTTCCCGAGTAGGTGTACGCTTCCATAGAATCGCCCTCTCTGTCGGGAATAACTGCGAAATCTCTCACCCATGCGTTAAAGCCGTTTTCTGCTTCGCTTGTTAAATCCACAATAAGAATAGAACGGATTGCATCCTCGCCGGTAAGCTCCTCATCGTGAATTTTAACCAGATCTGTGTGAACAGCGCTTTCGGTGTGCTGGTCAAAGCTGTAGGCAACCGAGGGTGAATAACCCACTACATCAGCTTCCTCATATTCCTTATCCACATACTGACGTGAATATTCCTTTGGATTTTTGCTGGTAGCAAGCTCGGTGAAATTGGTCATTCTGTGATAGGTTAAAACACCATCATTTTCAACACCGTAGAATGCTACCTTGTCGTTTCTTTTTACTATACCTTTCATATTTTTTCTCCTTTCATTAATTCCTTAACTGTGCTAAGCGCATTACAACTCATAACTTAAAACTCTCGCCTTAAGCTCATAAAGTGCGGTTTTCGTTTCCGCCTTTTTCATCTCGCCCGAGCTTAAAACCTCCATTCCGACAGTTTCGGAATGTGAGTTAAACTCAGGCAGGATTCCCTTTTTTGAAGTTTCCTTTATCCAGTCTGAAAGCTCCTCTAAAAAAACGGCAGAAGCCACAAGCTCCGAATCCTCTTCGTCATAGGGAAATCTTGCCGAAAGCCTGAAAACAAGCTGTTTCAAGCATCCGCCGTCGGCATATTTTTTAACAGTTTCCTCCCCTCCCACAGGCGAAACCGAAAAAGAATACGGTTTGTGGGAAAGGTAGTTTATTTTCACATTTCCGCCCCTTAAAAGAGGGCAGTTTTCCATAAAAAATTTTCTTAAAATGTCGATTTTCATATTTCTCACCCCGCAACAATCCGCCAGTGAGGATTAACACCTCTGCGGTTATCGGAAAATTCCGTAACTCTCACGCATTTTTCCTTTTCGGGAACAATGGCATCGCTTTTTCCCAAAAACACGTAATCGCCGTTGCAAACGGGAATAAAAAGCGTTGTGGGAATACGTATTTTAACTAAGTCACTGCCGTTTTTAAAAACGCTGTGAACACTTGCATCAGAGTAAAAATAACGTAAATATCCCGAATGCCCGGTAAAATGATAAACCGTAACACCTTTGTTAGTAAGCATCAGCCAATCCCCCTGTATAAAAGTCCCGAATTTCCAAGATAAATCAGAGCAATATCAACAGCGTTTTTAAGAACATCGTAGTCATCGTAGCTAACAGAGTAACCGTCGTTTTGTTCACTTTTAATCCCCTTTTTTCCATCGTCCAGATAAAAAGCCTCGGCAATCTCGCAGGTGGCGTGCTTAACATCACAGCTCACCTCTCCCGTTAAGGGAGAAGTGAACAGCCCGTTTAAAAAAGCGGTAGCCTTCGCAAGATATTTTTCGCAGATTTCCTCGGGAATTCTGTTTGCGCCGAGGCTGTAAATATCACAGTAATAATCTTTGGTTGCGTATAAATTCATATTGTCACCAATTATTTATCGGATGTGTGCAGATAAATTCCGTTCTTTTTGTTTTCATAAACGTAGCAGTCGTGATACAGTCTGAACTGGAATTTCCACATATCCTTATCCTGATTTTCATCGGGAGAGAAAATTTTGGGGAAAGCGAATTTTTTAACCTGCATAATTGCAGAAGGATGAATCAGCATAAAGTTGATGCTTTTTGCGTCTGCCGCTTTGGAATAACCCCAGGCGGTGGAACCGTCGTTGATGTCCACATTGGTGTAGAATCTTGACTTCGGAACATAAACAACGGGAATGTCGTTGTAGCGGTTAAGAGTTGTGCTTATGGAACCTTCGCTGCTCCACTGTCTTGTGAAGGAAGCGTTTATAACCGGCTTAAGCTCGCTGTTTATAAAAAGAATTCTTCCTGCTTCGGGAACTTCGCATTCGTCCATTGCACGAATTGCTTCGTCTAAAGCAGCAGCTAAAGTGGATTCGTCCAGAGTTGCATCAGCAGTGGTTAAAATACCCTCTGTGCCTGCGTATTTTGCAAAACGGTAAGCATCAAGCTCAGGATTAACCCAGTCACGCATGAAAGAGCCGGTAACTGTGCCGAATGCCATACCAAGAGTTTCTTCATCATCCATTCTGTCGATGCAAAGCTCCTTACCTCTTTCTTCGTTTAAGGTAACTGTTTCCCACGAAACGGATACATCACCCTTGGGATAACCGTCGGTTCTTGAGTAATCACCAAGACCTGTGGTGGAAACGTTTAAAATTTTAATCTCGTTGGCACCTGAAAAGTCTGCCTGAGAAACTGTGTCCATAAGTGCAGTAACAGACTGCGCTTTGTAAATGTCGTCGATAACCGGTAAATATTTTTTTGCATATTCAATTGTGTTTGCCATAATAAAATTCTCCTTTTTTTAAATAAATTTTTTTAATTTTGTAGTTTGTTTTTTTTGATTCTTCGACTAATTGAAGTAATAAGTAATAGTGAATAGTGAATAAGTGTGGTGGCTTTAGCCTTCCCCTTGAGGGGAAGGTGGGTGCGTAAGCACTCGGATGAGGTGGAAAATATTACGCTTTTTTTCAAAGCTACACCTCACCACCGCATTCGCGGAGCTGATTAATGTATCGCAACTTACGTTGCTTTCGTCCATGTTGCTTACATCGCAACACTTGCATTTTGCCTATCAATATGCCAATTCAAGGCATATTGTCTTAA
>JAFQLQ010000014.1 GCA_017414505.1 Clostridia bacterium
AGGCTTCTCCTTGAGGAGAAGCTGTCAGCTTGACTGACTGATGAGGTGTAGCTTTAAAAGAAAGCGTAATATTTTCCACCTCATCCGAGTGCTTACGCACCCACCTTCCCCTCAAGGGGAAGGCTTTCACTAAAGCCACCATTATATTTGCTTTACGGCAAGTGATATTATGCTAACGCATAGTGATATATTTGCTTACGCAAATGTTAAGGTATCGCCCTTGGCGATGAAATTAAATAAATTTTCTGGAGGATAAATTATGTATTACATAGGAGTAGACCTGGGCGGAACAAACATTTCCACCGGTCTGGTAAACGAAAAAGGCGAAATTATCTGTAAGGCTTCTGCCAAAACATTAGGTTCCAGAGAACCTTCTGAAATTGCAAAGGATATGGCACAAACCGTTCTTGAGGTTATAAAAAACGGCGGAATTTCCGAGGATGAAGTTCATTCAGTCGGAATCGGTGTTCCGGGCTGTGTTGATAACAAGCAGGGAAAGGTTATATATACAAGCAATATGAATTTTTCGGGCTTTAATCTTGTTCCGGAAATGCAGAAATATATAAACAAGCCCGTTTTCATGGCAAACGATGCCAACTGTGCGGCACTTGGCGAAACAGTAAACGGTGCGGCAAAAGGCCACAGCAACGTTATTTTAATAACAATTGGCACAGGTATCGGCGGCGGATTTGTGTATGATACAAAGATTTACACCGGCTTTAACGATGCCGCTATGGAGGTTGGTCATATGACCATAAATGCAGAGGGTAAAAAGTGTAACTGCGGTCGTCTTGGCTGCTGGGAAAGATACGCTTCTGCAAACGGTCTTATAGAGCTTACAGAAGAATTTATGAAGGAAAACGAAAACACCCTTATGCACGAGCTGGCAGAAAAAACAGGTCACGTAAGCGGAAGAACTTCCTTTGATGCCGCAAGAGCAGGGGATGAGGTTGCCATAAAGGTGGTAGATAAATATGCCTTTTATCTTGGCGCAGGTTTAGCAAACCTTATTAATATTTTCCAGCCCGAAATGATTATAGTGGGCGGCGGAATTTCCCACGAGGGCGATTTTCTTTTGGACAGAGTGAGAGAATACATAAAAACCAATACCTACGGCTACGGAATGATTCCCAACACAGTTATCGAAAAAGCAGTTCTTGAAAACGACGCAGGTATCATCGGAGCGGCGTTTATAGGAAAGTAATGCCTTTATTATTAAAGAATTGTGAATTTTCATTTAACGTGGTTGAAATTAATTAAAATTTGTAGTAAAATTGTTAAGACAACCATGAATTAGGAGTTATTTAAAATGTTATGTTCAAGATGTAATAAAAATATGGCGGTTGTGTTCATCAACAGAATTGAAAACGGCAGAACCATTAATGAGGGGCTGTGTCTTGCCTGTGCAAAGGAGCTTGGAATAAAGCCTCTTGAGCAGATGATGAATCAGCTTGGCATATCCGATAACGATATTGCGGATCTTAATTCCGAAATGGGCGATTTTTTATCCGAAATGAATTTGTCGGATAATATGACAATGATGCCGCAGGAATTTTCGGGTAATTTTGCACCGGGCGGAGCAGGGGATAAGAAAGCTTCGGGAAAACCGGGTTCAAAATCCGCAAAAAACAAAAAAAGTATGCTTGAAACCTACGGCGAAAACCTTACCCAAAAAGCCAGAGACGGTAAAATGGATACCGTTGTGGGCAGAGGCAAGGAAATTGAAAGGGTACTTCATATCTTAAACCGCAGAACCAAAAACAATCCCGTTCTTCTTGGCGAACCGGGTGTTGGAAAAACTGCAGTTGCGGAAGCTATTGCGCAGAAAATAGCATTTATGCAGGTTCCCTCAAAATTAATGAATTATGAGGTTTATTTAATAGATTTCACCGCACTTTTAGCAGGAACGCAGTTCAGGGGCCAGTTTGAAGCAAGGCTTAAAAATCTTCTTGCCGAGGTTAAGGAAAGAGGAAACGTAATCCTTGTTATAGACGAGCTTCACAACATTGTTGCAGCAGGCGATGCCGACGGTGCAATGAACGCCGCAAATATATTAAAGCCTGCCCTTGCAAGAGGCGAAATAAGAGTTATAGGTGCAACCACCTTAAACGAATACAGAAAGCATATTGAAAAGGACAGCGCCCTGGAGCGCCGTTTTGCGCCGGTTATAGTGGAAGAACCCACCGAAGCGGAAACCTTTGAAATTTTAAAAGGTTTGAGAAGTTTTTATGAAAATTATCATAAAATCACCTTGTCGGACGAGGTTTTAAAAGCGGCTGTAACCCTTTCAAAACGCTATGTTTCTGACAGATTCCTGCCCGATAAGGCAATTGACGTAATAGACGAATGCGGTTCCAAGAAAAATTTAGAGAACAAAAAGCTTGTTCAGCTGGAAGTTTTAAACGGCAGACTTGAAAAAATAGTTACCGAAAAGGAAAAGTTAGAGCAGAATTCAAACCCGGAAGAACCGGTTGATTACGAGCGCTTATCCGAGCTTAAAATGGAGGAAATCCGTGTAGGCGAGGAGCTTAAGAAAATAGAAGCGGAGGGTGTTAATACCGAAATCACCCTTGTGGATATAGCAAAAACCATCGAGCTCTGGAGCGGTATTCCCATTACCGATTTAACCGAAAGCGATGCTAAAAAGCTTATGGATTTGGGCGAAAGACTAAGAAAAAGAATTGTCGGTCAGGACGATGCGGTTGATACGGTTGCAAAGGTAGTGCGCCGTTCAAGAGCAGGTCTGGTTAAGAAAAAGAAACCGGCATCCTTTATATTTGTGGGGCCTACCGGAGTGGGTAAAACCGAGCTTGTCAAAACCCTTGCAAAAGAGCTTTTCGGCTCGGAGGAAGCAATTATCCGCTTTGATATGAGCGAATATATGGAAAAACATTCGGTTTCCAAGCTTATCGGTTCGCCTCCCGGATATGTGGGGTATGACGATGCAGGTATGCTTACCGAAAAGGTGAGAAGAAGACCGTATTCCATTATTCTTTTAGACGAAATTGAAAAAGCTCACGACGATATTTTCAACCTGCTTCTTCAGGTGCTGGACGACGGCAAATTAACCGACAGTCACGGAAAAACCGTGCATTTTGAAAATACCGTGCTTATTATGACCTCCAATGCAGGTTCAAGCTATCATAATCCGTCATTCGGCTTTACCGAAAACGAAAATAAAGCCATTTCCAATACAACGGATAAAGCCCTTAAGGAAATTTTCCGTCCGGAATTTTTAAACAGAATTGACGAAATTATCAGCTTTAATCAGCTTAGTGAGGAAAATATCAAGGGTATTGTTGATATTATGATTGCAGATTTAAAGGAAGACCTTAACTATAAAAATCTTAGTATTAACCTTGATAACAGCGCTAAGGAATACCTTGCGAAAAAAGGCTACGATAAGCGTTTCGGCGCAAGACCGCTTAAACGCCTTATCCAGAAGGAAATCGAATCCGAGCTTGCGGATATGTATATTAACGGACTGCTTTCGGATAACAGCGTGGTTAATATAACTGCAAATGACGATAAGCTTTCTTTCTCACAGCAGTTTGTTCCTGTGGTAAATCAGATATAACGAAAAAGGCATCCAACCGGATGTCTTTTTTGTAGGGACAGGTGTCTCTGCCTGTCCGCTCTTGAAGTAATAAGTAATAGTGAATAGTGAAGAAGTGTGGTGGCTTGCGTCGCAAGCATTTAAAATTCATCGCCAAGGGCGATACATCAACTCCATAACTCTAAACTCATAACTCCCTTTGCGCCTTTCATTTTGCACTTTGCATTTTGAATTTTGCATTTATTCAAACATTTGCGCAAGCAAATATATCGCATTACACAGTAATATATCGCACTGCAAGTATATCGCAAATCCCGCAAGGGATTTATATCGCTTGCCTTCAGGCATTCTTTTAAATTTTTGTAAATATTAAAATTATTTTCAATTTTTTGTTGCAATTATGGTAGCTTTTGGTGTATAATAGAATTAATATATTATAATGAGAGGGTTTTATATATGAAATCAATAACAAAAGATACCATAATTATGGATGCGTTAAGACTGGATGCAGATATTGCACCTTTCTTTCTTGAAATAGGAATGCACTGTCTCGGTTGCCCTTCTGCAACGGGCGAAACCATTGAAGAAGCGTGCGAAGTTCACGGTGCGGATGCAGACGAATTAGTTGCAAAAATAAACGATTTTCTTGCAGGCAAATAGGAGGAAATAAAATGGCAGCAAAAAATGAAGTAGAATATCTTGTTTATAAAGATAAAAAACTTGTAAGAACCGGAAATACCATATATTACGGTGATTTTAACGACAAATATATGTCAGTGATAGAAATTTTAAGCTCGGAAGAGGTTAACGGTCTTGAGGTTGCAAACAAGCTTTCCGTAAAGCTTAACCGTCACCTTGGAAACCTTAAATTCAAGCCTGTTAAAAAAGCGGAGAGAGACAGTCTTTATGTAGCTTTAGACCTTGCAGAATACTGGCTTAAAGAAGCTCTTGAAATGGATCCTGCATAATGAATATTTATTCTTTAATTGATAATTTCAGCTGGCAAGCGCTTATTGTTTTTGCATTAAGCGCCGTTGCTTTTTTGTTATCAATTTCATGTCATGAATTTGCGCATGGATTTGTTGCGTACAAACTGGGTGATCCCACAGCAAAATTAAGCGGAAGATTAACCCTTAACCCCATTAAGCATTTTGACTGGTTTGCGGTAATTTTCTTCCTTGTTTTCCGCTGCGGATGGGCAAAAGGTGTTCCCATAAATCCGGGATATTTTAAAAATCCCAAAAGGGGAATGGTGTATTCAAGCCTTGCCGGCCCTTTAACAAACGTGCTTCTTGCGTTTGTATCGGCGGTAATTTTCAAGTTTGTAATACCCATATATACCACGAATGAAGCGGTATATTTTCTTATGAGCTTTTTAAGTCAGATGATATACGTAAACTGTATGCTTGCAATATTCAATTTAATTCCGCTTCCTCCGCTGGACGGCTCGAAGATTTTCTTCAGTGTTCTGCCGGACAGACTTTATTACAGGGTTATGTCTTATGACAGATATATGATTATAATATCATTGCTTCTTGTTTACTTCGGTGTGCTTGACAATGTTATTTTTAACGGAACAAACAATCTTATAAAGGTTCTTGACGTGGCTTCGGGCTTTATTTATAATTTAATCGGTCGGGGTGTGTAGATGGAAGAATTATCCTTTAAATTAAAGGAGTTTGAAGGGCCTCTTGATTTGCTTTTGCATCTTATAAGGTCAAGCAAAATAAATATATATGATATTCCCATTGCGGAAATTTCGGAGCAGTATCTGGCATACCTTTCCGAAATGGAGAAAATGGATCTTGAGCTTACAAGCGAATTTGCTGTGGTTGCGGCGGAGCTTTTGTATATCAAATCAAAAATGCTTCTTCCCAAAGAGGTGAACGAAGACGGCGAGGTTATCGATCCAAGAAGCGAGCTTGTTGCAAAGCTTCTTGAATATCAGAAATATAAGGAACTTTCAAATTTTCTGGACGACAGGCAGGATATAGGGCGTTTCAGCTTTGTTAAGCGCCGCGAAAAAATAAAAGGCGTGGCAGGCAATGCCGACCTTGATGTTTCGGTGGACGAGCTTATTGAAGCCTTTAATAATATGCTTGAAAGGTTCGACAGAAAAATGCCTCCTCCAAAATCCTCCTTTAAGGGGATTGTAGCAAGAGAGCCTGTTTCTGTTACCGACAGAATTGAAATTATTAAAAAATACATTGCAGGAAAAGGCAAAAAAATTGATTTTAAGGAACTGTTTTTAAACACCTGCAAAACCAGACCTCAGCTTGTGGCAACCTTTTTAGGTGTTCTGGAAATGATAAAATTAAATGAAATAAGCGTTGTAGCCCAAAAGGGCGGTTTAGTAATAAAAGTAAATTAAGGTGAAGAATGGAAAAGATTAATGAAAACGAGCTTTTTTGCACAATAGAGGCACTTTTGTTCGTTTCGGGCGATCCCGTGCATATTGCAAAGCTTTCCGAGGTGCTTGAAATAGGCATTGACGAGCTTGGAAAAATAATGCACAAAATGATAAGTAAATATAATTTTCAAAGACGCGGTATGAAGCTTATAATGCTGGATAATTCCTATCAGCTTGTAACCCGTCCCGAATATTTTGATTATGCCGTAAAGCTTGTTACTTCAAAGCATAAAAATGCGCTTACGGCGGCAAATTTAGAGGTTTTATCCGTAATTGCGTATAATCAGCCCGTTACAAAAGCGGCAATTGAGCAGGTCAGGGGAGTTGATTCCTCCTATTCTATCTCAAAGCTTTTAGAAAGGGATTTAATCGCACAAAAGGGGCGTCTTGATGCACCGGGTAAGCCTATGCTTTATGTTACAACGGATGAATTTCTTCGTTGCTTCGGTCTTACTTCGCTTGACGATATGCCCGAGCTTGAAAGTGAATTTGAAAAGCTTGGTCTTGGCAAGGAAAAAGCCGAAAACGTTACCTTTGAAGAAATTTCCAACGATTCTGAAATTAATTCTGACGGGAGCGAATAATGTTTTATTTTTTCTTGTTCCTGATGATTGTTTTAGTAGTTTTAATCTGCTCAGACGTTGTGGTTTTTACGGAATATGCCGAAAACGAATTTTCGTTATGCGTAAAATTCTTAAAAATTACGGTTTATGACAGTAAAGGGAAAAAACCAAAAAAACAACCCGAAAAGCAGAAAAAAAGCGAAAAAAAACAAAAATTCAGTTTTGAAATTTTAAAAAAATATCTTAATATAATAAGCGGAATTTTGCCGGAAGTAAAAAAAGCGGTGAAATATTTCAAAAGGAAAATAAAAGCCCGTAAATTCAGTTTTGAAATGGTGTACGGACTTTCGGATGCCGCAGAATGCGGTATTGCAAACGGTATCATCTGGGCTGTGTGGGGACAGGTTTTTGCGGTTTTAAACGAGTTTATAGATTTTAAAAATCCGCGTGTTTCAATAACTCCTCTTTTTAACAATATGGATAGCCTTAATGTTAAATACAGCGGAATATATAAGCTTAAAATATACCATATTATAATTATCGGAATATATTTTGTTAAAATTTATAATAAATATAAAAAATTAAAAGGCGGTGTTTTAAATGGCTGAACATCCTATTGAAGGATTGCTTGGAACAGCATTGAAAAATATCAAGGATATGATTGATGTTAACACAATAGTGGGGAACCCCGTAACTTCTCCCGACGGAACTGTTATTCTGCCTATTTCCAGAGTTTCTTTCGGATTTGGAGCAGGCGGAAGCGAGTTTGGCGGTTCGGTTGTTAAGGAGGACGGAATACGTTCCAATTTCGGCGGAGGAAGCGGTGCAGGCGTTTCTATTAACCCTGTGGCATTTCTTGTTGTGGGCAACGGAACTGTAAGACTTCTTACTCTTGAGAGTAATGCAAATTCTTCTGTTGATAAAATTATTGATATGGTTCCCGAAATCATCAATAAGTTTACCGATGCGGTAACTAAGGACAAAAAAGGTGAAGTGAAAATCCAGACCGATAAGGTGGACGATATTTCCGATATAGACGAAATTATTATAACTGAATAGTGATAAAAAATGCCCTGCTTCAAGCAAGGCATTTTTTTAGTGCAAAACGATAGCATAAAGCCTCTCACTTTGGGAGAGGTGGATTTGCCTGACGGCAGTTATATTGCTTACGCAGTTATATTGCCTTACGGCAGTGATATTGCTTACGCAGTGATATTGCTTACGCAGTGATATATTTGCTGACGCAAATGTTTGAATAAATGTAAATTGCAAGGCTTCTCCTTGAGGAGAAGCTGTCAGCTTGACTGACTGATGAGGTGTAGCTTTAAAAGAAAGCGTAATATTTTCCACCTCATCCGAGTGCTTACGCACCCACCTTCCCCTCAAGGGGAAGGCTTTCACTAAAGCC
>JAFQLQ010000015.1 GCA_017414505.1 Clostridia bacterium
ATTTACCTGTGTGGTATAATAACTATCCATCGTGGACGGAGCATTAAATAATACCGCAAGTAAATACTTTTTGATATTCCTTACGTCAGTTGTATTTTTCTTCATACAGTCAATGACATATTCGATATGTCCTGCATCAATTTTTAAGAACTTTGACTTAACCAATGCTGCCGGATATTCGTCACCTGCTATGGTTAAATAATCTTTCGCTGTACATACTGTTTCGGTAAGAAGGTCAACAATTTCATCGAGCATTGAAATATCGTGCTTGAAGTTGATAGCCATAATCTCATAGTCAATATTTTCTTTAATAATTTCTCTGTATGTTTCGACCTCATCTAATCCAATCTTTTCCTTATTATATTTAGGATTTGATTGGATAGGATTTGATGTATTTATAATAGATAAATTATTACTTAATTCTTTTTTATTTAAAGAGTTAGTATTTAATTGCGTTGGATTTTCCGATGCCGATTTTTCCGATGTCGGATTTACCGTTATCGGATTTTCCAATATCGGTTTATCCGTTGTTGGATTTTCCAATATCGGTGATGGAACTTCTTGGGGATATTCATAAATAATATACTCGGTCTTTGACATTCGACCATTGGGGTCACGAGTTTGTCTTCGAGTAATATATCCAAACTTTTCAAGCTCCCAAATTGCGGTTCGGATTGCATCAACTTTTTCACGATTTATCTTGGCAAGTCCCGCCAATGTATAATCCCAATTATCCGGTAGGGAAAGCATCTGAGAGAGAAGACCTTTTGACTTTAATGAAAGTTCACGATTTTTCAGATGATGATTTGACATAACCGTGTAATTGTGATTTTTCTCAACTCTGAATACTGCCATTGCTTCAACTCCTTCCGTTTAAAAATTTTCATAAAAAAAGACACTAACTTTTTTTGTCAGTGTCGGATTGAGATTTATTTATTTTTTGATACATCTTGCAACTCGTCCCATCGTGAAAATGCAAGTAGGGACAGAAGGGGTTCTTCCCATCGAGAAGGTATGTATCTCTTCCGGTCTTGCAAGTGGGACAGAGTTTTTCGGTTTGCACACTCATATATAAAATCACTCTCCTTGAAAATTTTATATAAAAAAAGAACATTCAGTTCATAAACCAAATGTTCTTCAATCGTATTAAAATATAGGGTTTTAACTATAGTCCTGCAACCATTGACAGGGTAATGTGAGTGCAATGTCCGTATGCGTTTCGGTTAATCCTTTGGAACTTCCATTGTTGTTCTGGCATCATCAGATTAACCATCTGACCGCCGATAGAACCTGCCTGTTTGGAGGTTAAATCACCGTTGTAACCGGATTTTAAGTTTACACCTACGTCCTGAGCTGCTTCCATTTTGAATTTTTCCATAGCTGCTTTAGCCTGAGGAACCATTGTCTGTTTTGCCATTTTTTTCACTTCCTTACTGTTTTGAACTTTATAATGATAAGCAATAAATCATTAAGTAAATAACTTGTTGCTGTAATCATTACAGTTATATTTTAAATCATATTGAAATTTATATGTAAGGAAATAAAAGTAAATTTTAAAAGCTTGTTAACAGTTGACAAAAGCGATGTTTAGTGATAAAATAACATAGATATAGTATAATGAGAAAGGCTATGACATTTATATGAAAAAAGATGTTATAATAAAATTTCACGGGCTTAACAGTATAGACGATTCTGATGTTGATAAAACAGAATTTATGACAACAGGTTCGTTTTTTGAAAAAAACAGTAAATACTATCTTCAGTACGATGAGATAACTGAAGAAGAGCCCGAAAAAACAAGTACAACTCTTAAAATTGACGGCAATAAGGTAACGGTTCTTCGTTACGGAAAAAACAATAACACTCAGCTTATTGTTGAAAAAGGTAAAAAGCATCTTTGCCTTTATGATACTCCCTACGGAGCAATTTCCATTGGCATTGTTGCAAAAGACGTATTTGTTGATATAGGAGAACACGAGGGTAAAATTAAGCTTCATTACGGCGTTGAATACAACAACGTTTTAACGGGCAGAAATAAACTTGATTTATCATTTGAGGAGGTAGCGCAAAGTGAATAATCCCTATAAAAATATAAAGGACAAGCTTATCGGAAAAATTGAAAAGGCATACTTAACCGCTTGCGAGAACGGTGAGCTTAACAAAGAAGAATACGATGAAATAACACTCGATATGCCAAAAGAAAAGGCACATGGAGATTTTGCCACAACATTCTGTATGAAAATGGCTAAAAAGCTTGGCAAAAATCCCAGAGAAACCGCTGAAATTATTATTAAGAATATAGACAGAGGCGATGTGATTTCGGATATTGCAGTAGCAGGCCCGGGATTCATCAATTTTACACTTGATAAAAAGTGGCTTCACGATGCAATCTGCTATGCACTTTCAAATAAAGATACATACGGAATGGTAGATATAGGAAATAAGAAAAAGGTTATGGTGGAATTTATTTCTGCTAACCCGACAGGACCTATGCATATAGGAAATGCAAGAGGCGGTGCTCTTGGCGACTGTCTTGCAAATGTTCTTAATTTTGCCGGATACGACTGCCATAAGGAATTTTATGTAAACGATGCAGGTAATCAGATTGAAAAATTCGGCTTATCTTTAAATTGCCGTTTTATTCAGGCTGTTCACGGCGAGGATGCTATTGAATTTCCTGAAGATGCTTATCACGGTGACGATATAAAGGAAAGCGTTAATGCTTTTATTGAGCTTTACGGTGCTGAAAAATACGATGCAATGGAAGAGGGCGAAAGAAAGAAGCATCTTGTTGATTTTGCTCTTAAGAGAAACATCGAAAAGCTTCAGCAGGATACCGGAAGATACGGAATCAATTACGATAAGTGGTTCTTTGAAAGCGAGCTTCATAAAAACGGCGACGTTATGAAGGTTATAGAAATCCTTAAGGAAAAAGGCTATACCTATGAGCAGGATAACGCAACCTGGTTTAAGGCAACCGAATTCGGTTCCGAAAAGGATGTTGTTTTAATAAGAGGAAACAGTATTCCTACCTATTTTGCGGCGGATATTGCATACCATAAAAATAAAATCGAAAGAGGCTTTGAAACCTTAATCAATATCTGGGGTGCAGACCATCACGGTCACGTTGCAAGAATGAAAGGTGCTCTTGACGCACTTGGCTTAAATGGCGACAGACTTGATATAATCCTTATGCAGCTTGTTCGTCTTTATAAAAACGGTGAAGTTTACAGAGTTTCAAAAAGAAGCGGTAAAGCTGTTACACTATCTGATTTGCTGGATGAAACAGGAACAGATGCGGCAAGATTCTTCTTTAATTTAAGACAGGCAAATACTCACTTTGATTTTGACCTGGATCTTGCAGTATCTAAATCAAACGATAACCCGGTTTTCTACGTTCAGTACGCCCACGCAAGAATTTGCAGTATTCTTAATATTCTTAAAAATGAGGGAATTGATACTGAAACAATGGACGAAAATGTTCTGAAAAGACTTGAATGTGCCGAAGAAATTGAGCTTATGGAAAAAATTGCTCATTTCCCGGAAGAAATTACCTTGTCCGCTTTGAGCTATGATCCGTCTAAAATAACAAAGTATACCGTAGAGCTTGCATCTGCTTTCCACAGCTTTTACAATGCCTGCCATGTAAAAGTTGACGATGCAGAACTTCAGATGGCAAGAATTATGCTTATTTCAGCTTGTATGGTTACTTTGAAAAATGCTTGTAAGGTTCTTGGAATTACAGCTCCCGAAAAGATGTAAATCTTACAAAAGGAGGTTAAATTATGAAACTTAAAAAAAGAATTTTATCTGCGGCTCTTTCATTTGCGCTTGTTTTTTCTGCCCCGTCTTTTGTTTTTGCCGAAGAAGTGGCGGAAAATGCTGAAAGCCAGGCTATACCCGAGCTTACAGTAAAGCAGGGATACGACACGGTTATGCAGCTTATTTCGCTGATGGGCTTAACCGAAAAAACAAAAAATGATATAGCTAAAGAGGTTCTTATAAGACTGGCTTCGGAAAATCCTGAAGCATTATCAAAAGTATTTAATGAAATTGCAAAATCCATTGACGAATATTCTTCCTACTACACCGAAGAAGAATATAAGGCAATGCAGATTGACTTAACCGGAAAATCCGGCGGAATAGGAATTACAGCTTCTGTTCAGGGGGATTATCTGGAAATTGTTTCTGTTATTCCGGGTGGTGCGGCAGATATTGCCGGACTGGAATCGGGAGATAAAATAGTAGAAGTAGACGGTACTGATGTTACCGGTGCAATGGCTGAAAAGGCAGTTGAGCTTGTAAGAGGCGAAATCGGTCAGTCGGTTGATGTTAAAGTTTTAAGAAAAAACGGAGAAATAACCGCTCATACTCTTGTAAGAGTTGAAATAACAGATGTTACTGTAAGCGCAACTACTATTGATGATGAAATTGGTTATATCAGAATAACTCATTTTTCCAATATAACAGGCGGTGAATTTGTTACATATCTTGACGAATTTAAAGAAAAAGGTATCAAAAAACTTATTATTGATTTAAGAAATAATGGCGGCGGAACACTTGAGGGTGCTTTAGGTGTGGCAAATTCAATTCTTGATAAGGATGAGGTTATAGTAAGCTTCAAAGGAAAAATGGAGGGCGACGAAACCACTTACAAGGATGAGGAGGACAGTATTTACGATTTTGATATTGCTGTGCTTGTAAATGAATATACTGCAAGTGCGTCCGAGGTGGTTACTGCAGCTATTGTTGAGAATAATCACGGTATTTCAATCGGAAATCAAACCTACGGTAAAGCAACTGTTCAGGGATTTTATCCCATCGGAGGAATCAACGGAGTGCTTAAAATGACGGTAAATGCTTATTTTACACCCCTTGGAAATTCCATTAACAAAGTAGGTCTTGCACCTACCGAAACAGTTACTAATACAATCAAAATTTACGAGCCGGATGAGCTTGATAATTTTACTTATAAAACAAAGCCTCAGCTGGGTGATACCGATGATAACGTTCTTATTGCAAAGAAGCTTTTGTCAATGCTTAATTATGATATTTCCGATGAGGAAAGCAATGTTTTTGATGAAAAACTTGATATTGCTGTAAGAGAATTTCAGGCTGAGAACGATTTGTTCCCTTATGGCGTGCTTGATATGACAACTCAGACATATATAAGAAACAAGGTGCTTGATTCAAAATTCCTTGATGATAAGCAGCTTGACAGAGCTGTTGAATATTTAAAAAGCAAATAAATGGAGAGGAAATTATGAAGTTTACAAAAGGCAGATGGGCATACAGAGAGGGAATTATTGCCCGGCATACAGGGCAGATTCGCCAGGTGCGTACCGAAGGGAATAAAATTTGTCTTTATACGGTTCCTTATGTTAATGATGCTCGTGCTATGGGCGGTCCTGCCATTGAGATTTACTTATCATCTCCGGCAACGGATGTAATCCGTGTGGAAGCTTATCACTATCTGGGAACCGGAAGAAAGTTTCCGGAATTTGAACTTAATAATTCTGAAATTCCTTTAATTACAGAAGACTCCGCAGAGATGTTGTCTGTAAAAAGCGGAGATCTTGAACTAAAAGTCACAAAGCGCCCTTGTGACTTTACCTTTTATTTTAAAGGAAAAAAATTAACGAGTATTGACAAAAATCCGTCAGGTTTATCCATGATTAGCACAATTCAGGCACGGGATGAAGATTATATGCGTCGTGAGATGGATCTGGATCTTATAAATATTCGTAGTGAGGCAACAAAAACCAACAGCTTCATGGCGGCTCGCATGAGAACCGAGATTGGTGAGAAAATTTATGGTTTAGGCGAGAGATTTACGCCATTTGTCAAAAACGGGCAAACAATAGACATCTGGAATGAGGACGGAGGCACCAATACCAATATTGCATATAAATCTGTGCCTTTTTATATGAGCAATCGTGGATATGGTGTGCTTGTAAATGATTCGGGTCCTGTATCCTACGAAATTTGTTCTGAATGTGTAACGGGTGTGCAGTTTGCCGTGCCCGGAGAAAAAATAGATTTCATGGTGATAGGCGGAAATAATATGAAAGGTGTGTTGTCAAAATACACATCTATGACCGGAAAGCCCGCATTGCCCCCCGCTTGGAGCTTTGGTTTGTGGCTGTCATCATCTTTTACTACAAAATATGACGAGGAAACCGTTTTGCACTTTGTTAACGGAATGAAAGAGCGCAATATTCCGTTGCGTGTTTTCCATTTCGATTGTTATTGGATGCGCGAAAACGAATGGTGTAATTTTGAATGGGATACCCGGATATTTCCTGATATTGAAAGTCAGCTTCGCCGTATGAGAGAGGAATACGGATTAAAGATATGTGTTTGGATTAATCCGTATATCGGGCAGAAGTCACCGTTGTTTAAAGAAGCAATGAATGCAGGATATCTTCTTAAGAAGGATAATGGGGATGTATGGCAATGGGATATGTGGCAGGCAGGAATGGGGTTGGTAGACTTTACTAATCCTGCCGCTTGGAATTGGTATCAGGAAAAACTGGAGACATTGCTTAAAAACGGTGTAGACTGCGTGAAAACCGATTTTGGAGAGCGTATTCCCACTAATGTTGCTTACTTTGACGGAAGTGATCCGCTGAGAATGCATAATTATTATAGCTACCTGTATAATAAATGTGTTTTTGAAGTTATAAAGCGTGTGAAAGGAGAGCACGAAGCTATGGTTTTTGCCCGCAGCGCAACTGTTGGCGGACAAAAATTCCCCATACACTGGGGCGGCGATTGCGATTCTAAATATTTATCCATGGCTGAATCATTACGCGGCGGATTATCTTTGTGCATGTCGGGGTTCGGATTCTGGAGTCATGATATATCGGGATTTGAGGGGACAGCCAGTGCTGATCTTTATAAACGCTGGGCTGCATTTGGTTTGCTTTCAACACATTCCCGTCTGCATGGCAGCGGATCATACCGTGTTCCGTGGCTGTTTTCCAAGGAGGGTGAGCAAAACGGAGAGGAATCTGTGGCAGTTGTTCGTTATTTTACCGAGTTAAAGTGTCGGCTGATGCCATATATTTTTTCATCTGCGGTTTATACACACAATACCGGAATTCCGGTTATGCGTGCAATGGTTCTGGAATTTCCGGAAGATATCTGTTGTGAAGATATTGAACGCCAGTATATGTTTGGCGAAAGCCTGATGGTGGCTCCGGTATTCACCAAGGAAGGCGATGTGACTTATTATCTTCCCGATGGCGAGTGGACACATCTGTTGTCGGGTAAGGTGCAGCAGGGCGGAAAATGGTTTAAGGAAAATTATGATTTCTTTTCATTGCCTTTGTTTGTACGGGAAAACACTATTCTTCCCATTGGCGGAAACAATCAAATGCCTGATTATGATTATACAAATGATCTGACACTGGAAATATTCAGTCTTAAGGACAAAGCGGAAACAGTAGTTTACGATACAGAAGGAAATGAAGCTTTACACATAATAGCAAGCCGTTTCGGCGATAAAGTTTCAATATCAATTGATGGCAGTTATCGTAATCTTAAAATTCGTCTTGTGAATGTAAGCCATGCTGAAAATGTATCCGGAGCACAAGCTGAGATTTCAGCAGGGGATGTTTTATTGCGTGTGGAGAATAAAGAGATATTTTTTAGTATCTGAAAAAAGTGTATTGATAAATCACCCGGGAACATTAAATGTTCCCGGGTGATTTGTTCTTATTAAATACAAGTCCTATACCTATAATTCTTCAATCATTTTATTCATATTATACATCCCGGCAGGTTTGCCATACATGTATTTTGCGGCTTTAATTGCACCAACTGCAAAAACTTCCTTGCTTCGTGCAGAGTGTGAAATTGTAATAATTTCATCATTGCCTGCAAAAAGCACATCGTGTTCACCAACAATTGTTCCGCCTCTTATTGCGTGTATACCGATTTCTTTTTTATCTCTCTTTTTACGGACACTGTGACGGTCGTAAACAAAGTTCATGGTATTTTCAAGCTCGGCATTGATTTCATCAGCGATTGCAAGAGCTGTTCCGCTGGGTGCATCAATTTTCTGATTGTGATGCTTTTCGATAATTTCAATATCAAACTTATCAGCAAGAAGCTTTGTAGCGGTTTTTGCAAGCTGTATAATAAGATTTATTCCGATAGACATATTTGCAGAATAGAAAACAGGAATTTTCTTTGCACTTTCGGAAACACAGTCAAGCTGTTCTTTGCTGAGCCCCGTTGTGCAAACAATAATAGGAATTTCTTTTCTTAATGCAAATTCCATTACGGAATCAAATGCCGCAGGATGTGAAAAATCAATTATAACATCAATTTCTTCGGAAATGTTATCGGGATTATCGTAAACCTTATATCCGAACTCTGATACGGTATTTATATCATAGCCGGCAGCAATTTTAATTTCGCCGTCTTCGGATGCAAGGGTGGAAATTATTTTTCCCATTTTTCCGTTGCAGCCGCTAAGTAAAATATTTATCATATGTTTATCACCAAAATATAATTATATTAATCCGCAGGCTTTCATTTCCTTTGCAAGAATTGCCTTGTTGGATTCTTCCATTTCGTAAAGGGGTGCTCTTAAATCACCAACATTGAAGCCCATAAGATTAAGCGCAGTTTTAACGGGAATCGGGTTAACTTCAATAAATAAATCATTGATAAGATTTAAAAGTTTTAGCTGTAAATCTTTACTTTCGTTAACCTTTCCGTCTAAATAAAGCTGACAGATATCGTGTGTTTCCTTGGGCATAACGTTTGCAAGTACGGAAATTACACCTTTACCGCCAACCGACATAATCGGAACAATTAAATCATCGTTGCCGGAGTAAATATCATATCTGTCGCCAAATTCTCTTGCAACCTGAGATGTGAAAGACATATTACCGCTTGCTTCCTTGATAGCAACAACGTTGTCGTATTTTGCAAGTGCATCAAGAACAGGCAGACCGATGTTCATACAGGTTCTTGTGGGAACGTTGTATAAAATAATCGGAATATCTACGTGATTTATAGTCTGTTCAAAGTGGTTAATTAAACCTTTGGTATTTGTTTTGTTGTAGTAGGGAGTAACAAGCAAAAGTGCATCAGCGCCTCTTTTTTCAGCTTCAACGCTAAGGCGAACACCGTGAGCAGTATCGTTACTTCCGGTTCCTGCAATAACAGGAACTCTTTTGTTAACCTTGTTAACAACAAATTCGATAGCATCAAGATGCTCACCGTCCGGCATGGCGGAAGCTTCACCTGTTGTTCCGCAAACTACGATTGCATCTGTGCTGTTTTTTATCTGAAATTCAATCAGGTTTTCAAAAGCATCGTAATCAATGCCTTTTTCGTTAAAAGGAGTTACAATTGCAACTGCCGAGCCTGTAAAAATTTCTTTTCTTCCCATGTTATCAATCCTTTCTTGAAATTTTTTAAAAAATTAGTCCAGATATCCTTTTGCAGCAAGAAGCTCAGCCATTAAAACAGCTCCGCCTGCCGCACCTCTTAAGGTATTGTGGGAAATGCAGACAAATTTATAGTCATACTGCGAATCTTCTCTTAATCTTCCTATGGAAATAGCCATACCGTTTTCTAAAGTTCTTGCAGATTTTGTCTGAGGCTGATTATCCTCTTCAAAATAGTTTAAGAACTGCTTCGGAGCGGAAGGAAGGTCTAAGATCTGAGCCGCACCTTTGTATTCTTTCCAGATTTTAAGGATTTCTTCTTTTGAAGGCTTCTTGTCAAAGCTCATAAATACTGCAGCTAAGTGACCGTCGCTTACAGGAACTCTGATACACTGAGTTGTAATCTGAGGAGATGTAGCGTTAACGATTTTATCTCCTTCGATTTTACCGAAAATCTTAAGAGGCTCCTGCTCACTTTTTTCTTCTTCTCCGCCAATGTAGGGGATAACATTATCTACCATTTCGGGCCAGGATTCAAATGTTTTTCCTGCACCGGAAATTGCCTGATATGTACAAGCAAGAACCTTGTTTACGCCAAAGTCCATAAGGGGAGCAATAGCGGGAACGTAGCTCTGAAGCGAACAGTTGGATTTAACGGAAATAAATCCTCTTTTTGTGCCAAGTCTTTTCTTTTGTGCATTTATAATTTCAGCATGGTCGTCGTTAATTTCCGGAATAATCATGGGCACATCGGGAGTACCTCTGTGTGCAGAGTTGTTGGAAATAACGGGACATTCAGCTTTTGCATACATTTCTTCAAGCTTTTTGATTTCATCTTTTTTCATATCAACAGCGCAGAAAATAAAGTCAACCTTGGAAACGATTTCGTCAAGGTCAGCTGTTGCATCAAGAACAACCATTTTCTTAACATCTTCGGGAATGGGAGTAGCCATAACCCAACGGTTTCCAACGGCTTCCTCATAGGTTTTGCCTGCACTTCTTGCAGAAGCTGCAAGAACCTTTAAGTTAAACCAAGGGTGGTTTTCCATCAGAGTAATAAATCTCTGACCAACCATACCGGTTGCGCCTACAATACCGACATTAAAATTTTTCATATATATCATCCTCCTAAAATTAACAATAAAAAAGACTGCAACTGGATGCAGCCAACCGTAATAAATATAATACGATAACTACGATAGCGCACCATTAACATTATATTAATGACAGTTGTACAATTATTCATTGTACACCCAGGCAATTTCCCGACAGTGAAAAATTCCTTCGGCGTTTACTCCTTTTTATATAAATCACAGGTGACTGACCGCCTCATTATATATACTGATAGGAAACGCGCCTCTATCCGATTAAATATATAATACCATACCCAAAAATAAAAGTCAATTATAATTTTAAATATTATTTCATAAAAAAACTTGCCAAAACGGGGGTGAATATGTTAAAATATATAAATGTAATAAAAATTCGGAGGTTTTAATCTATGTCAGGACATTCCAAGTGGAACAATATTAAACACAAAAAAGAAAAATCAGACGCTCAGAAAGCGAAGATTTATACTAAAATAGGAAGAGAGCTTGCAGTTGCAGTTAAAGCAGGCGGCCCCGATCCGTCCATCAACGGTAAGCTTAAGGACGTTATTGCAAAGGCAAGAGCAAACAATATGCCCAACGATAACATTAAAAGATGTATTGATAAGGCTGCCGGTGCAGGCGATAATGATAATTATGAAGATATAGTTTACGAGGGCTACGGGCCTAAAGGCGTTGCCGTTATTGTTGAAGCTTTAACAGATAACAGAAACAGAAGTGCTGCCGATATCAGACATTTCTTTGATAAATTCGGCGGAAATCTGGGAACAAACGGCTGTGTATCCTTTATGTTTGATAAATTAGGCGTTATTCTTATAGAGAAAAAAGACGGTATTGACGAAGAAACTCTTATGATGGAGGCTCTTGATGCCGGTGCATCCGATTTTAACGAAGAGGATGAAATTTACGAAATTATCACCGAAGAAGCAGATTTTGGTGCTGTTCGTGATGCTCTTGAAGAAAAAGGTTATGAATTCTTAAAGGCTGAGGTTTCTATGATTCCCCAGACCTATACTCAGCTTACCGATGAACACGATATTCTTATGATGGAAAAGCTTATCGAAAATCTTGAAGAACACGATGATGTTCAGAACATCTATCACAACTGGGAAGAATAGTATGAGTTTAATTGAATTTGATAAACAAATTAAAGACGAAGGCTTTTCAACTCTTGCAGGAGTTGACGAAGCAGGAAGAGGCCCGCTTGCAGGGCCTGTCTTTGCCTGTGCAATAATTATGAACGAGGATAACATTATAGAAGATATCAACGATTCTAAAAAAATCAGCGAAAAAAAGCGTGAAATGCTATATGATGTTATTCTTGATAACGCTCTTGCGGTAAGTGTTGCATATATGGACGAAAAGCAGATTGATGAAATTAATATTTTAAATGCCACAATGCTTGCTATGGATGCGGCAATAAAAGGCCTTGAAATAAAGCCTGATATTGTTCTTATAGACGGTAACCGTGATAAGGGCATTGAGGGGAATACACGCTGTGTTGTAAAGGGCGATGCAAAGTCGTATAATGTTGCGGCGGCTTCAATTATAGCAAAAGTAAGCAGGGACAGATACATAAGAGAGATGGACGGGAAATATCCCGGCTACGGATTTGCAAAGCATAAGGGCTACGGCACAAAGGAGCATTATGAGGCTATTGAAAGGCTTGGCATATGCGAAATTCACCGTAAAACCTTCCTTAAAAAGATACTCGGTGAAAAATAATGGAAAAATACAATAAAAGCATTGGAAATCTTGGTGAGGACAAGGCTTGTGGGTATTTAAGCCGTCGCGGCTATGAAATTATAGAAAGAAATGTTAATTTCAGAGGCGGCGAGCTTGATATAATTGCAAAAAAGAATGACGAGCTTGTTTTTGTAGAGGTTAAAACCCGAACGGGAACAGATTTCGGTGAGGCATATGAAGCTGTAACTCAGGCTAAAATCAACCATATTATCCATTCTGCAAATATGTATATTCATAAGAAAAATCTGTACGATATTCCTGTGAGATTCGATGTTATGGAAGTATATATTGATACTTCAAAAAGATTTTTCAACACAAGAATCAATCATATAAAAAACGCATTTTAGAAAGAAGAGATTTTAATGAAAATTTCATTTGTAGGGGCAGGGAATATTGCAACTGCTATTGTAAACGGTATAGTTAAAAGCGGTGTTGCTTCCAAAAGCGATATTCTTCTCAACGATATCAGCGAAGCGGCTTTAAACAGGCATAAGGAAAACGGTTTTACCGTTTCCGGAAAGCTTTCTGACGCTTTGAGCTCAGATATAATTTTTCTTACCGTAAAACCGCAGTTTTATTTTGACGTGCTTGAAAAAATGGGAGAAATCAAAAATAAAACAGTTGTAACCGTAGCTCCGGGAATAACTGTTGAAAAAGTAAAAAAATATCTTGATTCCTCCAACTTTGTTGTAAGAACAATGCCGAATACACCTATGTTTGTGGGTGAGGGTGCAACAATAATCGTAAAAGACGAAAAAATGTCTGATGAAGCATTCTCATATGTAAAATCTCTCTTTGAAGGTTCAGGTAAAGTCTGTGAGCTTCCGGAAAAGCTTCTTGACGGTGCAATAGGGCTTATGAGCTCTGCGCCTGCCTATGTTTATATGTTTATAGAAGCCCTTGCCGATGGCGGTGTAATGTATGGAATAGACCGTAAAACCTCCATCGAATTAGCGGCTCAGACAGTTCTTGGCTCTGCAAAAATGGTTCTTGAAACCGGCGAACATCCTGCAAAATTAAAGGATATGGTTTGTTCTCCGGGGGGAACAACAATCCGTGCCGTAAAGGCTCTGGAGCAGGAAGGCTTCAGAAATGCTGTGCTTTCGGCAATGGAAGCCTGTTATAAAAGGGCAGCCGAAATGAAATAAAAGTAATAATAACGCTCCTTACAGCGTATAATTTAACAAATTACGTTGTAAGGAGTTTTTTTATGCAAAAGAAAATATCAAAAAGAAATATTATCACAAGCCATATATCCGAAAACAAAATTTATTACATATGTATATTTGTTGTTTTTTCTCTGGGAATTTTAATCGGAACCTGCACTGCTACAAGCTTTGATGTTGAATACGTAAACGGTGTTAACGAATATTTTTCTTCGGTTTTTGCATCGTTAAAGGATACCGGCAGTACGGAAATGTTCCGTAAAATTTTCGTTGCGTCATTTAAGGAAATTACATTGGTGTGGTGTATGGGATTTATGATTTTCGGATGTATTCCCGTTTTGTATATTATTTTTAAAAGAGGCTTTATTCTGGGCGTTACAGTAACTTTTCTTATTAATCTGTCTGCAGAAAAAGGGCTTCTTATTTCGGCACTTTTAATGTTTTTTCAATGCTTTTTGTGTATTCCTGTTTTGTTTTTTGATGCCGCTTTAAGTATGCGCCTTTCTGCCGGATTTCTGGATAAGCTTGTATCACGCTCGAATTATAATTTTGATTTAAAAGCCACCGTGTCCAGATATCTTCTTGTTTTTGCAGCTTGTTTTCTTGCCGTTGTTTTTTATTCTTTGCTGGAAAGCTTTGTGTCATTTGGCATTTTAAAACGTTGTTTTGTTACATAATACTTGACAAATCGACAAATTCATAATAGAATAAAGTAGGTATATCCCGTTGAATGAGGAGAAGGATTTTTTTGAAAACAACAATAAGAAAATTTGCTTACTACTTAGAGGACGACAGGAATCTTAAAGAAAATACCGTAGAATCGTACAAGCATGATATTGAATGCTTCGCAACCTACTTAACATTAAATGAAATAAAGCTTTATGACGTTTCGGACACAGATATAAAGGAATATCTTGATTCCCTTAAAATCGAGCACAAAAAGGAATCAACGGTTTCGAGAACTCTGGCTTCCATAAAAGCGTATTATACATATCTTTACGATTTGGGTTATATAAAAAAGAATCCGGCAAAAAATCTTAAATATGAAAAAAATGCACGGAAAACTCCCGCAATTCTTACCGGAAGAGAAATTGAAAAGCTGCTTAATGCACCTGATATGAATTCAGAAAAGGGGCTTCGTGATAAAACAATGCTCGAAATACTTTATGCAACAGGCATTAAGGTTTCGGAGCTTGTTAATTTAAAACCGGAGGATATAGCTTCATCCTTTGAATACATAGTTTTGAATTCTTCTTCAAAACCGCGTATTGTTCCTCTTTATGAGGAGGCGGCAGATACCCTTAAGGTGTATCTTAACAGTATGAGGGACAAGCTTAATAAAAAAGGCTCCGTTTATCTTTTCCTTAATAAAAACGACGGTCAGCTTTCCCGTCAGGGTTTCTGGAAGATTATAAAGGACTATGCCGGTCAGGCAGGAATAAAAAAGCAGATAACACCTACAATGCTTCGTCATTCCTTTGCGGCACACCTTGCAAAAAACGGTGCGGAGCTTAATATGATAAAAGAAATGCTTGGTCATTCGGATATTTCCACAACAGCGGTTTATTCACAGTTTGCAAAAAGCCGTATTGCGGAGGTTTATAAAAAATCCCATCCGAAAGCATCAAAAAGAGGTTGATATAATGAAAAAAATAATTTCAGTATTTATAATACTTTCTGTTCTTCTTTCCTGCACCTCGTTTGCGGAAGGATATTATGCACTGGGGCAGGACAGCCTTACTGCGGAATGTGCCATTCTTATGGATGCCCACAGCGGACGTGTTATTTACGAAAAAAATTCTGTTCAGAAGCATGCCATAGCCAGTATTACCAAGATTATGACTGCTCTGGTAGTTTTTGATGAAATTTATAAAGGAAACCTTACCCTGGATACAATTGTTACAGCCAATGGCTATGAGCCGGAGGAAGGGGAAGTGCATATTTATCTTGCAAAGGGTGAACAGATTAGCGTACACGACTTGTTAAAGGCGATGTTTCTTCCGTCGGCAAACGATGCCTGCGTTGCTCTTGCAGAACATATTGCAGGCTCAAAAAAAGGCTTTGTTGAAATGATGAATAATAAAGCCATTGACTTAAAACTGGAAAACACAAATTTTTCCAATACCAACGGGCTTAAGTCGGATAATCATTATTCAACTGCCCATGATGTTGCAGTAATGGCAAGAGCACTTCTTAATTATAAAGAGGTTTATAACTACTGTTCTCTGTGGAATGACAGTATAAGAGGCGGAACCTTTCAGGTTACAAATACCAATCTGCTTCTTACCCGTTACGATGGTATGACAGGCCTTAAAACCGGCTATACCGAAGAAGCCGGCTACTGCCTTGCAGGAACAGCGGAAAGAAACGGTGTAAGCCTCATATCGGTAGTGCTTGGCGCACCTACATCGGATGCACGCTTTGCCGATACAAAAGCAATTTTAAATTACGGCTTTGATAATTACGAAATGAAAACCATCGCCAGACAGGGCGAACCGATATGCGATATAAAATTAAAAAGAGCGGTTGAGAAAAAATATACAGTAACCTTAAGTCAGGATTATACTGCACTTATGAGAAAGGACTTTGCAGGAGAAATTGAGAAAAACGCAACCTATGAGGAAAAAATAAAAGCCCCGATAGAACAGGGCATGAATGTTGGAAGCGTAACCTTTTCGGCAGACGGAATGCCTCTTATGACGGTTCCGTTAACAGTTCAGCAAAGCTTCCCTAAAATAACATATTTTACATCAATAGGCTTGCTTTTCAAAAGCTTTATGGGATTGAGATAAACTCTCAATCCTTTTTTATTATCCTTTCCATATGCGATAAATCGTAAAATCCGCAAAGATGTGCAATTTCGGTTTTGGATAGCTTTTTTTCTTCCAGCATTTTAAGAGCCTTGTTTTTTCTGTAATTTAATAAATATTCCGTTGGTGAGCATTGACATATTTCATTAAAATTTCTTAAAAATGTGGAGCGTGAAAGGAAAAATTTATCGCATAAATCCTTAATAGTTATTTTTTCGCTGTAGTTCTGATGAATGTATTCAAGTGCCTGCATTACGGGCTGTTCATATTTTGTGGATTTTTCGGTTTTGGGTTCTTTTAACTGCTTTGAAAGCAGCTTTGAAAACCAGTATAAAATTTTCCACGCAGTATGTTCTTTTAAAGGGTTTATTGTACAAAATTCGGAATTATCGTCAATAATCATAAGGTCGTTTTTTAGCAGGGTAAGCTGTTTTTGCGTTAAATGTAAAAACATAGCTTCGGGAAAGTTACATCTTAAAAACGGCTCTATTTCCGTAAACTGTAAAAAACCGTCTACTTTACAGGCTTCTTCCTTGTTTTCGGCTATAAAATGTTCTTTGAGCACAAGATGAAAAACATCAAGATTTTTTGAATTATCGTAGGCATGAACAGTTTCCGGCGGAATGATAAACACATCTCCGGCTTTAACGGAAAACGAAGTGTTTTCTATGTGATGAGTTCCATAACCGGAAAAAATTATATTGATTTCGTAAAAATCATGATGATGTCTTGGATATTCATAATCTGTATATAAAAAAGCACGAACTTGTTCGGCCTCGTTCCGGAATACCCCCGAAGCTTTAGCGTAATGCTTGGAATCAGTTCTCATAATTTCACCTTTTTGAAACGATTGTACACAAATATAAAATAATTGTACTATTATTGTATCATATATTGTAGTAAAATTCAAGATGAAAGGATGATTTTATGGATAGAATAAAAAGACTTCGTAAATTAGCAATTTCACCCGAAGTAAATTACAATGCGTTTTATTACTTTTTTTATAAAAAATTCTTTGAGCTTCCAACTGAAATGGATGTTCAGGAAAAATATGCCGAATCTCTTTATTATTCCTTTGAAAATGTTAAAATTAATATATCCGATGAGGAACTGATTGTAGGAAAACCGGAATATAATCTTTCCGAAGCAGAGAAAAAGGACTGGGAAGAAAATTATTACCCCGATGCACAAAAAAATGTGAATAAAATGGGGCCCGGGCAGGATTCTCATATGGCGATTGATTACGAGCTTATTTTAAACAGCGGTCTTTACGGAATAATTGCAAAAATAGATAACTATATGAAAAATTGTACCCCTGATAAAACGAGCTTCTATAAAGCTTGCAGAAGATGTCTTGAAGCAGTGATAATGTATTCCGAAAGATATGCCGCCGAAGCGGAAATGCAGGCTCAATCATCAGATGTAAAGAGAAAAACCGAGCTTTTAAGGCTTGCCGAAATTTGCAGAAATGCTCCGGCAAATCCTGCAAACAATTTTTATGAAGCAGTTCAGGCGGTTCACTTTGTAACTCACTGTGTTACTGTTATTCCGTTTCGCATGATTTGTCAACAGTTTCAGCTTGGCAGACCAGACAGATATTTGTATCCCTTTTATGAAAAAGATATAAAAAACGGTGCAATAACAAAAGAATATGCACAGCTTTTACTTGATTGTCTTGGAATACAGATTAATCACCGTGTTCACAGCGGACTTTCAAGCGGATATATGGTAGGCGGAAGAGACGAAAACGGAAACATAATTGAAAATGAGCTTACCCTTATGGGAATGCAGGTAGTAGACGATATTCGTCTTGTTTATCCGTCGGTAGGGCTTTGTTATACCGACGGTATGGATGAAAAATGTCTTGAAAAGGCTTGTGAAATTCTTTCACACGGATGTTCTCATCCTGCAATTTTCAATGACGATATAATTTCAAAGGGGCTTGTTTCCTACGGTGTACCCGAAAAGGATTCCCGTAATTATATACACAGCACCTGCGTTGAAATAACCCCGGTTGCCGCATCAAATGTGTGGGTTGCAAGTCCGTATACCAATCTTGCACAGGTTCTTTTGGATGTAATGGACAGAGAATATTCCGACTTTGATGAGCTATTAAACGCAGTTTTTGCTAATCTTGATGCCGGTATTAAGCGAAATTATGAAGTTGAGATGAAACAGAGAAAAACCCGTTGTGAAAATTCGGTTACCACTCTGCTTTCCTGCTTTGTTAACGATTGCCTTGAAAAGGGAACCGACATAGAAAGAGGCGGAGCACGATATAACTGGATTATGCCTTCCTTTGTGGGAGCGGCTAATTTAACCGATTCGCTTTTCGCCATAAAAACGCTTGTTTTTGATAATAAAGAAATGAGTATTTCTGAATTTATGGAAATTCTTGATAAAAACTTTGTTGGCTATGAAGAATTAAGGGAAAAAATTTCAAATAAAATTCCAAAATACGGAAACGATATTGATGAGATAGACGGTATATTTGAAAAAATAATAAACCATATAGTAACTGAATGTAAAAAATACGAATGTATGCATCAGAACGGCAGACTTGTTCCAAGTGTTTTCTGCTGGGAAATGCACGCAAGAATGGGTGCCGAAACCGGTGCAACTCCCGATGGAAGATATGCAGGATTTCCTCTTGGGGATGGCTCAGGGCCTTGTCAGGGCAGAGAATTTAACGGCCCTACGGCATCGGTTATTTCTTCAACAAAATGGGATCACCATGAAATGATTGGCGGAGTTGCGGTAAATATGAAATTCAGCAAAAAAGTGTTTACTGCACAATCCTACAATGTTATGATGGGAATTATAAAAACATATCTTGAACGGGGCGGATTTGAAATTCAGATAAATGTAACTGATAAGGAAATCCTTGAAAAAGCACGCAAAAATCCCGGTGAATATAAAGATTTAGTTGTCAGAATCGGTGGATACAGCGATTATTTTGTAAGACTTTCCGAAAAAATGCAGGAAGAAGTAATATTAAGAACAGAACATTGTATATAGAAAAAAGGGGATTGTATATTACATCCCCTTTTGTTTGTATTCCAAGGGAGAAACTCCCGTATGTTTTTTAAAAGCCGTTGAAAAATAATTCTGCGAAGAATAGGAAAGCATTGCTGACACTTCCGATGCGGTGTGTTTTTCTTTTAAAAGCACCTTGGCGTATTCTATTTTCATATCGTTGAAATATTGCTTTATGCCTATTCCTGTGTACTTTTTAAACATTTGCTTTAATGTGGATTTACTTACGGATAACGCTTTTGCAACATCCTCAAGAGAGATACTTTGTGTAATATTTTCCTGCATATAGTTTACCGCATCGGAAAAAAGCTGAGTGCTTGTATTCTTCTGCTTAAGAGGCGTTTGCTCCAGCATTTTTAAAATAAGAATTTCAAGAAAATCTGCAAAAATCTGCGATGTGCCTGACGGAATATTCTTGTTTTCTTCAAAAAGTATATTATCATCTGCTGAAAGTTTTAGCCATTTTTTCCCCGTATTCATCAGCATAGAGGCAATTTGTTGCATTTCTTCGGAAAAAATATAAATTCCGCTTGTGCAGGAGTTTAAAATATGTCCCGTTGCGGAAAAAGAAAAAATCATAACCTCTGCATTTTCGTTATCAGTCCAGTTTTTGTGGAATTTATCAGGGGCAATAAGCATTGCCTGACCTGACGAAAGTATATTGGCTGTATCGTCGGCAGTAACTCCGCATTTTCCTTTTTTTACATATATAAGTTCCCAGAAATTATGCCGTTCACCGTCGAAATAATAGTCCTCGCTGAAAACAGCGTCGTAAACAGTATAAATTCCCGTTATATGTATGAGATTTTCGGGGGTTATTCTATGCAATTTTGTCACCTCTTTGAATGTCTTTTTTTATAAATTTAGTATAAATTTTACATTTTGTCAAGTGAAATTTATATTTTCTGCAATATGACGGGTGTTTTTGTGTGATTTGTAAGGAAAATGTAATATAAAACTAATGACAAATTTGCAAACATCATTTATAATAAAAATAGTTATTTCGGGAGGTGCACTATGCCCAATCAATATTTTTTATCTACTTTTAAGCTTACGGATTTTATAGATATTGCCATTGTTGCATATCTTATTTACACGTTTATAAAATATTTTAAAAACACCAGAGCGTTTGAGCTTTTAAAGGGTGTTGCCCTGCTTCTTGTTTTCACGCAGCTAAGTGAGCTTCTTGAGCTCAACACAATTAATTTCATATTAAAAAATATTATGCAGGTAGGATTAATAGCACTTGTTGTTATTTTCCAGCCGGAGCTTCGTAAATCACTTACCAAGGTTGGTACAAAATTTATGATGTTCAACTTTGATGAAAATATGGGCGATTCTGAAATTGAGTATCTTACAAATGAAATCACCGAGGCTTGTGAAACTTTAAGTTCACTCAAATACGGTGCTTTGATAGTTCTTGAGCAGGATGTAAAAATAGGGGATATAATAGCAACGGGAACTACACTTAATTCAAAGGTTTCTTCAGGACTTCTTGTAAACATATTTGTTCCAAACACTCCTTTGCACGACGGTGCGGTAGTAATAGGAGAGAGCAAAATAAAAGCTGCGGCTTGTTTTCTGCCCCTGTCGCAGAACGATTCCATTTCCAAAGAGCTGGGAACAAGGCACAGAGCAGGAATTGGTGTTTCGGAGATTTCGGACAGCGTTGTTATAATTGTTTCGGAGGAAACATCAAAAATATCTGTTGCCATAGACGGAACTCTTACAAGAAATGTTTCGGCTGACACTTTAAAAACAATACTTACCAAAACATTTTCCAAAGAGCTTCAGAGAAAACCGCAGAAAAATATTGTACGGAGGTTGATTAAAAAATGACAGGTTTGAAAAACAGAATAAAAAACAATCTTCCGTGGAAAATATTTTCGGTAGTTGCAGCAGTTTTGCTGTGGGGCATAATTCAGATGATTCAGAATCCTCAGATAGATTTCACTTTTTCCAATATGAATGTAGAGGTTGTAAACGAAACTGTACTTGAGGAGCGGAATTTTGCCGTTTTGCCTAAGCTTGACGAGAAAGTAAAGGTTAAGGTTAAATGCCAGCGCTGGGAGCTTAACAAGCTTTCCAACGATGATTTTAAAGTTTATGTGGACTTATCGGGAATATACAGTTCCGGTGTTATTGAGCTTCCCGTAAAGGTAAGAATAAATAACGAGCTTATTAATGTTTCGTCGGTTTCGCCGTCAACAGTTTTTGTAAATATAGACAGAATTGTAACCGAAGAAAAACCGGTTGAAATCCATATTACAGGTTCACCCAAGGAAAATTGCTACACCAACGAATCTATGCTTTCATATCAGCCGGAGGTTGTTTCTGTAAAAGGGCCAAAAACATTGGTAGATTCAGTAGAATCCTGCGTTGCGAATGTGGATATTTCCTCTAAAACGGATACTTTTACAGAAAACGCAAAGGTAATTCTGGTTGATAAAGACGGCGCTGCAGTGAATAATTCTGCTCTTACCGCTCTTAGTGAAACGGTTGCGGTGGAATGCGAAATTTTCACTAAAAAGGTTGTTCCGGTTGAACTGAAAAACGTTCCCGAAAATATTAAATATACTCTTTCTTCTTCATCGGTAGAGCTTGCAGGTCCGAAATCGGAGATAGAGAAAACGGAAAAAATTACTGTAGATAATTTTTCCTTTGATAAGCTTGAAAAAGGCTTTTCAAAGGATGTTGAATTTAAGCTTTCAGGTGAGCTTGTAAATCTTAATAATACAAAAATAACAGCAACTATTTCCGAAATATTATCAGAAGACGATTCAAAAAAAGAATCAGAAGAGGAGTAATATGAAAGTTCTTATTCTTAATGTAAAGGCTGATTTATTAAAAAACGAAAACGAAGTTTTTTCTAAAGCATTAAAGGTTAGCGGAATCAGAAAGAATACCGTTAAAAATATGTATGTTTACAAAAAATCAGTCGATGCAAGAAAGGGCGATATAAAATTTATTTACTCCGTATGTGCAGAACTTAAGGGAAATTATCATATTGCGGAAAATGCAAATGTTAAAATACTTAAAGAATTTGAATATGATTTAAGCAGAAAAAAGGTTTCCGAAAATCTCCGCCCGGTAATTATCGGGGCAGGGCCTTCGGGCCTTTTTTGCGCATATTTGCTTGTAATGGCAGGGCTTAAACCGATAGTTTTTGAGCGCGGAGGAAAAATTGAGGACAGAATAAAGGATGTAAATTCGTTTTTTGAAAAAAGGCAACTTAATCCGGCGTGCAATATTCAGTTTGGAGAGGGTGGTGCAGGCACTTTTTCCGACGGTAAGCTTACCACCGGAATAAATGATTTCAGATGCGATTATATTATAAAGACTTTTGCAGAATTTGGAGCTCCAAAAGAAATTCTTACTGACGGAAAACCTCATATCGGTACGGATTATTTAAGAAAAGTAATAGTCAATATGCGTAAGAAAATTGAAGAGCTTGGCGGTGAATTCCACTTTTACACAAAGGTGGATAAACTTGTTTTTTCGGAAAATAAGGTAGAAAAAATTATTCTTGAAAACGGTGAGGGCTATTCTTGTGAAGCTGTTGTTCTTGCAACGGGACACAGCGCACGAGATACCTATGAGATGCTTTATAAAAATAATGTTCCTATGGAGAAAAAACCGTTTTCGGTGGGTTTTCGTGTGGAGCATTTAAGAGAAGATATTAATAAAATGAGATATCACGAATTTTATAACCACGAAAAATTAAAGGCTGCGGATTATAAGCTTTCTTACCGCAATAAAGAGCGTGGCTGCTACAGCTTTTGTATGTGCCCGGGCGGTCTTGTTGTTCCGTCACAGTCGGAAGAAAATACGGTGGTTGTTAACGGTATGAGCAATTTTAAACGTGATGAAATTAATTCCAACAGTGCAATTGTTGCATCTGTTTTTCCATCCGATACCGAAGGCGGTGTTCTTGGCGGAATGTATTTTCAGCGTGAGCTTGAAAAGAAAGCCTTTGACAAGGCAGGCGGTGATTATTCTGCTCCTGTTCAGCTTTTAAAGGATTTCTTAAACGGTGAAAAAACAACTTCGCTTTCAAAGGTAATGCCATCTTATTGTCTTGGCTATAACTTTGCTGATTTGAATGATGTTCTGCCCGGATTTGTAACGGATATTATCAGGGAAGGATTTAGTGATTTCGATAAAAAAATGAAAGGATTTGCGGATAGCGGAGCAGTAATAACCGGTGTTGAAACAAGAACAAGTGCACCGGTAAGAGTTTTACGAAACGAAGCTATGGTATCACAAAAAGCATCTAACCTGTATCCCTGCGGAGAGGGAGCAGGCTATGCCGGAGGCATTATGAGTGCGGCGGCAGACGGACTTAAGGTTGCGGAAAAAATACTGGGAATATAAAAGGGGATTGCCTTTAAAAGTAAGGCAATCCCTTTTGTTATGATACAAGCTCAGGATTAAAATATTCGCCGTTTATTAATACTTCAAAATGCAAATGTGCACCGGTAGATGTTCCCGTTTTACCAACTTTACCGATTGTTTCTCCTCTTAATACCTCGTCGCCTTCTGTAACTGTTGTTCCCTGCATAAGCTGTGAGTAAACAGTTTTTATATTATCTCTTTCAATAACTATGAAAAAACCTTGCTCGTTATCGAATCCTGTTTCTGTTACTGTTCCGCTTATGGCTGAATTGACATCTGTTCCCTCAACTGCGGCAATATCAATTCCATTATGCTTCTTTTTTTCTTTTGTTACGGGATGTTCTCTTTCTCCGAAACGATTTGAAATTTCTCCTCCACAAGGCCATACAAATCCTTGCGATATAAATGCTCCGGGAGTTTCGGTATTTACTGTAAACATAAAGTTGAATTTCCCGGTGTGATTTCTTATGCCTAACCCCCGGTTTAGCATATAGTCAACAAAAGTGTAAGGAACATATGTTTTATCGCCAACTAAGAGAGGTGTTTCCTGTGGCAGCTGGAGTTTTACGTTCATAACAGGCTTAACGTTATTATTTGTTATTCTTGAATCCTTGCTGTGCTTAATATCTATAGTATCGCTGTTTAGCTTTATTGTGTATGCGACGGGCTCTTTTTCCATAGCTTCCGTAACCGTAATATGAATAGTTCCGTCGTCCCAGATCAGCTGGTTTGCTTTAATTTCAAATACTCCCAGTTTTTCAAAGGTTTCTCTTAATGGAAAATATGTCATATTATCTTTTATGAACGGTTTATTTTTTAGCTTTATAATTTCACCGTTTGAGTAAAAAGTAATGAGCTCTTTGTCTGTTTCGCTGTTAAGAGCTGCCATAACAACAGTTGTAAGAAGCATTGTTACCGCAATAAATAAGGTCATAATAAAAGCCATTATTCTGGAAAACAGTCCGCTTTTTGAACGTATTTTTAAGAATCTGTTCTGCAATTGTTTTTTATCAGCACTCATTTTGGTTGTATAGATGTTTTCTAACATAGAGCATATCTCCTTTTTAAATTAACTTATGTACCAGCCAGCTTCCATCCCTCTGTTTTTTGCATATTATATTGAGGAATCTTTTAAAGGGAGGTTGTGTGCTTTCCTGAGCTGTTACGATAACTGTATAGACTGCTATTTCATCAGACTTTTCTTTTAATAACGCTATATCTTTTTCAGAAAGAGTTAACCGTTCATTTGTTTTTTCTGATAAATAGTGATTCAAAAATACATCAATGTTAGTTTCTGAATAAGTTTCCGGCGTTGCTCTTGTCATACCGTAACACATTTCATCGTTACTGATATATCCGGCTGCTGCAAACTCATTTGTAACGAGTGTTTTCATTGTTTTGAAATCGGATTTGTCAAAAGCATCAAAAAAAGCTTTTACTGCTTCTTCGGAATTGTCAATATAAGATTTATTTGCAGATGTTTCTTCTGTTATTTGTGATACTTCAGACACAAAATTATCACCAAAGATATACCTGTGTTCGATTTCTCCGCTATTCTTATTATGCGTTATGAGCTGAATACCGTTTATTGTACTTGTTTCTGATGTCAGATAATATATTTTATCTTCGCTTGTAATACAATTATTGCTGTACCATCCAACAGGATTTTGAACTTCCTTAAGTGTATCTGCTGTTCCGGTGAATAGTTCTGTATTTTCGGGTATAACACCTTTTTTTACAAAACCGGTATCAAGGGCGATGATATAATTATCGAAATTCTTGATTTCGTTTGCAGAACCGATACTTGAAAGATAAGCATACTGTCCGTCTTTGCTTATTTTAATATCAAGAACACTGCTTCCTTGCTGAGCATATGCGATGTTGAGCTTTTTCAGATTAATAACCAAATCCAGTTCTGAACTTAATTTGTTCTCAAGACTGTAATCCTGCCTGTGAATAATGAATAAGCCTTCTCCGTGATGAAAAACAGTTTTGCTGCCATCTGCATAACAGATATCCGCCATTACTGCACCTATAGGACGGTTAATATAATCTGAAAACTCCTTTTCTGACATAGTAAATTCATCAATATTGAAATTCGCCGCAAGAATTACTGTAACGCAAATCATAGCGGTTAGAATAACAGTAAGCATTATAAGTGACATCAATTTTGAAATCCGTCCGCTTTTTGAACGTATTTTTAAGAATCTGTTCTGGAGCAATTTTTTCTCCATGCTCATTTTTGTTGTATATAAATTCTCAAGCATATTTTCGCCTCCTATTCCACTAAGTCAAGGATAGTTTTCATATAAGCTTTTTGTTCCGATTCGGACATATTTTTGGTAACTGACATATCGCAGGAAATTTCACATGCTTCACTTATATTTGCACACAGAAGATAGGCAAGCGGATTAAACCAATGCACAGCGTTTACAAAGATGGAGAGCCATTTTATAAGCAAATCCTTTCTCTTGTAATGCGTCAGTTCGTGCAGAAATACCATTCGTAAATTTTCATCCGGAATTTCACGGCAGGGAAGGTATACCACCGGAAAAAGTATGCCGGTAAGCATTGGCGACTGTACATCGGCAGACATTCTGATTTTTATACGTCTTTTTATTTTCAATTCTTTTTTTGCATTGTCAAATTCTGCGTTTTCTGTTATTTTTACAGCTTTTTTTCGTTTTTGTGTGATGTAAATGATATAGCTTGCGATAACAGTAATCATAAAAATACACATACCTGAAAACCATATGTAACTAAGTAAATCGAAAATACTTATTCGGAAATCCGATGTAATGTTTATTTCCTGGTATATGGCAGGGGTGTCCGGTAATTTTAAAGCTTCTGCTTCGTTTTCTAAATTCTGAGGTGTGTTTTGACGGATAACTTCACCTTGAGGAATAACCGGGATTTTTTGCACCTCTTTAAAAGGAACCAGTTTGTATGCAGGTATAATCATTGAAAGCAATACTGCAATCCATACATAATACTGCCATTTTGCAGGGAATTTCTTTGCAGTAACAGGTTTTAAGCAAAGAAGTAGCGCTGTTGTGCAAAAACCAAAAATACTTAATATAAGTACAGTTTTGAAAATTTCAGCCATAGTATCACTCCAGTTCAAACATTTTTTTCAAATCTGACATATCCTCTTTTGAAAGTTTTTTGTTTTCGTAAAGTGCCGCAACAAGATTTTTTACAGAACCTTTATAAATTTTTGAAAGAAAATTTTCAGTTTCGTTTAAATTGTATTCTTCTTGCTTTAAAAGAGGGTAATACAAGTTTGTTTTGCCTTTCTTATCACAGGCAATAACCTCCTTTTTCAGCAGTCTTTGTAAAAATGTAGATACGGTTGAGGCTGTCCAGTCTGTACCGCCAAGCTCTTTTACAACATCTGCTACGGTCATTTGTTTTTCGCTTTTCCACAGTATTCTCATAATCTGATATTCCGAATCGGTTATTATTTGTTTAACATTTGACATTTTTATGTCCTCCTTATTTTTGTTGTGTAATTACATTTGTAGCTACTATGTATAGTATAACAAGTGTAGCTACAAATGTCAAGATGTTTTTTAAAAAATATAAAAAATTGCTAAACCATTTGATTTAACAGCCCGGACTGTCTAAGAACCCGGTTTTGCGTCATATTTTATCACCCAAGGATATTATAATGTAAAACGAAGAAAAAGCCCGGAATTTTTCCGGACTTTTTCGACAGTCTGAGGGCACTGAAAAAAACAGTGCCATATTTTTGTTTATTTAAGAAGTTTTTTTACAAGGTCGTCCATAAGCTCATCTCTTTTGATATTGTAAACATATCTCATAAGCTGACCGTTTGGATTTCTGCTGTAACGGTAGTCGTAAGAAGGCATTTCCGAAGGAATAACTCTGGAAAGCATAAATCTGTCGTTTTCGTTGAGCAACCATGCAACCGCAGTAACATCCCATATAACTCTTGACCACACCTTGCCGTCGGCATAGCTTTTTACTTCTTTGATAGTGTTTTTTGCAAGATAATCTGCAAGAGGATTTTTACCAAGAAGCCAGTATTCAAGCTCCGGGCCCGAAATGGTAAACTGGCTTACAACACCCATACAAGGCAGCTGAACAAAGGGAACACCGCTGTTTATAATAACTCTTGCTGCCGCAATATCCTGCATCATATTGAATTCTTTTGTATCGTGATAGTGAATTGCGTTGCCGCCAAGCCACACCACAACAATATTTTCGGCAATTTCAGGCTTTATTAAAAGGGCGGAGGCTATATTTGTTATTGCACCGATAGCAACAATGTAAAGGGGCTTTTCGGGCGAATATGCCGAAGCTTTTTTTACAAGATCTTCAGCGGCCTCGGAAATAACCGGTGTTTTTTCATCGGGAAGATAGCTTAATGAGCCTTTGAATACATCAATTTTTTCACCTGCAAGGTCAAGAATTTTAAGAATTTCGTTGTAGCTTTTTTCCATACCATCGGGAATATCCCTGCATTTTGCAGGAATGAAAAACGGAGCTGCATAAATAGCCTTTATATTAAGCTTATCCTGCGATTTTAACATATATGCAATTGCAAACTGGTCGTCAATTTCGTTATATGTATCTGTATCCAGAATAACATCTATTTTGCCGGCGGGAACAGACAGATTTTTTATTAACTGTTCATTTGTCATAACAACTTCCTCCTAATTTTTTCTGTAAAGCTTTCTGTATTCAAGAGGGGCTTTTCCGTAAGTTTCTTTAAAAATTTTTCTGAAAAAACTTTCGTTTTCGTAACCGATTTTATTAATAATTTCACCTATGGAAAAATCTGTTTCTCCAAGAAGCTCGGCTGCAGTCATACATCTTTTTTTCTTAAGCAGCTGAGAAAAAGCTTCACCGGTAACTCTTTTTACCATTGTTCCGGTGTATGATTCGGAATATCCGAGTGCCTTTGATAAGTCTTCAAGGCAGGCGTTTTCAAGATTTTCTTCGATATATTTAAAAATTACTTCCCGCTTTTTAGCCAGTTTATCTTTTTTTTTATAATTGTAAGGCTTTAAGTAATTAAGTGCTTCAAGAGCATCTTTTTTATAGGGAATTGAAGTAGCTGCGCCCATTTTTGAAACTGCAAGCGCAGAAGCCGCAGAAGCAATTTTAATTGCCTCCTGATAGGATTTGCCCTCTGCCACAGAGGATACAAAAAATCCTGCAAATGTATCTCCGGCACCGGTTGTATCAACGGTTTCAACCATAAACGAAGGATGTTCAAAATAACTGTCCTTATCACAGAAAATACATCCGCGTTTTCCAAGGGTTAAAATAATTTTAAGGTCGGGATAGTTTTTTTCGGCAAAGGCGAAAAATTCTTCCGGAGTTTCTTTTCCGGAAAAACCCTTTGCTTCTACCTGATTAAGTATAAGATAAGTAATTTTGCTTAAATCAATCTGCTGAATTTCTTCGTTGAAAGGTGATGGATTAAGCACAATTTTTATTCCTTTTTTATAAGCCGCGTCAATTATATAGGAAACATTGTTGATTTCGTTCTGCAACAGCAGAAAATCCTCGGAAGAAAAGTTTTCAAGAACCTCATCAACAAAATCCTTTGTAATCATATAATTTGAGCCTTTGTATAAGAAAATACTGTTTTCACCGGTTTTATCAACCTGAATAATTGCGTGACCGTTTTTAATATTCTCTTTTCTTAAATAAGTAAGGTCAACACCGCTGTCGGAAAGAATGTCCGCAAGCATATCACCGTCGGTTCCGATGCATCCTGCGTGATAAACCTCTGCACCGGCTCTTGCAACGGCAATGGACTGATTAAGCCCCTTGCCTCCCGGGAAAAGCTCAAGCTTGTAGGTAGCAATTGTTTCTCCTGCGTTAACTATATGATCTACACTGTAAACATTATCAACATTACACGAACCAAAATTTAAAATTTTCATAGGTTCACCTCCTGTTACTTTAAGTATAACATATTCAGATAAAATTAAAAGAGTGTATTTCAACGAAAAACAGACCGATTCCAATATTATTTTTATGAAATTTAATGTTCTCATAACTTGAATTTATCATGAAAATGTTGTATAATAAATTTTACTAATAATAAAGGGGATTAAATTATGAAAAAGTACGCAGAATATCTTCCGGGAGTTATTATTTCTCTTGCCATTGCGGCAGTTTCGGTTTATATTGAAAATTTGCTTCCGATTCATTTAATTGGAGGAGCTGTAATTGCAATGTTTATAGGGATGATTATAAATTATTTCTTTACCCCTAACAAGCTTATAGCATCCGGATTAAAATTCACATCCAAAAAAATTCTTAAATTTGCCATTATTCTTCTTGGTGCATCACTCAGCATCGGAACTATATTAAATGTTGGTAAAATGTCGCTTATGGTTATGATTTTTACGCTTTTAACCTGTTTTGGCGGCGGATATTTTATAGGAAAGGCTCTGGGTCTTAACTGGAAGCTTTCCAACCTTATTTCCGCAGGAACAGGCATTTGCGGCGGCTCTGCAATAGCGGCAATTGCACCAACGATTGATGCGGAAGATATAGATATTGCATATGCAATGTCGGCAACATTTTTATTTGATATGGCAATGATAATTTTATTTCCCATAATGGGAAAAGCGCTGGGACTTACTGATGTTGCATACGGTTTATGGGCAGGAACAGCTGTAAACGATACCTCAAGCGTTGTAGCGGCAGGCTATGCTTTTTCGGAAGGAGCAGGCGATTTTGCCACAATGGTTAAGCTTACAAGAACTCTTTCCATTATTCCTACGGTTATAACTTTTGCTTTAATAAGTGTACATCTTAAAAAGAAAGAGGCTCTTAAAACCGGCGACAGCACCAGCATAAAAGCAGATGTAAAGGTTTCTTCAATTTTTCCCTGGTTTATACTGGGATTCCTTGCTCTTGCTCTCGTTAACAGTTTTGGATTTATTCCTGCAGTTGTATCGGCAAATGCAAAGTCGATAAGTAAATTCCTTATGGTTGCAGCTCTTGCCGCAATTGGTCTTAACACAAGCTTTAAGGAAATGAGTAAAGCCGGAATTCGTCCTATGATTCACGGATTTATAATTTCGGCACTTGTTGTAGTGGTTGCCATAGGCGTTGAATATGTAATGTACATATCAGGATTACTGGAAATGTTTGTATAAAAAAATTAGCAGAGGTATCGTATGAAAAAAGGCTTGATTATGGAAGGCGGAGCAATGCGCGGAATGTTCACCGCCGGAGTTATTGATGTATTTATGGAAAATAAAATCACCTTTGACGGTGCAATTGGTGTATCGGCAGGGGCGGCGTTCGGATGCAATTTAAAATCCGGGCAGATTGGACGCGCAATAAGATACAACGTGGATTACTGCAAAGATAAAAGATATTGCAGTATGTGGTCGCTTCTGACAACCGGAGATATGTACGGTGCGGATTTTTGCTATCACCAGCTTCCCGAAAAGCTGGACGTGTTTGACACTAAAGCTTATAACGAAAATCCTATGGAATTTTACGTTGTTTGTACCGATGTGCTTACGGGAAATCCTGTTTATAAAAACCTTTCCACAACAGAAGATGGCTACCTTGAATGGATAAGAGCTTCGGCATCAATGCCTCTTGTTTCCCGGGTTGTTAAAATAGGGGATTATGAAATGTTGGACGGAGGAATTTCTGATTCTATTCCTCTTAAATATTTTGAAAGTGCAGGTTATGATAAAAACGTTGTAATTCTCACACAGCCCAAAAGCTACGTTAAGCAAACCAACGGTATGATGCCTGCAATGAAGCTTTTTATGAGAAGATATCCTATGATGATAAAAGCTATGGAAAAACGTCACATTGTATATAACGAAACGGTAAAATACATTTGTGAGAAAGAGAAAAAAGGTGAAGTTTTTGTAATTCGTCCGGAGGATACTCTTCCGCTTAAGAGAGTGGAGCATAATGAGGATAAACTAAAGGAAACTTACAAAATAGGAAGAAAAACTGCAGAAAAACAGCTTAAAAGTCTTGTTTCGTTTTTAGAAGGTGAATAAGATGAGCATACCTGTAATGATTGTTTATTTTTTTTGGTTACTTGGTGTGCCGTATCTCTTTTTTAAGAGATATAAAAATCATGAGAAAGGCATCAAAAAATGGATATTGTTTGCAATAAGTCCGCTTGGCGGACTTGTATCACTTTTTGCGGTTAAATATATGGAAAAGAAAACTGAATATAAGTAATAAAAATCCGCCTTATGGCGGATTTTTTTATCTTATTATGCTTTCAAGAAAATGTTGTAATCTGTCACTTTTCGGGTTATCAAAAATTTCTGCAGGCGTTCCTTCTTCAACTATGTGACCGTTATCCATAAATATAACTCTGTCGGAAACCTCTTTTGCAAAGCCCATTTCGTGAGTTGCTATAAGCATTGTCATATTATTTTTTGCAGGGTCACGCATTACATTTAAAACTGCTCCGGTTATTTCCGGATCCAGAGCAGAGGTTGGTTCATCAAAAAGCATAAGCAGGGGATTTAAGGCAAGTGCTCTTGCAATTGCGGCTCTCTGCTTCTGACCGCCCGAAAGCTGAACGGGATAATTGTTCATTTTTTCGCCAAGTCCAACCATTGTGAGCAGTTCTTCGGCTACCTTTACCGCTTCCTCCCTGCTTTTTTTCTGCACCTTTATGGGTGCTTCAATTACGTTTTGCAACGCTGTCATATGAGGGAACAGGTTAAAATGCTGAAACACCATTCCGGTTTTTAAAATAAGCTGTCTTACTTCCTTTTCGGAAATGTATTTTGCCTTTCCGTTTACGTTTTCAACCATAGCTGTTCCGTCTATTGTAATGGAGCCGGAGGTTATTTTTTCAATTCTGTTTATACATCTTAACAAGGTACTTTTTCCTGAGCCGGACGGGCCTATTATGGAAATAACCTCTCCCTTTTTCACGTTGAGGGAAATATCATTTAAAGCACAGAATGTTCCGAAATATTTTGTTATGTTTTTAATATTTAATACATCCATTTTGATACCTCCTATCTGTTTTCGTGAATACCGCTTTTTTCTTAAAGCTTTTTGGAGATGACGGTAAGGATAAGTGTTAAGAACAGATAGATTATCGCCGCAACAAGATAAGCAGTAGTTACAGAATCGCGGTTAACAGCGGTTTTTGCCGCATGAAGAAGCTCCGGAACCGTAATGTATGTTGCAAGAGATGTATCTTTTATAAGAGTTATAACCTCGTTGGAAAGGGGCGGAATAATTCTCTTTACTGTTTGCGGAATTATAATTCTTCTCATAGTTTGCGAATAGGTCATACCAAGCGCCTGAGAGGCTTCGTACTGCCCTTTGTCGATAGAAAGGATTCCCGCTCTGAAAATTTCGGCAAAGTATGCCGCATAGTTTAGGGCAAACGCCACAAAAACAGATGTAATACTGTTTAAGGTTATTCCAAAAGTGGGTAAACCAAAATATACGAAGAACAACTGTAAAAGAAGCGGAGTTCCGCGCATTATCCATATATAGGTGTTAATAAGCCAGCGAACAGGCTTAAACTTAACCAATCCCACAAGAGCCACTAAAAGTCCTAATGGAAGAGATAAAATTAATGTGACCGCAAAAATTTCAAGAGAAACAAGTGCTCCCTGCTGCATTGCCGGCCATATTCTTATAACATAACTGAAAAATTCACTCATTTATATGTAACCTCACAATAATTGAGGGCGATTGAGGAATTGCTCCCTCGAAATCACCCTCCATTTGAAATGCACCAAGGAATTATCTTACAATAATATCATCGCCGAACCATTTTTCAGAAATTTCAGCAGCAACGCCGTTTCCTTTAACGGTTTCAAGAGCTTCTGTGATAGCGGCATATAAAGCATCTGAGCCAAGCTTCATACCAACGCCGTATTCATCGGGGCCTAAATCTTCATCTGCAAAATCGTATTTATCACCAAGATTTGCATTTTTGTATTTTCCAAGAACTTCGTCGATAATAATAGCTTCGATTCTGCCGTTGTTAAGGTCTGTTAAAGCCAAATCGTAATCAGCATATTCGTTGATGTTTTCTTTCATAGCCTCGTAGTTTTCGTTTGCCATAACCAAATCAAGTGCGTAGCTTGCTGCCTGAACACCGATTTTTTTGCCGATTAAGTCAGCAACGGTTTTAATATCGCTTCCCTTATTTGTCATAATAACCATCTTATTGTTAAGATAGGGATCTGTAAGCATCATTTTCTGTTTTCTTTCATCTGTGATGGAAAGACCGTTCCATAAAAGGTCAACCTTATCGGTATCAAGCTGCATTTCTTTTGAAGACCAGTCGATAGGCTGGAATTTTGCAGTAACGCCAAGCTCTTTTGCAACAGCTTCTGCTAAATCTACATCAAAACCAACAAGCTTGCCTGCTTCATCTCTGAAGCCCATAGGTGCGAATGTATCATCAAGACCGATGATGATTTCGCCTGCTGCTTTAACATCTTCTAAAGAAGTATCTTTAACTTCGCCCTCTGTGTTTGCGGCAGGTTTGCTTCCGCAGCCTGTGAACAATGCTGTAATCATAAGAACAGCTAAAAGTAATGATAATAGTTTTTTCATGTTTCTTTTCTCCTTTAAAATAAAGTTTGATAATACTATAATACACTAATACTTTAGTTTTGTAAAGCGTTTTTGTAAAATTTTTGTAAAAATTTAAGATTTATTTGTTATTTCGGAACTCAATTTCTATTTCATATTCAAATTTTTCGCCTGCATCAAGGCTTAAAATTCCGTGTTTTTCAGAAAAATCACCGCAAAATTCCTCAAAATCGTTTATGCCGAACCACGGTTCAATACAAACGTAGGGAGCGCCGGGTTTTGCCCATAATCCAAGGAAGCGGGCATTATTATATTTAACAAAGATGCTGTATCCATCCTGCTTTTTAAGGGTGATGGAATCAGAGCTCATATTTTCAAACATAAGGGCATCATCTTTGAAAATATCCCCGGATATTACAATGTTTCTTTCGTTGTTAAGATAAGGTATTTTTTTATAAATGTATGCATCCTCGTTCATAACGTAGGATTCAAGGGTTTCATTTTTCTCAAATTCCAGAATATCGCCGATTTTGCAGTTGAATGCCGGATGAGCACCCATCGAAAAATACATGGTTTTACAGTCTGTATTTTTAACCTCGTAGGAAATTTTAAGCGTGGTTTTTTCAAGTGTGTAGGTTATTTTGAGCTCAAAATCCCACGGATATTGTTTTTTTGTATTTTCGTCGCTTTTTAGCATAAACGAAACGGAGGATTCCGAAATATCCGCAACAGAAAAATCCGATTTCCTTGCAAAACCGTGTTTTTGTAGAGTGTAATCCTTTCCGTCAACCATAAGGGTGTCGTTTTTAATTCTTCCTATAATGGGAAAAAGAAAAGGGGAGCGACCGTTCCAGATTTCGGGATTTCCCTGCCAGAGAAACTCATATCCATCATAGTTTTTTATGCTCCGAAGCTCTGCACCAAGCGGATTGACGCTTACAGATAAAAATTCGTTTCTGATATTTTCCATAATTAATCCTCGGTTCTTATACATAGTAAAATTCCTGATTTTAAACTTATTTCAGCTTTTTTTTCAATAATTTCGTTGCTTATTGAAAACTGTGCGTCTTTTGAATACAAAGTGGCATCCGAAAGGGGATATTTAAGCCCTTTGTAAGTAACACCTTCTGTTTTTTCCGTAAAAGATACGAAAGAAATATACTTCTTTTCATTTTTTTCAAGTGAACAAAAATCTGAAATTGCTGTGATTTCGGTTTTTTCGTCTATCAGCATAATGCTTTTATCAGAATATTTTGCAAGCAGACTTAAATTTGCAAGAGTATGGTCTATTCTGCCGCCAAGTCCGCCGGCGATTATAATCTCTTCATAACCGTTTTTTATTGCATATTCTATGCATAGCGCCATATCAGTATCGTCCTTTTCGGATGGATAACGCATCACATTATCAGACGGAAGCTTTCCGCTGTAAGAATCAAAATCACCAATTATAAGCTGTGGTGTAATTCCCAGCTTTTCAGTGTGGGCTATGCCGCCGTCGGCACAAATTATAAAGTCACTTTTATCAAGGTATTTATTTATAAAGTCATAGCTGTTTATTGGTGCGCTGCCGAAAATTACGCATTTCATTTTTCTTCACCGCTGTTTTTCAGCATTTCAATTGCTTCGCTGCGGTTTTCCTTGCCGAATACCGCTGTTCCTGCAACAAGAACGTTACATCCTGCTTTTACGGCTTTTTTTATGGTTTTATCGTTTATACCGCCGTCGATTTCTATGTCAATATCGCTTATTTTTCTGATTTTTTCAGCTTTTTCAAGAACATCCTCAATAAATGACTGACCTCCGAAGCCCGGGTAAACCGACATAATAAGAACCATATCAATTTTATCAAGATAGGGGAAAACCAACTCTACCTCAGTATCCGGATTGATTACAACGCAGGCCTTTTTTCCGAATTTTTTTATAAGAGAAATACACTCGTCAATATTATCGTCACATTCAAGGTGCACACTTATTATATCCGAACCTGCTTTTGCAAAGGCTTCGATATATTTTAAAGGGTGCGAAATCATAAGATGAACATCAAAAATAAGGTCGGTATATTTTCTTATTGAAGCAATAAGAGGCGGGCCGAAGGTGATATTCGGCACAAAATGCCCGTCCATAACATCAAGGTGAAGCATATCGGCTGAGCTGATGTCGCAAACCTCGTTTTTTAAATCGGCAAAATCTGCCGAAAGCAATGACGGTGAAATTTTAATCATAACAGTTCTCCTTTTGTGAGATTATTTTCTTTCCCACTCTTTAATTTTATCAAGCTCATTGTAAAAAGCAATATAATTTTCGTGGCGGAAGGAGGGGATTAAATTATCCTCTACTGCCTTTGCAATGGCGCATCCCGGTTCTTTTCTGTGGGTACAGTCGTGATAACGGCACATATCCTCATAATCGGAAAATTCCCTGAAAAGGTCACTTAATTCTAAAGCTCTTATCATATTTATATCAAGATTGGAAAATCCCGGTGTATCCGCTAAAAAACCGCCCTTTTCGAGAGGGTAAAGCTCAAGATGACGTGTGGTATGCTTGCCTCGTAAAAGTCTTTCGGAAATGCTTCCGGTTTCAAGCTCTTCGTTTTTTAAAACCGTATTAAGCAGACTTGATTTTCCAACTCCCGAAAATCCCGCAACTGCTGTAATTCCGCTTTTTGTTATTTCTTCAAGCTCGCAAAGTCCCGTGTTTTCAACGGTGCTTGTAACAATTACCTTGTAGCCGGTTTTTTTGTATTCCTTAATAATACTGTCATCGTGCTGTAAATCCGATTTGTTAAAGCACAGCACCGGTTCTATTTTATTGTGCTCGCAAATGGCGGTCATTTTATCAATAAACACCGTATCCGGCGAAGGATTCGCAGTTGCAGACACAATAATAAGACGGTCAATGTTGGCAATTGGCGGACGGATAAGAGAATTTTTACGTTCTTCTATTTCCTCCACGTAGCCTTCCATTTCACCATCTGAAACGATTCTTATTTTAACGTAATCTCCCACAAGAGGAGTCTGGCTTTTTTTTCTGAAATTTCCCCTGGCTCTGCAGGTATATATGCCATCGGGGGTCTTCACATAATAGAAGCCCCCGAGTATTTTAATTATTAATCCGTTCATATTAGCGTATATCCAGCGACGGTGCAGTGTTCTGCTGAGTGTTTATTGTGGGTGAACTCTGCTGCGGTGCTGTGTTTGGTTGTGTTTGTGCACTTGGCTGCGGTGTTGAATTTTGCTGAGGCTGAGTGCTTGTTTGCGGTGTGGAATTTTGCTGAGGTGCAGGATTCTGCTGAGACTGAGTACCGGACTGTGGTGCAGGATTCTGCTGAGGTGCCGGAGTGGAAGGCTGAGATGGCTGTGTTACAGACGGATTATCGGGTGTAACCTCCGGAGTTTCCTCTTTTTCCTTACCGCTGCTTACATATATATCAATTTTTGTATTTTTCGGAACTTCACTGTTTTCGCCGATGCTCTGGTCAATAACTGTTCCTTCGTCCTTACTGCTGGAACGTCTTATAGTAGAACCGATTTTCAGATTGTTATCCTCAAGAATGCTTTTTGCTTCTGCGGCAGTTTTACCTATAAGGTTGGGAACAATTACATTTGCGGAATCCGCACCCTTACTGATTGTAAGAACAACAACATCTCCGGAACGTACTGTGGAACCGGCTTTCGGGCTTTGGGAAATTACGTATCCTGCCTGAACATCATCGTCAAAAACATTTTTTTCGTCAACCTTAAGATTTAGGTTGTTAAGCTTTAATTTTGCCTGTTTGGCATCTTCGCCAACATAGTTCTGAAGGGAGAATTCCTTTGAACCCTTTGAAACGGTAAGACGGATTTTAGCAGGAAGCTTAACTGTCATACCTTCCTCGGGAGTCTGGGAAATGATTCTGCCTTCTTCGTAATCGTTATCGTAAACTTCATCTTCAATAATGAATTCAATTTTATGATTTTTATACTGTTCTTTTACTTCTTCAAGCAGTTTGCCTTCAAAGTTTTCTACTTCAAATTCGCTGCCGCCTGATGTGAAAATTGCAAACAGGTCGAAAGAGGGGAAAAACATACTTGCCGCAACGCCGGAAACTGCTAAAATAAGGATAACAGATGTGATTATAGCGGCGATAACTGCAATTTTATCCTGTTTGTTTTCTATTTTGAAAAGCTCTTTGAAAAAGTTTCCTTTTTTCTTTTCTTTGCTTTTTTTCTTTTCCTTCTTTTTCTCAGGTTCGTAAGTTTTTACGGGTTTTCTGCTTTCTGTTTTTTCTTCGTAATCGTTGTCCTGAGAGGTTTCTGCCTTTATTTCTTCGATTTGTCTTAAAATGCTTTCCTGCTCTTCTTTTGAGATTATTCTTGTCATCTGAAGGTCAATTGAGGTTTGCTCGCCCACTTCAAAAACGGTAGGATCGCCTGAGAATAATTCAAGGTCGTTAAGCATTTCCTGAGCATCCTGATAACGCATATTGATATCCTTGCTCATTGCTTTTTTAACAATATTTACAAAGCCAAGAGGAACAGGAAGATTTATATCCTTAATCGGCACCGGTTCTTCGTTCAGATGTTTAAGAGCTATTGCCACAGCGTTGTCACCGTCAAAGGGAACACGTGCTGTAAGCATTTCGTAAACGGTTATGCCAAGAGAATAAATATCACTTCTTGCATCGGTTATTATACCTTTTGTCTGCTCAGGTGATATGTAATGCACCGAGCCCATAATATCCGATTCTATTTTTCTTGTTTCGTTAACATTGCCGGTAAATGCAATACCGAAATCGGTAACCTTACAGGTTCCGTCTTTGGTAAGAATAATATTCTGAGGCTTAATATCTCTGTGGATAATGCCGTTTTTATGAGCGTGCTCCAGAGCGGAACAAATCTGAACCGTAAATTTAAGAGCAAGACGCCAGTTAAGCATACCGGAATTTTCAATGTATTCCTTTAAGGTTATACCTTCAACAAGCTCCATAACAATATAATAGGTTCCGCCATCCTGCCCTACATCGTAAATTGAAACAATGTTGGGGTTGGAAAGGCTTGCTGCTGACTGCGATTCGATGTTGAATTTTCTGACAATCTGGGCATCAGCCTTGAACTCGTCTCTTAAAACTTTTATTGCTACAAAACGGTTAAGAAGCATACATTTAGCCTTGTAAACAATGGACATACCGCCTGAACCGATTTGTTCTATAATCTGATATCTGTTGCTTAATATTTTTCCAATCATACTATTCACTGTTACTTATCCCCCTAATCGATTTTAACCGCTACGGCAGTAATATTATCAATTCCACCGTTACGGTTCGCTTCTGCTATCAGCGTATCTATTGCGGTTTGAACATTTTCGGATGTAAGCAGAATATTTTTGATTTCTTCTTCGGCAACCATATTACTAAGACCGTCGGTGCAAAGAAGGACTATATCACCCTTTTTAAGATCTTCGGTAAACAAATCTGTATTTACCGTAGGCTCTGTGCCGATTGCCTGCATAAGTTTATTTTTTTCGGGATGATTTTTCGCTTCTTCCTTGGTAAGTTTGCCTAAACGGACAAGCTCTTCGACGAAAGAATGGTCGTTGGTAATCTGTTTTATTTCGTATTTGTTTATTACATAACACCGGCTGTCGCCAACATTGGCGGCATACAGCCTGCCTCGTGCAATAACAGCAACTGTAAGGGTTGTGCCCATTCCGGCAAAACGAGATGTTTTGACCGATTGCTTGTATATAAATGTGTTTATTGCTTCAAAACAGCTAAGCAACCTGTTTTTTATAGAGGTGGAAAAACCTGTTGATTCGTCGTACCCCTTAAGATATGCAATGGCGTCTGCACTGGCAACTTCGCCCGCATTGTGACCGCCCATACCGTCTGCAACTGCCATAACTGTATATTTTTCATTTGTATTGTTTAAAAGAAAATTATCCTCATTAAGGCTCCTCATAGAGCCAACATCGGTTTTGTATCCGAAATCCACGATATCACAATCCTTTGCCGGTTAATTTTTTTGCGTATTTTTTCGCCTTAGCTGACCGCAGGCGGCATCAATATCCGAGCCTAATTCTCTGCGGACTGTGGCGTTTACGCCAAGCTTTATTAAAAGCTCTTTGAAGCGGTTGGGATTTTCCGGCTTTGAAAATCCGCTTTCCGCAACGGAATTTACGGGAATTAAATTTACATGACACAGCATTCCCTTAAGCAGGGAAGCAAGCTCTCTTGCGTTTTCTTCCTTGTCGTTAACACCGGAAATAAGGGTGTATTCAAAGGAAACACGCCTTCCCGTTTTTTTAATGTAGTTTTTGACACAGCCAATTAACTGTTCAATGTTGTATTTTTTATTTACGGGCATAATTTCACTGCGGGTTTTATCGTTTGTTGCGTGAAGTGAAATGGAAAGGGTTATTGGAAAATTTTCCTCTGCCAGACGGTTTATTTTATCAACAAGACCGCAGGTGGAGAGGGAAATATGACGGTAGCCGATATTAAGCCCGTCAGGATGATTAACGTTTTTTAAAAATTTAATCACATTATCATAATTATCAAGAGGTTCACCCATACCCATTAAAACTATGTTGGAAATCCGCATTCCCGTATCCTTTTCGGAAAAGATAATCTGATCTAAAATTTCGCCTGCGGTAAGGTCTCGCTCCTTGCCGCCAATGGTGGAGGCGCAGAATTTGCAACCCATATTACACCCTACCTGAGTGGAAATGCAGGCGGAAACTCCGTGGTGATACTGCATAATTACCGATTCCGTAAAAGTGCCGTCAAAATTTTTGTAAAGATATTTTATTGTGCCGTCGGAAGAAACCTGCTTGCGTGCAATTTCGGGAACACTTATAAAGAAGCTTTCCGAAAGCTTTTCCTTAAGCTTTTTTGAAAGGTTGGTCATTTCATCAAAGGAAGTTACACCCTTATGAAGCCAGGAAAAACACTGCTTGGCACGGAATTTAGGTTCGCCTGCACCGAGAAAATATTCTGTTAGCTCATCCATTGTTAAATCCTTGATATTTACGGGCAAAATGGCGACCTCCGTTTCTTTTGAACACAATTATCTTATTATACACTATTATATTATATAGGAGAAATGCTGAAAAATCAATAAAAAGTTTCAAAATAAGTGTAAATTTTTTGAAAACATCAAATTTACGTCAAAAAAATTGTTTTTCTTGAAATTTTATATGAAAAGGATTATAATAAAATCAGGTGATAAATTATGAAAAAAAACTTTCTTCACATAAATCACGGCTTTGGAAAGGGAAAATCCACAGCCGGCTACGGTCTTTGCCTGCGTGCTTACGGATGCGGGCTTAAGGTGCTTGTTATAAGATTTTTAAAGCCCAATGAAAGCGGTGAGGTTTCGGTTATACAGCGTCTTGTAACTGATGGCGGAATTACCGTTAAAAGCTTTGAATATATGCACGGGTTTATAAAAACCGAGGATGAAGCCGCAGGTCTTTTAAAATGTACAAAAAAAGCGATGGACTGCTTTAAAAGTGCAGCAGAAAGCGGAGAATACGGCCTTATTTTCCTTGATGAGCTTATAGATGCAGTTAATCTTGGGATTGTTGATGCCGACGAATTTCTTGAAATTTACAGAAAATGCAGCTGTGATGTTGTAATAAGCGGAAGAAATCCTTCCGAAAAGCTTATGGCGGAAGCAGATTATATCACCGAGTTTAAAAATGAAAAACACCCTTACGAAAAGGGCGTGCTTGCCAGAAAGGGAATTGAGTATTGACTTTTTCGCTTTATTGTGTTACAATGATAACACTGTGTTGCTTTTTTGTAAGTACAGTAACTAAAAAAATAATTACTTCGAGGTGTACATATTGATAAAAATTGCTATTGTAGACGACAACAAGTACCATATCAGCGATATTAAGCAAAAACTCAGCGAAACCCCAGGCACAGGCGAATGTGAAATTTGTGAATTTACTTCTGCAGTAAAATTTGCGGAAATACTTGATTTTGAAAAATTTGATATTATTTTTCTCGATATAGTTCTTGGAGAGCAAAACGGTATTGAGCTTGGAAAACTGGTTAACACAAAACAACCTTCTGCAAAAATAATATTTGTTTCGGCTAATTCCGAGTATTTTCAGGATGTTTACAAGGTGGAGCATTCTTATTTTCTTGTTAAAGATCTGGATTTCACACGGTTTAACGATGCGATTTCCAGGGTTATGAAAAATATAGGGAAGAAATCAATAACGCTTGACACTAAAACAGGAAAAAGCGTTATTGTTCTTAATGATGTTCTGTATTTTGAAAGTGCTTTAAAACGCACCAGGGTTTACAAAACAAACGGTGAAACGGAAGAATACAGTGTTAATATGAAAACTATTGAAACTATGCTTCCGGAGGGTGTGTATATAAGAACTCACCAGAGTTTTATTGTTAATATGAACCATATTCAGAAGTATGACCGGCAGAGCATTTTTCTTATAAATGAAAAACGCATTCCCATAAGCCGTACTCACATTAATAATGTAAGGACACAGCTAACCCGGTTTCTTGGAGGCATTGTATGAACTACCCTGTTCTTATTATAGGCCATATAGTTGAAATATTTATAATGTATAACTACTGGAATGTTCTTTTTGAAAAACGTTTTTCAAAAAAGAAAACAGTAGCCTTATATATGACTGTTCATTTTCTTAATCTTATAAAAAATATTTTAATTTTTGACTATGTTACACTAAAATCCATAACCTCTTCCTTAATTACAATTTTTGTTGTAATTTATTTGTTTAAGGGGACTGTTTTTCAGAAAATATGTGTTTTTACATCATATATGGTGTGTGTTATTTTGGGAGAAAACTGCGCCTTTTTAATAGCTAAGTATATGTATGGTGACAGGATTACCGATATGTTTAACAATAGTTATGCAACCTTTGTTTGGCAGATTATTGCATATCTTTTTGTTTATGTGTTTACCATTATCGGATTTCTGCTTCTTAAAAACAAGAAGATTGATCCCAACAACAGGCTTACACAGTATATTTTTATATATGTTGCGGTTCAGTGCCTGATGGTTTTTGTTTTCACTATGCTGATTTTTGAATATAAGATAGAATCTCCGATTCTTGTGTTTATCATGCTTTCGGCGTTTTTGGCATCGGCAGTTATCGGAATTGCAGTTTATAAAAGTGCAAAAGCAGTTGCGGCGCAGGCTGTTGAAGCGAATTTTATAAAAAAAGAGGCGCGACTTAAAGACCGTCAGTTTAAAGAGCTTAAGAATCAGTATGTGGAATACCGCAAGCTAAGGCACGATTTTTACAATCACATAAAGGTGATAGACGAGCTTAACGATCCTGTTAAGCTTAAGGAATATACCAACAGTATAAAAAGTAAATTTGATGAACTGGAGCACGCAACTTACTGCGATAATCTTACTCTTGATGCACTTCTTACCTTTAAATACAGAGAGGCTTGCGAAGAGCAGATAAAAAATATAAGATTTACGGTTTGCAAGCTTGAAAACAAGCTGATATCCGATTTTGATTTGTGTACTGTTGTTGCAAATCTTATTGATAACGCAATTGAAGCGGCATCTCAGACCGAAGAAAAATATGTGGATTTAATGATAGAAGAAAAATCAGGACGTTTGGTTATTACCGTTAAAAATTCCAGCTTGCCTGTTGATGATGATTTGCATACTACAAAAGAGGATGCGGAAAATCACGGTTTGGGAATAAAAAATGTGAAAGCAATTGCAGATAAATACGATGGCGACACTGTTTTTGAATATAATAACGGTGTGTTTGTAAGTATAGTTAATATTAAATATTAAATTTATAATAAAAGATGCCGAAAAAGGAAGGTATATTTCGTCAAAATGAATGCAGACAGTACTAAGGTACGGCAAGGCTCATTTTGGCGGAAAGCAGTGGCTGTGAGGCTTTCACCCTCTCCGTCACTTCGCGACAACTCTCCCGGAGTGAGAGGCTTTTCACCGGCACTTTTTCATTGATAAATAATTTTTTCTGCGGTAGACCGACTTTTTCGACAGTCTGAAAGAAGCCCGGATTTAAAATCCGGGCTTCTTTCTGCATCTTATCACTGGATGCGGGAAATGCATCTTATTTTATTTCGTTTCTTCACCGAGTGTAACGTTGACCGTTATAATCTCACCCGAACGGTCAAGCTCAACCTTGATTTGCTGACCGGCTTTTTTCTTGTTTTTGATTCTGTTTATTTCTTCAACAGTTTTAACTCTTGTATCGTCAACCTTTGTGATTATATCACCACGTTTTATTCCTGCTGCTGCAGCACCGCTTCCCTCAGAAACGTTCTGAACAAACACACCAACGGGGAAACCGTAGTATTCGGATTCTTCCTGAGAAACCGAAACACCGCTGATACCTAAAACAGGTCTTCCTTTAACATAACCGTGCTTCATAAGGTCTTCAAAAATCGGTTTTGCTTCGTCCATAGGAATTGCAAAGCCAAGACCTTCAATTTTGGAATCTGCAAGCTTCATTGAGTTTATACCGATAACCTCACCGTAGCAGTTAACCAGAGGACCGCCCGAGTTACCGGGGTTGATAGCCGCATCGGTCTGAAGCAGGGTAAGAGTTTTATTTTCAACAGTCATTTCTCTGTTTAAAGCACTTATTACACCAACTGTAACACTTCCTGCAAGGTCGGAACCAAGCGGGTTACCGATGGCAACTGCAAGCTCTCCTACTTCTAAAGAACCGGACTGTCCCAGCTCGGCATAGTAGTAAGGGCCACCACTTTTAAGCTTTAAAACTGCAAGGTCTGTTCTGGAATCGGAACCAACAACCTCTACATCCTTGCTTTCTGTACCGTCGTTAAACAAAACGGTGATGGAGGATGCGTTTTCAATAACGTGGTGGTTGGTTATAATGTATCCGTCCTCGGAAATTATAAATCCGGAACCGCTGCCTTCCTGAGTTTGCATACCAAAGTAGCTCTGAGTTTTAAATTCGCAGTTGATACCTACTGTTGCAGGAGCAACTTTTTTTGCAATCTGCGGAATGGTTAAAACTTCCTTGCCCTCGCTGTTTTCGGAGGGGATGGCAAGATTTTCAAGAGATGTATCTTCCTTATCGGAAGCAAGCTGTGTTACATCGTAGTTTTTACCGGTGGATGTATCTGCAAGCTTTGAATCAATATAGCCGGGAAGAAGGAATGCTCCTGCACCCATAGTAACTGCAGAACCGAAAACTGCCGCCGCAAGAACTAATGCAACTGATTTTCCTCTGCCGCTTTTTTTCTCTCTTTTTTACTTTTTTGTAAGATTTGTGCCGGAATAGTTAAAGCCGCCGGCAGGCTCGGAATATGAAGTGTAGTCCTGTTTCTGGAAATCATCCTCATTCCACTGGTTATTATAAAAATTATCTGACATATTAATAGCTCCTTTCGAAGTTTGTGATTATATTATAGCCAATAATTGTGAATAAATCATTAACCTGAAATTAACAATTATTTGGATTTTTGCAAAGTAAATGTGAACATGGCATATTCGCCTTCAACACTGTCTACATTAATGGTTTGCATATGCTTGGAAATTATTGTTTTAACAATATACAGCCCAAGTCCTACGCCGTTTTTGTTCATACTGCGTGATTTATCCAGCTTGTAAAAACGGTTGAAAACAGTTTCCATTTTTTCTTTTGGAATACCGTCGCCGGTATTTTTTACGGAAACATACACCTTGTTTCCCTTGGAGAAGCTTTTTATGAAAATTGTACCGTTTTCGTTGCAGAATTTTATTGCATTGTCAAGAAGATTGGTAATTACACGCTTGATACTGTCTTTTTCTGCGGTAACAAGCTGAGATTCCTCTTCAAAATCTGCATCCACAATAATGTTTTTTTCGTCGAATCTGTTTTCAAAGCCTATAATTGAAAGTCTTATAAGCTCGTTTATATCGAAAATAGAAAGCTCCAGTTTCGATTCGTCGGATTCAAGACGTGATATATCAAGAAGCTCGGTAACAAGCTTGGAAAGCCTTTTTGATTCATCCAGAACAATTTTAAGATAGATATCCTGGCTTTCCTTGGGAATTGTATTGTCCAAAATGCCTTCTACAAAGCCCGTTATGGATGTCATTGGCGTTCTCAGTTCGTGGGAAACGTCTGAAATGAATGAGCTTTTTGCAGAATCCTGCTTTGCAATGGAATCTGCCATTATATTAAAGGAGGAAGCAAGCTTTCCAACCTCGTCGTCCTTAAAAACACGAACTCTTGTGCTCATATCGCCAAGACTTATGGCTTCTGCCGCTTTTGCTATGGCACTTATGGGAGTTGTGATTTTTTTGGAAATGTAAAATGCTACAACCGCACCGATTAAAAGTGCTAAAAATCCGGCAACAAGGAAAACTCTGAAAATATCGTTTCTTAAACCTGAGAGTTCAGGAACTTCGTTTATAAGATAAACTCCGCCGATAACTGTATCGTTTTTCTTTACCGGAAGGGCGATTATGAGAACATCCTCACGGCTTAAAGCGGGAAGCTTACCAATTTCTTTCGCACGGTTTCCTTTGTTTAACTCGTTTGCAATACGCTCCGGCATTTTCCTCATAACGTTGTTTTTAAGTGCCGAATAGAAAACTATTCTTCCGTCCGGCTCGGCAAGGTAAATGTTGCAGTTGATATTTCTTGCAATAAGGTCAATACTTAACTGAAAATACTGTGCGGCGTTGGAAAAATTTTCCGAAGCAATCATATTTGTCATTTCCGCAATTCTTTCACCGGCAGATGTCATGGTTTCTTCTTTTTCACGGGTTGCGTAGTTGCCAAGAAATGAATATACGGCAAGAGTAAGCACCGCAAAAATTATAAGAACCATTGAAATAACAGCAGTGAAAATCTTTGAAAATACGGTATTACCCATAAATTAAAGCACCTCGAACTTGTAGCCTACACCCCAGACTGTTTTTAAATTCCAGCCGGTTCCTTTTCCTTCGATTTTCTCTCTTATTCTTTTGATATGAACATCAACAGTTCTCGAATCGCCAAAATAATCGTAGCCCCAAACACTTGATAAAAGCTGGTCTCTTGTGAAAACCTTGTTGGGGTTTGAAGCGAGAAAATACAAAAGCTCAAGCTCTTTTGGCGGCATTTCGTACTGCTTGTCATCAATTTTAAGTTCGTAATTTGTTAAATTAATTGTTATATTATCGTAAGTAACAACATTTATTTCTTCTTTTTCGGGCTCTGCCTCGGAAGTGCAGCGACGAAGAATTGCCTTTATTCTTGCAATAAGCTCTTTAACCTCAAAGGGCTTTACCATATAGTCGTCTGCACCCAGCTCCAGACCTAAAACTTTATCAAACACCTCGCCTTTGGCGGTAAGAAAAATTATGGGAATACCGGAGGTTTTTCTTATTTCCTTACAAACCTCGTAACCGTCCATATAAGGCATAAGAATATCTAAAATAATCATATCGGGATTTTCACGCTCAAAGGTGTGAATAGCCTGCTTTCCGTCGTTGGCAAGAATCACCTGATAGCCTTCTTTTTCAAGATAAAGCCTTGCAAGCTCGCAGATATTTGCATCATCGTCACAAAACAGAATTTTAACTTTGTCGGTCATTTTTTTCACCTCATTATATATTATTTATATCATATGGTGTGGACTGATATACATAATAATTCAGCCAGTTGGAGAAAAGCAGACTTGCGTGAGCTCTCCAGGTAACTTTTGGCGGCTTTGCGGGATCGTCGCCGGGGAAGTAGTTTTTTGGAACTTTTATATCAAGACCTCTGTTTACATCTCTGAAATATTCAAGAGAAAGAGTATCCGCATCGTATTCGGGGTGACCGAATACATAAATCTGCCTGCCGCGGTTGGTAGACATTAAAAATACGCCCGCTTCCTTGGAGGTTGCGATTATTTTTGCGGTAGGAACATTTTTAAGAATTTCCTTGTCAATTCCCGTATGTCTGGAATGGGGAGCCATAAAATATTCGTCAAAGCCTCTTGTCATTTTATTAAGCTTTCTGTTAACCTTGTGCTCAAAAATTCCGAACATTTTTTCGGGAAGCTCGTGCTTGTCAACCCCGTAATGATAGTAAAGTGCCGCCTGTGCACCCCAGCATATATGGAATGTGGAATGAACGTGGGTTTTTGTCCACTCCATAATTTCACAAAGCTCTTCCCAGTAGTTAACCTCTTCAAAGGGAAGAGTTTCAACGGGCGCACCTGTGATAATCATACCGTCGTAATTATTATCCTTAACCTTGTCAAAGGTTTCGTAAAAGGCAACCATATGCTGCTTCGGAGTGTTTTTTGCATCGTAGGATTTTGTGGTCATAAAAGTAATTTCGCACTGAAGCGGAGAGTTGGATAACAGTCTTGATAACTGTGTTTCCGTAACAATTTTTGTGGGCATTAAGTTGAATATAACAATTTTAAGCGGTCTTATATCCTGACTTAAGGCTCTTTTGTTTGTCATAACAAATATATTTTCATTTTCCAGCTGTTTTTTAGCCGGTAAATCGTCGGGTATTTTTATAGGCATATTTTCACCTCTGAATATAATAGTTCATTCTTGATTCTAACACACAAAAAAGAATTATTCAATAATTATTTGTAAAAAAATTGTAAAATATTATCATATTTCTTTTCTTCGTTTAACATAACGTATTTTTCGTACATATTTTTATTAACATTTGCAATTGCGGGAATTTGGGAATTTTCTTTGATTTCCCTTAAAATTTCCCTGCCTTTTTCATTGAAATCAAGCACCTTTACATATTCGGGTTCGGCACTTCTTAAGCTTTTATCAATATCAAGAAAAATGTTGTAAATAATTCTTCTTATTCTGGTGTATGAATATCTTTTGGTTTTTACAGCCATTATAATATCCTCAAGAGTATCAAATTTGTTTGCCGCATTTATAATTGCGTTTTCAAGCCCCTCGGAAACATCCGGATATTTCAGTAAATCAGATGGTTTCTTAACACGCAGGGAATAAATTATTGCACTTTCAATTATCTTTTCGCTTCTTGGAGTATGATTTTTAAAAATTTCGTAGGCTTCTTCGGGAACAAGCTGTGAGTAATCGTTTTCGTGAATAATGCTTCTTATAGCCGTTGCAGAACTGAAAATTTCATCTGTGCTTTCCGAATGATAATCACCTTCACGTTTAAGTGTAACCGGAATTATGGAGCTTTTTTCCTTTATAAGTGCCTTTAAATATTCAACGGCTAAAATATTGTTGGGAGAGCTTAAAATTTCGCTTCCGCTTGCGTTTTCAATGGCTTTGAAAACGGGAATTCCCGTTTTCATATTCTCTTTGATTTTACTCTGAACTTCTTCGGAAAGAAGCTTTTTTGCCGTATCACGAATTAAATTTATATCACCGCATTCACTGCCGAAGGAAAGGTGAGTTATAACATTTAACCTGTTCAAAATTTTAACCGCACCGCCTGCAAAAAATTCTGCCGAAGAAAGCGAATAAGGGGTAGGGAGCTGTAAAACCAAATCGGCTCCGCAGTTTATTGCCGCTTTTGCTCTCTCATATTTATCAAAAACCGCAACCTCGCCCCGCTGAACAAAATTTCCGCTCATGAGCGCAACTGAGTAATCACTGCCGGTAAGCTCCTTTGTTTTTTCTATATGAAATTTATGCCCTTTGTGAAAAGGATTGTATTCGCAAATTATAGCTGAAATTTTCAAACAAAACACCTCATTTTAAACATATTATAACATATAAAAAATAAAAAATATAGTTAATTTTAATAATTTGTGAAAAAAACTTGAAAAAGGGAAAATTTTGTAGTATAATCATAATGTTTACTAATGTGTAAAAAAATATTATATAATGTTTAAGGAGATGTTTTTTATGTCTTTTATGGATAAGATTAAAGACAGAGCAAAAAAAGAGAAGAAGACAATTATTCTTCCCGAATCAATGGACAGAAGAATTTTCGAGGCTGCTGAAACTATTTTAAAAGAGGATATTGCAAATGTGATTATCATCGGTACTCCCGAGGAAGTTGAAGCAAACAGTAAAGGTCTTGATATTTCCGGTGCAACAATTATTAACCCCTTTACTTATGAAAAAACAGAAGAATATTTAAATCTTTTTGTTGAGCTTAGAAAAAGCAAAGGTCTTACATATGAAGAGGCTAAAAAACAGGCTCTTGGCGATTATATGTACTATGCTTGCCTTATGGTTAAAGCAGGCGATGCAGACGGTGTTGTTTCCGGTGCGTGCCATTCAACTGCAAATACCTTAAGACCAAGCCTGCAGATTATAAAAACCAAACCCGGTGTTAAGCTTGTATCCGCATTCTTCTTAATGGAAGTTCCCAACTGCGAATACGGTGCAAACGGAACATTCATTTTTGCAGACAGCGGTCTGGAACAGAATCCCGATCCTGAAAAATTAGCTGCAATTGCTGCTTGCTCCGCTGAATCCTTTGAACTTCTTGTTGAAGAAGAAGCTATCGTTGCCATGCTTTCACATTCCACAATGGGAAGCGCTAAGCACCCCGATGTAGATAAAGTTGTTGAAGCTACAAAAATCTGCAAGGAAAACAACCCCAATCTTAAGGTTGACGGTGAATTACAGCTTGATGCTGCTATCGTTCCTTCCGTTGGCGAATCCAAAGCTCCCGGAAGTGCTGTTGCAGGTCATGCAAATGTTCTTGTATTCCCCGACCTTGATGCAGGTAACATCGGTTATAAATTAGTTCAGAGACTTGCTAAAGCTGAAGCTTACGGCCCCGTAACTCAGGGTATTGCAATGCCTGTTAACGATTTATCCAGAGGCTGTTCTGCTGATGATATCGTAGGTGTTGTAGCTATTACCTGCGTTCAGGCTCAGGCACAGAAATAATCCGGTAAAAATAAGCGCCTTTTTGCTTTCCTTTGGATTAAGCAATAAAGCTGACGATGGGTTACCCTATATATAATAAGAAAGGAAGTTTTATAAATGAAAGTTTTAGTTATAAACGCAGGAAGCTCTTCTCTTAAATATCAGTTAATAAATACTGATAACAACGAACTTCTTGCAAAAGGTTTATTTGAAAGAATAGGTATTGAAGGCGGTATGCTTACTCATACCACAACAGGCAAAGAAAAAATGCACTGGGATATCGAGCTTGAAAATCACGCAAAAGCTATTTCCGTGCTTATTGAAACTCTTACAAATAAAGATTACGGTGTAGTTTCCAGCATGAGCGAAATTGATGCTGTTGGTCACAGAGTGGTTCACGGCGGAGAAAGCTTCAGCGGTTCTGTTCTTATTACAGAAGCTGTTATGAAAGCGCTTGACGAATGTACAGAGCTTGCTCCTCTTCACAATCCTCCCAACATCACAGGTATCAAGGCTTGCGAAGAATTAATGCCCGGCGTTCCTCAGGTTGCTGTTTTTGATACAGCTTTCCATCAGACAATGCCTAAAGAAGCTTATCTTTATGCTATTCCTATGGAATACTATGATAAATATAAAATAAGAAGATACGGTTTCCACGGAACCAGCCACAAATTCGTTTCCATGCGTGCGGCTGAAATGCTTGGCAAACCAATCGAAGATTTAAAAATTGTTACCTGCCATCTTGGAAGCGGTTCTTCAATTGCTGCTGTTGACGGTGGTAAATCCGTTGAAACATCAATGGGCTTTACTCCTCTTGCAGGTATAGCAATGGGAACAAGAAGCGGTGATATTGATCCTGCTATTGTTGATTACCTTGCTCAGAAAGAGGGAATTTCTTCTGCAGATGTTATAAATATTCTTAACAAGAAATCCGGTGTGCTTGGTGTTTCCGGTATAGGCTCCGATTTCAGAGACCTGCTTGAAAACTGCAAACCCGAAAACAAGGAAAAAGCGCAGGTTGCTCTTGATGTTTTCGTTCATTCCGTTAAGAAATACATAGGCGCATATGCTGCAATTATGGGCGGTATTGATGTTCTTGTATTTACAGCCGGTGTTGGTGAAAACACAGTTTATATAAGAGAAGCTGTTACTGAAAGCCTTGGCTTTATGGGAATTAAAATTGATAAAGAACTTAACAATGTTAAAGGCGTTGAAAGAGATATTTCTACTCCCGATGCAACTGTTAAAACACTTATCATTCCTACAAATGAAGAGCTTATGATTGCGCTTGACACAAAAAAAATTGTTAATAAATAAAAAAAATATTGACAAATCGACTTTGTGCAGTTATAATATTATATGTGTCTTTATGAAAACTTCTAAAAAGGAGTGTTTATAATGATAATTGATTATGCATCTCTTTTGGGTGCAGACAGCGCCGAAATGCAGGTTTCGGGCGTGGTTGACCTTGGTGATTTTAATATTGCGGATGATATTTTATTTGCTTCTCCCGTTGAGGTTTCCGGTTTTGTTAAAAACTTCGGCGGCGAAATTGAAATTAATCTTGATATTAAATCGGATTACAGGTTAACCTGCGCAAGATGCCTTAAGGTGTTTGAAAAAAGTATGTCAGTTAATATGGTTGAAATACTTAATTCGGAGGATAACAGGGATTACCTTGTTCCCGAACAGAATAAAGTGGATATAACGGAGGCTGTTAAAACAAATCTCCTTATAAACCTTTATGACAGGTATATATGCAGTGAAAACTGCAAAGGTTTATGTCCTGTATGTGGAGCAGACTTAAACAAAACAACCTGTAACTGCGAAACAGAGGAAATTGATCCTCGGTTAGAAGTGTTAAAAAAATTTCTTAAATAAATTAGGAGGTGTTTCAAAATGGCAGTTCCAAAGAGAAAAGTGTCAAAAGCAAGAAGAGACAAAAGAAGAGCTAACTGGAAATTAACTATTCCGGGTATGGTAAAATGTCCTCAGTGTCAGGAATATAAGCTACCTCACAGAGCTTGTAAAAACTGTGGTACTTACAAAGGCGTACAGGTTATTAAAGTTGATGCTCAGTAATAAAAGAGAGAAGGCTTTCGTCTTCTCTTTTTTATTGCCCGAAAGGTAAAATTATGAAAGTTCAGTTATCAGACCATTTTACATATAAAAAGATAATAAAGTTCACTCTGCCATCTGTTGTAATGATGATTTTTACATCTGTATATGGCGTTGTGGACGGACTTTTTGTTTCCAATTTTGTTGGAAAAACATCCTTTGCGGCAGTGAATTTTATAATTCCGTTTCTGATGATTTTAGGGGCGGTAGGCTTTATGTTCGGAACAGGCGGAAGTGCCATTGTTGCAAGAGCCCTTGGGCAGGGGAATAAAGACCGGGCTAATAAATATTTTTCGCTTTTTATCTATGCTTCTGTGGTTTTGGGAACAACAATTACGGCAGTTGGTTTTGTTTTTTTTCCCCAAATTGCCCGGATGCTTGGTGCAGAGGGAAAAATGCTTGAAGAATGCGTTGTATACGGCCGTGTGATACTTGTGGCTAATGTTGCATATATACTTCAGCTTGAATTTCAGAGCTTTTTTATAACTGCCGAAAAGCCTCAGCTTGGACTTATAGTTACTGTTGCGGCAGGCGTAACAAATATGGTGCTTGATGCATTGTTTATAGGCGTTTTCAAGTGGGGAGTTACAGGTGCGGCACTTGCTACTGCGGCAAGTCAGATAGTGGGCGGAGTTTTTCCCGTGGTGTATTTTGTGCGCCCTAATTCCAGCCTGCTTTCGCTTACAAAAACGGCTTATGACGGCAAAGCACTTTTAAAAGCCTGCACAAACGGTTCTTCGGAGCTTTTAAGCAATATTTCCATGTCGCTGGTAAGTATGCTTTACAATATTCAGCTTATAAAATATGCAGGCGAAAACGGAGTTGCGGCATATGGAGTTTTAATGTATGTAAACTTTGTTTTTATTTCAGCGTTTATAGGCTATTCCATTGGAACTGCACCGATTTTCGGATACCATTACGGTGCTGAAAATTATTCCGAAATGAAAAACATGTTAAGAAAAAGTATTGTCATTATAGGCGCACTGTCGGTTTCTATGTTTGCGGTGGGCGAGCTTCTGGCAAAACCGCTTTCAAACATTTTTGTAAGCTATGATAAAGAGCTTCTTGAACTTACAGTAAGAGGGTTTTATATCTTTGCTTTTTCCTTCTTTTTTGCAGGCTTTGCAATTTTTGGCTCAGGACTTTTTACAGCTCTTAACAACGGACTGATTTCAGCAGTTATATCCTTCCTTCGTACCCTTGTTTTTCAGGTTGGTGCGGTGCTTATTCTTCCGCTTATATGGGAGATAGACGGAATCTGGATTTCTGTTGTGGCAGCAGAGCTTATGGCGTTTGCTGTTTCGGCAGCTTTTGTTGTTGCAATGAGGAAAAAATATAAATATATGTAAAGATAAACCGCAGATTGTGTTCTGCGGTTTTAACTTTATAAATCATCTGCGTCCTGAACAGGTTCTTCGTATTTGTTTTTTGTTTTTCCTGTGTAGCTTCCGTTGGGATCAAATTTAAGGGAATCCTTTGAAATAAATTCTTTTGCTACTTCCATTCCTTTTTTCTGTGCTTTGGAATTTTTGTTTTTGTTGTTTTTGCTGTTATTCATTTAAAATCACCTCGGTAATATTGTGCGAAAAAATATTAAATAAATGCTTGAAAACTATTGCTATTTTTGCAAAAATAATGTATAATATATAATGAATATTTTTAGATTGGAATATTGTAAATGAAAGACATTAAAAAAAGAGAAATACCGCAGTCTGAAATTAAAATTCAGATGGAATATATTGAAAAAATAAAGCAAATAATTGAAAATTCGTTTTTAAATTCCGGAAGTGCACCAAAGGCTTCGGTTGTAACCTTCGGATGTCAGCAGAATGAAAACGATTCCGAAAAATTAAAAGCTTTTATTTCGGATATGGGCTATATTTTAACTGACACCACCGATGATGCTGACCTTGTTATTTTCAACACCTGTGCAGTACGCGGAGGTGCGGAAGAGAGAGTTTTCGGTAATCTTGGTGCTCTTAAGCACAAAAAAGCGAAAAATCCCAATATGGTTATCGGAATTTGCGGATGTATGATGCAGGAGGAACACGTTAAGGAGCACGTAAGAACAAAGTTCCGTCACGTTGATTTGATTTTCGGCACTCATACATTATATAAATTCCCTGAAATTCTTTACAGACATTTTTCGGAAAACAAGCGTGTTTTCGATGTTATAAATTCCGACGGATACATTGTTGAGGGCATTAATCAGAAGCGTGACGATAAATTCAAAGCGTGGGTTTCGGTAATGTATGGCTGCAACAATTTCTGCTCTTACTGCATAGTTCCTTATGTAAGAGGCAGGGAAAGAAGCCGAAGCAAGGAGAATATTTTAGAGGAAGTAAGAGCTCTTGCTTACGATGGATGCAAGGAAATTACTCTGCTTGGTCAGAATGTTAACTCCTACGGTAACGATATTGAAAATTATATTGATTTTGCCGATTTGTTAAAGGAAGTAAACAAAATCGACGGAATTGAAAGAATTAAATTTATGACATCCCATCCTAAAGATATTTCGGACAAGCTTATTTACACTATGGCAGAATGCGAAAAGGTTTGCGAATATCTGCATTTGCCCTTCCAGGCAGGCAGTAACCGCATTTTAAGCGAAATGAACCGCCGTTACACCAAAGAAAAATATCTTGAAATTATTTCAAAGGTTAAAGCGGCCATGCCCGGTGTGGCTCTCACAAGCGATGTTATAGTGGGCTTCCCCAATGAAACCCGTGAGGATTTTCTTCAAACGGTGGAGCTGGTTCGTGAAGTTAGGTTTGACAGTTTGTTTACCTTTATATTTTCGCCGAGAGAGGGGACTCCTGCGGCTAAAATGACTGACCTTATTTCTGATAAGGAAAAGCATAAAAATTTTGAAATGCTTCTTGGTGTTCAGAACGAAATTTCAAAGGAAATTAACGACAGTTATGTTGGCAAAACCTATGAAATTTTAGTTGACGGAGTAAGCAAAAACAATCCCGAAATGATGGCGGGAAGAACAAGAACAAACAAAATTGTTAATTTTACTTCTAAAGGCGCAAAGCAGGGCGATCTTGTTAACGTAAAAGTTACAAAATCGCAAACCTGGGCACTTATAGGAGAAGAAATATAAAAATCGAAAGGACAAGAAAAAATGGATATTTTAGCAAAAGCAAAAGAACTGGCAGAAATGCTTAACGAAAGTGAAGAGGCAAAAAGAGCAGATGCTGCGAAAAAAGCGCAGGATACAGATATAAATGCTCAGGCAATGATTAAAAAATACAACGAAAAAAGACGTGATGTAGCTGTTAAAATGCAGTTTAGCGAACATTCTCAGGACGAAATGGAAGAAATGAGAAGAGAAATAAACGAAGCTTTTGACGAGCTTATGACAAACGAAGTTGTAAAGGAATTTGTTGAAGCAAGCAAGGAATATGATATGCTTGTTCAGCAGGTAGTTTCTGTAGTAACAGGACAGGGGGGCGGCTGTGGCGGTTCCTGTAGCTCTTGCTCAGGCTGTCACTAAAATTCATGGAAAAGGGATATAATCTCAGGGAGATAATGGAAATGCCCATTTCTCCCATGATGAAGCAGTATCTTAATATAAAAATTGAAAACGAAGAATATATAATTTTCTACCGTCTGGGTGATTTTTATGAAATGTTCTTCAACGATGCTATAACTGTTTCTTCCGAACTGGAGCTTACCTTAACCGGGCGTGACTGCGGGCTTCCCGAGCGTGCGCCTATGTGCGGAGTTCCTTTTCACAGTGCGGACGGATATATTGCAAAGCTTGTTGCAAGAGGCTATAAAGTAGCTGTTTGCGAACAGCTTACCGATCCTGCTGAAACAAAAGGCATTGTTGAAAGGGGTATAATACGTGTTATAACTCCCGGAACAGTTACCGATGTCACCAATTCTTTAGACGAAACAAAGAATAATTTTCTTTGCTCGGTGTTTGGTGATGAGGTTGCTGTGGGAATGGTGTTTGCCGATGTTTCAACAGGTGAACTCAACGTTATAAATCCCATTGTGGAGGACAGGGAAAACCGTATTTTATCCGAGCTTTGCAAGTTTACGCCGTCGGAGATAATTATTAATTCGGGAATGTCAAAAAACAAGATTCTGGTAGATAAAATAAGCAAGCTTACCTCGCCCTGCGTGGATGTTAATCCGGATGATTTTTATGTAAGCTCGGATGCCATTAATCTTATTAAAGAGCATTTTGGCGACGATGAAATTGCAAACGGCAAAATAAGTGACAGCTCACAGACGATGCTTGCCCTTTATGCACTTCTTGATTATCTTTTTGATACTCAGAAAAACGAGCTTAAGCACGTTAATTCTCTCGAAGTGTTTGACGATGAGCAGTTTGTTGACATTGATTTATCCACCAAAAGAAATCTGGAACTTACCGAAACCTTGAGAGAAAAGAAAAAATACGGTTCTTTACTGGGTGTTCTTGATAAAACGGGCACTTCGATGGGTGCAAGGCTTCTTCGCAGTTATATTGACCGTCCGCTTAAAAATTTAAACGGAATTTTAAAGCGTCACAATGCTGTTGACGAGCTTATAAAAGAAAGCATTCTCAGAGAAGAATTGTCAAAAGAGCTTAAGGAGATTTGCGATATTGAGCGTTTGTGTTCAAGAATTTCTTACAGAAACGCCAATGCCAGAGACCTTATCAGTCTTAAAAATTCGCTTCTTAAAATTCCTTCGGTAAAGGAAAAGCTTAAAAATATAAAGGCTCCTTTGCTTAAGGAAATAAATTCTGAGCTTGACTGTATGGCAGATATTACCGACCTTATAGAAAAGGCGATAAACGATGATCCGCCATTTTCGGTAAGAGACGGAAATATGATTAAGGATGGCTACGATGCCACTCTTGATAATTACCGGCTTGCTATGACAGACGGCAAAACCTGGCTTGCCGAGGTGGAAGCCGAAGAAAAGGAAAAAACCGGAATAAAGGGTATGAAGGTAGGCTATAACAGAGTTTTCGGCTACTATATAGAGGTGCTGAAATCTGTTAAAGACGAGCTTCCCGATTATTATATAAGAAAACAGACTCTTACCAATTGCGAAAGATACATAACTCCGAAGCTTAAAGAAATTGAAAGCACAATTCTCGGTGCTTCGGAAAAAAGCATTAATCTTGAATACGATTTGTTCTGCAAGGTGAGAGAGGTTGTTTATGAAAATATTGTAAGAATTCAGAAAAATGCAAAGGCAATAGCAAAGCTGGATGTAATGATTTCCTTTGCTTACTGTGCATATAAAAACCGTTATGTTAAGCCGGAAATGGCTGCAGACGGAACTGTTGTTATAAAAGAGGGGCGTCACCCTGTTGTTGAACAGGTTTTGAAGGACAGCTATTTTATTCCCAACGATACATATCTTGACAGGGACAAGGAAAGCTTTTCCATTATAACAGGCCCGAATATGGCAGGTAAATCCACCTATATGCGTCAGGTGGCACTTATTGTTCTTATGGCGCAGATTGGCTCGTTTGTACCCTGCGAATACGCTAAGCTTCCCATTGTGGATAAAATTTTCACAAGAGTCGGTGCTTCGGATGATCTTGCCAGCGGTCAGTCTACCTTTATGGTGGAAATGAACGAGGTGGCAAACATCCTTAAAAATGCCACTTCCGAAAGTCTTATTATTTTGGACGAAATAGGAAGAGGAACTTCTACCTTTGACGGACTTAGTATTGCGTGGGCGGTAGTTGAGCATATTGTTAAAAATATTGGTGCAAAAACACTTTTCGCCACTCACTATCACGAGCTTACAGTTTTAGAGGAACGTATGAAGGGAATTAAAAATTATTCCGTTGCTGTTAAAAAGCGCGGTGACGATATAACCTTTTTACGAAAGATTGTTGAAGGCGGCACCGATGAAAGTTTCGGTATCGAGGTTGCCAAGCTTGCAGGTGTTCCAAACGGCGTTGTTAAGCGTGCCAAGGAAATTGCCGTAGTGCTTGAGGGCAACGAGCTTTCACTAAATGAAATAAGCAATAAAGCTAAAAAAGTTCCCGAACGCAAGGATGAAAATCAGATTGTTTTCGGAAATATGAACGAAAGCGAAATTATTTCTAAATTAAAATCAATGGATGTTACTACGCTTACACCCATTGAGGCTATGAACATACTGTTTGAGCTTGCTAAAAAAGCAAAAGATAACTAAAGGAGGGATGCAGGATGTCTAAAATAAATTTGCTTGATTCACAAATTTCAAATATGATAGCGGCAGGTGAAGTTCTGGAACGTCCTGCTTCCGCCGTAAAAGAGCTTGTGGAAAATTCCATTGATGCAGGGGCATCAAGAATTTTCGTAGAGGTTGAGGGAAGCGGTAAAAAGCTTATAAGAATTATTGACAACGGAAGCGGAATGGACCGTGAGGATGCCAAAATGGCAATAATCCGCCATGCAACAAGTAAAATAAAAGAGGCGGATGACCTTAATGCAATTGCAACTCTGGGTTTCAGAGGCGAAGCACTTGCAAGTATCTGCGCCGTAAGCAAGGTTGAAATAATAACCAAAACCGAAAACGAAGCTGAGGGCACACGTCTTCTTGTGGAGGGCGGAGAAATAAAGGAAATTGAAGATATAGGCTGTAACAACGGTACTATTATAAGCATAAGCGATTTGTTCTTCAATACTCCTGCAAGAATGAAATTTATGAAGTCGGACAGCACCGAAATGGCGTATATTACCGAAACAATGGAGAAATTCATTATTGCAAACCCGAAAATTTCCTTCAAGCTTACCAAAGACGGAAAAGAGGTTTTCTATTCCGCAGGCGATAACAACGAAATTTCAAATATTACAAATATATATAAATCTGAAATTGCCAAAAATCTCACTCCTATAGATTACCACAGGGAAAATATTTCCATTACGGGATTTATCGGGAATAATCAGATTTTAAGAAACAACAGAAAGCATCAGATGTTTTTCGTAAACGGCAGAATTGTAAGAAATAAAATATTCTTTTCTGCAGTTGACGAAGCTCTTAAAGAGCGTGTTGTTACTTCAAAATATCCCTTCCTTATCCTTAATATAAATATTTCTACCGATTCGGTGGATGTTAATGTTCATCCCACCAAAGCTGAGGTTAAATTTTCGGATGACAGATTCATTTATGTTAATATTTTTAATGCCATTTCCGGAATTTACGAAATAGAGGGTATGGAAGAAAAGAAGCCCCAAAAAGAGGAAGAGGTTTTTGAGCCTCAGAGCTTTATTAAAACAGAAAGCTTTGAGGAGATAACCCCCGAGCCTAAGCTTAACGTGTTTTCCAAACTGAAATTTACCGATAAACCTGCAGTTTCCGGATATCAGAAGGTTTCTGCTCCCCGTTTTGAAGCGGTTGTTCCCAAAATGGAGGAAACAGGGCTTAAGTATGACGGGAAAATTAGTGAAAACCGGGAAAAAGAGCTTTTTTCGGAAGAAAAAGAAGAAAAGTCTGATATACAGCCGGAATACATAGCAGATTATAAAATCATCGGTCAGCTTTTTGATACTTACATAGTTATCGAAAAGGATGAAAAAATGTATCTTATGGATCAGCACGCTGCTCACGAAAGACTGATTTTCGACAGAATTTCAGCTTCTATCGAAAAAGGCGAAAAATATTCTCAGCCGCTTATAACACCTTTTATTTATGATGTTTCTCCAACGGAGCACAGCGTAATTGGTGAAAATCTTGATTTATTTAAAAAGATAGGCTTCGATATAGAGCTTTTTACGGACACTTCAATTGCTGTAAGGGAAATTCCTGCCGAGATTGATAAGGATGATATTTCAGACACCGTTCTTGAAATCTGTGAAAATGTAAGGAATAACAAGGTAAGTGTTGCTACCGAAAAATATCAGCGTGCCGTATATACAATGGCTTGCAAGGCGGCAATTAAGGCAAACAGAAGCCTTACCGATGCAGAAATTAAAAAGCTTGTTTCCGATGTGCTTATTGTGCAGAGGGCAAACACCTGTCCTCACGGCAGACCGCTTTTTATTTCCTATTCAAAATACGAAATTGAAAAACAGTTTAAGAGAGCATAGCTTATGATAAATTTAATTTGTGTGGCAGGGCCCACCGCTTCGGGAAAAACAGCTTTTGCAATTGAGCTTGCAAAAAGGCTTGACGGAGAGATTATTTCTGCCGATTCCATGCAGATTTACAAGGGTATGGATATTGGTACCGCAAAGCCGGATGCAGAGGAAATGCAGGGCATAAAGCATTATCTTATCGACGAGGTTTCGCCTTTTGAAAGCTTTGATGTAAGCGTTTTTACTGAGCTTTGTAAAAAATATATTGATGAAATAACCGCTAAAGGCAAAATCCCCATTGTTGCAGGCGGAACAGGTCTTTTTATTAATTCGCTTATAGATAATGTGGAATTTTATTCGGATAACACCAACGAAAAGCTTCGTGCGGAGCTTGCCGAAATTGCAGAAAAAAACGGCAATGAGTATCTCCACAAAATGCTTGAGGAATGTGATGCCGAGGCGGCAAAAAATATTCATCCGAATAACGTTAAAAGAGTTATTCGTGCAATTGAAGCTTCAAAAACTGCAGGAATTGCGTTTTCCGAGCAGAAACGGCTTGCAATAACAAAAAAATCGCCTTACAATCTTATGTATTTCGGTCTTAATATGGACAGAGCGCTTCTTTATGAACGCATAAACCGCCGTGTTGACATAATGATTGAAAAAGGCTTGTTAAAGGAAGTTGAAAAACTGAAAAACGAGGGGCTAGATGCTTCCTATAATTCTATGAAAGGAATAGGCTATAAAGAAATTTTAAAGTATCTTGACGGAAAGTGTTCGCTTGAAGAATCAATTGACGAAATCAAGCTTTTATCCCGAAGATACGCAAAACGCCAGCTTACATGGTTCAGAAGAGATGACAGAATTTGCTGGCTTGATTCTTCCAAAGGTATAAATATGGAAGAAGTTGTAAAAAATATAAAAGTAAAATTTAATATAAAGTAATGTGTTATACACAGAAAGGAATCACACCAATGAAAACATCAATTAATTTACAGGACGTATTTTTAAACCAGGCGAGAAAAGAAAAAGTAAATGTATCCATATTCCTTTCCAATGGCTTTCAGCTTAAGGGAACAGTTAAGGGGTTTGACAATTTCACTATTATTTTAGAAAGTGATAATAAAATGAGCCTTGTTTATAAAAACTCTATCGCATCCATAGTTCCGGCAAGACCTTTAAGCAATATTTTAAGTAATAATAACTCTGAAATTGAATAAATAAATCGGATGTGCTGATATGGCTGAAAAAAATAAAAAGAAAACGAAAAATAAAATAAAAGCTGATAACAGATTTGCAGTATTTGTTCTTGTGGCGTTGTTTTTAATTATAGTTTTTGCCGGAAGAAATACGGCAAGCACCGTTACTGTTACTGCGGAAAATGTTGAATCCACAGTTATGGGAAAAGGTATTTTAACCTACAACGAGGAGGTTCATTATTCTGAGGCTCCGGGCGAGGTTCTTTATCCTTATAACAACGGTTCGAGGGTTTTGCAGGGCAAAAAAATTGCCACACAGTATGTAGGTGAGGTTGACGACGAAACAAAAGAACAGTTAAGAATTGCCAACGAAAAGCTTGCTGCAAGCGAGTTTTTAAACAACTATAAAAGCGTTGTTACAGACGATATAATAACCCTTAAAAAGGAAAGAAAAAAAACAATTGCAAAAATTGCAAGAAGCTCTGCCGAAGGGAATTATGCCGAGGTAGGCGAGCTTAAAAAAGAGCTTGAAATTTTCAATTCCAAAATACAGGAGGTTGAAAGCGGAGTTGTATCCGATTCCGGTGCAGAATCAGCAAAAAACAACATTCAGTACATAGAAAACAAATTTGGCGGAAGTAAAATTGAATTTTACAGCAAACAAAGCGGTATTTTTTCCAAGGATATTGACGGACTTGAAGGCGTTTTTACGCCTGAGACTGCAAATTCCATTTCCGTTGTGGATTTTAACGAGCTTATGAATAAGCTGGAATCCGGAAAAGGCGAAAGTAATGCAGTTTGCAAAATTATAAATAATTACGAGTGGTATGTTTCTGCCCTTGTTAATTATGAGGATATTAAGGATATTAAACCCGGCGAGGAAAGTGCTTATGTTAAGCTTCGCATAACAAGTAAATCCGACGAAGCGGTGGAAGCGGTGGTAACACATATTTCTCCGCCCGGAGAAAACGAAATGTGCGTGGTTACCGTTAAATCCACAAAATATCTTGATAATCTGTTTGATTCGAGAACTGTCGATTTTGAAATTATAAAAAAAGAATATCAGGGGCTTAAGGTTCCTGCCGATTCCATTTACGAAAAGGATGGAGTAAGAGGTGTTCTTGTTATAAAGGACAGTGTGGCACGGTTTGTTCCTGTTGATGTTCTTTATGAAGAAAAAAGCTTTGCCGTTGTAAAAAACGGAAGCACAACTATAGGCAGCAGCACAGAGGAGCTTGTTCTTTACGATCTGGTAATACGTAATTACAAGCGAATAAGTGAAGGCTCAATTGTAAAATAATCAGGTGATGGTTTTGGAAGTTTTAAAAAGAAATTATGATGAAATTCTTGAAAAAGTAGAAAAAGCCTGCCATCTTGCGGGAAGAAAACCGGAGGAAATTGAAATTGTAGGCGTAACAAAAACGGTGGACACCGAAAAAATTTCTGCATCCCTTGATATGGGAATAAAAATAATCGGGGAAAACCGTGTTCAGGAATTTTTAAGTAAATATGATTTCCTTAGTAAAAAGGATGTAAAATTCCACATTATTGGCACTTTGCAGAGAAATAAGGTTAAATACATCTGCGATAAGGTGGATATGATTCAGTCTGTTAATTCCGTTAAGCTGATGGATGAAATTGATAAGGAATGCAAAAAACATTCAAAAATAATGGACTGTCTTCTTGAAATTAATATCGGCGAAGAATTATCAAAAAGCGGTGCCGATAAGGACGAGCTTCAAAGAATGCTTGAAAATGCCGCAAAATGCAGTAATATACGGGTTAAAGGCCTTATGTGTATTCCGCCAAGAAGCCTTGATGAAGCGGAAATAAGAAATAATTTTAATAAATTATATAAAATTTATATTGACAACAAGGGTAAAAAAATGGATAATATAAGTATGGACATTCTCTCTATGGGTATGTCAGCCGATTTTTATTATGCCATTTTGGAGGGTGCAAATATGATAAGAGTAGGCACCGCTCTTTACGGACATAGATAAGTGCTAAGCACGGAAAGGTAAGGTAAAGTATTATGAATAACTTTATGAAAAAAGCTATGGAGTTTATAGGTCTTGCGGAGGAAGATGATGAAATAGAAGAAACATCATCTGCCACTACTGTTACCCCTCAGAGAGTTACCAGAGAAAAGGATTCTGAAAACATTGCTCTTAATGCAAGAAAAAATAAGGTTGTTAATATTCACACAACAACCCAGCTTAAGGTGGTTGTTCATTCACCCTCATCCTTTGAGAATGCAAGAGAAATTACCGATCATCTTAAAGCAAAAAAACCTGTTATTGTTAATCTTGAAAATGTTGATAACACAATTGCCAAAAGAATAATTGATTTTCTTTCGGGCGCTGTTTATGCTCTGGACGGTAATATTCAGAAAATTGCAGACAGAATTTTCCTTATCGCACCCTATAATGTTGGCATTATGGGCGGCGATTTTAAAGACGAGCTTAAAAATAAAATAAGCTTCCCATTTTAAGATATGGCAATTATAGGATACGTTCTGTACCGGTTACTGGGCTTTCTTGAATTTATGGTTATTATTGAATGTATAGCAAGCTGGATTCCCGGTGTTCAGAATATGTGGTTTTTTATGATGATATCAAAATTCACATCTGTTTTTCTTAATCCCATAAGAAAATTTATGTATGAGAAAATGGGGAATATGATGATTGATTTTTCGCCTCTTATTCTTTTTCTTATTATAGATGTGGTAAAAAGAATTGTTATTAATATTTTTTAGTTTATGAAAAAAGAAGACTTGATGTACTACGCCTCGGATGATGAAGAAAAAATCTTCCTGTCTAAGGTTTTCGATAAGTATAACGCAACCTATATGAGGGGTTATACTACTTTTACCAATTTTCTCGATATGAAAAAACAGTATCTTATTGAGAAAGCTTTTTCGGCAAATTCCGATGTTGCCGTAAAATTCTACGGAGGATATGAAAAAGCGGAAAGAAAAATTTCTGCTTTTTTTAATAATCCTTGTGAGGAGATAGAGTTTCCTGTAAAAACCTTGAAAATCAAGGTTTACAATATAAAAAAACTCACACACCGCGATTTTTTGGGCTCTTTAATGTCGCTCGGAATAGAGCGTGAAATGATAGGTGATATAGTCATTTCGGATTATGCCTACGTTTTTGTGTGTGAAAAAATCGGAGACTACATACTTAATAATTTAACAAAAATTGCAGGTCAGGGTGCAGAGGTTTCCTATTACGATGGCGAAGCTCTTACTCCTGATGTGAAAGAAAAAACCGTTCATGCCACAGTTTCATCATTAAGACTGGACTGTGTGGTTGGGGCGGGATTTAATCTGTCCAGGGAAAAATCATCGGCAATCATTTCGTCGGGGAATGTTATGCTTAATTTTTCCGTCTGCCAGAACCGTGATGCAAAAATTAAGGAAGAGGATGTTATATCCGTAAGAGGTCACGGCAGAATTATTGTAAAAAGAACCGGCGGATTAAGCAAAAAAGGCAGAAATATAATAGAACTGTCAATACCGCAGTAATAAGGGGGATATAAAAATGATAACACCTGTTGAAATAAGGAACAAGGAATTTAAAAAGAATCTGGGCGGCTATGCCAAAGACGATGTTGATGATTTTTTCAGCATGATAGCAAGCGAATACGATGCGCTTTACCGTGATAACATCGCTCTTAAGGATAAAATAACTATGCTTAAGGATGCAATTAAGGAATATAAATCTATGGAAGCGGCATTGCAGCAAACCATAGTTACTGCTCAGAACGTTGCAGAAGAGGTTAAAAGAACTGCTCAGCTTAATGCTGAAAGCCTTATTAAAGAAGCCGAAGCAAAGTCTAATGAAATTATAACAAAGGCCGAGGCTCAGGTTAATACGGTAAAGGCGAAAAATGCCGAGGTTGAGCAGAATTATGCAATTTACAAATCCAAAATAAGAGCCCTTGTTGAGGGACAGTTAAAATATCTGGACGAGCTTGAATAGGAATTTTATTTATGATACTTTTTTTATGTATTTCAGTATTGGTTGTTGTGGCAGATTATTTTACAAAACTGCTTGCAGTAAATGTTTTTAAAGCAAACGAAATAACCCTTATTAAGGATGTGCTTTACTTCACCTATGTGGAAAACAGAGGTGCGGCGTTTGGCATTCTTCAGAATCACAGATGGGTGTTTATTGCAATTACAATAATTGTTATAGCACTCATTATTGCTTATGTTTTTATAAAAAAACCAAAGAAAAAAATTGAACTTGTATCCCTTTCTTTAATATGCGGTGGCGGAATAGGAAATATGATAGACAGAATTTCGCTTTCCTATGTTATAGACTTTATAGATTTCAGAATCATTAATTTTCCTGTTTTCAACGTGGCAGACTGTGCCGTTGTTATAGGCTGCGGACTTCTGATTTTGTATCTTCTTTTTATTGAGGGTAAAGAAAATGGCTGAAATATTAACTTTAACTGCCGATGAAAAAGGCGAAAGAATTGATAAATTCATTTCCTCATCCTGCGAGGCTTTAACAAGAAGCCATGTTCAGAAGCTGATTGAGGAAGGTCGGGTTTCGGTTAACGGCAAAAACGTTAAAGCCAACTATAAAATGTGCTGCGGAGATGTTGTTTGCGTAACTGTTCCGGAGCCTCAGATGCTGGAGGCAAAGCCCGAAGATATTGAGCTTGATATTGTTTATGAGGACGACTGGCTGCTTGTTGTAAATAAACCGCAGGGAATGGTTGTTCATCCGGCGGCAGGGAATTTTGAGGGAACTCTGGTAAACGCCCTTTTATCTCATTGCGACGGAAACCTTTCCGAAATTAACGGTGTAATCCGTCCCGGAATTGTTCACAGAATTGATAAAGACACAAGCGGACTTCTGCTTGTTGCTAAAAATAACGAAGCTCATCTTTCCCTTGCCGAGCAGATTAAGGAGCATAGCGTAAACCGCCGTTATCTTGCGGTAACCATTGGTGTTATAAAGGAAGACGAGGGCACTGTTAATGCTCCAATAGGCAGGAATCCCAACGACAGAAAGAAAATGGCAATAAGCTATAAAAATTCAAAAGAGGCAATAACCCATTATTTCGTAAAGGAAAGATACAACGGATACACATTGATTGAGTGTAAGCTCGAGACGGGCAGAACTCATCAGATAAGAGTTCATATGACTTCTCTTGGCAGACCGCTTCTGGGCGATAAGGTTTACGGCCCGGAAAAACAGAAGTTTTCTCTTGAGGGACAAATGCTTCACGCTTACAAAATCGGATTTGTTCATCCGAAAACGGGGGAATATATGGAGTTTTCCAAAGAGCCTCCCGAATATTTCAAAAAAACTTTGAAAATTCTTGAAGAAAAAAGTAAAAAAGTATAGACAAATTTAAAAAAATAGTGTATAATATATAAAAATAAAATATTAAGCCTTTAAATTGGTCCTGTGAGGCCGGTAAGGTACCATTCTATTGTTTGTACGTATGCGTGCAAACGGTTCTTTTGTGCTATATTGCCGTTTATCAGGTCTGATAAACGGCTTTTTTGA
>JAFQLQ010000016.1 GCA_017414505.1 Clostridia bacterium
GAAAAATTATTTATCAATGAAAAAGTGCCGGTGAAAAGCCTCTCACTCCGGGAGAGGTGTCACGAAGTGACGGAGAGGGTGAAAGACTCACGGCCACTGCTTTCCGCCAAAATGAGCCTTGCCGTACCTTAGTACTGTCTGTGTTTGGCTCGCCCTCCGGGAGAGCTGGCAGCGTTAGCTGACTGAGAGGGTTGACGAAATATACCTTCCTTTTTCGGCATCTTAAAGCGTGTCGATAGGTTTTATTTCTTTATGTTTTTATCTGTTAACATTAAAGTATAATACAAATAAGCCCTCCGCTGCCCTCGTTTATAATTTTCTGCAATGTTTCTCTCAGCTTTTCCTGTGCGTCCTCTGGCATTTTTGAAAGCTTATTGTGAAGCCCCTCGTTAACCAACTCGTGAAGTGATTTTCCAAAAATATTTGACTGCCAGATTTTAATAGGATCAACTTCAAATTCGTTAAGCAGATAGTGAACAAGCTCCTCGGATTGTTTTTCGGTTCCAACAATAGGCGAAACTACAGTTTCAATATCGGCTCTTATCATATGTATGGACGGTGCCGAAGCTTTTAGCCGCACGCCAAATTTATTTCCCTGCTTTACTATTTCTGGCTCTTCCAGTGTAAGCTCATCTATTGTAGGCGAAACAATTCCATATCCACGCTGTTTTACCTCGTTTATGGCAAAAGAAATTTTGTCGTATTCTTTTTTTGTTGCCGAAAGTCTGTTAAGTGTGGTTATAAGCATTTTATCGTCGGTAATTTCCATATCCGTTGTTTCGCTTATTATTTTGTAGAATAAGTCATCGTCCACAGAAAGTTCAATTTTTACGGTTCCTTTTCCGGAATCGGTTTCAGTTACAACGGCAGTTTTAATATTTTCACATTTGGAAAAATCTGCTGTAATACTTCTGATATCACTTACCTTGTTTATTTTTTCGGTAACTGTTTTCACAGATGTAATAATTGATTCCTTAAGCCAATGACTGTCGCTTAATGCGTTAAGCCATTTCGGCAGAGAAATGCCAATTTCCTTAACGGGAAATTCATTTAATATTGTGCTGAGAATATTAAGCATTTCTTCTTTTGACATATCAAGACAGCTTACCGGCATAACCGGAACATTATATTCGTTTTCGAGAACAGTTTTTAATTTAGCAGCCCTTTCTCCTCCCGGATTAACCGAGTTTAAAAGCACAACAAAGGGTTTTCCCATTTCTTTAAGCTCGGATATAACACGTTTTTCCGCATCTATGTAGGATGCTCTGTCTATTTCCGAAATGCTTCCGTCGGTGGTTACAACAAGTCCGATTGTGGAATGTTCTGTAATAACCTTTTTAGTTCCTATTTCCGCCGCACGAACAAAATCCATAGGTTCTTCCGACCACGGTGTTGAAACCATTCTCGGATGGTCGTCTTCTATATAACCTAAAGAACCGTCTACAATATATCCAACACAATCTATAAGTCTTACCTTGCATTTTGAATTTTCGTTGGTAACTACTGTTACTGCTTCGTTTGGAATAAATTTCGGCTCTGTTGTCATAATTGTTCTGCCCTGAGCACTTTGCGGCAGCTCATCCCTTGCTCTTTCTTTTCCGAAAGCATCCGAAATCTGCGGAATAACCAGATTATCCATAAAATTTTTTATAAAAGTTGATTTTCCCGTTCTTACAGGCCCCACAACCCCAATATAAATATCACCTCCGGTTCTTTCGGCAATATCGTTAAGAACATTGTAATTGTCCATTTATATTTCCTCCTTGTATTCAATTAGTATATGTATATTAACAGCTTGTATGTTTTATTACAAAAAATTTTGCTGAAAAATATTGATTTTATTGAAATAGTGTGATATAATTTGATAATGTATAATAACCTTGGTATGTAAAAATTTACCTTGGAGAAAAATTTAGGAGGAAATGGTATGGCAAAAAGTATTACCAAGATAGTGGTAACTTTAATCATCATTGCAATATTAGGTTACACCGCAATGTTCGGTTTATCACTGTCATCATTACAGATTCCGATTAAATTCTCAAGCGTTCTTGATGATGAAAACGGAATAAGAAAAGGCTTTGACTTAACAGGTGGTTCTGTTATTGTTTACGAGGCTCAGTCAGAAACAACTCCATCTCAGGAAGCTATGAGTACAGTTGTTGATATTATGTATAAACGTCTGGAACGTTTAGGCTTCACAGAAGCTACAGTTTCCAAACAGGGTGACAACAGAGTTTCAATTGAAATTCCTTCTGTTACCAATCCCGATGAAGCTATTCAGATTTTAGGTGCTACTGCTGAACTTAAATTTGAAGATTCAGAAGGCAAAGAAGTTCTTACAGGTAAAGATGTTAAGGATGCTAAAGCAATGTACGCTCCTATCGACGAAAGCGGTATCAGTAAGCATTATGTTGAGCTTTCCTTGAATTCTGATGCTCAGGCAGCATTCTACGATGCTACAACAAGAATGAGCCAGAAAGCTGAAGGCGAAAACTTTATCGCAATCAAGCTTGACGATGAAGTATTCTCTCAGCCCAGAGTTCAGGAACCTATTAATTCCGATACAGCTATCATCTCCGGTGATTTCACTGCTGAAAGTGCTAAAGATCTTGCTACAACAATTAAAGAAGGTCAGCTTCCCTTTAAGCTTGAAGTTGCTGAAAGAAGAAGCTCCGGTCCTTCTCTTGGTGAATCCGCTCTTGAAAGCTGCTTATTTGCAGGCTTAATCGGTTTAATTATCGTATTAATTTATATGCTTGTTATGTATAGATTATGCGGTTTTGTTGCTGACATTGCGTTAATTGCATACATTGTTCTTTTCGCACTTGTTATGGCTGCAACAAGAGCAAACTTAAGTCTTCCCGGTATTGCAGGTATCCTGCTTACAATCGGTATGGCAGTTGATGCTAACGTAATTATTTTTGAGAGAGTTAAAGAAGAATTAAAAGCAGGTAAATCTACAGGTGCTGCTGTTAACGCAGGTTTCCACAGAGCTGCAAGTGCTATTATCGATGGTAACGTTACAACTCTTATTGTTGCAGTTGTTCTTTACTTCTTCGGTACAGGTACTGTTGTAGGTTTTGCTACTACTCTTGGTATTGGTATTATCCTGAGCTTATTCACAGCTCTTGTTGTTACAAGGTTCTTACTTGGCGCTATATTTGATTTAAATATCAGAAATCCGTACTTATACGGACTTTCAAAATCTAAGAAAGCAAAGGAGGGCGAAGCTGATGTTTAATATTCTTGAAAAGAAAAAAATATTCTTCACAATCCCCCTTGTTATTGTTTTAGCAGGAATTATTTGTATGTTTGTTTTCGGCGGCTTCAACCTTGATATTGACTTTGCCGGCGGTACAGAATTAGTTGTTGATTTCGGAAAAGAAATTAATAAATCCGATATTGAAACTGCTGTTAAAGATGCGGTTTCCGCAAAATCTATTGTTATTCAGCAGTCATTAATAAACACAAGCGAATATTCTATTAAAACAGAAACATTAAACGCTGAACAGCAGGAAAAATTATGGAATGGTTTAAAAGAGAAATTTACTCTTGAAGATGAAGCAAGAATCTCTGTTGATTCTGTTTCTCCCACAATTGGTAAAGAGCTTACTCAGAGCGCTATACTTGCAATTATCATTGCAGTTATTCTGATGCTTATTTATATTACATTCAGATTTGAACTGCTTTCCGGTGTTGCGGCAGTTGTTGCACTTATACATGACGTTCTTATAATGCTTAGCTTCTATGTAATTCTGCAGATTCCGTTCAATACTACTGCTATTGCAGCACTTTTAACCATTATCGGTTATTCTATCAATGATACCATCGTTATCTTTGACAGAATCAGAGAAAACGTAAGAGCTTCCAGAAGAGAACCTTTTGGCGATATTGCAAACAGAAGTGTATGGCAGACCATGATGCGTACAATCAACACATCTGTAACTACAATTGTTATGGTTGTTGTACTTTACATCTTTGGTGTTTCCGCTATTAAAGATTTCGCACTTGCATTAATCATTGGTCTTCTTGCAGGAACATATTCTTCAATCTTTGTTGCAACACCTATCTGGTGCATGATCAGAGGTAACAAGAATACTCAGGCTCCAGCAAAAAAATCTAAATAATTAAGCTTTGATCAAAGAGCATAGCTTTTAGGAGTTATGCTCTTTTTATATAAGGAGGAAATAAACATGAGAAAATTAATTCTTTTAATATTTACTTTATCTTTAAGTATGCTTGTTCCTTTCAATGTTTTTGCGGATGGTGACGGAAATATTGGGTACGAAATGTTTCAAATAGAAGAAGGCGAAAAAAGATATGCACAAAACGTTGCTGAAAATGGTTCAGGCAACGGTTGGAAATGGGATGCAGCAACAAAAACTCTTACCTTATGCGGAATTACAGACGGAAACTTTTATCCTTATCACGTTTCGGACAAAACCGGACTTATTACAATTGTACTTGAAGACGGAACAGTAAACAGAATTTCCGGTAGATTTATGCTTAATGGATGCAACTATATAATAAAAGGCAATGGTGAACTGCTTATCGAACAGGCAATCGGCGTTCTTTATGACGAAAACGGAAACTATCTTTATGACGAAAACGGTTATGGAGTTGAAGGTCCTGTACCGAATCTTATGGATTGGAATACAACGGTTACAATTGAAAGCGGAACTATTACAGGGCTTGACCGTGGAATTCATATTCAGGGAAGATTAATAATGAATGGTGGAACTTTAAAGCTTGGATGCGGTATTTTCGGCGGTATTCAGAGTGATGTTCACAAGGTAGTATTTAATGGTGGTAAAATTATAACGGCTTTACCTGCTATAACAAATCTTGATAAATATACAAGTGCAAAAAGTGTTGTTTCATTTTACAGACAGGATCCGGACGCTATAATGCAAAGCGGATTGGAACCTTGTAATGCAACAGATGAAAACGGAAATGCACTAATCTGGAAACAGGAGGAAGATGCTGAGGGGTTTTTACATCTGAATTTATATGACCAAAACGGTAATTATGCCACTTATGCTGAATTTACTCCTGCTGATTGTTATACAAGAACCGGAGAAAAAATATCTGATTGGGCAAAAGAAAGCTATTATAAAGCGTATGAAAATGATATTATTCCCAAAGATACCGATTACAAATTTGTGAGTGACACATTCAACGGGGCTGATTTAACAAAAAATATTTCCAGAGGGCAGTTTACGGCTGTTGTTGTAAATTTATATGAAAAGTTAAGTGGACAAAGTCTTGAAAAGGGTATAATGCCTTTTTCGGATGTACGGTATATATATGAAGATTATGTTGCAAAAGCATATAATGCAGGTCTTATTTATGGCATGAGCGATACAGAATTTTCATCAGACAGTTTTTTGACCAGAGAACAAGCAGCGGTAATACTTTCCCGAGTATATGCAAAATTAGTTGGTGAAGTTTCCCCGTCTGATAACAGTAAATTTACAGATGATTCCGATATCTCGGACTGGGCAAGGGATGCTGTGTATTTTATGGCGAAAAAGGGGATATTGCAAGGTATGGGCGAAAATATGTTTGCACCCAAAGCCAATACTCAAATACAACAGGCAATTGCAATAGCAGTAAGAATTATGGAAAATATAAAATAATGTAGATATATCTAAAATTATTTAAAAAACTGATTGACAATACCCCACAATTTTTATACAATATAAATTGTGGGATATTTATTTTATAATTACTGATACACAGGAGATGACATTTCTTGCTTGGCACAAAAATAAGAAACATAGTTGAAAACAGAATATTTGCAAGACTTTACTTTTTCATAGCACCGTTTATTCTGCTGCTTTGCATGGATATTTTAAGATTTGCAAACATCAGCTATCCTCAGCATTTGCTTACACCTTTTCTTTCTGTTAAAATTCTTATAACTTATATATATATACTGTTGTTTTTTGGATTCTTGTGTGCAATAGTGCGCCATAAGCCTACTGCATACCTTATAACCTCGGTTATACTGTGGTTTATGAGCTTTGTTTCTACATTGATGGCGGAATTTACGGGGGATCCTTTGTTGCCCTCAGATATTTTACTTGCTACCAATGCAACCGATATTGCATCGTTTATAAAAATAAAATTTGACATTTTTATACTTATTTCTCTGGCGCTTTTGATTTTTTCAATATATATTTATTACCGTTGTAATAAATATGAAGAAAAAATCAAACTGCATTTTGCATTAAATTCGATAATAAGCATTGCATTTGCAGGGATATTTGTGTTATCATCTTATCTGCTTTGCTTTAACAACGGCTTCAGATACAAATTTTTGAAATCTATTGATGTAAATATTGCCGCTTTCAATCCCATTGAGGATTACGACGGCAACGGACTTATTCTTACATTTTTCCCACGCGTGGGAAGTTTATTTGTTGAAAAACCCGATAATTACTCTCCGGAAGCCATAGCGGAAATAAAGGAACGCAAGCCTGAAAACAAGACGTTTAAAACTCCCGATGAAATGCCTGCCATAATAGCAATTCAAAATGAAGCGTGGTGGGATACATCTCTTATTCCAAATATTGAAATCACTCCCGATCCTATGGAAAAAACAAGAAAAATAATGGCAGAAAGCCACGGCGGGAAAATGCTTTCAACCGTATATGCCGGCGGAACATGTATGCCTGAGTTTGAATTTTTAACGGGACTTTCCTCGGTGCTTCTGCCGTCGGGAACTTATCCGTATATTCAGCATATTGTCAATGAAAAAAATTCCATTGTGCGTGAATTTAAAAACAATGGTTATGAAACTATTGCTTTTCATCCCTACAAACGGAATTTCTATAACCGTTCCAAAGCATATCCGCTAATCGGCTTTGACGAATTTCTTGGGATAGATAATACCGACGGCCTTGTAAAAAGCGGAGGCTACATTTCGGATATGTCGGTTACCGATAAGATAATTGAATGTTACGAAAACCGGCAAAATGAAAACTTCTTTATGTTTTCTGTAACGATGCAAAATCACGGCGGATACGAACGTCCGAGATACGAAAATTATGATGTCACAGTTACAAGCAGCACGCTTTCAGAGAAGGATTTAAACGGAGCTAAAGACCACGCTCAGGGTGTTTACGAAGCCGATATAGCTTTTGAAAAGCTTGTAAATTACTTCAAAACTGTTGATAAACCCGTTATAATTGTTATGTACGGCGACCATCTGCCTTTACTTGGTACAAATATGAGTACCTTGAAAGACGGTGGTTTTGTGCCCGACAAAGAGGGAATAAATATGGGAGACTATCCGTCACTATACGAAACCCCTTATGTTCTCTGGACTAACTACGATACCTCTGAATATATTCTTCCCGAGCGGATGAGTGCGGCGGCTTTAGGACTTACAGTTATGAAAATGTCAGGAATTAAAAATACTGCATGGTATTTTGACACAGCAACGGAATTTTACAGCAAATATCCTGCATATCATCAGTATTTTGTGTTTAATCCGTCAGGTGAACAGTTCAGCGACATTGCCAGAGAAGATAAACAGCTTTTAGAAGATTATAAAATGATACAATATGATGTGCTTCACGGAAAAAATTATTATCTGAAAGGAAATTAATTATGAAAATACCTTTTAAAACAGCGGATATTCTTATTCCGCAGGAAAAATATCTTGAAAAATGGAGCGTTGTTGCCTGCGACCAGTACACCTCAGAGCCTGCATATTGGGAAAGAGTTGCAAACAATGTAGGAGAAGCGCCTTCGTCGTTTAAAATGATATTTCCCGAAATTTATCTTGAAAATGACGGAAAAGAGGAACGCATTAAAAATATTAACGACAGTATGGCTTCGTATCTTGACGGCGACGTTTTCAACAAATACGGAAACGCTCTTATATATGTAAAAAGAACCGTAAACAGCGGCAAAATACGCAAAGGTATAATAGGTGCGGTGGATTTGGAGGCTTATAACTACAATAAAGGCTCGAAATCGCTTATTCGTGCAACTGAAGGAACAGTTTTAGAGCGAATACCTCCAAGAGTTCAGGTGCGTATAAATGCTCCTGCCGAAATGCCACATATAATGCTTCTTATTGACGATTATAAGAAAACCGTTATTGAAAGCATAGATGAAACCAAGCTTAAAAAAGTATATGACTTTAATTTAATGGAAAACGGTGGTCATATTGAGGGCTATCTTATTGAAAATCCCGAAGAAATTATGGCGGCACTTACAAGTCTTGCAGACGGACTTGATCCCGAAAATCCCTTGCTTTTTGCAGTAGGCGACGGAAACCATTCTCTTGCAACCGCAAAGGAATGCTGGGAAAGAAAAAAACAGAATTTATCCGATTCTGAAAAAGAAACACACCCTGCAAGATACGCACTTACCGAAATTGTAAACATTCACGATGAGGCACTTGAATTTGAACCAATTCACAGAATTGTTTTTGATGTAGATTCCGAAAAACTGTTAAAAGAATTTTCCGAATACTATGAAATTTCAGAAACTGAAGGTATTCAGAAGGTTGTATGTGTATTAAATGGCGAAAACAAGGATTTATACATAAAAAATCCCAAAAGTAATCTTACAGTTGGAAGTTTGCAGATTTTCCTTGATGAATATATTAAGAAAAACGGCGGAAAAATTGATTATATTCACGGTGAAAATGTAGTTTCGGATTTATCCGCTAAGGAAAACAGTATTGGTTTTCTTCTTCCTGCAATGGATAAGAGTGACCTGTTTAAAACCGTTATTTTGGATGGTGCATTACCCAGAAAAACATTTTCTATGGGTGAAGCAAACGAAAAGAGATTCTATTTAGAAGTAAGAGCAATATAAACAGCAAAAAGAGGAGTTGCCTTGTTGCAACTCCTCTTTCCATATATTGTATGAAACTTATTTCCTCCCAATTCATCTAACAGTATGTAAACGCCGTTAAATACTGATAACGGCGCCGCATAATATACATTATGCAATATATAAAAATCTGGGAGGAATTATAAATGTCATTTAGAAAAACTATGGCTTCTGTGCTAAGCTCTGCAATGATTTTCGGCTGTGTTCAGGCCGGTGCATACACCATTTCGGGCGACGTTACAGGAACCAATTACGAAGAAGCAGCTTATGTTCTTGGTGCACTAAACATTATGGTTGGTGACGCAGGCAGCGGAAACTTCAGACCTAATGATAATATAACAAGAGCAGAATTTGCAAAAGTTGCAGTTGCAGCAGTGGGCTTAACAGATACTGCTATAGCATCCGCAGGTGCAACCAACTATTCCGATGTACCTGCAGACCACTGGGCAACAGGATATATCAAAGTAGCAACTGATCAGAAATTAATAATTGGTAGAGAAAACGGAACCTTCGGGCCGGAAGATCCGATATCATATCAGGATGCAGTAACAATCTTAGTAAGAGCAATCGGACACGAGCCCGCAACTGACAGCAAAGGCGGATATCCTCAGGGACACCTTGCAGTTGCATCGCAGGTAGGACTTACAAAAAATGCATCCGGAAACTCCACCGCAAACGTTAACAGAGGTACTGTTGCAAACCTTACAAACAACGCTCTTACAATTGATATGATGGAGCAGGTTTCCTACGGTTCCGATGTTAAATATGAAGTTGTAGACAAAACACTTTTAGAAGATAAACTTGATGTTGAAACCGGTAAGGGTACTGTAACCGCAAACGCATATTCTACCTTGGAGGGTGCTTCCGGTCTTAACAAAAACAGTGTAAGAATAGACGAAACAACCTACAGAGCCGGAAAATCCAATGCAGGCGATTACCTTGGCTACTATGTAACCTACTACGCAAAAGATGATGAATCCGGTCTTAACAAAGAGCTTTTACTCGTAAGGCCTGAAAAAACAAGAAACACTTCCGTTGAAATAGACGCAGACAACATTTCTTCCGTATCCGCAACAGAGCTTTCTTACTGGAAAGACAAGGATAAGGACAATCAGATAACAAAAGAAAAAATTGCAGATAAAGCAATTATGATATACAACGGTATTGCAGTTCCCTTTGATACAGCTTTAATAAGCAGCGGTATGGAAGGCTATGTAAAACTGCTTGAAACCACCGGCGACGGAAAACACGATGTAGTTTTTGTTCACGAATTTGAAAACATTGTTGTTGAAGATGTTCTTGAATCAACACACAAGGTTGTGGATAAATACGGCAAACCCACTCTTACTCTTGATCCTGATGCATCTTCCTACAGCTTTGAATTAAGAGATACAGCCGGAAAAGAATTCAAACTTCCCGACCTTAACGAATGGGATGTATTATCCGTTGAAACATCCAAAGACAAATCCTTATATACCGTTACACGTTCCACAAAAAGCGTATCCGGTAAAGTAAGCGAGGTTTCCGAGGATAAATATAAAATTGACGGTGAATATTATCAGATTTCTGCAAGCTATGATAAATCCATCAAGCTTGAGGACGAAGGCGTATTCTACCTGGATATGAGAAACAAAATTTCTGCAGTAAACCAGTCTTCAACAATAGCAAGAAACTACGCATACCTGATAAACGCAGGTGTTGAAGGCACAATTGACAGTGCAGTTAACTTTAAGCTTTTAAAAACCGACAACACAGTTATAACAGTTACAGCAGAAGAAAAAATCAGATTTGACGGTACCAGCGGAACAACTGCAGAAGATGCACTAAAAAAACTGCAGTCTGATGGTAAGGTTAAGTCTCAGCTTGTTTCTTACGAGCTTAATACAAACGGTAAGCTTATTGAGCTTGAAACCGCAGAGGACAAAACAGGCGGAAGTCTGACTGTAGATAAATACGATTTTGTTAAAAACTTTAAAGCAGATGATGTAGTTTACAAAGAAAATTCCAAAAAGCTTGGAAAAATCAATGTAACAGATAAAACTCTTGTGTTTGATATTCCTGCAGGAAATACCGATTATACTGAATATGCAGTAAGAGGTATTGATATGTTTGAAAACGATTCCACCTACAACATCGAAGTATTCGATTTAGCAGAAGACCTTGCCGCAAACGTTGTTATTGTAAGCAATTCCGACGGTAAAACCAATATGGAATCTCCGATTTCTGTAGTAACAAGAATCACAGATATCAAAAATGAAGACGGTGAAGCGGTTCAGAAGCTATACGTTCTTCAGAACGGTGAAGAAAAAGAATTTGAAACTGATGCAAGAGGCGTTCTTGTAAAAGGCGAAGGTAAAGCTCTTGTTCAGGGTGATGTAATTCAGTTTAAATTAAATGCAAAAGGCAAAATTGATAAAATTGACGTACTGTTCGACACAGATGCCAAAGCTACTGAATTCAGCAAACAGGTAGGAGAAAAAATGCAGCTTGTTTACGGTAAAGTAACCAAGAAATTCACAAGCTCAATCAATGTTTCCGTTAACGATGGTGAAATTGAAAACTATTCTACCGCAGATGTAAAGGTTTACAGCTACGATTCAACTAAAAACAGCTCCAAAGTAACTCTTTCATCAGCAGCAGATATTCAGAGATTTGACAGTGAAAACAATAACAGAGTGTTTATAAGAATTTACGATGATATTGTTAAAGAAATAGTTATAGTAAAATAAACCTGAAAGGCAGCCGAGTGGCTGCCTTTATTAATATTATTACATACGCTTTACACCAAATACCCGACCTACAAGGCTTTATTGTAAAACGAAGTAACAGTATTATCCGAAAAGAACACGAATAACAGTATTTATAGAAAAATTAACATTTTGCAAATACAAAAAAGCACACAAAGTTACTATAATAAGCAACAATGGAATAAGCTTTTTTCTGGTATGGAAAAGATATATCATACTGGCGGTCCATGCAAGGAACATAATAAATGAAACTTCACTGGAAATATCTCTGTTTAGAAAACCCGACAGAGAAAGTGTAAAAGTAAGCAAGTTATTTGTTAGCATTTCCAACCTCCGCAGATATATATTCTTAAAGTGAATATATTGTAGCATATCACCGTGTAAAAGTCAAGTAAAAGTGTCTAATATTAATTAAAAGTGCAGAAATAACCTATATAAAGGAATATTCTGCACTTTTTTGATTAAATTATTTAATTGGCTTTAAGAGCCTGCATAAATTCTATATCTGAAAGCTTATAGGAACGAAGACACGTCTGGTTAAAAGGAACACCTTGTTTATCACTGTATTCCTGATAAGTGTAATCTGTTCTCATAGGATCGTTAAAATACACAATTCCGTTTTCGTATTTTACAGCAACCATAGTATGAGGATAAATTTCATAGCGAACCATAACCCCTGCAGGATTAAGCTCAAGAGCTTCTTTGATAGCCATACGCACTACATTATCATCAGCTGTGGGATTGTTTATTTTTGTTGCACCTCTTGAAGAATCGTATCCTCCGTAATAAGCACTCGAAGAGTCAAGTGCAGGGGTGAATTTCACATTAAACTGATTTATTATTTGCCAGTGATTGCAGTATGCACCGCTTCCGCCTGCGGATTCGTTTACTTTTGCCACATCTACGGGAGTAATCTGCAATCCTGTTACATTTGAAACAAGCATTGCATAACTGCAGGTCCAGCAATAGCCGGAACCGAAATTAGGAAATTGCCATTTTGCTTCATTCTGGAAATAAAAGCTGCTGTCGGTTTCAACCGCAGGATAAAACGGAATATAGGAATAATAATTTTCCTGATATGGTGCTGTAACCGGAGCGGAAATCTGCGGAACAACCGGCGCTGTAACCGGTGCATTATATTGTGGAGTGCCGTAAGATGGATAGGATGCTCCCGTAAAATTATTATATATGTTCTGAATTTGGTTTTTGCCTGTACTTTTATAGGTTATATTAATTACCTTTGAAGCATCATCCCAGGAAATTGTTCCGCCAAGAACTTCAATAATCTGCCTTAAAGGCAGGTATGTGCGTTCTCTGTATAAAACAGGCGCACAATCCATTGTTATATCTTCTACATAATTTGTAATTGTATTATGAACAGAAATAACATTATCATTCAGCGCAAGTGAAACAGTAAGAACTCTGTTGTGAATTTCGGTAGTTTTTATGGCATCGTACCAAGTAACAACGCAATCCATTTTTTCTGCAATTTCTCTTATGGGAACCATAACCCTGTCGTTCATAATAACGGGGTCTGATGAGAGCGGAATAAGCTCGTTGTTTATATATACCGTAATGTCTGCACTTGCATTTGCACTTAAACAGCAAAGCATAGCAAAAAGCATTACAAGTACAATCAGTTTCCGCAAACCAATCACTCCTTTAAAATTCGGCATAATACCCATATTATACTCACATTATACCAAAAAGCGGCATAAATAGTCAATTACAGTACCATTAAAGGTATATTACAGATTGGTAAACAATTATTTAACAGAGTTTTTTCTGTATTCGGTGGGTGAAATACCCTTGTTTTTTGAAAAAAATCGGGAAAATGCAAGCACATCGTCAAAACCAACTGAAATTGCAACCTCTGAAACCGGGCAGGAGGAATTTTTAAGCATATCGCAGGCGCGGTTTATTTTAAGCTTGCTTAAATATTTTTTTGGAGGAATCCCCTCCTGCTTTACAAAAAGATTATAAAGATATCTGTCGCTGATATTAAGAGCCTCCGCCACCTGAATTACCGTAATTTTATACGGGAAATGAATTTTCATATATTTTTTTGCTTCTTCCACATACTTGTTTCCGGTATTTACCCTGATATTTTCGTGAAGCGACATAATAAAAAAGAAATATCCAAGCGCCTTCATTCCGCTTATGCTTGCTCCGTTTTCAAAAATACTGTCTGCAAGGTTGAGTAATTCCGGCGTAAAATTATATTCAAAAATTCCATCTTCAAAAGAATAATTAATATGTTTTTTGCATATTTCATTTGCCTTTTCGCCTTTGAGAATTATCCAGAAATAGTTCCATGGATTTTTGTTTGAGGAATGGTATTCGTGAACACTTCCCGGATGGATAAAAAATCCCTGGCCGGCTTTAACTTTGTTTCCGTTAAAGTATCCCTCGCCTTTCAGCACATAATGGATAAAATACGCATCCCGCTGTCCCTTGCCCCAATGTGCATTTCTGAAATCATCCTCATAGCCGAATGCAAGGATGGAAAGTTCTTTGTTAGCATCTAATACAGAAATGGATTTTGTCATTATTCTCCCTCCAAACAGGTATGATTTTACCATATATTAATATGATTTGTCAATACCATTGGAAAGACGTATAAATTATAATAAAATTACAAAAATATAAAAAAGAAAGGAAAAAATTATGAGACATACAGAAATTGCAATAATAAAACCCTTTGAAGGCGCACCAAAAATCAATATGGCTGATATATTCGGTGCATCTCCCGAAAAACCGATTATTTTAAAAATTCCCGTATCCGGCGAAAGACCTGTTACCTACGGAGCAAAAAATCTTCCCGAAGGTCTTGCCCTTGAAAACGGAATTATTACGGGGAAAGTGGCAAAAGAGGGCAACTACACCGTTACTCTTACTGCCGAAAACTCTCTTGGCAGAGATGAAAAGAAGCTTGTTATTGAAATTAACAAAGACCAGGTTCTTTTAACACCACTTATGGGCTTTACAAGCTGGAATGCATTTGGCGCTGACGTAACTCAGGAAAAAATGCTGGGTATAGCAAAGAAAATGACTGAGCTTGGTATTTGCGAATACGGCTACAGCTACATAAACACCGATTCAGGATGGCAGAGAGAATACGGCGGAAAATATGACGCTATTGTTCCCAATGTTAAATTCCCGGATATGAAAGCAATGTGTGATGAAATTCATTCCTACGGATTAAAAGCAGGAATTTATTCCACACCTATGCTTGTTGCATGGGGATGCCCCAACGAATATCTTTTCTATCCCTTTATTCCGGGATGCACAACCGGAGAGCCGGATATTCGTTTTTCTGATATTAACTTTGGTATTGGTGTAGAACGAAAAGAAAAGAACAACGCTTTACAGTGGGCAGAATGGGGATTTGACTATCTTAAATATGACTGGCGGCCCACAGACCCGTACAATGCAGAATTAATGAGAAAAGAGCTTGTTGCAACAGACAGGGATTTTGGTTTCTGCGTAACAGTTAACGCAATGCCCGAATACCATAAATACTGGGAGCAGTACGCTAATTCTTACCGTAACAACACCGATGCTCACGGAAGATGGGATAATCTTCTTACTATCTACCGTTCCTATCTTGATTACGGAGATTTCACAAATTACGTTAAAAAAGGCCATTTTCTTGACCTTGATATGCTGGATGTCGGCAGCTGTACACTTGACGAAGAAGCCGTAATGTTCCAGTTTAATGAGGATGAACAGCTTGTTGCATATTCTCTTCGTGCATTTTTCAGTTCGCCGATTCAGATTAGCAGTCAGCTTACTGACGTTGACGATTTTGAACTTTCAATGTACTGCAACAACGAAATTATCGCTATTAATCAGGATACAGCATTCTGTTCCGCAAAGCCGATTTTAACAATAGAAAAAGGCGATACAATAATCCACGGATATAAAAGACTGTTATCCAACGGCGATTTTGCAATTGCTTTGTTCAACTTAGGTGAAACAAAAGAATTTGTTACTACCTATCTTGATGAAGAAATGAACATCCGTGATGTGTGGGCTAAGAAAGACCTTGAAAAAGCCAATAAGATTTCTTTGGCTATGGAACCCCATACAGTAAGAATTTTCAGAATGAGCAAATAAAAATGAGGGTGCATATTATATGCACCCTCGATTTTTTTAGTTTTCCAAACCGAGATAAGTTTTTAAAAGCTCTTCCAAAATAGTATCTCTGTCCAGCGAGCTTATGAGAATTCTTGCATCATTATGACTTGTAACATAAGTGGGATCACCGGAAATAATATATCCTATCATCTGATTGATGGGATCATACCCTTTTTCCTTAAGAGCTTCATAAACTGTTTTTATGATAAACTCAGTATTTTTGCTGTTATCCTTAAAGTTTTTCAGTAATCTTGTTTCTCCTAATCCCATAATCAAATCTCCTCTCATTAAAAATTTCTACATCTATAGCATATACCATTTCAAAAATTATTGCAAGCGCTTTTACATATTCTTAAACAAAATGTAATAATTTATTAATTATCTCACATAATAAATATATATTTTTCCAAAAGCTTTTATTCATAAAATTTAAAAAGAGAGGATTTTTATATGAAAAAAACAGCAATAATTATGTTATCTGCGGTACTTATATTTACCGTGATGAATTTTAAAAAGCCCTCAGAAACATATTCGGCAAACTATTCGGATTCAGATATTCAGCTAATTGCAAGATGTGTTAACGGCGAAGCAAGAGGAGAACCCTTTGAAGGTCAGGTTGCTGTTGCGGCGGTTATTTTAAACAGAGTGGAGCATCCCTCTTTTCCCAACACAATAGCAGGCGTAATTTATCAGCCGGGCGCATTCACCGCCGTATCCGACGGACAGATTAATGTACCCATTGATCCTAAATCCACCGTTTACAAGGCGTGCAGAGATGCAATTGCCGGATGGGATCCGACCGGCGGAGCTATTTATTATTTTAACCCTGATACAGCCACAAATAAATGGATATGGAGCAGAAAACTGTTAACCGTTATAGGAAAACACAGATTTTGCATATAAAAGAGGCTTGAAAGTCTCTTTTTTTGTTTATAATTTATGTTGATTTTTTTCTTTTTCGGTTGTATAATATATTGGATTTTGTAAAAAAGGAAGTATTTTCGGATATGATACATACAGTTATTGGTTTCTTTAAGAAAAACGCAGTTATGACAGTAGCACTTGCTGCAGCTCTTATAACCTCAATATTCGTGCCGGTGGACAAGCAGTATTTAAGTTATTTCGATTTTAAAACTCTTGCCTGTCTTTTTTGCGTGCTGGCTGTGGTTTGCGCTCTTAAGGATATAAATTTCTTTTATATTCTTGCAGAAAAAATTGTTAAATGCTTTAAAAATTCAAGAATTTGTATTCTTGCCCTTGTTTACATAACTTTTATCGGCTCAATGCTTATTGCCAACGATATGGCACTTCTTACCTTTCTGCCGCTTGGTTACTTTGTTTTAAAAACCACCGGGCAGGAAAAGCATATGGCTTTTACCTTTATTATGCAGAACATAGCCGCAAATCTCGGCGGAATGCTAACCCCGTTCGGAAATCCGCAGAATCTTTATCTTTACACTAAATTTGAAATTCCAAACGGCGAATTTATGTATATAATGTTTGCACCTTTTCTTATTGCTATAGCAATTATAACACTGTGCTGTATGTTCATAAAGCCCGAACCAATGGAATTAAAAGAAGAACCCGGAAAACTAAACCCGGCAAGAACAGTTTTGTATCTTGCACTTTTTGCACTTGCAATTGCCATAGTTTTCAGAGGTATTCCCTATCAGATTGGACTTGTTGTTGTTCCGCTTGTACTGATTTTTGCAGACCGCCACGCACTTAAAAGCGTAGACTATCCCCTGCTTCTTACCTTTGTATTTTTCTTTGTTTTTTCAGGAAATATGGCAAGAATTGATATAGTAAGAGAAATTTTCTCTTTTCTGCTTTCAAAATCAGCTCTTATTTTCAGCGTTGTTTCCTGTCAGTTTATAAGCAATGTTCCATCTGCGATTCTGCTTTCGCAGTTTACGGGAAACTACCACGATTTGCTCATCGGCGTTAATATAGGCGGAGTAGGAACTCTTATTGCTTCCCTTGCAAGCCTTATAACCTTCCGGGAATACGTTAAATACAATCCCGGTAAAACAAAATATTATATAGGTTTGTTTTCTGCATTTAATTTCGGATTTTTAATTATTCTTACGGGTGCAATGCTTATAATAAATTAAAAATGTATTGATTTTAGGGAAAAATAATTGTATAATAAATTTAACAGTTATTTATGAAAGGATGTTACATATGTTTACACTTGAAATAAGAAACGCAAACAGCGAAGTATTAGCTTCGGCAAACGGCGAAAACCACGTTTATCTGTATTATGATAAGGAATATGAGAAAGGTGATACTTTTGCTGTAAAATCCACCGAAAAAAATGTTTATCTGATGCTTCAGCTTGACCACGCTATGGGTGAAAACTTCGTTTATATGGCTGAAAACGAAGTTATCTACACTATTCCCTTTGATGAAAAGAGAAGCAGTTATTCTCCTCAGGATTTTTACGGGAACAGACATTGTCTTTCCGTTAGAAAAGCTGATTGCGATGAAATAAAAGTAAGAAAAAATCTTGCTCTTAATGTTTACGACCAGCACGGCGATCCTGGTTTGTTCCCTCACGCTTATGCCAATGTTGAAACAAGAGGCGAAGCTGTTTTTGCGGCAAGAAATGCTATAAACGGCAACTGCTGTAATTTCTCACACGGCCCCTGGCCTTTTGAATCATGGGGAATAAATATGCAGGATGATGCTGAAATTACTCTTGATTTCGGAAGAGAAGTTGAAATTGATAAAATGACTCTGGTTACCCGTGCGGATTTCCCTCACGATAACTACTGGCAGAAAGTAACCTTTACTTTTTCTGACGGAAGCACTCTTGTATGGGATATGGAAAAATCAGATTTTCCCCACGAAATTCCGCTTTCCGAGAAAAAACGTGTAAGCTGGATTAAATTAGGCGAGCTTATAAAAGATCCCGAAGATCCCTCACCCTTCCCTGCTCTTACACAATGGATGGTTTACGGAACAGAAGCGTAAATTTTTAAAACATCGAAAGGATAAATACCATGATACATTCATTTTTGCTTATCGGGCAGTCGAATGCGGCAGGCAGAGGATTTTTAAGCGAAGCCGAACCGCTTAATACCAATGACGGCAAATTAAAAGTATTGAGAAACGGAAGATGGCAGCAAATGTTCCGCCCTGTAAATCCTGACCGTGGTTTTTCAGGAACCTGTTTTGCCGAAAGCTTTGCCAAAGCATATTCTGACGACCATCCTGATGTGGATGTAGGAATTATTCCATGTGCAGACGGTGGAACAACTCTGGAACAATGGCAGCCAGGAGGACTGCTTTTTGATAACGCAGTAAACTGTGCAAAGCTTGCAATGAGAACATCGTATATTGTGGGTATTTTGTGGCATCAGGGAGAGAGCGACTGCAGAGAAGAAAGATATCCATTATACTGTGAACGTTTTCAGAAAATCATGGACACTTTAAAAAAAGAACTTAACCTGCCGGATGTTCCTGTTCTTCTTGGGGGACTTGGTGATTATTTGCCGGAATGTGACCATCTGGCAGATCTTAAGAATTACACCAAAGTAAATGATGCCCTTAAAAAGCTTGCAGATGATAACAAAAACTGCGCTTTTGTTTCTGCCGAAGGTTTAGGTTCAAACCCCGATAAACTGCATTTTAACGCAGAAGCTCTTAAGGAATTCGGCTTGCGTTATTACGAAGAATTGAGGAAGCTTGATACATATACCGATTTTGAAGAAACAAAAGAAGACGACAGCATAAGAACAAAAATGGAATTATTGTAAAGCCGAGAAAGGATTGCCATGCATATGCAATCCTTTTTTTATTGACATTACTTTATCCATTTGATATAATAAAGTTGTAAAGGAGGCGTTTATGATGAATAATACTGTATGGGCATTCTGGCTGTTTGTTGCTATTGTGTTTTTTGTAGTTGAAGCTTCCACCGTTAATTTAACAACCATCTGGTTCGGAATTGCCGCCGTGATTACTATGATTGCGGCACTTATTACCGATAATTACTATGTTCAGGCGGTTGTATTCATTGCTGTGGCTTTGGTGATGCTGTTTTTTACAAAACCGGTTGTTACAAAATATTTGAAACCAAAGCAGACGAATGCTCTCACACTAATCGGCCAGCAGGCTCCCGTTACCGAAACTGTTGATAATTTAAACGGAAAAGGGCAGATTAAAATTAACGGAAACGTATGGACTGCCAGAAGCATTGAAAATGAAATTATCGAAAAAGGCTCGGTAGTTACCGTTGCGGAAATTAAAGGCGTTACAGCCTATGTTAAAAAGTAAAACAAAGAAAGGTGGATTTTTATGCCGTTTTTAATTATTTTTCTTGTTATTATCGTAATTCTTGCGAGATGTATTAAAATTGTTCCTCAGGCAAATGCCTATGTTGTTGAAAGACTTGGTGCGTATCTTGATACATGGCAGGTTGGTATTCATTTTCTTATTCCTTTTATTGATAAAATTGCCGCAAAGGTAACTTTAAAGGAAAATGTTTACGATTTTAAGCCTCAGCCGGTTATTACAAAGGATAACGTTACAATGATGATTGATACCGTTGTTTTTGTTCAGATTACCGATCCCAAGCTTTACACATACGGTATTGTAAACCCCACAAAGGCTATTGAAAATTTAACTGCCACAACTCTAAGAAATATTCTTGGTGAAATGGAGCTTGATCAGACACTTACATCAAGAGATGTTATTAATACTCATATGCGTACTGTTCTTGACGAGGCAACCGATCCCTGGGGTATTAAGGTTAACCGTGTTGAGCTTAAAAACATTGATCCGCCCGAGGATATTAAAAGTGCCATGGAAAAACAGATGCGTGCAGAACGTGAAAGAAGAGAACAGATTCTGCAGGCAGAGGGTAAGAAAAAAGCACTTATCCTTGAAGCCGAGGGTGAAAAGCAGTCTAAAATTTTAAGAGCAGAAGCGGAAAAAGAATCAAAAATAAGAATTGCCGAAGGTGAAGCTGAGGCGAAACTGAAGGTTCAGGAGGCTTTGGCTGAAAGTATCAAGCTTTTAAACGAAGCAAAGCCTTCAAAAGAAGTTCTTACAATGAAGAGCTACGAAGCTATGGAGGGTATTGCCAACGGCAATGCAACCAAGCTTATTATTCCCTCGGATTTGCAGGGAATTGTAGGTCTTGCTACTACTGCGAAGGAAGCTTTTAAAGAATAATGTTTAAAAATTCTCATTCAGTTGTAAAATATTATTTTGACGAATTTATTTGCGAGGGCGACAGAGTTGCCGATGCTACCGCAGGCGGTGGAAGCGATACTCTGTCGCTTAAGCTCCGTGTAGGACAAAGCGGATTTGTTTACAGCTTTGATATTCAGAATGAAGCACTCATAAAAACTGAAAAAAAGCTTAATGAAAACGGAATTACAGACGGCTACAAGCTGATTTTTGACAGTCATTCCAATATGGATAAGCACATTTCGGAAAAGCTGAAAGCTGTTGTTTTCAACTTAGGGTATCTGCCCGGCGGCGACCACAGTATTCACACAAAGCCGGACACCACAATAACTGCGGTGGAAAAATCACTTGACCTGATTTCCGAGGACGGATTTGTTATTATAACAATCTATCACGGCGGCGACAGTGGCTTTGAAGAACGTGACAGACTTCTTGAATACCTGCAAAATCTTGATAATAAAAAATACAACGTACTTTTATATAATTTTATAAACAAGCCCAACTGTCCGCCGATGGTTGCGGTTATTACAAACGAAGAATTCTTAAGGAGAAAACAACTTGGAAAGATTTGAACTTGTAGTTCCTACGCTGTTCGGACTTGAAGCCTTAACAGCAAAGGAAATAAGAAATTTAGGATATGACACTACCTCTGTAACCGACGGAAGAGTTACCTTTTTAGGCGATTTTGAAGCAGTTTGCAGAGCCAACATATGGTTAAGAACCGGAGAAAGAGTTCTTATAAAGCTTGCAGAATTTAAAGCGCTTTCTTTCGATGAGCTTTTTGACGGCACAAAAAAGGTAGACTGGGGACACTGGATTCCAAAAAATGCTGCCTTTCCCGTTACGGGTTTTTCTGTAAAATCCAAGCTTTTTTCCGTTCCCGACTGTCAGTCCATAATCAAAAAAGCTATTGTTGATAAATTATCCCGTGAATACGGAATCCGCCGTTTTGAAGAAACGGGAACAACATACAGAATAGAATTTTCCATAATGAAAGATACAGTTACTCTTATGCTTGATACCTCCGGCGAGGGGCTTCACAAGAGAGGATACCGAAAAAAATCAAATGCGGCTCCGCTTCGTGAAACGCTTGCGGCATCTATTGCAATTTTATCCCGTTTCCGCTATGACGGTGTTCTTGCCGATCCTTTCTGCGGTTCGGGAACTTTGCCCATTGAGGCGGCAATGATTGCAAAAAACATTGCTCCCGGATTAAAACGGAAATTCCGCGCAATGGATTACCGTCAGATTCCGAGAGGAACGTGGAAGGATGCAAAGGAAGAGGCGAGAGAGCTTATAAAGGAAGATACAAAAATTAAAATTTTTGCTTCAGATATAGATGATTTTGCAGTTAATCTTACTGCTGAAAATGCCGAAAAAGCCGATGTTGCCGAATTAATTTCAGTAAAGCAGGCGGATGTTTTCGATTTTACAAACGAATTTTCGGGCGGAACTATAATTTGCAATCCCCCTTACGGTGAACGTTTGCTGGAATTAAGAGAATGCGAAAGTATTTACCGCAAGATGGGTAAAATGTATAAAAAGCTTGATAAATGGTCACTTTATGCTCTTACACCTGCTGAAAATTTTGAAGACCTTTTCGGAAGAAAGGCTTCTAAAAAGAGAAAGCTTTACAACGGTATGATAAAGTGTAATTTATATCAGTATTTTTGAGGTGAAGTATGAAATTTATTCATACAGGCGATATTCATTTCGGCTGCAAGCTGAAATCAGAATATAGTGAAAGTATAACAAAATTATTATACGAAAATCAGAAAAAAGTTTTCGAGGAAATTCTCAATTTTACAAAAAGCGGGAATTGTGATTTTCTTCTTATCAGCGGTGACTTATTCGATTCGGAAAATCCCGACCTTTCAATATATAATTTTGTTTATGACAAGCTGGAAGCGGTTAAAATTCCCGTTTATATTGCACCGGGAAATCATGATCCCTACACACCGCCTTCCTGTTATAAAAAATACGGCATGCCCTCTAATGTTCACATATTTAAAGGTGAACCCGAAATAATTGAAACTGAAAATTACGATATTTACGGTTGTGCATTCACAGCTTCGCATACCAACCGGAGTATGCTTGAAAATTTCCGTGTTAAAAATCCTCATAAAAAATCCGTAATGGTTATGCATGGAGAAATAAAGGCGGATAGCTTTTATAATCCTGTTTCACCAAAGCAGATTGAAGAAAGCGGACTTTCTTATCTTGCTTTGGGGCACATTCATCTGCCGTCAGACGGAATTGCAGGAAATACCTGCTACGCCTTTTGCGGAACACCTCAGCCTATGAGTTTTAAAGACGGGCAAAAAGGTTACATAAATATTGTTACATTTGAAAACAGACTAAAAATTGAAAAAGCAGAAACATCCATACACGAATTTACAAGCATATGTACCGATGTTACTATGTTAAAAAATGAAGAAACCATAGCTAATATGGCAGGAAATCCCGAAAAGGGAACACTTCTTGATTTAACTCTTACAGGTGAGCTTTCCGATGCCGTAAGCCTTGAAAAACTCAAAAAAATATTGACGGAACGGTTTCTTTATGTTAATATAAACGTTGCGTGTAAAAATTCTTCCGATATTTCTCTTATAAAAAACGAAAATTCACTACGGGGAGAATTTGTGCGTGTGGCTCTTGATAAGCTTAAGGATTACGATTCCGATTTTGTTAAGCAGGTTATAAACGAGGGGCTTTCCAGATTATGATTATAAAAAATTTGTATTTGAAATCCTACGGCAAATTTGAAAATTATACTATGCAGTTTTCCGATGGCATAAATATAATTTACGGAAAGAATGAAAGCGGAAAGTCAACCATAGCTTCGGCACTTAAAGCTTTGCTTTATCCAACTGCGAAAAAGGAATATGCTTACAAGCGAAGCTACATCCCCTTTTCCGAAAAGCAGGGATATCTGGAAATGGAATTTGAACAAAGCGGTGAAAATTACGAAACAACTCTGCTTCTTGGCGAAACCAATGCAAAAACCGTATGCAAAACTTATCTTAAGCCTCTTAACAGGGAGATTAATATGGGAAATGACAGTATAGGAGAGCATTTTCTCAATCTTCGCGAGGATATGTTTGATTCGGTATGCTTTGTTCAGAATCTTAATTTGATGGATAAAATTTCCGAAACAAACCGTGAAATATGCGAGCTGTTATCAGAAAATTCCGTACCCGATGCAGGAATTACAAAAGTTACAGAGGAGCTGGATGCGGATATACGCCGTTATTTAAGAAAAACTGACAGCGGGCTTATTTATCCTTATGCATTAAAACTTTCCGAGATGGAGGAAAGAATTGAAAACTGCTTAAAACGCAGAAAAGAAGCGGAAAATATTTCAAAAGAAATTACAGAACTTGGCAATAAAAATTCACTTCAGAATAAAAATAAAAAAACAGAAAAAATTAATAAAGCCGCAGGATTGATTTTTTTCATCTGCTTTATAATATGTATGGTGTTGGGATTTTTTAATAAAATATTTTTTCCCGTTGGTGCTCTTAGCTTACTTTCTGCGTATTTTCTTACTAAAGAATCAAAAGCAGATGAGGACACCGAAACAAAAATTGAAATTGCAACTTTAACCGAAAGATACAAAAATCTTACTGAAAACACAGAAGATTACAATACTCTTCTTAATTTAAAGAAAGAGCTTCAGGATAAAATTTCCGAAGCAAAAAATCGGCTTAATGTTCTGAAAACTACCAAAGAAATTCTGAATATTGCCATTGAAAGGCGTAAAGAAGATTACATTCCCGCACTTAACCGGGAAACCGAAGAAATTCTATCCGGAATTTTAGATATAGAAAAATTAAGAGTAAACGACCGTATGGAGTTATCTTATACAGAAAAAGGAAAATTTTTTGAAAAAAATTCTTCCTCTTTTTCCAAGGGTACAAAGGACGTGGTATATTTTGCTCTGCGACTTGCGGTTCATAAGCTCACAAATGCTTCATCTCCGCTTATTCTCGACGATTGCTTTGCCGAAACGGATGATGAAAGATTTGAAAAATGTATTAATTTTTTACTTAAAAAACACAAAGGTCAGGTCTTTTATTTTACCTGCCATAAAAGAATTTTTCAAAATTCTCTTGCAAAAGACCATATAAATGAATTATAATAGTATTATCATAAAAAATTTTATGAAAGGAACGGAACACATTATGGTATTTAAAACAAAGAATGAACTTGGCTTGATTTCCATTAAAGATACAGCTATAAAAACTATTGCAGGTCATGTTGCAAGTACCTGCTACGGAGTTGTCGGTCTGGCTGACAGAAAAACAAAACAGAGCATTTTTAATATTACAGATAACAACTATAACAGCGCAATTAAAGTAAGCTATAACGGCGGACTTATTATAGAAATTCACATTTATGTAACCTACGGAATGAATATTCAGACAATTTCAAACAATATTCTTGAGTCGCTTTCATATATATTAAGTGATTCTTTTGGTCTGAAAGTAAACAAGGTTAATGTTCACGTAGACGGAATAAAAATGTAATTAAGTATGAGGTTGATATAATTATGGATATTATTAACGGAGAGCTTTTAGTAAATATGCTTGTATCCGGTTCTGTAAATCTCGCCAACAATATGGAGGATGTTAACAGACTTAACGTTTTCCCTGTTCCTGACGGAGATACGGGTACAAATATGTCTATGACATTTTCAAAAGCAACAACTGAAATCCAGAGTGACAGTGATCTTTCGGTTGGGGAAATAGGTAAGAAAATTTCTTCTGCTTCCTTAAGAGGTGCAAGAGGTAATTCCGGTGTTATTCTTTCCCAGTTTATAAGAGGTATTTCAAAAGGACTTAAAGATAAGGAAACGGCAACTGTAAAGGATTTTGCAATTGCTCTTGCTTTTGGTACAAAAGAAGCATATCAGGCGGTTATGAAACCAACTGAGGGTACTATCCTTACTGTTATGCGTGCTATTTCTGACGAAGCTGACAGAAACAAAGAGGATGAAGAATTAAAACCGTTTCTTGATAAAGTTATAAAGAATGCAAAAGTTGTTCTTGACCAAACTCCCGAAATGCTTCCCAAACTTAAACAGGCAGGCGTTGTAGACGCAGGCGGTATGGGGCTTATCATTATTTTTGAAGGTATGAAATACTATCTTGATAATGGAGTAATAATGGAAAAGCTTGAGGTTTCGGATTCTGAAGGTAATGTTTTGGAATCTGCTGCTCAGGTTCTTCAGGATGAGGAAATTACTTTTGGTTACTGCACCGAGTTCATAATAAGAAAAGAAGGTAAAAAAGGTGCAGCAGGTTTAAGAAACAAGCTTGAAAAAATCGGCGACAGCGTTGTTGTTGTTGAAGATGATGATATTATAAAGGTTCACGTTCATACCGATAATCCTGATATGGCTATTGGTCACGGTCTGAAGCTTGGTTCACTTATAAATATTAAAATTGATAATATGCGTTATCAGAACGAGCAGTTAAAAGAACAGGAAAAAACTGCAGTAAAAGAAAAAACCAAATACGGTTTTGTTGCAGTTGCTTCCGGCGAAGGCTTTAAAAATATTTACAATGAGCTGGGAATTACAGGTGTTATTTTTGGCGGTCAGAGTATGAATCCCTCTACCGATGATATTTTAGAAGCGGCAAAAGAGGTAAATGCGGAAACTGTTTTCGTATTTCCAAACAATAAAAATATTATTCTTGCCGCAAGTCAGGCAAAAGATTTGTTTGACGGAAATTTAATTGTTATTCCTACAATAAGTATGGCTCAGGTATTTTCTCTGATGCTTCTTTACGATGAAAATTTAAGTGCCGAGGAGCTTGAAGAAGCTTTTAACGACGGTCTTTCCAATGTTAAAACTGCACAGATTACCTATGCGGTAAGAGATTCCGTTGTTAATGATATCGCTGTTTTAAAAGACGATATTATGGGTATGATTGACGATAAGCTTACTGATGCGGGCAGAGGAATTAACGAAATTACTCTTTCCGTTATAGATAAAATGACAGACGATTTTACTTCTGTTATAACTGTTTACAAGGGTTCGGATATTTCCGACAAGGAAACCAACAAGCTTGTTGAAACGTTGACAGAAAAATATCCCGATTGTGATATTTCGCTTCTTGAGGGTGGACAGCCGATTTACTATTATATAATTTCTGCTGAATAAAAGGAGGAAGCATTATGGACAGAACAGGTAAAATAAATTATTATCTTGACATTGCCGAAACAATTTTGGAAAGAGGTACTTGCTTAAGACGTAATTACGGTGCCATTATCGTAAAAAACGATGAAATCATCTCGACCGGCTATACCGGTGCTCCCAGAGGAAGGGTTAACTGCTCCGATGTGGGGCATTGCACCAGACAACAGCTTAACGTTCCCAGAGGTGAACGTTATGAGCTTTGCAGATCTGTCCATGCGGAAGCAAATGCTATTATAAGTGCATCCCGTCGTGATATGATTGGTGCAGTTTTATATCTTGTTGGAAAAGAAGTGGAAACAGGAGAGCTGGACAGCAATGCTCAAAGCTGCTCTATGTGCAAACGCCTTATAATCAATGCAGGTATTGAAAGAGTTATCACCCGTATTGATAAGGATACATATAAGGTTGTAAATGTAAGAGACTGGATATATAACGACGACAGTATAGTAAGAGAAATATAATACAGAAAAATCCGGAAAACCGAAGTTTTCCGGATTTTTTATTGCTTAAAACGCTGACATTACAAGCACCGCAATTATAATAAGCGGAAGCGCATAAGATATATAAGGACGCATCCAACGGGGCATTTTCAAGCCTTTTCCGTTGTTAACCTCTGCAAAATATTTATCCCATCCCCAGCCGTAACGTGAGGTACAGAAAATAACATAAATAAGACTTCCTATGGGCAGAAGCAGATTGGAAACTGTGTAGTCCTCAAGATCCATAATTCCTTTGCCGAACAGTGAGAAATGAGACCAGATACTGAACCCAAGCACGCAGGGCAGTGACAGCACCATAACAAGAATAATGTTTATAATTGCAACTTTTTTACGCTTCATATTTGTAAGCTCAAGCCAGAAGGAAACAATATTTTCAAACACTGCTATGACTGTAGAAAATGATGCAAATATCATAAACAGGAAGAACAGTGCACCAACAATACGTCCGCCGGGCATTCCGTTAAAAATACTTGATAAAGTTGTAAAAAGGAAACTTGCTCCTACTGTGGAGGCATCTGCGGTAACACCGTTGTTATAGGTGAAGCAGGCAGGGAAAATTATAAGTCCCGACATAAGTGCAACAAAAGTATCAAGGCTCATTATTGTAAGCGCTTCGCCGGTTAAGCTTCTGTCCTTATCAATATAGCTTCCGAATATAGCAATTGAACCAATACCAATGCTAAGTGTAAAGAAAGCCTGTCCCATCGCTGCGGATATAACGGTCATAAATCCTGCTTCTTTGGCATTCTGAAGAGACGGAATAAGATAAAATTTCAAACCTTCTGCTGCATTTTCAAGTGTGCAGGAATAAACGGCAAGCCCTATCATCAAAGCAAGAAGTGCAAGCATCATAACCTTTGTTATTTTTTCAACACCTTTTTGAAGACCGAGTGAACATACTCCGAAACAAATGATGATTACAGCAAATGTAGCCACTGTAAGCATACCGGGATTACTCACCATAGCTCCAAAAACATTTTTTAGTTCTTCGGCAGTGGAATACTGCATTATGGAGCCGTTCAAATATTTAAAAAAATAAATTGTAACCCATCCGGAAATAGTGGTGTAAAACATCATAAGCAGATAGTTGCCGCCAATGCCCATATATTTCATAAGATGCCATTTTTGTCCTTTTTTCTCCAGCGTATCAAACGACGAAGCAATACTTCTCTGACTTCCTCTTCCAACTGCAAGCTCTGCAGTCATAATAGGCAATCCAAGAAAAATAAGAAACACCAGATACATAAGAACGAAAAAAGCTCCGCCGTAAGCTCCTGTTATAATTGGAAAACGGTAGACGTTTCCAAGTCCTATTGCGCATCCTGCCGAAATAAGAATAAAACCCAATCTCGACGAGAATTTTTCTCTTTTTTCCATACAATTTCTCCTTTGTTTTTTCATTACAGTTTATATTATCATATTTTTTTGAAATATACAAGCAAAATTTAATCTTTTGTATTTGTTAATTTATGCTTGTTTTTTCTTCCGGATGTGCTTATTTGAGCATATTTGTTAGCATTTTTTTAAAAATGTCGGCAAATTTTCTTTTTTCCTTGACAAAAAAATTTTATTGTTATATAATATGGTTTTCCCTAATAAAATAATAATAAAAAGGAGAGGAGAACAAATGTCACTTTTAACTCTTACAGCCCGTCTTCCGGTTACAGAACAAACGGTGTGGAAGTTTTTTGGATACACTGATATTTTTTCCGATAATATGACACTGATATTCTGTTTAAGAATTGTTATTGCCTGTATCTGCGGCGGTGTAATCGGTTTGGAGCGTACAAAAAGACTTAAAGAAGCAGGCATACGCACTCATATTATTATTGCTCTTGGTTCGGCAGTAATGATGATAATTTCAAAGTATGCTTTTATGGATCTTGTTATTTACCAGAATGTAAATATGGACGGCTCACGTATTGCGGCAAATATTATCACCGGAATCAGTTTTCTTGGTGCCGGCGCAATATTTTTAAGAAAAAACCGTTCCATACGAGGTCTTACAACTGCTGCCGGAATGTGGGCAACTACCGCCGTTGGTATGTCTGTTGGTTCGGGAATGTACATAATAGGTATTTTTGCAACAATTATGATTGTAGTTGTGCAATTCTGTATGCATAAGTGGTGCAGAAACCTTGAAATGGATATTTATCAGCTCAACGAAACCGATATTACTGTCCACTGCACAAGCGAAGGTCTGGCAACAATTCATAATGCCATTGATTCTGCCGGTATGCACGTTAATTCCTGTGAAATAAGTCCGAAAGCAAAAAATATTTACAGAATAAGAATGAATATTGGTCTTCACAGTCACACCTTTGATGAGATGCTAAAAATCATTGAAAACACGGGTGTTATGATAACAGAAGCTGATATTATTCAGCCAAAACAATAAACACAGTGTCTTTGATGCTGTGTTTTTTAAATTTATGCTTGCATAAATAAGGGATTGATGATATAATTATAGTATCTATAGTTTTTTGGAGGAATTCAAATGAAAATTTACGAAGAACTTGAAGCAAGAGGTCTTATTGCTCAGGTAACTAATGAAAAAGAAATAAAGGAACTTATAAACAACGGCGGCGCACGCTTTTATATAGGCTTTGATCCCACTGCCGATTCTTTGCACGTTGGTCATTTTATGGCTCTTTGTCTTATGAAAAGACTTCAGATGGCAGGCAACAAACCTGTTGTTCTTCTTGGCGGAGGAACAGGCTTTGTTGGCGATCCTTCCGGCAGAACAGATATGCGTTCTATGATGTCTGCTGAAACAATTCAGCACAACTGCGAATGCTTCTTGAAACAAATCGGCCGTTTTATTGAATTCGGCGACGACAAGGCTATTGTTGTTAACAATGCTGACTGGCTTCTTAATTTAAAATACGTTGAACTGCTTCGTGATGTAGGAGCTTGTTTCTCCGTAAATAATATGTTAAGAGCTGAATGCTACAAGCAGAGAATGGAAAAGGGATTATCATTCCTTGAATTCAACTATATGATTATGCAGTCTTACGACTTCTTATACTTAAACGAACACTACGGCTGTAATATGCAGTTCGGTGGTGACGACCAGTGGAGTAATATGCTTGCAGGAACAGACCTTATCCGCAGAAAAACCGGTAAGGATGCTTATGCAATGACAATTACACTTCTTATGAACAGCGAAGGCAAAAAAATGGGTAAAACTGCAAACGGTGCAGTTTGGCTTGATCCCAACAAAACCTCTCCCTTTGAATTTTATCAGTACTGGAGAAATGTGGACGATCCCGATGTTGCTAAGTGTTTGAAACTTCTTACATTTATTTCTCTTGAAGAAATAGCTGAGCTTGAAAAGCTTGAAGGCAGTGAAATAAACAAAGCAAAAATGCGTCTTGCATATGAGCTTACAAAAATGGTTCACGGTGAAGAAGCGGCAAAGGATGCAGAAGCGGCTGCTCTTAACCTGTTTGCCGGCGGTGCTGCTGCAGATGTTCCCACCTGCGAAATTTCCAAAGCTGATTTCGGCGACGGAATGAATATTATGGATGTTATGGTTGTATCCAAGCTTGCTCCTTCAAAAAGTGAAGCAAGAAGAAATGTTCAGCAGGGTGGTGTTTCCATAAACGGTGAAAAAGTGAGCGATATCAACTACACCGTTACCGAAGCTGATTTTGCAGAGGGAAGTGCACTTCTTAAGAGAGGTAAAAAAGCATTTATAAAAATCGTAATAAAATAAAAAGGGGAGGGGATTTCCCCTCCTTATTCAGATAAAAGGGTGATTTTTATGCTACTTAAAGAAATTTTAAATGTTCTTGACGCAAAGCCTGTTTGCGCTTATGACGAAAATATCGAAATAAAATCTGTATGTGCCTGTGATTTAATGAGTGACGTTCTTGCATTTGTTAAAGAACAGTCTATGCTTCTTACCGGACTTAACAATCCGCAAACGGTAAGAACGGCTGAAATGATGGATATGAAGGCCATTATTCTTGTAAGAGGAAAAACTCCCGACGAAGAGGTTATTAAGCTTGCCAATGAAAAGGGTATTGCCCTTTTAAGAACCGACCTTACTATGTATGTTTGTGCCGGCAAGTTGTATTCTGCAGGAATTACCTGCAAACAGAACTGATAACCTTAAGGAGGAATTTTTGTGGACGGTAAAATAGTTTTAAATTATACAGTAGACGGCAACGATTATCACAGTGCCGGCGAAGCTTCCAGCAATGTAAAAAAGAAGCTTAAACAAATCGGAATTAATCCCGAAGCAATCCGCCGTTCCGTAATTGCTATGTATGAGGGCGAAATTAATATGGTTATTCATGCAAACGGCGGTACTGCAACTGTAGAGATAACTCCTCAGAAAATACATATTATTCTGGCAGATAACGGTCCCGGAATAGCTGATATTAATCTTGCTATGAAGGAAGGTTATTCCACAGCTTCGGAAGAAGCCAGAAACCTTGGTTTCGGCGCAGGAATGGGCTTGCCCAATATAAAAAAATATACCGATGAATTTGAAATAGAAACAGAAGTAGGAAAAGGAACAACACTTAAAATGACCATAAATTGTTAGGTGGTGTAAAAATTGTCCGGTAACGAAATGTACCATTCGGTTACACTTGATAAAGATAAATGCACCGGTTGTATCAACTGCATAAAACGTTGTCCGACCGAGGCTATCCGTGTAAGAAACGGAAAAGCAAAAATTATTAAAGAACGCTGTATCGACTGCGGTGAATGTATCAGAGTATGTCCCAACCATGCAAAAAAAGCAATTGTGGACTCACTTGATATGCTTAAAAATTACAAATACAATATCGCTCTGCCTGCACCATCGCTTTATGCGCAGTTTAAAAAGCAGACGGACGTAAACGTGATTCTGACTGCACTTATAAAAATAGGCTTTGACGATGTTTTCGAGGTTGCAAAGGCTGCCGATGTAGTTACTGAGGCAACGAAAATTCTTATGGCAACCTCAGATTTACCACGCCCGGTAATAAGCTCGGCTTGCCCTGCGGTTGTAAAACTTATCAGAATAAGATTTCCCAATCTTATTGAAAATATAATTCCGCTTCACGCTCCTATGGAGGTTGCGGCAATGCTTGCGAGAAAAAGAGCGATGGAAAAAACCGGATTATCCAATGATGAAATCGGTGTTTTCTTTATTTCTCCCTGCCCTGCAAAGGCTACAGTTGCAAAATCGATAACAGACGATAAAATGCGTATTGACGGAATTTTATCCATGAAAGAGGTTTACGTTAAAATACTTAATGTTTTAAGTAAAATTGATAAACCTATGGATTTATCAGATTCCTCAAAATACGGCATAAGATGGGCAATGGGCGGCGGCGAAATTCACTCGCTTTCCAAGGTTGCAGATCAGTATTCCACCTTTGCCGTTGACGGTATTTTTAACGTTTTAAAAATACTGGAACAGCTTGAGGATGACCAGTTAAGAGGAATTGATTTTGTTGAAATAAACGCTTGCTACGAGGGCTGTATCGGCGGTGCTCTTACCGTTGAGAATGCTTACCTTTCAAAAGCTTATCTTAAAAATGTATATGAGAATAAAAATGCCGAGGATGTTATTGAAGTCGATATTGAAGATCTGCTTCTTAAGGAAGAACTTGATTACATACCGGTATTAAAGCTTTCCGATGATATGCTTGAGGCGATGGAAATGCTTGATAAAATAGATGCGGTTCAATCGGAGCTTCCCGGAATTGACTGCGGCTCCTGCGGTGCACCAAGCTGTCGTGCTCTTGCCGAGGATGTTGTCCGTGGATTTACCGAAACCGATGATTGTATTTTTAAAATAAGAGAAAATGTTCGTAATCTTATAAATCAGATGCTCAGCATCGAAAGTCATCTTCCTCCTCCTTTAAGAAAACCCGAGGAGTAGGGGAGAATAAAACGGAGGGTAAAATTATGACCGTAAAAGAAGCAAAAGAGATATTAAACGGAAAAATATTAACCTGCGAAAATCAGGAAGAAAGAAATATAAGCGGAGTTTATGCCTGCGACCTTTTGAGCTGGGCAATGGCAAATGTAAAGGAAGATAACCTCTGGATTACCATTCAGACAAATCTTAACATTGTTGCGGTTGCAAGCCTTACTGAGGCTTCCGTTATAGTTATTCCCGAAGGTCTTGAACTGGAAGAAATAATTACAAAAACCGCTGAGGATAAAGAGGTTATGATTATGGTTACCGAAATGTCCGCTTACGAAATCTGCAAAGCTCTTGGTAAGCATATATGAAGCTTTATTATGATTTGCACATTCATTCTGCATTAAGTCCCTGTGCTGATGACGATATGACTCCCAACAACATAGTTGGAATGAGTAAGCTTAAAGGACTTGATATTATTGCAGTTGCCGACCATAATTCTACCCTTAATCTGGAAGCGGTTGCAGAGGTTGCAAAGCAGATGGATATTATTCATATTCCGGCAATGGAGCTTGAAACTTCGGAGGAATTTCATATGCTTTGTCTTTTTCCGGATATGGAAAGAGCAAGGGAATTCGGTGATTTTGTATATTCAAAATTACCGAAAATAGAAAACAAAGAAACAGTTTTCGGCCCGCAGCATATTTATGATTGTGAGGACAATATAATCGGTATTGAAAAAATGCTTCTTTCGGGTGCAACATCCATTTCCGTATATGATGCGGTAAAACATTTAAGGGAAATAGGCGCACTGGCAATTCCTGCTCATATTGACCGTCCCTCCTATTCAATAATTTCCAATCTGGGTATGATTCCGCCGGATCTTGATTTTAAAACGGTGGAAATTTATAATAAAGAAAAAAACGATGAATTAAAAAAAGCTCATCCATACATCGAAAAATGTAAAATTATCTCCGATTCTGATGCTCATAATCTTGGATTAATCAGCGAAAAAGTGAATTTTTTGGATATTTCGCACGCAAATGTTGGTGAAATTTTGAGAAAATTGAATTAAAATTTAAAAATCTGCTTTTTTTTCGTAAAAAGGGTAGATTTTTTTAATTATATTTGTTATAATATTAACAATGATGCAATATTGGGTATTTCTGCCCACAGCATCGGGATATTTTATATATCCGAAACAGCATAATATTACATTAATATTATTCATAAAAAACGGAGGTTTTAAAATGAGTGAAGTTGCAAAAATCCCTTTTAAAGGAACAAAGGAACAGGAAGCTGAGCTTAACAAAGTTATCGCTAAGTACAAAGGCACCGGCGGAGCTTTAATTCCCGTTCTTCATGAGGCTCAGGAAATTTACGGATATCTTCCGATTGAGGTTCAGACAATGATTTCCAAAGGTCTGGATGTTTCTCTTGCTGAGATTTACGGAGTTGTTACTTTCTATACACAGTTCTCCTTAAATCCCAAGGGTGAATTCCACATTGGTGTATGTCTTGGAACTGCTTGTTACGTTAAAGGTTCCGGTAAAATTCTTGAAAAAATTCAGGAAAGACTTGGAATTGATGTTGGCGGTTGCACTCCCGACGGTAAATTCTCTTTAGAAGCTACCAGATGTATCGGTGCTTGTGGTCTTGCTCCTGTATTCACAGTTGGAGAAGACGTTCACGGAAGAATTACCGATAAAGATGTAGACGGTATTCTGGATAAATACATTAACGGTTAACGGTATGAAGGAATTATCATTACATATACTGGATTTGGTTGAAAACTCGGTTAAAGCAGGTGCAAAGCTTATCGAAATTACCGTAACTGAAAAAATTTCCGATAATATTATTTCTTTTGAAATAAAGGATAACGGCTGCGGTATGGATAAGGAGTTTTTGGAAAATGTTGTAAACCCCTTTACCACCACAAGAACCACCAGAAAAGTAGGACTGGGTATTCCCTTAACAAAGCTTGCATGTGAGCAGGCAGGAGGAAGCTTTCACATAGAAAGCACACCCGGAGAGGGAACTTATCTTAAAGCGGCTTTTATGTACGACCATATCGACAGACAGCCTCTCGGAGATATAAAATCTACTGTGCTCACCTTAATTACAATGCGTGAAGCTACGGATTTTATTTACACTCATACTGTTAATGATAAGGATTTTAAACTTGACACAAGGGAGCTAAAGGAAATTCTCGGAGGAGTTCCTTTTAACGAGCCGGATGTAAGAAACTGGCTTAACGAATACCTTGGTGAAAATATCGAAAGCTTATATAATTAATTGAAAGGAATGAATTTATTATGAAAAGTTTAGCTGAATTGGCTGCTATCAGAGAAAAAGCATTATCCAATGTTAATATGAGAAGCGACAACGACAGTAAAATAAGAGTTGTTGTTGGTATGGCTACCTGCGGTATCGCTGCCGGTGCAAGAGATGTTCTTAACGCTTTTTCCGAAGAAATAGCTAAAAGAAATCTTGATAATGTTATTGTTACTCAGACAGGCTGCATCGGTATGTGCCGTCTTGAGCCGTTAGTTGAGGTTTATACTCCCGACGGAAATAAATATACTTATGTTAAAATGAACAAGGAAGCTGCTGCAAAGGTTGTTAACGAACATCTTGTTAATAACAAACCCTGTGCAGATTTACTGATTCAAGAAGGAATGTAATATAATTTATATATGAGGTGAAAAAAATGGATTTTGTCAGAAGTCATGTTTTGGTATGCGGTGGTACAGGTTGTACTTCATCCGGCAGCCAGAAGGTTATAGACGCTCTTGAAAAAGAGCTTGCAGCACAGGGCATTGATAAAGAAGTTAAGGTTGTTAAAACCGGTTGCTTCGGTCTTTGTGCAGTAGGTCCCATTGTTATTGTTTATCCCGAAGGTGCTTTCTATAGCGGAATTACTGAAAACGAAGTTCCCGAAATTGTTTCTGAGCATCTTGTTAAAGGTAGAATTGTTACCAAATATTTATATAAGGAAGCTGTTGAAGAAAACGGTGTAAAATCCTTAAACGAAGTAGATTTCTACAAAAAGCAGCTTCGTGTTGCTTTAAGAAACTGCGGTGTTATCGATCCTGAAAACATCAACGATTACATAGCATTTGACGGTTATCAGGCTCTTGGTAAATGTTTAACCGAGTACACTCCCGAAGACGTTATCAAAATTATTAACGATTCCGGTCTTAGAGGCAGAGGGGGCGGCGGTTTCCCCACCGGCAGAAAATGGCAGTTTACACACGATGCAGTAGGCGACAAGAAATACGTTGCTTGTAACGCCGACGAAGGTGACCCCGGCGCATTTATGGACAGAAGCGTTCTTGAGGGTGACCCTCACTCCATTATCGAAGCTATGGCTATCGCAGCTTACGCTGTAGGCGCTGACCAGGGTTACGTTTACATCAGAGCTGAGTATCCTATCGCAGTTAAGAGACTAAGAATTGCTATTGAACAGGCAAGAGAATTAGGTCTTTTAGGTAAAAATATTTTCGGAACAGACTTTAACTTTGACCTTGACATCCGTCTTGGTGCAGGTGCTTTCGTTTGCGGTGAAGAAACAGCGCTTCTTAACTCAATCGAAGGTCACAGAGGTGAACCCAGAACTCGTCCTCCTTTCCCCGCTATCAAAGGTCTGTTTGGTAAACCCACACTTCTTAACAACGTTGAAACCTATGCTAATATCACTCAGATTATCCTAAAAGGTGCTGAATGGTTTGCAAGTCTTGGTACAGAAAAGAGCAAAGGTACTAAAGTATTCGCTCTTGGCGGAAAAATCAACAACACAGGTCTTGTTGAAATTCCTATGGGTACAACACTAAGAGAAGTTGTTTATGATATCGGTGGTGGTATCCCCAACGGTAAAAAATTCAAAGCTGCTCAGACAGGTGGCCCTTCCGGCGGATGTATTCCTGCTTCTATGATTGATATTCCGATTGACTACGATTCACTTCTTGAAATCGGTTCAATGATGGGTTCCGGTGGTCTTATCGTAATGGATGAAGATACCTGTATGGTTGATATTGCTAAATTCTTCCTTGAATTTACAGTTGATGAATCCTGCGGTAAATGTAGTCCCTGCCGTGTTGGTACAAAGAGACTTCTTGAGCTTCTTACCAAAATTACAGACGGTAACGCTACAATGGAAGACTTAGACAAAATTGAAGAGCTTTCCGAAACAATTAAATCCTCTTCACTTTGCGGTCTTGGCCAGACAGCTCCAAACCCTGTTTTAAGTACTTTAAAATATTTCAGAGATGAGTATATTGCTCATATCGTTGATAAAAAATGTCCTGCAGGCGTATGTAAGAACTTACTTCAGTTCTCAATCATCCAGGATAAATGTAAAAAATGTAGTCTGTGTCAGAAAAACTGTCCTGTTGGCGCAATCGAAGGCAGCAGAGAAGAAGGATTCAAAATTGACACATCCAAATGTATTAAATGCGGCGTATGTATTTCTAAGTGCCACTTTGATGCGATTGAGAAAAAATAGTAAGGAGGAAGTTTAAAATGGAAAATATGGTTACACTTAAAATTAACAATAAAGAAATAACAGTGCCTTCAAACTATACTGTTCTTCAGGCCGCTAAAGCTGCGAATATACATATTCCCACATTGTGCTACTTAAAGGATATCAACGAAATCGGTGCCTGCAGAATCTGTGTTGTTGAAATCAAAGGTGCAAGAAGTCTTCAGGCTGCTTGCGTATACCCCGTATCCAACGGCCTTGAAGTTTTCACTAATTCAGAAAAGGTTAGAAAATCCAGAAGAATCACTTTAGAGCTTCTTCTTTCCAACCACGATAAGAGATGCTTAACCTGTTCAAGAAACAGAAACTGCGAACTTCAGACTCTTGCTGAAGAATTTGGCTTGAACGAATTAACCTATGAAGGTGAAAGATCTGTTTTTGAAATTGATAATCAGTCTACATCTATCGTAAGAGATAACAACAAATGTATCCTTTGCAGAAGATGTATTGCTGCTTGTGACAAACAGGCTATCAAAGTTATTCAGGCTAAAGAAAGAGGATTCATTACCAATATCGGTGCTGCTTTTGATATTTCTATGGCTGAAGCTCCCTGTATTTACTGCGGACAGTGTATTACAGCTTGTCCTACCGGTGCTCTTACCGAAAGAGACGATACAGGAAAAGTATGGGCTGCTATTCAGGATTCTACAAAACACGTTGTATTCCAGACAGCTCCTGCTGTAAGAGCAGCTCTTGGCGAAGAATTCGGTCTTCCTATCGGAACTCCCGTAACCGGCAAAATGGTTACAGCTATCAAAGAGCTTGGTGCTGACAGAGCTTTCGATACAGATACAGGCGCTGACCTTACAATTATGGAAGAAGGAACAGAATTCATCAACAGATTTACAAAAGGTGAAAATCTTCCTCTTATCACATCCTGCAGCCCCGGTTGGGTTAAATTCTGCGAACACTACTATCCTGAGTTCACAGATAATCTTTCCAGCTGTAAATCTCCTATGGAAATGTTCGGTGCAGTATTAAAAACTTACTACTGCGAAAAGAACAACATTGATCCCAAGGATTTATATGTAGTTGCAGTTATGCCCTGTACCTCCAAGAAATTTGAGGCTTCCAGAGAAGAAATGGGCAGAGACGGCATCAAAGATATAGATGCTTCTATCACAACAAGAGAGCTTGCTAAGATGATTAAATCTGCAGGTATCGACTTTAATGCTCTTGAAGAATCTCACTTCGATCAGCCTTTCGGCGATGCAACAGGTGCAGCTGTTATCTTCGGTGCTACCGGTGGTGTTATGGAAGCTGCTTTAAGAACAGTTTCTGAAATTCTTACAGGCAAAGAGCTTGAAAGCGTAGATTTTGAAGCTGTAAGAGGTACTGAAGGTATTAAAGAAGCTACTTTAAACCTTGCAGGCAAAGATGTAAGAATCGCTGTTATAAACGGTACTGCAAACGCAAGAAAAGTTCTTGATGATATGAAAGCCGGCATTGTTAAATACGACTTTATTGAAATCATGGCTTGCCCCGGCGGTTGCGTAAACGGTGGCGGTCAGCCCATAAGAGATGCTAAATGCTGGGCTGATAATGATATTAAAGCACTTAGAGCAAAAGCTCTTTATGAAGAAGATAAAAATGCTCCTTTAAGAAAATCTCACTTAAATCCCACAATTGATTTACTGTACAAAGATTTCTTCGGAGAACCCAACAGCCACAAGGCTCACGAGCTTCTTCACACTAAATATACAAAGAGAGGACAGTTCTAATTAATGTTTGAATTTTATAATAGCTACGATGAGTTAGTTATGATATTTTCAAAGGATTGGAAACTTGTTTTCGCAAATATTTCTGCTCTTTATCATCTTAATTGTTTACTTGATACAGTTACAGGATTTAATATAAATAAATTCGTTTCAAAGGATAATGTTAAATTTCTTAAAGAAAATTTAACGAACAATAACGAGATAAAAGCAACTCTTGATTTCACACCCGGCTTTTCAGCCGAGTGTGAAATTAAATTTATAACACCAAAATACGATGAAAAGTATATTCTTATAAAAACTTTATTGACTGATGACGCCACTCCCGAAAAGATGGTACAGCTTACGGCGGCAGATAAAATTTATGATCCTTCCGGTATCAGAGACTACCATATGAAATCAAATATGTGTAACGTTCTTAATTGTATTGAAATGCTGAAAGAACAGGATGTTATAAAACAAAATCCTGAATATTTAAAAGCATTGAAAACAATTTATACCGGCATAGCAAAGAATCACACATATTACAGGGAAATTATACATCAGTATATAAACAAGGAATGCAGACAGCCTATCGTAATGCGTCCTGTTAATCCCGTAAAACTGTCAGAACGTATAGCAACAAATATAAACAACTATTTTACCATGGAAAATATAAATTCTCATGTTAAGGTAAATAAGGTTGATTCCCCGAAAGATGTTCTGTCACACTATGATTCTCTTGCAGGTGTTATAACAGGAGTAGTTTCTGTTATTTCAGAATGTGCTGAATCAAAGTCAGAAATAAATATCGATTTCGAGTTTTCCAAATCGACTATATCCTTAATAATTTCTGAAAAAGAAAACAATTACGATAATTTAATTGACTTTCTTAATAATCCGCTAAATGCTTCGCAGAAAGAAAAATGGGAAAATACCGATATTCGTTCCAAATACAGAAAAATTATTGATTTTATGTATGTTAATAACGGAGAAATTTCTTACGAGAAAACCGATGATAAAGGCTTTGCTGTTATATTAACATTCACCTCTGTAACAGATAAACTGATGGACGAGTTGGTAACTTATGATGAAAATGAAATATTGAAAAATATCGTAAAAAGCTTTTTTGGTAATATCGACAGATAAACTTTGTTAAAAATCTACAAAAATATTTCAAATGATTTGATATATTCGTTAATTAAGTCACTTGATTTTTTTGTAGATTTTTGTTATTATATAAAAGAACCACACGATTTTTTTCCTTCCCTCCTTTTTATTTTATTATTGTTAAGATTCATGGTCTTACAATGGAGCGACATTGATTTATGCAATGTCGATTTTTTTTGCAAAAAAATCCGCCGGATTTTATCCGACGGATTAATTTTTTACTTATTCAGATTTTTTATAATTCAGCATAATTATTCCGGTACATACAAGAATCAGAGTTAAAATAAGATTAAGCGGAGCAACGTTGCTTGATTCTTTAAGCATCAGATTTGACAGCAGAACTCCGAAAACAGGAGTCATAAAGTTATAAATCGAAACCTTTGAAACCGGATTGTACTGAAGCAGTACACCCCATAATGCGTATGCAACGGCAGAAAGGAATGAAAGGTAGGTTAAAACACCAACAGCAGCGGCAGAATTTACAGTAATTTTTCCTCCGGAAATAAGTCCAACAATTATCATAAATATTCCGCCCATAATAAACTGATAGCCGCTTATGACAACGGGATCTTCGTATTTTGAATAACGCTTTATAAGCACTGAGGAAAATCCGTATGAAATAGCACCTATAAGCACAAATCCGTCGCCCATAAAATTCATTGTAAAATCAAGTCCGTTTATATTGATAAGAACAATACCTGCAAATCCTATAAGGCAGGCAACAAGCTTTTTCAATGTAAGCTTTTCCTGCTTGAAAATAAGGCTTGCGATTATGATTGTAAAAAATGCATTGGAACCGCTTGCAATAGTACCTTTTACGCCTGTTGTGTTTGCAAGCCCTACATAGAAGAATATGTACTGAATTACAGTCTGGAACATTCCCACAGTTGCAACTTTGCCAAGATTTTCACGCTTGGGAGCAAGAAATTTTCTTCTTGCTATGCTGTAAATTACAATTGTAATTATTCCTGCAAATGTGAATCTTATTCCCGCAAAAAGAATTGTTGACGGTACATCTTTATGAGGAAGCATAAGCTCGTAGCCGGTTTTAATAAACGGTGTGGCACTACCCCAGAGGGCACAGCATAAAATTGCAAGAATTGCCACTACAAATGTGTTTTTTAGAATATTTTTTGATTTTTCCATTTTATCTCTCCGTAAATTTATTTGCGTTTTTAACGCACAATATTTATAATAATAGGAATTTTGTCAAGGGTAAATCTAATATTTTTCAAAATTTTTATAAATTTGATAAAATCTCACATTGAAGCGACTAAAATCAACGAAGTAATTATGGATAGTAAGGATTTGGTTTGAAAATCAAAACAATTAAATCAATTATTACACCAACACCAAATAATCCTCCTGTACACAAATATAAAATTCCCAAAAGAATCCGCTCCTCATAGAACTTATGGATTCCCATGTACCCTAAGAATAAGCAGAGAAAAAAGGATACCCATTTGCTTTTTGCCATAGTAGCCACCTCTTTTTTACTTAATTTCAAATCCGTTTTCTATTTTTGTCATAGCTTTTGTTGGATTTTCCCTCAATTCAATCAGCATCATAAACGCACCCTCACCATCTAAATATTCAGACAGAGAAGCGAGTTTTTCCGCTGTGTATCCATTGATTGAAATGCTGCTTTCTAGCATATAACTATTATTCTTAATCCAATACTCAAATTCATTTGCAATATCGGGATGTTTTTCAAATTTGGATAACTTAGTTTTTAATAGTAAGGGCATAATATCAGCCTTGCTATAATATTCTTTAATTATTTCGCTCATACTGTTGTCCTCCTATATCTTAAATAGTTTTGCAAAAGCTCGTGCTTCAGCTTCAACAAGTTGATTTTGATAGTCTGTAAAATTAACATATTTTTTGTCTATTTTTGTAGGCTCTATGTAGTTTAAGAAGTTGTATCGGTAAAGAATATCTATATAAGTTTCTCCGATGTTTGCACGCTCATATTGATATGCGTGTCGAATTTCGTGAGCAATCGTATCTACAACTTCACTTGGACTATCAAAGGTGTTTTTGTTTATGCGAATTTTGTTTTCGCCACTTACGTAACAGCCACAGTTGTTTTTATCGGCTTCAAAAAACTCTACACTAGGCTTTTCCGAAAGTTTTAGTTCTACAGAAAGTATATTAACTAAATTATCAATAGCAGTTGCTTTTTCAATTTCAGAAAGCTCGTTCCAATTATTTTCTTCAAATGGAAGTAAAGCTTCTTTGATTTTGGGAGAATTTGCATCAAAATCAAATTGAAATTCATTTTCGTCCCTGTCATATATTTCTGCAATTATATCATCTTCGCTTAAATCAAAAGCATCGTGTGCAGTTTCTTTTCCATCAAATATTTTATTCCAAAACTCCTGTGCTTCATCGGGAGAAGCAGAAAGAATAGGTTTTATTTCTTTGAAGTTTTCGGCAGAAGGGAGTTCAAAACTCTCTTGCTTTGTAAACTTTTCTGAGAAGTGTATCAATTAGAACTCCCTCCAATCGTTTTAAAGTAATTCATCAAGTGATTTTACATTTTTAAAAACACATTCATCAATTATGTTATATAAAGACCAACTATCTTTCGTTATATGATAAACAATAAAATCATTATCTCCACAATCGAAAAGAGGGAGAAGTTGTTGCTGAATAAAGTTCGTTCCCAAATCTTCATCAGCATCCAATATTTCGTTATATGTCAATAGACGGGTGTCATCTATAAACAAGGGTTTATCACAAGATGAAAGAATGGAATTAACCACATTAGAAAACTTGCCTTCATAAGTTTCTTCAACCATAGAAACTTTTTTATTATTCACTTGAATGTTATTTAAGGAATTTAAAAAGTCTTGTTTATTCATCAGTTTATACCTCGCACCATTTTGTTTAAGTTATCATAAGGACTACCTAAAGCGTGAACACCTCTATGGTCATAGTGTAAGTCAGCTCTTAACGGTGTTATGTTGCTCACTTCATTTTTGCCGCCTAAACTTAATGCTTGCAAGTGGTGAGCATCATATTTCATTCCTGCTTCTCTAACCAAAACCTTATCGCCATTTTTATTCGTGATATACACATCTTCTTTGTATGTGGGCCACGAACATCCGTGTTTTTCTTCCCATTGCTGTATTAAGTCTGATTTTGTCCTTGCAAATTCTTCACGCATTACAGCAGTTTCTTCAATAGGAACTTTTCTTAAATCTGATGCTTCAAAAGGTTTTTCGGGAATAGTGTCTTTAAATTCAGACTTTTCTCTAACATCATCAATGTATTTTTGAGTGGCATCTTCCAATGCTTCATTTTCCATAGTTTCAAATTCTTTATTCCAAAAATCTTTTGCTTCATTTACAGAGGTGTTATTTTCGGGTTTGATTTCTTTAAATTCAGTAGCTTCCGGCTTTTTAGTTTCAGCTACATCTGCTGATTTCATATCAAACATTAAAATACACCACCTTCATTTTTGTAGATTTCTGTAAACCGACAGAAAATATCATTGTAGTTTTTATCTCTCAATGCCTGTTCGTACAGAATAAGGGCTAATGCTAAGTCTATCTGCTTGTTAGTGTAATTCTTAATTGACGGAGATAAGCCATCAACAACAGAATGTACCCATTCGTTGATATTGTTGCAATCTTGCGAAGCAATAATAGCATTACGAGCTTCAAGTAAATCGTATAATAATACTCTTAATTTTTCGATTGCATTTTCTTTTTCAGATGTCAAGTATTCTATAAAATCACATTTTACAACAGTATCAATTTTGGACTTTATAATCTCGCTTTTTAATTTTTCAATAGTGGAGAAGTCTGTTTTTCTAAAGATTTCTTTATTCATAATGACATCTAAAAGAGAGCCTTTTACCATTTCTCCATCGGCATCTGCATAAATACTTTCGTCCATTGTGTATTCATACTGTCCTGCAAAATCATCAAATTTATCGACCTTGCAAAGAACAGGCTGTATCCATTCGTTTTGATATACAGCAGCAACACCACACGGAAGTTTTGCAAGTTCAGTAATTTGGTCATCATTTAAATTTGCAGATTTGCCGACAAGCTCTCTGTCTGAAAAATCGGGCAGCCTCATAATGATTTTTGTGTTTGTGTTTCTGATTATTGACATATCCAAAAGTCCGGGAGCTTGGTCAACTATTATAAAGCCTTCGCCGTAAGTTCTCATTTCTGCAATAGAGTTTGAAATCATTTCTACACTTTTACCTATAAGGTTTGCAGTTTCAGAACTTTGTTCTGTAGATGTACGCTTTAAAATATTATGAGCTTCTTCCAATACTGTAATATGCTTTAGTTCTTGATTGATAGCAGAGGATGTTGTCATTCTATGCTCTTGCAGTTTTAAAACAAGCATACCCATTATCAGGGATTTTGTTTCGCTTGAACCTACTCTGCTTAAATCAACTATGACATTTTCTTCAAACAAGGAAGTTGTAGGAATTTCATCTTGTACAAAAATCATTCCGTTAATTCCATTTGTTAAAGATTGAAGTCTTGTTAATAACGCACCTTTATAAGCACCTTTGTTGTCATTGTCATACTCGCTTGTATCTATAATGGCTTTAACATTAGATGCAACATCGGTAAAGGTCGGGAAAATATTTTCTCCGTATTTGTTTTTAGATGTGTTTAAATCCCAACCGCTTTGTGTGTATGCTCTTTCGACAGCTTGCTTCAGCACAGCGGGCATAGCTGCGTACATAGGCCAACACACATTGAAAAGTTCTACAAGACGGTCAAGATGCTCTAAAATATGTATTCCTTTAGGAAAACTGAAAGGATTGATTTTTAATAAATCAGCTATTTCGGGGTTTGTGCCGTAAACTGTTACATCATTAGCCATACCGAAAACAGATTTATATTCTCCTTTTGCAGGCTCAATAATAAGGAATTTAATGTCTTTGTTTAATGCTTCATCTAAAATTTTATAGACAGTATTACTTTTGCCGGAGCCCGTACTTCCCGTAATGAAAGTATGTGAAGCTAAAGATTGCTTTGATAGTTCGACAATCCCTTTTTCTTTACTTTGCATGTGATAAATATTACCTAACTTTAAAGTATCAGTGGTTGTTTCGATATTATCGTATGTAGATATATTTCTTCCAAATTCAGCACATTCTATAACAGGCAAGCCGACTATAGATTTTTGTGGAAAATTTAATGAATATGCTAATTCTTTTCCTGACAAACTTGTTGTTGCAGTTGTAACAGTTGGATAGACCAAGAAGGTAGAATCAAGAGTTACTAATGCAGGGCTTAAACCAAACACAGGGTGTCTGAGTTCTTTCAAATAATCACAAATCTCTTTTGCATCATCACTATGTTCTCCCATATCACCACGCCACAAGTTTATAGCTGATTGGGACATATATGAGTCGCTACCTTGTGTTAAAGCAACATAGGAATGTGCAACATTATTTGCAACATTTTGGTCTTCACTTAAAACATAAGCGGCAAAATCCCACATTCCAAGTGCTGTACTTTGTTCAAATCGCTTCATTTGTTCTTCAAGAAGCTCCAAAGCGTGCTTAATGGTATAGTTAGTATAATTCTGCGTTATTCCTTCGTTTTTACCGATTGTTGCAGTAACACTTGAAGAACGGGCAAAGTTAGCACCAAAATTTACACCAAAGTTTGTACTGCTGAAAACTCCTGCTGTTTTTGCAACAGAAGAAGATACAGCTCTGCCTAAAGTTTTTGCAAGTGATTTTGAAACACCTTCTGTAAGGGTTTTTGAAGTGCCTGTAGTTGTGCCTGTCGATTTGGATGTGCCTTGTGTTGCAGAAACCCCAACTCCCATCGGCATAACAGACTCGGAAATTGAGCCGTTAGTACCTGTTGTTTTAGTTGTTGATGAGTTTTCGCCTGTGGCGGTGCTTGAATTTGTGCCTTCGGTTGCAGTTTGGCTTGTATTGTCTGTAACACCTTGCGTACCTGTAACAGATTGATTTTGTCCATTCTGTATTCCTGCACTTGCTCCAACATTTACTCCTACAGTAGCGGATGAATTTGTTGCGTTGCTCTCTGTGTATGTAAAGTTAGTTGACCAATTGGAATATGGTGCAAGTCCGGAATAAAATTCTGCAAGGCGGAGCTTTCTTTCCTGTACATCTAAAATAGGAGTAGCCAAAAGAATAATGGTATATTCCTTTGTGTTTGTTTCGGGAACACAACCATCAATCAGTTTTTCTATTGTTTGGCTGATAAATTTTTCTGATTTTTCAGTTGGAATATTAGATGCACTCGCAACAGAGTAGGCATTTTCATTCATAAAGCAAGGTAAAGTTCCACTTTTAGCTTCTGATAATTCAGAACCGGGGAAATTGCCTTTAATTGCATTAGCAAGTCTTTCTTTATAATTATCAATATCAACATTATTGTCAGCATTTTGAGTGTTGACAACAGCAAGAAAAACTTCTGTAGTATAGCATTTTCTGTTGAAAATCAAAGCAATATTACATGCTTCGTTAGATAAAACTTCATACACATTAACAAGTTTTTCTAAATTGTTTTCTTTTTTATCCGTTACCCATTTTGTTATATTAAAGTATCTAATATTGTATTCGGGATTAAATGGAATACCGTCATACTCGACTTCTTTTTTTACAGGCACATATAAGTCCTGTAATTGGGGTAAATAAGCATTAAAAATCTCAACACTACTTGCTGCCAATAGTCTTTTGGTAAGTTCTTCAGCGACAGCATCGTTAGGGTCGGGCATTTCAGATAAATATTTATCTCTATTATTTTGTACTTCTTCTAATTGTTCGGGACTTAAAGCGGCGAGTTTTGCAACTTTATTAGCGGCTTTTTCTCCTGCCTTTGAAATCATCTTTTTAATTCCCATAAGTGTACCTCCTTGCCGTTATGCGATTGCTTAAAATGTTTTCCATTCCATCATTTCGGCAATCATTTTTGTGTAAACCGCAAATTCGTTTAACTTTGCCTCTAATTCAGAAATCTTCTTTTCTTCTTGCTGTATCTCTTGTGCCTTTGCTGTAAGCATAGGGCTATACTTGACAATATTATCTCTCAAAGTGCTTACCAAGCTGTCATTCCAATCTTTGAAGCTTTTTCTATGACTTCCTTGAATTGTACTACGAATTTCACTTATTTTTCGTGTCATTTCTGTACTATATCTTTCTGCAAGTTTGTCAATGTCAATCTTATCAAATTCGTAAAGTACAAAATCACCGAACTTTATACCTTTTTTGAAATCTTCTCGAAGCAGCTTCTCTGCCGGATGAGTTTCAAATACAATATTATCATAAGTCATAATTATTTCTGCAAGTTCGGTTCTCTGTTCTTCATCTAAAGCTGTTGTTCCTGTAACAATTACAAGTAACAAGTCTTTTAGAGCCTGTGTTTTTTCTTCCCAAAACGCTTTTGATTTTTCATCAAGAGTTGTTTGTGCTTTTTCAAATCTTGCATTGAACTCGTCTGTTACATCTTTAAGCAACTTTTCAGCAGTTTCTTTATTTATATTTTTCTTCGTATCAAGGAGAACATCAATGTTTTCTGTAGTATCTTTGATGTCATCAATAAAATCCTTACCCAAAGTTTTAATTGCGTGAAGTCCATCCTTGCTGAAAATATTTTGTGCGTTCTTTTTGAAATTACTTAAAATCTTTGCGGCAGCTTTTTTTGCATCATCTTCTCTGTCATTATAAGAGTTATCAGCTTTTTTGCTTGATTTGATTTCTTCCTCTTGTGCTTTAATTTCATCAGCAGAAAAATCATCATCAGCTTCTCGGCTAAGAGTTATCATATATGAATTGTATGTATCATTAAATTCTGATTGTGAGTCTGTGCTTGTAGTTTCAATTTTATCTATAAGCTGTTTTTTGTTTTCCTCCAATTCATTGTTCATTGCCTGTTTCTTTTCTTCTCGGCTTGCCTTTGCTGATTTTACATCTTCTTGCACAATTTCGATTGCTTGATTTAAGTAAAGACGAGCTTGCTGACACTTGTTATATGACGAATATTTACCTGCAAATGTCTGTATTTCTCTTTCTACTGTGTATAAGCCGCTATTAGCAAATAACAAGTCTGAAATGCTTTCAGCATTTTTAAGCGAATTGTTTTTAAGCTGTTCCGGCATAATATTATATTTATATAATGTTTTGTAGAAGCGTGAAGAAGCATCTTCAAATTTAGTGTGCTTTTCATCAAAAAGTTCAGCATAATGGTCATCTATAAATTCACCTTTACTTTTAGCTCCCAAACCGATAATAGAAGATACAAAGTATATTCCGCCTTTATATAAATTTTTTGGTATTGCCTGTGCTAAAATGCGTTCTTCTTTATCTTTTGAAAAACCGCCTTTATCTAATTCAGCAGTATCAGCTTTGTTTACAACTATCATTGTGAATCTATCATCAATTTCGTCCATCTTCTCGATTTCTTTATAAAGATTTACATTATCTGTACTATCCAAAGCATCAAACTCTGAAATAAAAATAGGAAGTCCATTTGAAAGGCTTGACATTGCATCTTTCAGAACCCTTAAATGTTTGTCATTTGAAGCTGAATTTGAGCCGGGAGTATCAAAGATATAAAACTGTTTTGTGGTTTCTCTCCAAAGTCCCGAAACAAAAGGCACTTCAATTTCAATTACTTCTGAAACCTTATCTTCCGCATTTTTTGTATCAAAATTATTTATAACTTCCAATGCTTTATTTACATAAGCTGTAATGCTGGCGTTTTCTACTTCTTGTAATTCGTTTGTAAGTTGTTCGGTTAAAGCATTAGAGCCTAACTGTATTTTAAAGCTGTTTTCGTCAAATTTGATTTTTACGGGGTCTTGGTCATATCTTAATTGAATATATGCTCTATCGGTAAATTCAGATTGTTTTATTCTATATATTTTTGCTGTAACAGGTTCCGCACCGCTTGGGAGAATTTCGCTACCAATAAGTGCGTTAATAAAAGTGGATTTTCCTGCACTGTAATTACCTAATACACAAATAGGGATAATATCGTTTGAAGCATCTGAATATTTATCTATTTCCTTGCTTACCTTTTCATAATCAGTTACGCTATGATTGATAAGTGGTCTAATGTTATCATTGTATAAATCATTGATTTCGGGAAGAATATCACGAGCATTTTCTAAATAACTCTCTGATTTAGACAGTTTTATAGTTTCAGCATATTCATCGCTCTTACATAATTCTGCTAATTCTTTATATTCATCTTCAGTTCCTTCAAAGACAATTTCAATTTTATCATTGTTAATGTGATATTCAGCTATTATCTCATCAACTATGTCTTTAACTTTAAACGGAAAGAAACCTTTGATAAGTTTATCTCTCAAAAGTTTACTGCTAGGGTAATTTTCTATTGTTATGTCAATCCATAATTGAGCTGCTTCATCAAATCTTTTAAAGGCAATTTTTTTCTGATATGGATTACTAATTATCTTAATTATAGGCATATATTTTTCTCCTTTTATTTTTCATATGTTAAAAAGAACATTATATTTTGCACTTATAGCGTAATTATATCAATTTTTATGTACAATAAACAGTACAGTAAAACAAAAATGCGTAGCCCATATTTCAGAGCTACGCACGAAAAACATACAACCCTGACGATAAGGCTGCTAGACACTTATACTTACATTTCCTCACAAGGTTATGAAGTCAGAGTGTACGCTTTTACCAAAATAGCGTACACCTTGCGAGAAAAAATTATACTTACCCTATTGTAAGTATAATAGTCTAGCATACAAATTATAGCATATTTTTACATTAAATGCAATGATTTTAGGAAAAAAGGTGTCGTTTTAGTTCATTTTCTCACTTATGCACAAGTTTATGATTTTTATATAGTGCTAACCGCACTAACAGACAAAAAGAAAGTGCAGAATATTCAGGTACAACAAAAATTACAACTCCATATCCCAATCATCGTGGCTATGCTGTTTCGATTGACGGTATGGATGTTGCTGTGTTTTGGTGCGTTCAAGCATTTTGCGGATTGAACGGCGTTCCGCTTCACCTGTGAAATTATCTGTTTCTGTCCTTGCAGAAGAAAACAAATCTCTGTCAAATGATTTATCGTAAATCTTTTGCAAATCGTCTGCGGTTTCTGCTTCGGTCTGCGGTCTTACTGCATAACGCAAATCTTCCAGATCGTCTGCATCAAAGTCCTGTGATTGTAGCTTTAATTCTGCAAATTCATTTTGTGCAAAATTCAATTTTTCTCGGCTTTCTTCTGCGTGCCGTTCCATAACCGGCATGGCTTCTTGGATATTGTTGATTTTGGTTTTTAACTCCCTGACATCATCTGCACGGTACATAGATAAAATCAATTCTCCGTCTGTGCGTAATTCTTCTATCTGCTCCGACAGTTCGGTTATATCTTGTGTCAATTCCTTATGCCTGAAAACCTTAATTGCAGGTGTTCTTTGTTTTTCTGCTTGCAGTTGCTTTCGCTCTGCAATTTTATCTTGCAATCTGTCTGTAATATCAGAATATTTACTATAACCGATTTCAAGTGCAATGACTTCCTGTTTCTTTGCGGTTTTCCATTTATCCGTAAAGGATATTACATATCTGCAATGAATCATTGTGCCACGCAGTTTTTCAAGTGCATGTGCAATCTTGGGCATGGATTCCATAACTGTTTTTGCAAGATTTTTGATGATTTCTTTAAGCTCACGGAGCAGTTTGTTATCTGCTTTAATTTGCCTGTTGATTTCGCAACGCTCGGAAGTGCCGCCTTTCTGCTCAATTATTCTTGCGGTAACTCCTTCGTGTATGGTAGGCTGTTCGTCAATTCCACGCTCTTTATGGCTTCGGTGGTCTATGCGTTCATCAAGGTTTTTACGCTCTAAATACAGATTATTTATATCTGTCCAATTCTTTCGCCATATCAAAAGCTGTTCTTCGCTGTTCCACCGTTCAGTGATGGGGTTTTGTCTGCCGTAGCGTGTGCTTTTGGGATATTTTGAAGCTCGTTCATATCCCTGTTGCTCGGCTTGTGATGGTGGCATATATACTTTCTTTTTGCCGACTATGTACTGATATTGTTTCTCCCAACCGTCAAGCTGTGTGGTCTTGTATTCGCTTGATGTAAAGCCTTTTTCCTCACCGTCCTTTATACACAAATATTCTTTCTCGGTCTTGTTCTGCCATTTGCCGTTTTCGTCAAGCGGTCTGACCGTAAGCATAATATGTGCGTGTGGGTTGTGTCCGTCTGTATCGTGTATGCAGAAATCGGCACACATTCCGTCATTAACAAAGTTATCCTGCACATACTCCGTAAGCAAGGATATATTTTCTTCTTTGGATAGCTCCGTAGGTAACGCAACAACAAATTCCCTTGCAAGTCTGCTGTCCTTTGTCTTTTCCGTTTCTTCAACTGCGTTCCACAAAACACTTCGGTCTTTCCACTCCGGCGGTGCTTGTGGCGATAATAGCACTTGCTCATAAACAAGACCTTGTTTTCTTGTGTAATCGTGCTGTATTCCGTCATAGTCATTGTATATACGGGAACAGCTCATATATGCAGAAGCAGCAACGGCACTTCTGCCGACACC
>JAFQLQ010000017.1 GCA_017414505.1 Clostridia bacterium
AATTTAAAAAAGCTTGCCAAATGGAAATGGAAGGGCAATAATACCCCTTCCAACTTACTCATTTTTATCTTAAATTTAATAAATATGAAGAAAAACCCGATTTTTGCTTAATGCAAAACGGGTTCTTCGACAGTCTGAAAGATGCTTTTTTAAGCATCTTTTTTTATCATATGATTGATTACCGCATCTATGTTATCAACTATAAAATGCTGAGCATCAAGATTATAAACAACCGCAGTATAAGGTCCGTTTTTCCCTATTCTGTCTTCGGTGGAAATCCCGATTTCAATCCCGGCTTCGGTGGGGATTTTAGTACTTTTCCCCGCTCCGTTTGTTATAACGGAAAGCATTCCTATGGAAATCAACCAGTCAGTAATATTCTTATATGTAATTTTCTTCATAAATTCTGTATCTATAAGAGAATTGATATTTTCCGCAATTTTACTTACAGGCAAAGGACTTCCTGAAAAAGGAAACTGCTGAACAACCTCAAACGAAATATCAAAAGGCACTTTTTTCACTTTCTTTTTTTCAGTTCTTTTACTGTCCTCAACAACCTTGCCAAGAACATCTGCAATATAAAAAAAACACCGCGAAAGTCTTACATTGTTAACAGTATCATTATCGGGAATAACAGTGTTATCAATAGGATTAATGCCGTTTGCCAGTTTTTCCATATAAAGTTTAGCTCTTTCTAATTTTTCTGTTTCCATTATTTACTCCCCTTTTGTGATTAGCCTGACGGTAATTATCCGAACCAATCTGAAAAAACACAGTACTTTTTACCCTTCCATTTAATTATATCTCCCGAAATGTTATATGTCAATAATTTCATGTGCGAAATTTTTCGTCATAAATTTATTTCATTGTATTACGATACACTCCGGGCGGCATACCATAATGCTTTTTAAAAAAGGAATTAAAATAGTATTCACTTGAAAAATTCATTTTTTCACTTATTTCCCTTAACGAAAAATTTTTATTTTCAATGAGTTTTTCTATGTATAGAATCTTCTGTTTATGAATATAACCGGCAGGAGATATTCCCTCGTATTTCAAAAAGAGCCGTGTAAGCTGTTTTGTACTCAAATAGCAATAACACGCTATATCTGATACCTTGATATTCTTAACTATGTTATCCCTTATATACTGTCTTGCAAGTGCTACTCTGGCATCCTCAACAAAAAGATTTTTCTGTTCCTTTGCCTCTTTCATTCCCGAATCACGTAAAAAGAGCATCACTAACTCCATCACACGGTTTTCAATCAGCTTGTTTGAATAAACTGTTCTGCTTTCATTTTCAGAAATTATATATTTTATGTTATCAAGCATTCTGTCACTAAGCTTGCCAGAGTAACTAACACCTCTGTTTTCCCCATAAATAAAAAACAGCGAAATTTTCTCCGTATCCTTACCGCATTCCAGTATTTTATGCTCATCCTCCGGAGCAATTATAAGGAAATGTCCTTTTTCTATATTATATTTTTTACCGCAAACCTCATAGCATTGCCAGCCGTTTTTTGTTATATGAATTTCATACCCTCTGTGATGATGCATTTTATCTGTAATCATTTTTGTGTCATGTTCAGGCTGAAGATGTTTCATATAACAGTTTTCTGTTCCAAAAAAATTGCTTTCTGTTTGCTTGTATATTATTTTCATACCATCACCCGTTTAAAGATATCATTTTCAGCTAAAAAAGTCAACAAAAATGTCTCAAAATTATAAAATATAGTCCGTTAACGGTATTGAATAAACCGCACAGTTGAAATACAATAAAAGCATAAACTTAACAAGGAGAATAAAATATGGATATTTTTACAACTATGATAACACCCTACAACGCCGACGGAACAGTAGATTATAAAACAACAGAAAAATATGTGGACTGGTATTTTGAAAACGGTCTTACCGGAATATTTGCAATTTGTCAGTCAAGCGAAATTTTTTATCTGACGCTTGAGGAAAAGCTTAAAATTAATCAAATAGTTTACAAGCGCGCAAAAGAGCTTGAAAAAACGCACAACAGAAAATTTACAGTTGTTTCCTCCGGTCACACAAGCGACACCATAGAAGAACAGGCAAAAGAATTAAATGCCGTATGGGAATCCGACACCGATGCACTTATTCTTATCACCAACCGTCTTGATGTAAACAACGAAGGAGACGATGTTTTTATTGCAAACGCAGAAAAACTTTTAAAACTTCTGCCCGACGATGTAAAGCTGGGATTTTACGAATGCCCTTATCCATACAAAAGACTTGTCACTCCGAAAATTTTAGACTGGTGTCTGTCAACGGGGAAATTCTATTATATGAAAGATACCTGTTGTGATGCAGCTATAATGAAAGAAAGATGCAATCAGTTAAAGGGAAGTAATTTTAAACTGCTTAATGCAAACTGTCAGACTCTGCTTGAATCCCTGAAAAACGGTGCAGACGGATATTGTGGAATTATGGCGAATTATCATCCGAAGCTATATTCTCATATGTGTTTAAATTACGAAAATGAAGCCGAAAAAGCAGAAATCATTCAATCGGTAATTGGAAGCTTTGGCTTTACCGAAGCAGGTCTTCCCTATCCTCTTACAGCTAAATATCATATGAATTTATGCGGAATAAAAACAGAAAATATTGCAAGAAACCGCAAAAGTGAAGAACTAACCGATTACGCAAAAAGCTGTATGGAACAAATGAAAACGGCAACCGACTGGCTTGAAAGAACTCTTCTTAAATATTTTTACCTTGACAACCCACTCCGTTTACTGTAAAATGTAAGCGGAGTGATTTTTTATGAAAATATTGTCTTTTGGCGAAGTTTTATGGGATGTTTTCCCTGATTATAAAACTCTTGGAGGAGCACCTTTTAATTTTGCGGCACACGCTTCCATTCAGGGTGCAGAAGCGTATATGCTTTCCGCAGTCGGAGAGGATGAACTTGGTAAAACAACAGTTAAAGAAATCGAAAAATACAATATAAACACAAACTTCGTTTCCATTGTACCTGATAAAGAAACGGGCAAATGCCTCGTTACTCTTGATGAAAATAAAATTCCGTCATACAATCTTTTAAACGATGTTGCTTACGATTATATAAAAAAGCCGGAAATAGTGGAAAACACCTTTGATATTTTTGCTTTCGGAACACTTGCACTTCGCAGTAAAAATAATTTTGAAACAGTAAAACAGCTTATTTCGGAAAAAATAAGTCATGAAATTTATTCCGACCTTAATATCCGCGCACCATTTTACAACAAAGAAAGTGTAATGTTATGTCTAAAGAACGCAACAATTGTAAAAATAAGCGACGAAGAGCTTCCCGTAATAAACGAAACTGTTTTCGGATTAAATTCTGATACGGAAGCTTCTGCGGTTAAATTATCCGAAAAATTTCCTCAGATAAAAATCATAATAGTTACTAAAGGCGAAAAAGGTTCACTTGCGTATGATTGTGCAAATAAAAAGTACTTTTATGCAAATGCCGCTCCTGCAGAGATTGTTTCAACTGTAGGTGCGGGCGACAGTTTCGGCGCGGCTTTTTTAACAACATATTATAAACAAAAAGATTTGCAAAAAGCTCTTGACACTGCTTCAAAGTTAAGCGCTTACGTGGTTTCAAAAAAGGATGCAGTCTCTCTTGAAATGACTGATTTTATAAATTCTTTAAGGTGATAAAATGAATTTTCTTATTCCCCTACAGGTAAAAAAAGCAATACAAATATTAAACGATAATGGCTTTGAGGCATATATTGTAGGCGGATGTGTGAGAGATTTTTTACTTAATCTTACTCCGTCTGACTTTGATATTACCACTTCTGCCCTGCCCGAAGAAATTTTAAGCACCTTTTCAGATTATAAAACTATTGAAACCGGCTTAAAACACGGCACAGTTACTGTGGTTATCGAAAGTATGCATCTGGAAATAACAACCTACCGAGTTGACGGCGAATACAAAAACAACCGTCATCCCGACGAGGTTTTTTTCACACGAAATCTTAAAGAGGATTTAAAACGTCGTGATTTTACAGTAAATGCAATGGCATATCACCCACAGGAAGGTCTCATTGACTGTTTTAACGGTCAGGATGATTTAAGAAATAAAATTATCCGTTGTGTGGGCGAGCCGGAAAAACGTTTTACAGAGGATGCATTAAGAATTTTAAGAGCAATGCGTTTTGCTTCAGTTCTTGGTTTCAACGTAGAAGAAAAAACCTTTGATGCCGCCTGCAAATTAAAACAACTCATAAATAACATTTCTTCGGAAAGAATAAATTCCGAACTTAACAAGCTTCTTCTGGGAGAAAGCTGTCTTGAAATTTTAAATAACTTCAAAGAGATAATTTTTGAATTTATTCCCGAATTAAAGCCCCTTGACGGATTTAGTCAGAATAACATTTTTCATATTTACGATATGTATATGCACACACTGGTAAGCGTGGCTTCCTGCCCGGAAAATATTATTTTAAGACTTACAATGCTTTTTCACGATATCGGTAAGCCGGACACCTATACCGAGGACGAAAACGGCATCGGACATTGTTACGGTCACGCAAAAATTTCGGAAGAAAAGGCAAGAATAATTTTAAGACGTTTAAAATACGACAATCACACAATAAGCACCGTTACAACACTTATCCGGTATCACGATGCGGATATTGCTCTTACCGAAAAAGCGGTTAAAAGATGGCTTAATAAAACAGGTGAAGAAAATTTCCGTCTGTTGCTTGAGGTAAAACGTGCAGACACTCGTGCGCTTTCAGAGCATATAATAGAAGAAAGACTGAAATATTTTGATGAAATTTTACTGATTCTTAAAAAAATCAACGAAGAAAATCAATGCTTTTCATTAAAAGACCTTGCTGTAAACGGCAAAGATGTAATTGAAAAAACCGGCTCTAAAGGAGCAGAAACCGGTATAATTCTTAAAATGTTATTAAACAAAGTTATGGAAAACGAGCTTGAAAACGATGTTACGAGTTTGTTAAATTATGCAAAAACTATTGACTTATCACGCTTACTGTGATATTATATACTAAATTATTAAATGAAAGAGGGATAGGGTTTGGACGAACCGCCATTACCTTGTAACAATTTAATAATGCATTTTGCGCCACATCCGGCAGTAATTTAAAAGAATTACTGTTGTTTTGTTGCGTTTTTTTATTATTTATATTTTTTAAATCTGGAGGAGATATTTTAAAATGGACAGCGACATTACAGGGCAGATTATTATTCTTGCTTTGCTTATTTTAGGTTCTGCATACTTTTCAGCAACCGAAACCGCTTTTTCATCATTCAACCGAATAAGAATGAAAAATCTGGCAAGTGACGGCAACAAGCGTGCACGCTTAGTGCTTAAGCTTGCAGATAATTACGACCAGCTTATTGCTGCAATACTTATAGGAAACAACATTGTTAACATTGCCGCATCATCTCTTGCAACTGTGCTTTTTGTAAATCATTTCGGAGATTACGGCGTTACCCTTTCCACAATTGTTATGACTGTTCTGGTGCTTATCTTCGGTGAAATTTCACCCAAAAGCATTGCAAAGGATTCACCCGAAAGCTTTTCTATGCTTTCAGCACCTATTATAAATGTTGTTACAAAAATTCTTTATCCTGTAAACTTCTTATTTACTTTGTGGAAAAAACTGCTTTCCAAAATTTTCAAGGTTAATGCCGAAACAGGTATAACCGAAGAAGAACTTTTAACAATGGTTGAAGAAGCTAAAAGCGACGGTGAAATTGACGAGCACGAAGAGGAGCTTATCCGTAATGCCATTGAGTTCAACGATATAGAAGCAATCGACATTCATACCAACCGTGTTGATGTTGTGGGTGTTGAAGAAAACTTCACAAAAGAGCAGATTACAGAAGTATTTTTAGAAAGCGGATATTCCAGACTTCCGGTTTACAGCGGAACAATTGATAACATTGTGGGAATCATCAATCAGAAGGATTTCTACAAAATCGCAACCGATACAACACCGCTGAAATCTATAATAAGCAAGCCGGTTTTTGTTATTCCGTCAATGAAAATTTCTCAGCTTTTAAACCTACTTCAAAAGAGCAAATCCCACATTGCGGTTATCACCGATGAATACGGTGGAACCGTAGGTATTGTAACTATGGAAGACATTTTAGAAGAGCTTGTTGGTGAAATATGGGACGAGCACGACGAAGTTATCGAGGAATTTGAAGAAATAGGCGAAAATGAATACAAGGTTCTTTGCAGTGCAGACTTAGAGGATATGTTTGAAAAATTCGGGATTGACGAGGAGCTTGATATTCCAACCGTAAGCGGATGGGTTATTGAAACCTTCGGCAGAATCCCCAATGTTGGCGAATCCTTTGATTATAAAAACTTAAATGTTCTTGTTACCAAGTGTGATTCACGTCACGTTCTGGAAGTAACAGTTTTTGTAAAACCTAAGGAAACTGAGGAAGAGGATGACTAATGAAAAACAAACAGCAAACTGACTGCGAAACTTGTGCAAATTATGTTTACGACGAGGAATTTGAAGATTACGGCTGTCAGCTTTATCTGGATGAGGATGAAATGAACAGATTTTTAAGCTTTCCAAAAGCCGTATGTCCTTACTACAAATTCGGTGACGAATACGATATAGTAAAAAAACAGATATAGTAAAAGAATAACTTCCTGAATTTCAGCATATGCTAAATCAGGAAGTGATTTTTTTATGTTTTCAAGTATTAATTTTAAAAAGCTTTTAAAATGTATTGCGTTACCCGTTGCCGTAGGCGTGCTTTCAGCACTGCTTACAAAAGGAAATATGGAGGTTTACAAAAATATAAACCAGCCGCCTCTTGCTCCTCCCTCGTGGCTTTTTCCCGTTGTTTGGTCGGTTCTTTTTATCCTTATGGGAATTTCCGCCTACATTATTTCGCAGTCTGATGCACCGGATAAAAGTATGGCGCTTACTGTTTACGGAATTCAGCTTGCAGTAAATTTCTTCTGGTCGATAATTTTCTTTAATATGCAGGCGTATACCTTTGCATTTGTGTGGCTTATGTTTCTGTGGGTTCTGATTATTCTTATGATTTACAGATTCTCAAAAATAAACAAAATTGCTGCATATCTGCAAATTCCCTACCTCATCTGGGTAACCTTTGCAGCATATCTTAACCTTGCAATTGCAATTTTAAACTAATCTAAAAGCAAAACAATGCACCTCAAAATATTAAGCATTTTGAGGTGCAATTTCTTTTATTATTTAAAGTCTTCCCACTTAATCTCAACGCCTTTTGCATCCAGATAGTAATTATGTGTAATTGTAGCTTCAAGAACTATTACATAGTACCACTTGGTTTCAATCAGATCGTTATAAGGATTAAAGTGTAACGATTTAACATACGGTTCAGACGGATTTCTGCCCAGAAGCTTATTAACAACCGTCATTACCTCAGCACGGGTAATATTGTTTTCAGCTCTGTATGTGCCGTCTTCGTAACCGTCAAGCAAGCCTGCCGCATAAAGCGCGTGGATATTCATATATGCCCAGTGTTCTTCCTCTAAATCGGGGAAAACATCCTTTTTGGGAGTTGCCTCTTTAAGCTTTGCAAATCTGCAGATAAGTGCTGCAAATTCTGCTCTGGTAAGTTTATTTTCAGGCTTAAACTCACCGTCGGGATAACCAACAATAACTTCATCGTTGGTCATATATTCAATTTCTGTTGCAGACCATCTTATTTTCTCAACATCGGGGAATACTTCACCGGTTGTTGTGAACGGTTCATCATAGGTTTTATTCTTAATACGGTACAGAATGGCAGCCATTTCTTCACGGGTAATATTTCCGTCGGGCTTAACGCTTCCGTCGGGATAACCGTTGATGTAACCTATATGTGTAGGATGCTCGTTTCCAAAAATATCGGAGGTGTATTTTCTTGTATTGTCGATGGTTTTTCTTCCACCGCCTCCTCCGCCACCGCCGCTGGGAACTTTGGTAGGAACAGTGTACATATAAGTGCCAACAGATCCATATGAGTGATCATTGTAAATTTCACGGCATTTTTCATATTCACCTTTTTTACAGGAGTCGCAAGTTTCGCAAGGCAAAAAGTAAACAGCTTTAACAGTTACAGGGCCTGTAATTTTTAGTTCTTCGCCTTTGTAAATTTCTCTGCTCAGATTAGGATCGGTAGGATCATCACCGTTTAAAGTATAATACAAAATCGCTTTACCAAACTCGTTGTGAGGATAATTTTTAAGAGTGTAAGGTGTATTTACCGGATACTCAACCTTATCATAGCCAAGCGAGGTTACAGGCGTTCCCAAATCTACAAATTCTATGGTACAAGGGAAATTAGTATCACTATCCGGAATTGTATCCCCGTTTTCATCCACAAGCCATGCATCTATGGTGATAGATTTCATAGAAGCATTAACCATAATCGGCACATTGGAATATATAAGATTATTCGTTCCGGTACCTTTTCCGTCTTTTGCAATATAACCATACCAGTAATGAATTTTGGCATTGGGATTGGTAGATACAAGCTTGATTCCTTCTGCGTAAGCACCGGTGCTGAGGTGGTTGGAAGCAATACGCTTAACATTGTAAGGACTGGGAATATAAACCATTCCGCTCGATGTAGCTACATTTTCAATCTCATACCACTTTGTTACACTTTCACTTGTATAATTCTTAGTTTTACTTTTATCGGTATTAACAACATATGACAGAATAGACATTTTATGCGGAATCTCAATCTTGTTGTTCTGATACAGATAATATTTGGGATCTCCGTTTGCCAGATAATAAATTTCGTATTTTATGTTGGTAGGCGCACGTTCATCCAGTTCTATATAGGTTACCGGAACAGGATCAGCCGGATAACTTCCCTGCGATAGAGTAATTACCGGAGGGAGCGGTCTGAAAGTATAAACATACGGTCTTATAACACTGTAAGAATCACCTTTTTTTGCTCTTAAGGAAAGCATTACTCTGTTATCAGAATTCGGCATATCCTTATTGATTACAAGCGGATTTCCATCATAATCAATCCACTTTCCTTCATTGGGATCATCAAAAGTGTACTGAATCGTACCACCCTCATTATAAGGTGCTGACAGACTTATATACATAAAGTTGTTTTTTCCGTCGCTGTTTATTTCGTAATAATCTCCGCTTGCCTTATCGGCTACAGGCGGATTAAGATAATTCGGGTCAGTTGTCTTTTCAAATGTAGCATAGGCAGACTCACTTTTTACATCATGAAGCTCTTTCCAGATTTCCAGATTAACCTTATCGGAAGCAGGTATATTGAGTGCACTTCCAAGTAAATCTTCATCTTTACATTCGGCATCGGAATAAGCATTACCGTTATTCGGATTAATGTAAAATACGCCGTTTTCAATCTCTGATGAATTAATATTGTTTTCGTTGCCGTTTATAATATAGGTTACATCACTGCCCTCAATTACAGTTACCGGAACAAGCTCATATTCCTCATTGGGATTAATGGCAGAACCGGGAATTTTAGGCGGTTCAGGAATTATAAGATATTCAAAAATACCAATATCACTCTTAACTCCGTGTTCATTTACAGCAACAGCCTTTATCACGGTTTTACCCTCTACCTTAATTGGTGTACCGTCATACTTAAGAGTTCCGGTACCGGGCATATCTTTGGGGTCAGGATCATCAGCAATGTTATCACCATAAGCTACGGTGTAGTAAATGCCTATATTTGTTGCAACAGGCAAGAATCCTGTAGAGAAGCCTTCCGTATTGTCAATTTCTCTGGGATAATTGCCGGGAACAAGCGTTGTAATAGGTTTGGTAGGTTTATCCACAACTATATCATAGGAGTGGGTAACAACCTCAGACCATGAATGACCGTCTTTTCTTACCGCCGCCTTTATTATGGTGTATCCCTCTATAGGCAGAATTACTGTATCAAGAGGATGGTTAACCAGAATACTTTTTGATGTATCCCTTGGATCACCGGGATCAGTATTGCCTACAGTATACCAAAGCTCGTAATGGTCGGTAGTTTCTGCTGTACTTTCAACACAGAAGATAGCTACTGTGTTGGAGTTGGAAAAGTGAGTAGTTTCAGGCGAAAACTGAGGAGGAAGGGGCTTAATTAAATACTTAAAAGTATAAATATCGCCTTCTTTTCCGTTACTGTCAACAGATTTTGCAAGAATAGTTGTATCTGTATCAATATCAAGAACTTCCTTGTATTCTTTCCAGGTTAAACCGCCGTCATCACTGTAAACAATCTTGTTGTGAGGATCATAAGGAGTCAGGGTTACAAGAACATTTCCTTCATACACACCGGAAGGATAAAAGGCGTCAACCGCATAGTTGCTCGGTTCTTCAAAAATATAAGGGAAGGATGAAACCTCACCGTAAACATCGCCAAGTTTTGCAACTGCTCTTAAAGTTGTATCCTTGGAAAGCGGAATGGGATACAGATATTCTGTACCGCCGTATCTGGGGTCACTTCCGTCTGTTGTATAGTATATTTTCGCACCCTCTGTTTCGCAGGAAAGTGTAACATCAACCTTATCCTTAAAGGGAGCCGGCGGATTGTTAACGGCGGTTACCGGAGCAGGCTTAATGCCAAGATAATATGTATTAACATCGGAACACTCGCCAAGCTTAACCGTTACAATTCTTACAGTACAGCTTTCGGTAATCTGAATTTTCTGATTATCATAACCTTTGGGAATTTTAACCCATTCAGATTCAGGATCAGTTCCGCCCGCTAAAGTGATATTTGATACAGGCAAATCCGAGAAAGTATAATACACCTCATTATCATACTCAATATCATCGTACTGCTCTTTATCGGAAACATAAACATCAAACACATCGTCTGCATCCTTGTAAATATTTGGCAAACGGATTTTGTTTACATCAAACAGATAAGGCATTTTGGGTAAAATATTATATTCAAATTTTACCGTATCACTCACCTTATCGTCTGTTTTTCTTTTTGCGTATGCAAGAACGGTGGTACTGGTTTCAACATCGAATGGCTTTGTATAAAGCTCATAGCTGTTACCGCCGTTTATAGAATAATAAATCTCACAATCATCCTCAGCAGTAAGCTCAACAGTCTGTTTCTCTGTATAATCTCCGCTGACAGGATTTGCCATAGGAGGATTGGGTTTCAATTTGTTTTTGATGGTAATTGTGTGACGACCGGAAAACTCAGCATCAAATTTAAAGGTCTGATTAACAAGCTCTTCGTCAACATTTTTTGCAAAAAGCTCAAGGTCATACTTATCACCGTTGGAAATATCAATGAAAACCTCTGTGCTTCCTGCACGAAGAGGTACAAGAGGCAGTTTACAAAGGTTATACCAGAGCTGATCGTCTTTTTTCTGCGGAACATATCCACCGCTGAAAAACACAGTAATATAAGCAGTTTTATACATTTTTCCGCCTATAACTTCGGGTTCGCCCGCTCTGTGTTCCATAGGATAATATCCGGGGGCCTGAGGAACATCGGGAACCGGTTTTCCGCCAGCTTCTTCAGAATCTTTTCCACTTTCATCAATATTACTGTCCGGAACAGTATAATCAATAGGAGCGCTGGAATCAAGTGCATAATCAAAGTAATTGGAATCAAAATGGAATTTTACCGTATAACCGTTCATATCATACTGCGGTTCAAGATGAGTTTTTGTGGCTTCATCATATTTACCCTTGTTAGGATTATCAACCGCAAAATAAAGATCGGTATTTTCACCAAGATACACCGTACTTAAAGCCGTTGTTTCCTTTGGGTTTGTTCCCTGCGCATGCAGATATACTGAACGCCAGGTCGGATCATCCTCTGCAAAAACTATATTAACAGGCAGAAGGGACATTAGCATAGTAATGAAGAGCAAAGATGAAATAATTCTTTTCTGCGCCATGATATCTATCTCCTTTTTAAGGTTTTATATTAACGGGAAACAACTTCCCTTTCCAAAAACAAAAAATCTTTGTCCTTGGAAAGAAAAATTAATATTATCAGCTCAGGGCTGCTTGCAAACAACCCTGAGCTATTTAATTTTAGTTCATAAGAGCAAGAAGTCTTGCACACATAACAGCAACCTCTGCACGTGTCGCATTTCCAAGAGGATTAACGTTTCCGTCACTGCCCTTTATTATACCTGCGGCTACCATAGAAGCCATAGGAGCAGCTGCATAATCGGAAACACTTCCTTTATCAGCGAAAGCATCAAGTGAAGAATAATCAGTTACTTCGGATATATATCCGTTGTTTAAAAACGCACGGTAAGCAAGAGTAATTAAATCCTGCCTTGTAATGCTGTTTTCAGGATTGAAATTGACACCGTCACCGCTTGCAATTCCTGCCGCTTTAGCTTTTCCTATTGCATCGTAATAATAGCTTCCGTAAGGAACATCAGCAAAGTTTTCGGAATATTCGGATGTGATTCCCAGCATTCTTGTTAAAATAAGAATGAAGTCACCACGTTTAATATTGCTTTCGGGAGAGAAGCTTGTAGCACTGGTACCACTGATAATTCCCTTGTTTTTTAGTGTATAAACAGATTCTTTTGCCCATTCGTAGCCTGTAAGGTCTAAGAATGCTTCTGCAGGAGTTACTACAACGGGAGCACTTGCTCCGCCACCGCCGCCGGCACCACCGCCGCCTCCTCCGCCTCCGCCTCCACCACCGCCGCCACCGGCGCCGGGAAGAGGAAGAATAGGTGTGGGTGTAGGTGTGGGAGTTGGTGTAGGAGTAGGATTAGGTGTAGTGTTGCCGGAAGAATCACCATCTCCATCATCTTTATCGGGATCATCTTTATCAGGATCATCGGGTTCAGGATCGGGAATCTTGTCAAACACAACAAAATCGTGATTATTTACTTCGCCGTCACGGTTAAAGTCTACCGCATTTCCAAGACCTAATGCATATTCTGAATCTTCAAGGGCTTTCATACATTCTCCCTTATCATCAGAATCTACAACTCCGTCACCGTTTACGTCACCGGGAATAAGACCTTTTTCGCCTTCAGCAGGGGTATCAGTTACATTAAGAACAAAATCATCTGCAAATGTAACATTTTCTGCTTTATAAGTCACATATCCGGGAGCAGAAATTTCAACTGTATATGTATCATCCTTAAGAAGCTTACTTTCAACAACAAATGTGGGAACACGTTCAGTAGCATCACGGTTACCGCCGTCGGAAACAGAAACATTGTTTAAAACAGTGTAATATCCGTGGCCGGGAGTCTGTTCACTGGTAATATTAATGTGAATATCTGTTCCGTTGTAGCCATCCTCTTCAAGACCGCCGATAATGGTATCAACAGTTTCAAGTTTAAGAACAACTTTTGCTTTTACCGCCTCTTTAGCCTCAGAAGCTGCTGCAACTTCAATTTCTTCAATTACATTTTCGCCATCAGGATTGTTATCATAAGGATTAATATCTGTTCCATCCACAGTACAGAAGGTGTTTTCCGCATCAATAAGCTGAAGCTTCACCTTCTCGCCGGGCTCACCTGCAAAAGTAAGAACAAACAAAGGTGTAACCTCTTCAAACTCTATGCCGTTAAGAGAAATAATACTGGGTATAATTTTCTTAGCCTCGGCATTTGCAAGAGCCGCATTTGGACTGTATAAGAAACATTCGGGCGGATTGTTTGTTCCTTTAAGAAACTGAACTGATTTATATTTTAAATCACCGCTGAAATTAAGAGCAGTCTGCGCGATTTTAACATTACCTGCCGCACCTTTTACACTTACAAGAATTTTTGCTTCTCCTGCAAGAGTGCTGAAATTTTCAAGATCGACAGTAACATCTTCAAAAATTACTTCAATATTATCGCTGCTTGCCGCTGCAAAGGCAGGAAACGCCGTAGCAACAACTGCTAAAGCAAGAATAATTGAAAAGATTTTTGTGCTAATAGCTGTTTTCAATAAAATCATCCTCCAGAATAAAATTTTGCCAATAGGCCAAACGCACACATTAATTATATCACTTTATAATATGCTTGTCAAGGCGTATCAGGGCTTTTTATCATTCCATAATGTGACTGAAATGACATATTTATTATTATATCACAAATTATGCTACAGGTCAACCTTTATTAACTATAATCTTTTATTGATAAAAATAAAAAAACAACGCCCTTACTATTTAGAGGCGCTGTTCTTCAATTCTTCAAAAATTTCAATATTTTTAAGCAGCAGAGTTTTTTCGTTAGACGTAAAATTCTCTGTAAGTTCAATAATACGGTTAAGGAAAAATCCGTTAATCGCCTTGCTGTTAAGATCACCAAAAACAAGACAATCCACCGATACTTCAAGAACATTTGCTATCTTAACCAAGGTTTCTAAAGAGGGCTTGCCTTTTGCTCTTTCTATCTGACCTATAAAAGTAGTAGAAACATCAAGCTTTTCAGCAAGTTTCTCCAAAGTATATCTTTTTGACTTTCTGTATTTTCTGATTTGTTTTCCTAATAATTCATAATTCAAAATTTCCCACCTACCTTGATAATATTGTACCATTAACCTTAATTTAATGGAAGAATCCATAATCTGTTTTAATTAACCACCAATTAACACAAATGGCAGAATTAGTCAACAAAACGACATAATTAACACATTTTTGCATTTCAGGAAAAATTGCAAAAATTTATTTTTTTGAATAAAATTATCAAATCCGAAAAAAATATTTACGAGGTGATTATTTTGAAATACAAAAACATAAACGAACTTCTCGCGGATAATTCGGATGCTGCTCAGTTTTTCGGAAGTCTGCCTGAAAATGTGAGAAAAAAGCTGTACGAAAGAGGTTCGGGCATAAATTCTCTCGATGAGCTTAAGCATTTTGCAAATATAGTAAAGGATAAAATGTAATTATAATCTGCTGAAAGATAGACAAAAAACACGAATAAAAGTACTTTCATTCATACTTTTATTCGTGTTATATTTTTACATAAACAACGGACTTACAGACACGTTTTCATATATTCTTTCAATCGCTTCAGCAAATACAGGTGCAACAGAAAGAACCTTGATTTTATCAAGCTTTTTATCAGGAGTAAGCTTAATTGTATCAAGAACAATCATTTCATCAATAGCATCAGATTTAAGTCTTTCAATTGCAGGGCCTGAAAATACAGCATGAGTACAAGCGGCACAAACAGAAAGCGCACCTCTCTTTTTAAGAGCCTCTGCTGCATGAACAATAGTTCCTGCAGTATCAATAAGGTCGTCAATCAGAACAACATGCTGACCTTCAACATTACCTATAATATTCATAACCTCGGAAACATTTGCTTTGGGACGTCTTTTATCAATAATAGCCATAGGAGCATCAATCTTCTGAGCGTAATAACGTGCTCTTGTAACACTGCCAAGGTCGGGAGAAACAACTGTTACATTGTCCATACCTGCATATTTTTCTTCAAAATAAGGGCAAAGAACAGCAGAACCAAGCAAATGGTCAACAGGAATATTGAAAAAGCCCTGAATCTGCAATGCGTGCAAATCCATAGTAAGAACCCTGTCTGCACCGGCGGTTGTAAGCAAATCTGCAACCAGTTTAGAGGTAATCGGATCTCTGGATTTTGCCTTTCTGTCTTGTCTTGCATAGCCGAAATAAGGAATTACAGCGGTAATTCTTCCGGCAGATGCTCTTTTGAATGCATCAATCATAATCAGCATTTCCATAAGATTATCATTAACCGGAGAACAGGTTGACTGAATAATAAATACATCAGAACCTCTTACTGTTTCATAAATATTAACGGAAATTTCACCGTCTGAAAATTTAGAAACTTCTGATTGACCAACGTCAACGCCTAAAATGTTTGCAATTGCTCTAGCAAGTTCAGGATGAGAATTGCAGGAAAAAATTTTAATGTCTTTTCCGTGTGCGATCATTTTTTAAATACCCCGTTTCTTAGATTTTTTGGTAAGTTAATAATTTTTAGGGAACATTGAATATAAACTGCCCTCTACTTGCCGCAAATGATGAAGCGGACCTCGAAACATAAAATTAGGAAAGCGTAATATAAATTACACTCTCCTAAATATGTATTGCTACTCTTCTTCGGGAGCCTCGTTTAAAGCTTCTTCGTATTTTTTAAGAATTTCAGCTTCCAACGCCTCTCTAGTAGACGTGTTGATAGGATGAGCTATATCTTTAAACTCTCCTTCTGGTGTTTTTCTGCTGGGCATAGCAATAAACAACTTGTCCTGACCTTCGATAACTTTAATGTCGTGAACAACAAAACTATCATCAAAGGTAATGGAAACTACTGCTTTCATCTTGCCTACAGAATTAACCTTACGAACACGAATATCAGTAATATTCATAACCTTTCACCTCCCGTTTTTTCCAAAGCCCCTTTTGAAAACCACACAAAAAACTTTGAAAAAACATTTATTATTTTATTATCAAATATATTATACTATATTTTTTTTCATTTGTAAAATATTTTTTTCATTTTTTTTATTTTTTGTTAAAAATGATTGACTATTTGGTATATTTTTGTGTATAATGATTATAAGAATCGAATTTTTTATCCTGGGGGAACATATTTTGGATATTCAAACCATATTAAAAACATCAAATACAGAAATTCATTTCATAGGAATAGGCGGAGTAAGCATGAGTTCTCTCGCAACTCTGCTTCACAGTTCAGGGCACAAAATAACAGGCTCGGATGCAAATGTAAATTCCAATACAGAAAAGCTTCTGGCAAACGGAATTGAGGTTTTCAACGGGCATTCCAGAGAAAACATTAAAAATCCCCATCTTGTTGTGTACACTGCCGCAATCAGCAGCGATAATGAAGAGCTGTGCGAAGCCCACGCAAAAAAACTTCCCGTAATTGAACGCTCGGTGCTTCTTGGCGAAATAATGAGAACATACGATTTTCCCATAAACGTTGCAGGTACTCACGGTAAAACAACAACTACCTCTATGCTGGCAGATGTTTTTCTTTGTGCAAAGCTTAATCCTACAGTTTCCGTTGGCGGTAATTTTTCCAAAATAGGAGGAAATCTGCACATAGGAACAAAAAAATACTTCATTTGTGAGGCTTGCGAATATGTTGAAAGTTTCCTTGAATTTTATCCGTACACATCTATAATTTTAAATATTGACGCAGACCATCTGGATTATTTCAGAGATATAGAACACATAAAATCCGCCTTTGTTAAATTCACCGGAAGAACAAATGAGAACGGTGCAATTTTAATCAACGGTGATGATGAAAACTGCAAAGCCATTATTCCCGAAATAAACAGAACAGTTTATACCTTCGGACTAAAAAAGGGCAATACTGCTTATGCAGATAATATTACTTATGACTTCACCGGCAGACCGTCCTACGACCTGTATTTCAAGGGTGAACTTATGGGAAATATTACTCTTGGTGTACGGGGAATCCACAATGTTATTAATTCCCTTTCTGCCGCTTTGTGTGCGCTTTTATACGGAATTGATATGGACTCCATAAAGCAGGGACTTAAGGAATTTACCGGTGCCGAACGACGTTTCCAGCACAAAGGTGAATTTAACGGAATAACTGTTTATGACGATTACGCTCATCATCCCACAGAATTGAAATCTACTCTTAATAACATAAAAAATGCAGGTTACAAGAATACTTTTGTTATTTTTCAGCCTCACACCTACACAAGAACATACGCACTTCTTAATGAATTTGCAGAAGTTTTAAAAGAAGCCCAGAACCTGATTGTTGCAGATATTTATGCCGCAAGAGAAAAGAATACAATAGGAATTTCATCACAAAATCTTACCGACAAAATTCCGGGAGCAAAATATATCCCTGCTTTCAAAGAAATTGAAGAATATATAAAAGAAAATGCACAACCGGGCGACCTTGTAGTTACAGTAGGTGCAGGTGATGTATTTAAAATTGGTGAAAATTTGTTAAAAGGATGATTGCATGAGAAAAATCATTACAGTAATTCTGTTAAGTACAATGCTCTGTATACCGGCTTTTTCCGAATCAAGAATTAAAATTCTGTACGGTAAAAATGAAATTGCATGTGATGTTTCTCCAACTCTTGTAAACGACCGAACAATGGTACCTCTTCGTGCTATTTTTGAAGCAATCGGTGCCACAGTTGAATACGATGATTTATCCCGTAAAATTACAGCATCAACATCTGATACAACAGTTGTTCTTCATGTTGACAGTGACAAAATGCTGGTAAACAATCGGGAAATAACCCTTGACAGTCCTGCTTTTGAAACAAACGGAAGGACTCTTGTTCCCCTCCGTGCCTGTGCTGAAAGCTTTGGACTAAAGGTAGAGTGGTTTGATAAAGCCCGTACCGTAAAAATCAAAAAGGGTGAATGGCTTCTTACCGAACGCAGCTATGATACCGGATCAGGTTCTATTTATAAATATGATGAAAATGGAAATCTTATTGAAGAAATTCATGCTCATACCACCATACAATACACATATAACGATTTGGGAAACGAACTTAGCAGAACTGTAAACGGTGGCGGTGGTACATATAACGAATACGATATTTACGGAAATCTTACAAGCACGCGTGATGCACTTAATTTTTCAAGGAAAGAATACACTTATGACAATAACCATCGTATGATAACCGAAAAACACTATTCAAAAACTTCACCCAATCCGTCCGTTTCTGTAGTTTACGAATATGACGAAGAAGGAAAGCTTTTGAAGAAAATTTCCAATGGATATGAAGAAGTGTATGCATATAACGCTAAAGGAAATCTCCTTTCCATCGTTGGAGCAGATGGAGCAAGAACCGATTACGAATACGATGAAAACGAGAATCTCCTCAGCAAAATAAGCAGCAACGGCATATGGTTTAGATATACATACGACGAAAAAGGTAACAAGCTTACCGAAGAGGACAATCGTGGCGTGATAAGCAAATATACATACGATGAACACGGAAATATTCTTACCTACGAGAACACTACAGGTTACTGGGAAAAAAACACTTACGATGATAATAACCAAAACATTACCCACGAAACGGATGCCGGAATAACAACCCATACCTACGACGAACACGGAAACCGTATTCAAAGCGAAAGAAACGGTGAAAAAACATATTACAAATATGAATATTTCGAGAGATAAAAATTGCCCTCTCCGTTTGGAGAGGGCAAAATTTATCTGTCAAACAATATTATCTTTTTTTCCTTAAGAGATTTCTGAACATCAATTATCCTTTGATTGGTTGAGCCTTTAAAAC
>JAFQLQ010000018.1 GCA_017414505.1 Clostridia bacterium
GGGAGAGGTGTCACGAAGTGACGGAGAGGGTGAAAGACTCACGGCCACTGCTTTCCGCCAAAATGAGCCTTGCCGTACCTTAGTACTGTCTGCATTCATTTTGACGAAATATACCTTCCTTTTTCGGCATCTGCCAGCGTGTCGATAGGTTTATCGACACGCTGAAGAAGCCTCTCAACGAGAGGCTTCTTGTTTATTTTTTAAGAAAAACAACCTGATTCTGTTTTATTGTAAACTGCTTACTGTTAAGCTTTGTTTCGGTGAAGAAATTTTCTTCATCTATAATATACACAGTCATATTTTCACAGTTGGTGATTATATTTGCATCTTCACCGGATATATTTGAAATAAGAATGGCTTTTTCGTTACCGTCGGTTGCGGCAACGGCGTATAAGCCTTTTTTGTCAGATTCACATTTTACCTGATTTCCAAGCTTGTAAAGTTCACCAAAGGCTTTGAAAGAATAGTATGTGCAAAAAGGTTCAAAGGTAAGGGGATTAAACAGACCTCCGTAACCCGAAATGCCGATTCTTGCATCGTAGTAGCATAAAATATCCGGTCGTCTGTTTTGCATACTGCACATCATTGCCGCCGCTTTAGCAGAAGCTTGGGAAGTACCTCTTGTTTCTTTCGAAAAAGCATTGTTCCATTCGTTTATCTGGGGTTCAACGTGAGAATATCCGTATTCATTTAATGTTTTATCAACAAATTCATCCATAATTTCTGTTTGTTCAACAGAGCCGTAGCTGTGCCAGGAAAAGAAATCAAGAGGAGAATTATGCTCTTTTATATATTTCATAAAATCGAGAAAGAATGCGGTGAGATATTCCGCACGTGCAGGAGGTATATCAAATTCTCCCTTTGGAAGCTCTCCGTAAAATCCGCAGGAGGAATATCCGCCTATTTTAATTGAATCTCCGAAACAGTTTTTAAGGTGCTTGCTTGTAATGTCGTAAAGTTCGAAATATTCTTCGTCGGTGCCTTTCCACATCTGATTGTACGGCTGAACATCGTTTTCCGGTTCATTCCATATTTCCCAGTAGACAATGCCGTAATGATAGCCATTTGCCCATCCCTCATTGTAATGACGTACTATTTTTTCGCAGATTCGTGCCCACTTTGCAAAATCTTTGGGCGGAAAAATTCTGTAAGCCTTTATCTGATGGAAATTTTCTATTGTAACTCCCAAACGAAAAATAGGGTTGCAGTTATGCTCTTTAAGAGCTTTTATGAGTAAATCGGTGAAAGCGAAATCATAGGATTCCGGATTGTTTTCATCTGCATCGAAGTTCCGGAAAATATTCGGTATATCTACAAAACAATTAGCTCCGTATCTTCCGCCTACATCGTGAAGACGGGAAAACGGAATGTTTGCTTCATCAAGATAATGTAAATAAGAAAAATCCGTACCTGTAAACGGCGGCTGACCTACTGCGTGCATTGCCTTGATTTTACCTGTTGTTTGTGAAAAATCTATGTTAATGTTAACCATAAAATGCCCCTTTTTGTTTTTTGATTTTATTATAAAACAAAAAAACAAAAAGTCAATAAGAAAACTCACGAAAAATTTTCGTAGAAATATTAACTATGGACAATTTGGAAAATATGTGTTATACTTATTGGGCAACACAATTTTATATTCAGCAAATTTGAAGTGTGTGTTTTACTTCGGTAAAAATGCATGCTCCATTTTCACATGCTTTTAAGTTTGTTGAATAAATTGTGTTGCAGCAAGGAGTGGTGCATTTTTCGTGCACACTTCGGTGTGCACTTTTTTATGCACGGATACACGCTTCATTTCTGCGACACAATATCATAAAACAAGGGAAAAGCCATCAGGCTTTTCCCTTGTTTTATATCATATTTATTTTTAATATGCTTTACCCCAATATACCATTGCTTTTGCAGGTTTGCCGCAACAGATACATTTGTCTGAAATTTCTTCCTGCTCAAAGGGCATACATCTTGAAGTTGCTGTGGTGTCTTCCTTGATTTTGTTTTCACATTCCTCGTCACCGCACCACATAGCTTTAACAAAGCCGGGTTTGTTTGCGATAATTTCTTTGAATTCATCGTAATCCTTAGCGTAGGATGTGCTTTCTTCTCTGTGTTTAAGAGCCTTGTTGAACAGATTGTTCTGAATATCTTCAAGCAACTCTCCAACCTTTTTATCAAGCTCGTCAAGAGAAACGAATACCTTTTCGCCGGTATCTCTGCGAACAAGAACACACTGGTTGTTTTCTATATCTTTAGGGCCGATTTCAAGTCTTATCGGAACACCCTTCATTTCGTATTCAGCAAATTTCCAACCGGGAGTTTTATCGGTTGTATCGGAAATAACTCTGAATTTTTCAGAAAGCTTCTTTTCTAATTCTTCAGCTTTTTCCAGAACGCCCGGTTTGTGAGAAGCGATAGGAATAATAACAAGCTGAGTAGGAGCAATTTTTGGCGGAATTACAAGACCGCTGTCGTCACCGTGAACCATAATGATTGCACCGATTAAACGTGTGGAAACACCCCACGATGTCTGGTGAACGTGTTTTAAGGAATTATCCTTGTCGGTAAACTGAATTCCGAAAGCTTCGGCAAATCCGCTTCCGAAATTGTGGGAAGTACCGGACTGTAGTGCCTTGCCGTCGTGCATTAAGCTTTCAATGGTGTATGTAGCTATTGCACCTGCGAATTTTTCCTTATCTGTTTTTCTGCCCTTAATTACAGGGATTGCAAGATATTTTTCGCAGAATTCAGCGTAAATATTAAGCATTCTGATTGTTTCTTCCTGAGCTTCCTCTTCGGTAGCGTGAGCAGTATGACCTTCCTGCCATAAAAATTCGGAGGAACGTAAGAAAGGACGGGTTGTTTTTTCCCATCTTACAACCGAACACCACTGATTATATTTTTTAGGTAAATCTCTGTAGGAATGAATTATATTTTTATAATGTTCGCAGAAAAGTGTTTCAGAAGTGGGGCGAACACACATTCTTTCCTGTAATTTTTCGTTTCCGCCGTGAGTAACCCACGCAACCTCGGGAGCAAAGCCTTCAACGTGGTCTTTTTCTTTCTGAAGCAGACTTTCCGGGATGAACATGGGCATATAAACATTTTCGTGTCCTGTTTCCTTGAACATTCTGTTTAAGTTAGTCTGAATATTTTCCCATATAGCATAGGCATAGGGTCTGATAACACAGCATCCTTTTACGGAAGTGTACTCGATAAGGTCAGCTTTTTTGACAATATCGGTGTACCATTTCGCGAAATCCACATCCATAGATGTAATTTCTTCAACAAGCTTTTTATCGTTAGCCATTAAAATCAAATCCTTTCATTTCATTATATAATAATAAGCTATTTAGGGATTTATGTCAAGGGTTTTGACAAAAATTTGATTACTGTTTTAAAAAACCTCTTTACTTTCGCACATTAAAGTGTTATAATATTTAAAACAAGTTTGAAAAAAGGGGAGAAAACCTCGTATGGTAACTATCGGAAACGACTGGGATGCGCTTCTTGGCGATGAATTTAAAAAGGAATATTATCTTAAAATAAGAAGCTTTTTAAAAGAAGAATACAAAACGAAAACCGTTTATCCTGATATGTACGACATTTTTAATGCGTTAAAATACACTTCGTATGCAAATACAAAGGTTTTGCTTCTTGGTCAGGATCCCTATCACGGGCCTGGACAGGCTCACGGTCTTGCGTTTTCGGTAAAAAGGGATATTCCCATTCCTCCGTCACTTAAAAATATGTATGCCGAGCTTAAAACGGACATTCCCGGTTTTGAAATTCCTACTCACGGTTATCTTAAAAAGTGGGCGGACGAGGGTGTTATGCTTCTTAACACAAGCCTTACCGTTGTTGGCGGAATGGCTAATTCCCACAGTTCCATAGGCTGGGAAATTTTAACCGACAGAATTATTCAGGTTTTAAACGAAAGAGAAGACCCTGTTGTATTTCTTCTTTGGGGCAACAACGCCAAAAAGAAAGAAAAATACATAACAAACCCCAGACATCTTGTTTTAAAAGCGGCACATCCGAGCCCATTATCCGCATACAATGGATTTTTCGGATGCAAGCATTTTTCAAAAACAAACGAATTTTTAGTTTCAAACGGAAAAAAACCAATAGATTGGCAGATAAATTAATAAAAAGACAGAGAGGTAAGAAAAATGAAAAAAATTGTTGTATTTTTATTGAGCTTATTTTTGCTTGGAACTGTTTTTACTGTTTGCGCAACTGATGAAGATTATGGATATACCAATGATGCGGGCTATAAAGTTGGTAACTTGATTGGAGGTATGACATATGAGGAACAGATGGATTTTTGTTGGAATTTTTTAAGTACAAATGCTATGGTTATTAATTATGGTTCGTATGGCCCCGGCGCCTATTATGAGCTTTATTCCAATGGAGTGCTTGTTGTTGGCGGCACAGGCTCGTTATATACTACCGGTTCCGGCCCCGAATGTATGACATGGGGTGATTACCATCACTCTGTAAAGACTGTGGTTGTGCTTCCGGGTATAACGGAAATATATAATTTGTATTACGCTAATCTGGAAAAAGTATATTTACCCTCAACTCTTACAAAAATAGGTGATAATTGTTTTTATCAATGCAATAAGATTAATTATGTTTCCGATATGCCGGATACGGTAACTGCAATAGGTAGAGATGTTTTTCACACTTCGGCTCTTGAAAGTATTTATCTCTCAAAGGGGCTGAAATCCATCGGAGAATCAGCTTTTTCAGATTGTTCAGGTTTGAAAGAACTTGTTTTGCCGGAGGGTTTGGTTTCTGTGGGTTCCTATGCTTTTTCGGGGTGTAGCTCCCTGACCGAGCTTGTTATTCCAGATTCTGTGGAAGAAATAAATCCGGGGGCTTTTTCTTCCTGCAGAGGGATTAAAATGCTTACGATCGGCGAAGGCGTAAATGTGATAGGGGATAGTGCTTTTGCATATTTAACCTCTCTTGAACAGTTGAATTGGAATGTTGTAGCAAAAATTGAAATGCCCGCTGATCGGAATCCGTTCTCCAACTGCGGTACTGAGGAAAAGGGTATTGAAATAAATTTTGGAACAGCGACCAAACAAATTTCTGACAATTTCTTTTGTGTTGCCGCTACTACTAATGTTACAAGTGTAAACTTTTCAGGAGAAATTGAAGCTATAGGAAACAATGTATTTACAAATAGTAAAATAACAACAATAGAATTCCCGGAAAGTTTAGTAAGCATAGGAAAGAATGCGTTTAGTGCTTCCCAACTTACAGAACTTACTATACCTGACAGTGTTAAAACTATAGGAGAACGTGCTTTTTCATCCTGCACAAATCTAACTACTCTTAATATGGGAAAAGGCTTGGAAAAAATTGAAAGAGATATATTTTGTGACTGTAATATAAGCAAGGTTTCTTGGAACGCAACAAAGGCTGCCAATGAAAGTGGATATCAGCTTTGCCTGAGAGCAGGAGGCGGAGGAGACGAATTTCAAATTGAATTTGGAAGTAATGTAGTTGAAATTCCTGACTTTCTGTGCGAGAGAACATCGTTAAAAAAGCTTGTTCTGCCACAAAATATTGTTTCTATCGGAACGGATGCATTTGGAAGTTGTTTCAAGCTTGAAGGGATTTATGTGGATAGCTTGAAGCAATATTGTGAATATGATTGTGTTGCGAGAAATTCGACAATAAAGCTTTATATAGATGGGAAGCTCGTTTCAGGACATGTAATAATTCCGGAGGGTACTGAAAAAATTGGTGAATATGCGTTTTTTGATTGCGAAGACATTACAGCGATTACAATACCCTCTACCGTAAAAACTGTTGGATATGCAGCATTTTTACAGTGCGATAATATAACCGAGGTGCACACAAATGATCTTAGAGCCTGGTGTGAAACTGAGTTTGACAGCTATTATGGAAATCCTGTTTCGTACTATTCTCCGCTTTATCTTAATGGAGTGAAGCTTACGGGACGTATTGTTGTTCCGGAAGGAACGGAATATTTGGGCGAAAACGCTTTTGATGAATTTTACAATGCTGATTCAATAGCTATTCCTAAAAGTGTTAAAGCTATTAAGAATTCATCAATAACTTCCCCGATAAATAAGATATATTATGCAGGAACACAAGATGAATGGTCGAATATAAATATAGCTGATGAATCATATATCATTCAGAATTATACCATATATTATAATCAAAATTTTATTTCGGCAACGACACCGGTATTGTCAGAAGAAAAGCTCAAATTTAACGTTTTTCTTTTTGGAAGTGATACGGCAAAAGGGAAAATTTATGCAGCTTTATATGATAGCTCTGATAAGCTCATATATGTCGAAGAATATAATGCAAAATTGGATTTTGATGTAACCTTGCCAGATGATGGAAGCTACATAAAGCTTATGTGGTGGGATGAAAAAATGGCAAACATATCAGATTTGGTCAAAATAACACTTGCACAGAATTGAAAATGGAGGTAAAATAATGGCTAAGGATATTATGGACAAACAGCTTGAAGAGCTTGTTAATGCAATTTTAAAAATCGAAAATTTCGACGAATGCAAGGCATTTTTAACAGATATTTGCACAATTAAAGAGCTTAAGGATATGGCTCAGCGTTTGCAGGTGGCAAAAATGCTTCGTGAAAACATAGTTTATCAGAAAATAGCTACCGAAACCGGTGCTTCAACGGCTACCATAAGCCGTGTAAGCAGAGCTCTTAACTACGGTTCGGACGGTTATACAATGATTCTTGATAAGCTGGGAGATAAGTAATGTATCAGTCTTTTGCTGCAGGCTATGAGAAATTTTCTGCAGATAACGATTATGCGGCTTTTGCCGATTATTACGAAGAAATTTTTTCAAAATATAATATAAAACCATCTCTCGTTCTTGATCTTGGCTGCGGAAGCGGAAGTCTTACCGATATCATGGCGAAAAAAGGCTACGATATGATTGGTGTAGATATTTCGCCCGAAATGCTGGATATGGCAAGGGAGAAAAATCCGGAAATTCTGTATCTTAATCAGGATATGCGTGAATTCGAGCTTTACGGAACGGTAGATGCGATTTATTCATCTTTCGACTGTATTAATTATATTACAAATAAGAATGATGTTAAGAAAATTTTTAAGCTTGTAAATAATTATCTTAATTACGGCGGACTTTTTATTTTTGATATTAATACTGTTCACAAGCTTAAAAATGTGCTTGGGGATAATACATTCGTTTTTGACAAGGATGATGTTTATCTTGTATGGCAGAATGAATATTATAATAAAATTGCTACTTTTTATCTTGATATGTTCTATAAAACAGACGGAAAGTATGAACGTTTTTACGAAGAACATTATGAGAGAGCTTATGAGGCGGACGAAATTAAAGAAATGCTGAAATTTGCAGGACTTGAAATTTTGGGAGTGTTTGATGAATTCGGCTTTGATAAACCGAAAAAAAACAGCGAGAGAATATTTTTTGTTGCGAGGAGAACCAGATAAATGGACAGACTTTTAAAGATAATTTCAAAAGATAAAGGAATGAGAATGTATATTGCGGACACAAAAGAACTGGTGGAAGATGCAAGAACAAAGCATAAAACCACAAAGGTTGTTACTGCGGCTCTTGGCAGAACCCTTACCGCAAATGCTTTGATTGGTGCTGATTTGAAAAACGAAACCGATTCTGTTTCAATTCAGTTTCGCACAATTGGCCCGATAGGGAATATTATTACTCATTCTGATGCAAACTGTGAAGTGAAAGGTTATGTTACAAATCCAAAGGTGGATTTGCCGTTGAAGCCAAACGGAAAGCTGGATGTAAGCGGAGCGCTTACTCTGGACGGTTCGCTTACGGTGGTTAAAGATATTGGTCTTAAAGAGCCATACACTGGTACAATTCCGCTTGTTAGCGGTGAAATTGCCGAGGATATAACATATTATTATGCAAAATCCGAACAGATTCCTACATCTGTTGCACTTGGTGTTCTTGTTGATAAGGATACCGGCACTGTGCTTACTGCGGGTGGAATGATGATTCAGCTTATGCCCGATGCGGACGACGAAATGATAGAAAAGCTTGAAAAGGTTCTTTCTGCAGGCTTTACCATGACGGATTTGTTAACCCAAAAGGAAAGTTTAGAAGAAATTGCAGAATACATTTTAAAGGATATTCCGTATGAAATTCTTTCCGAATGTACTCCTGTTTTTAAATGTGATTGTTCAAAAACAAGATTTACCAACGGACTTATTTCACTTGGTAAGAAAGAATTAAAGGAAATGATAGACGAGGGAAAAGGAATAGAAACTGTTTGCCATTTCTGTAATAAGAACTATCTTTTCACTGTAGACGAGCTATAGAGAAGATTGTAGATAAGCGTTTCCGCGTTGATTTCAATCAGGCGTTAGATGCAAGACTTATTACCAACGATATAGCAGAGTTACTTGCCAAAGTGAGGTGGTTAGCACCTATCCGATTAGGATGCGATAC
>JAFQLQ010000019.1 GCA_017414505.1 Clostridia bacterium
GTTTGAATAACTCAATTGCCATTTCCTTAGGAAGACCACACTGATAAATTTTAAGATAAGGACCAACAACGATAACGGAACGTCCTGAATAGTCAACACGTTTACCAAGCAGGTTCTGTCTGAAACGTCCCTGTTTACCTTTAAGCAAATCGGAAAGGGATTTCAAAGGTCTGTTACCGGGACCAACAACAGGCTTACCTCTTCTGCCGTTGTCGATAAGAGCGTCAACAGCTTCCTGAAGCATTCTCTTTTCATTTCTTACAATGATATCGGGTGCATTCAGTTCAAGAAGTTTTTTAAGTCTGTTGTTTCTGTTTATAACACGTCTGTACAAATCGTTTAAGTCACTTGCTGCAAATCTTCCGCCGTCCAACTGAACCATAGGTCTTAAATCCGGAGGAATAACGGGAACTACATCCAGAATCATCCATTCGGGTTTATTTCCTGATAAACGGAAAGCTTCAACAGCCTCTAAGGTTTTCATAAGCTTAACCTTTTTCTGACCGCTTGCAGACTGAAGTTCTTCTTTGATTTCAACGCTCATTGCCTCTAAGTCAATCTTCTGAAGAAGTTCCTTAATAGCAGCAGCGCCCATACCGGCTTTGAATTTATCGCCGTATTTTTCTCTTGCTTCTCTGTATTCTTTTTCTGTAAGAATCTGTTTTTCAACAAGGCTTGTTTTTCCGGGATCAATTACGATGAAAGATGCAAAATAAAGCACTCTTTCAAGGATTCTCGGAGTTAAATCAAGAAGCAGGCCCATTCTGGAGGGAATGCCCTTGAAATACCAGATATGAGAAACGGGTGTAGCAAGCTCAATGTGTCCCATTCTCTCACGTCTTACCTTGGAACGTGTAACCTCAACACCGCAGCGGTCACAGATTACACCTTTATATCTTATTCTTTTATATTTACCGCAATGACACTCCCAGTCTCTTTGCGGACCGAAAACTTTTTCGCAGAACAAACCGTCTTTTTCGGGCTTCTGAGTTCTGTAGTTTATGGTTTCCGGTTTTTTAACCTCACCGTAAGACCACTCTCTTATTTTTTCAGGAGAGGCTAAGCCTATTTTTATAGTTTCAAAATTATTGAATTCTACCATTGTTAAACTCCCTTTCAAAATCATTATGTGGGAAATTATTCCTCATCAAATTCGTCTGCCAACAGCTCGTCGATATTGATATCTTCTTCATCGTCAAGAAGTGAATCATCTACATCGTTTTCTTCATCTTCATCAATGTCGATATCATCGTAATCATCACCGTTTTCTTCGATGTCGTCAATATCCTCTTCCTCATTTTCTGTATACTTAATCAAATCGTCTTCCGATTCAATCTTGGAGGGTGTGGGCGAAACATCGTCATCTGATGTGTTTCTCAAGTCTATTTCTTCGTTATTGGCAGCGAAAACTCTCATATCCAGACCAAGACTCTGAAGTTCTTTAATAAGAACCTTAAAGGACTCGGGAACGCCCGGACGCGGAACATTTTCACCTTTAACAATAGCTTCATAAGTTTTAACACGACCTACAATATCATCCGACTTAACAGTAAGAATTTCCTGCAGGGTATAAGCAGCACCGTAAGCTTCCAGTGCCCAAACTTCCATTTCTCCGAAACGCTGACCGCCAAACTGAGCTTTACCACCCAGAGGCTGCTGTGTAACAAGCGAATAGGGACCTGTGGAACGTGCGTGGATTTTATCATCAACAAGATGATGCAGTTTAAGCATATACATATATCCAACGGTAACTCTGTTATCAAAAGGCATACCGGTTCTGCCGTCGTAAACAACGGTTTTACCGTCCTCAGAATAACCTGCCTTTTTCAAAGTTTCAAAGATATCTTCCTCAGAAGCACCGTCGAATACGGGAGTTGCAATCTTCCATCCAAGAGCCTTTGCAGCGTAACCTAAATGAACTTCAAGTACCTGACCGATGTTCATACGGGAAGGAACGCCAAGAGGGTTAAGAACGATATCAAGAGTTGTACCGTCGGGAAGATAAGGCATATCCTCTTCGGGAAGAATTCTGGAAATAACACCCTTGTTACCGTGACGGCCCGCCATTTTATCACCAACAGAGATTTTTCTCTTCTGAGCGATACTTACACGAACAATCATATTAACTCCGGGAGACATTTCATCACCGTTTTCTCTTGTAAATACCTTTACATCAAGAATAATTCCGGCTTCACCGTGAGGAACTCTCAGAGAAGTATCTCTTACTTCTCTTGCCTTTTCACCGAAGATAGCTCTTAAAAGTCTTTCTTCGCTGGTAACCTCGGTTTCACCCTTTGGAGATACCTTACCAACAAGAATATCACCGGGACGAACTTCAGCACCGATACGGATAATACCTCTTTCGTCAAGGTCTTTAAGAGCATCATCACCAACATTGGGGATGTCTCTTGTAATTTCTTCCGGACCAAGCTTTGTATCTCTGGATTCGATTTCGTATTTTTCTATATGAATTGATGTAAGAACATCGTTTCTTACAAGTCTTTCATTAATAAGGATAGCATCCTCGTAGTTATATCCTTCCCACTCCATGAAGCCGATAAGAATATTTTTACCAAGAGCAATTTCGCCGTTTTCGGTAGAAGGACCGTCGGCAATAACCTGACCTTTTTTTACCTTTTCGCCTTTTACAACGATAGGCTTCTGATTAATGCAGGTGCTCTGGTTGGAACGTTTGAATTTAATTAAATCATATTTAATTCTTTCGGTTGCGGTTTTAAGAACAATTTCGTCACCGGAAACCTTTTCGATAACGCCGTCATCCTCAGCAAGAATAACAATACCGGAGTCAACAGCCGCACTGTATTCCATACCTGTTGCAACAATAGGTGCGGAAGAAACAAGAAGCGGAACTGCCTGACGCTGCATGTTTGAACCCATAAGCGCACGGTTAGCATCGTCATTTTCAAGGAAAGGAATCATTGCAGTAGCAACTGAAACCATCTGTTTTGGCGAAACGTCCATATAATCAATGCTTGCAGGATCAGCTTCCAGGAATTCATCCTTATATCTTGCAGTAACAGTTTTATTGGCAAATTTATTGTTTTCGTCAAGGGGCTCTGATGCCTGAGCTACAATGTAGTTATCCTCAACGTCAGCAGTCATATAAACGACTTCATCGGTAACAACGCCGGTTTCCTTGTTAACCTTTCTGTAAGGTGCTTCCATAAAACCGTATTCGTTAACTCTTGCATAAGTAGCAAGAGAACCGATAAGACCGATGTTGGGACCTTCAGGAGTTTCGATAGGACACATTCTTCCGTAATGGGTATGGTGAACGTCACGAACCTCGAATCCGGCTCTGTCTCTGGAAAGACCACCGGGACCCAGTGCAGAAAGTCTTCTCTTATGAGTAAGCTCTGCAAGAGGATTAGTCTGATCCATAAACTGAGAAAGCTGGGAATTTCCGAAAAATTCCTTAATAGCCGCAACAACGGGACGTATATTAATAAGTGTCTGAGGAGTGATTATTTCCATATCCTGCTGGATTGTCATTCTTTCACGAACAACTCTTTCCATTCTTGCAAGACCAACTCTTACCTGATTCTGTAAAAGCTCACCCACAGATCTTAAACGTCTGTTTCCAAGATGGTCAATATCATCAACAGCACCTACATAGTAAACAATTGTAAGGTGGTAGTTGATTGTACCTAAAATATCTTCAACAGTAATATTTTTGGGAATAAGTTCTTCTTTTCTTCTGTAAATAGCTTCAACAAGCTCATCTGTATCTGTGAACTCAGCCATAATTTCCTTAAGAACAGAATACTTAACCTTTTCGTTGATAATTTTCTTATCTATTTCACAGTCAAGAACATAGGAAATATCCACAGTATCATTAGACATAACTGTGATAACTTTATCATCTTCAAGCTTAGCGGAAACCATATTAACGGGAGAAGCATCAAGTGTATCACAAATATCCTTTGTAAACACTTCGCCCTCTGAAACAAGAATTTCACCGGTAAGCGGACAGATAACATCTTCAGCCGCAATTTTACCGGAAATACGGTTTGCAAATGAAAGCTTTTTGTTGAATTTATAACGACCAACTCTGCCAAGATCATATCTTCTTGGATCGAAGAACAGATTCTTCATCAGAGACTGAGCACTCTCAAGTGACGGAGGCTCACCCGGTCTTAATTTTTTGTAAATCTCTATAATGCCCTCTTCATAGTTTGTGGTACTATCTTTATCAAGGGTTGACAATACTAATAATTCTTCGCCGAACACTTCTTTAATCTGCTCGTTGGAGCTTATACCCAAAGCTCTCATAAATACAGTAGCAGGAACTTTTCTGGTTCTGTCAATACGAACAGAAAAAACATCGTTGGCATCGGTTTCAAATTCAATCCATGCACCTCTGTTGGGGATGATGGTAGACGAATACAGCTCTTTACCATCCTTATCTCTCTGCATAGCAAAATAGATGCCGGGAGAACGAACAAGCTGACTTACAATAACTCTCTCCGCACCGTTTATAACAAATGTACCGGAATCAGTCATAAGCGGAAAATCGCCCATGAAAATTTCCTGTTCCTTCGCCTCGTTGGTTTCCTTGTTGATTAGACGAACCTTAACTCTAAGCGGAACTGCATAGGTGGTTTCTCTTACCTTCGACTCCGCAACCGAATACTTGGGCTCATCGTCAAACTTATAGTCGATAAACTCAAGAACATACTTATCCATATGGTCGGTTATTGGAGAAATGTTTTCAAAAACCTCACGAAGTCCTTCTTCTGTGAACCACTCGTAGGATTTTTTCTGCACCTCAATAAGATTCGGGGGTGCAACAACCTCGTTGATTCGTGAAAAATTCATTCTTTCAGTTTTTCCGTACTTAACCGGATGTACCACAAAATCACCTCATTAATTTTTTTGAAATTTCCGGAATGGAAATCCTGGGAACAAAATCAAAAAAGATTTTTTCTTTTGCGTTTCAGAGGTATGTAAAAACGGCTTAATTCAACGGCTTTTGCCTGTTAAATTTTGCTTTTCAACCTAAAAAAAGGCAAAATTATCCCATTTAACGGATTTTAATATCATATCACAAAATGTCAAGTCTGTCAATACTTTTTTTAAATTTTTTAAAATTAAGTTTTTTAAAACAATTTTTACACTTTTTTAATAGCATTTTAAGATATGTTATGTTATACTTATATATTATAATGTAAAGGCGGAGAATTTTAAGATGCAGAAAAAAATCCTAAAAAACAATGTAAAAGAATGGCTGATAACTTTCGGTTTTCTTGCTGTCGCTACTGTTACAGGCTATATTCTTACCTCGCTTCAGGATAATCATCTTAACGTTGCTATGATTTATATGCTTGCCGTAGTTTTCACTGCAAGATTCACTTCCGGCTTCATATACGGAACAGTTTCTTCTTTTATATCTGTGTTCTGCATCAATTATCTTTTTGCCTATCCTTATTTTGCATTCAATTTCACTAAGAAAGGCTATCCCCTTATGTTTCTTAGTATGCTTGGCATTTCGCTTATTACCAATGCAATGACGCTGGAGATAAAAAAGCAGGCAAAAATTGCACAGGAAAACGAAAAGCAGGCAACCGAGCTTTTTGAAATTACCAAGGAACTGCAAAAAGAGCAGGAAGAGATAAAAATCGAAGCCGCAAAGGAAAAACTGCGTACCGATCTTTTCAGAGCAGTTTCCCACGATTTAAGAACTCCGCTTACAACAATTTTAGGCGCAAGCTCCACAATTCTTGAAAACAAGAAAATTTTATCCGAAGAGGAACAGCGTAAGCTTCTGTCTGACATACACGAAGATGCCGACTGGCTTATAAGAATGGTCGAAAACCTGCTTTCCGTTACAAGAATAAGCGAAGGAATCGCAAATCTCAACAAAAACGACGAGGTAGTTGAAGAAATAGTTGCGGAATCCATTGCCAAAGTAAAAAAGCATTATCCGGATGCCGTAGTAAACGTAAAAGTGCCCGATGAGCTTTTAATCGCACCTATGGATGCAACTCTTATCGAACAGGTTATTATTAATCTTACGGAAAATGCAATTCAGCATTCCGGCTCAGACTGCATAAGTTTAACCGTAAGTTCCGGAAACGGAGAAATAATTTTTGAAGTCAGAGATAAGGGAAAAGGTATTCCCGAATCGGATCTCCCCCATCTTTTCAAGGAATATTATACTACCTCCGAGCAGAAAAGCGATGCTGCAAAAAATATGGGAATCGGTCTTTCGGTATGTATGAGTATCGTTAAAGCACACGGCGGAATAATTACTGCCGAAAACGTTCCCGGGGGCGGAGCTTTGTTCAGATTTACATTGAAAGGAAATTAAAAATGTTAAAACCTAAAATACTGATAGTCGAAGATGAAATCAACATAAGTAATTTTATATCAGCAACACTCAATGCCAATAACTATATGTCAGAAATTGCAAAAAACGGAAAACAGGCAGAAGTTATGATTTCTGCTTCTGTTCCCGACCTTATTCTGCTGGATTTAGGACTTCCGGATATGGACGGAACAGAAATAATCAAATCAGTAAGAGCGTGGAGCAATGTGCCTATAATAGTTGTTTCCGCAAGAGGACTTGAACAGGAAAAAGTAGAAGCGCTCGACCTTGGTGCGGACGACTATATAACAAAACCTTTCGGAACATCAGAACTTCTTGCCCGAATAAGAACTGCACTTAGACATTCATCATCAAAAGGGAGAACTGCCGATAACAAAATAATAGTTAAGGATTTGCAAATAGACTTCGATAAAAGAATTATTACCTTAAAAGGAAATATTATACATCTTACTCAAATAGAATATAAAATTATAACTCTGCTTGGAGAGAATCTCGGTAAGGTTCTTACATATGACTATATACTTAAAAACGTGTGGGGACCTTATGCCAACAGCGATAATCAGATTTTAAGAGTAAACATGGCAAATATTCGCAGAAAACTTGAAGAAAACCCTGCAGAGCCGGTATATATCCTTACCGAAGTTGGTGTCGGATACAGAATGGTAGAGCTTTAGAAACTACAATCATTATGCGCTTGTTGGTTTGTCATCCTGAGCGTAGTCGAAGGATCTCAACACATTATTAAATACAAATCCTCCGGAAAGATAATACAATATCTTTCCGAAGGATTTTTTACACTTCAAGAAAATATGTATCCGGCTTTTCCGGATTAAATGCTTCGTTAGCCCACATAAATGTTACCATATCGGTATCACCTAAATTTTCAATGTTGTGAGTGTATCCCGTTGGAATATCCACAACCTCCAGCTTATCGCCGGAAACAAAATATTCAATAACCTTGTCGCTGTCAGGCTTTCTGAAACGGATAACACCCTTTCCGCTTACAACAAGGAATTTTTCATTTTTGGTGTGATGCCAGTGATTTCCCTTTGTAATGTGCGGTTTGGAAATGTTAACCGAAAACTGTCCACGGTCATTTGTCCTTATAATCTCGGTAAACGAACCTCTGTCATCCACATTCATTTTGAGAGGATAGGAAAATTCATTTTCCGGCAAATAACTTAAATAGGTCGCATATAGGTTTTTGGAAAATTCGTCACTCATATCCGGAACAGAAAGATTTTTTCTGCTTTCCTTGTATGAATAAAGTAAATCAGCAATTTCTCCAAGCGTTATTTTGTGAACAACAGGCACAGAACAGAACTTTCCATCTCTGTTTTCTTTTCCGCAAAGGGCATTGATGCATTCGTTAACCACATCATCCACATATACAAGTGTCATCATATGACTTCTGTCATTTACGGTTATGGGCAAATCGTTTGCAATATTGTTGCAGAAAGTAGCAACAGCACTGTTGTAATTAGGTCTGCACCACTTGCCGAATACGTTTGGATAACGGTAAACAAGAACCTTTACTCCGTTTTCCTCTCCGTAAGTAAACATTAAATCCTCACCGGCTTTTTTGCTTTTTCCGTAAGGATTGTCAAGCTCCGCCTGAATAGATGAACTTATAAGCACCGGAGCCTTGTTGCCATACTCCTTAAGCTTGCCAAGAAGTACCGAGGTGAATCCGAAATTCCCCGCCATAAATTCACTTTCATTCTGAGGACGGTTAACACCTGCCAGATGAAATATGAATTCCGCCTTTTTGCAGTATTCATCAAGCTCTGAAATATCGCTTTCTATATCGTACTCGTAAATTTCATCAATCTTTAGTTCTCCACGGGTCTTATCTTTGCCGTCACGTATATTTTTAAGGCTTTCAACAAGATTTTTCCCAACAAATCCCTTTGTACCTGTAATAAGAATGTTCATTTTATTTCTCCTCAAAAGTATAATCATTCATTCTGAGCGAAGTCGAAGAATCCCGAATAATTACTTTTCTTCAAAAGCTTTTATTTCATCTCTTATGTACTGCAGAGAAAGTAGTTTTTCCTTAACCTGCTCAACATTAAGCAAATCAGTGTTGTTGGAGTTGAACTCGGTAAGAGTGTTTCTGTTTTCGTCCCCTACCTTGAAATATTTATCGTAGTTAAGATCACGCTTGTCCGAAGGAACACGGTAGAAATCACCCATATCAATAGCATTGGCACATTCTTCGTTGGTAAGAAGAGTTTCATACATTTTTTCGCCATGACGAATACCAATAACCTTGATTTCGTTATCTGCATGGAATAATTCTTTCACAGCCTGAGCAAGCACTTCTATTGTGCAGGCAGGTGCTTTCTGAACCATAATATCACCGCTGTCCGCATTGGAAAATGCAAACAAAACAAGCTCAACAGCCTCTTCAAGAGACATAATAAACCTTGTCATATTTGGCTCTGTAACAGTCAGTTCCTTGCCAGCCTTAATCTGGTCAATAAACAGCGGAATAACGCTTCCTCTCGAACACATAACGTTTCCGTAACGGGTACAGCAAATTAAAGTCTTATCAGAAGAAACAGTCTTGGACTTTGCAACCGCAACCTTTTCCATCATCGCCTTGGAAGTTCCCATAGCGTTAACCGGATAAGCCGCCTTGTCTGTGGATAAGCAAATAACTTTCTTAACCCCAGCCTCAATAGCAGCAGTAAGTACATTGTCTGTTCCAACAACATTTGTCTTTACAGCCTCCATCGGGAAAAATTCGCAGGAAGGAACCTGTTTTAATGCCGCCGCATGGAATATGTAATCCACCCCGTGCATAGCATTTTTCACACTCTGCAAATCACGAACATCACCAATGTAGAATTTAATCTTGTTGCTTGCCTCAGGATATTTCGCCTGATATTCATGACGCATATCATCCTGCTTTTTCTCATCTCTTGAGAAAATTCTGATTTCTCCAATATCTGTATCTAAGAATCTGTTTAATACCGCATTACCGAATGAACCGGTACCACCGGTAATTAACAGGGTTTTATTTTTGAACATTTATTTTTTCGCCACCTTTTTTATTATTCTTTTTAACATTTCTCTGCTATCTCGCTTTATAAGAAGTCCAATAAATAATAAGAAAATGTATAGTACAAAAACGATACATCCTCTTATCAAAAATCCTAGCCATCCTCCAAGATACATCTGCGATGCGATTGGAAAATAAATTACAGCAACCACCAGAACAACAAAAAGCCATATCCCATAAGTTGAAGCAAAATATTTTTTAAGATCAATCTGTAATTTTTTGTAATATAGTATATTTAAACATATTGTCCTTACAAAATACGCAATACATACAGAAATTGCACCGCCAACTATACCGATAGTAGGTAATAAAATTGCCGCAAACAATATGTTACAAATTGCCATAACAAGATATATAATTCCCTGCTCTTTAACAACATCAGTCGCCAGCAAAGCTGTTTTTGCAATTTGTTGAGGCGTATCAATCAGAGACGGTAATATGAGAATGACAGCACATATATATACCATCTCATAGCCATCACCCAACCACAAATTTACAAATTCTTTTCCAACACATACAAACCCAACAAACATCAGCCCCAAAGTATAAACGTGAAATTTTCCTACTTTACATAAAAGTGCAGATAAATTTTCTTTTGGATTCTCTCCTACGATTATTCTTGATATTTTAGGAAGAAACATTCCGTTTATTGCATCAGTAAAAGTATATACATACCCCTCAATAACCGATGCCAAACTAAACAGCGTTACTTGTACGGAACCAATCAGTGCTGCAATCAAGGATGGCATAATGTTAAATATCAACCTCTGAGCAAGGCTCATAACTGTCATCCATACAGAATAATCAAACAAATCACGCATTGTTTGCCTGTCTTTATATGTAAAATCAACCTTTATCAAAGTTTTATTTTTTATAATAAAATATTTTAGTATTATAAAAACTACATTTGAAAAAGCATGTACTATTACCAATGCGTATACATCAGCTCCAAACAATAAGCAACCTACAATCAAAAATACATTAAGAAATTTTTGTCCAAAATTACAAGCCTTAATTTGAATGAATAGTTCATTTGCCATCAATATTCCATTAAACGTTATAAACGGAAAAGAAAATACACTATATACAGAAACAATAATGAACAAATGCTTAAATATAATTATCTCACTTGGAGATAGTTTGGTGTATATTCCGTCAATTAAGAAATAAAAAACAAATAAACATACCGCAATAATTACAGAAATCAATATAAAAATCTTATAAACAATCCCCATAAACTTATTAGCTTGATCATATTGTTTGTTTGCATAGTAATTGGATAAGAATTTAGATACAGCTCCTCCAATTCCAAAATCAAGCAGGAATAAACTTATAACAGAAGAAGCTAATGTATAAAGTGCATAATGCTCTTTTCCGATAGTTGAAATCATCCAGGGTGTATAAATCAACCCTGAAATAATATTAAATACAATCGCACCATACGACAAAAGTGCCCCTAAAATATATTGTTTTTTTTGCTTGTTCATAAAATTTTTCCTTTTATATCATTTCTAAATTATTTATCATTTCCATACGCTGTTTTATAGCGTCATTTTTAACATTATCAAAAGTTACTTTTTGTTTTTTCTTAAATATTTTATTTAAAATTCTGTGTATCCACGCAACAGGAACAAGCCATTTATGCTTTGTTACATATGGGTACTTATTCTTAAGCAATGTTCGATTCGGGAACAGCATCTTTAAACGATTAGCATTCTTTAATTTATTCATATATTCATCGTAATCTCCGTTTTTAAAACGATTAAAACGTTCTCTTGAATATACTTCATAAAAATCACTTCCGGATTCAGCACCATACCCAAATACTCCACCATTTTCGGAATCATTTAAAATCTGCTCCATTAATGTTACAGAATAGCCGACCTTGGGCAACTCTTCTTTGTCAAATTTAAAATATTCAATACCTATCCCTATGATATTGTCCATAAATTTATCATATTTAAGATATTTCATCATATCATTAAAACGCTTAAAATCTATCTGATTTTTATAGTTTTTAAGGTAAATAAGAGTGTCCATCATCTGACGCACTCCAACACCCTTTTCCAAAAAGTGCTTAATCATATGAAGTGCTGTAAATATAGCACCATCCGTTATACCAAGAGTATTTATGGTAAAATTATCCTCGGTTTTTATAGTTATGGTTTCTTCCTGATTTGCCATCTTGTTGTCAAACCAGATATCTTCAAGCATTTCGTCATATAAATGAATATGAAGTTCTACAAGACCTGTTGAAGCACTTCTCGCCAAAGCATGATTGGAAGATGCATTTCTCGTAGCAACCTCCATGCCAAATTCTTCAGCAATTGCAACTGCTTTTTTTTCTAACTTTTCATCAATCAATAAATCTGTATCCGAAGAAATTCTGCAAAGTGGATTTTTATACAGTTTTGAAAGAGATTCACCTTTCAAAACCGTCGCATTCACTCCACCATCTTCAAGCTTTTTTATAAAATTGTGAACATTAACAAGCTTACGCTGATTAAGCATAGCAGTTTGTAAGGTGTCGAAATTAAGCTGTTCGAAGCTCAATTCACCCCAATTAAGAAGCTCGCTCTCCTTAATATCATTAAGTGCAAGAAAAACCGTATGCCAAATCCCCTGCTTAACAGAAAGCTTGTATATTTCCATTATATCAATATTATGATTTATATCCGCCTTATTACCCAATGCACCACAAGCAAAAAGATAAAGCAAATCTTTAAAATTTTGTGTCATACTTCCTCCAATTATTGCCAGAAGAACAAATAGCTTCGTATATCTTTAAAAAATAACGTCAGCAAAACTCCGCTTGCGGCTGAATAGCAAATCACTCTTTCTTGACCATCGAAACTAAACAATATTTCAGGAATAAGTAACATTATAAATAAAGAATAATATTGAATTATTCTCATAGGGCTTGAGTTAACAAATAACAAAGGTATAAAAACAACTGCTACAATCAATGCATTATAATATACAATAGCATCTGGATTTTTTTTTAGAATAGGTTTCATTCTCCATAATGCAACAAAGAAAATAGCAATAAAGGTAGGCGCAAAAATCCACGAATTCGAATGGTCAGACTTTGTATAAGCCTCATATCCTATAATTGTACTAATAAAATTAAAAATTTGATTTCTGAAAACAAATACAAGTGGAATCAGCACTATTACAGCAATAATATACTTCCGACTTAATGGCTTATAGGCTATAAAATAAAACGGGAAAAAGAAAAAAGCTGATTTATGAATAGTTCCTGAAATTAAAATTAAAAACAGAAATGGCCACATTTTCCTTTCTTTTATAAATTTATATCCTATGAGAACAACAAATGCCGTAGCAATTGTTTGTCTTATACCAGTTATTCCAAAAAAACCCCAAAACAGTGTTGACATAATAAGAGCGGATATACATGGTTCTTTTGAATACTTATATATCCATATACCGAGTGGTATAAAGAAAATCATAGCAATTAATACAAGATATATTTGGTAATTATCTTGTATAAATATTTGAACAAATTTGACAAACAGATTGTACCCCGGATCCTTCCCCTCTTCGCCTTTTAAAAAAACTTTAAAAAAGTTTTTAAATAAAATTTTCCAATTTGTATAAAATACACGCTCAAATGAATTCCTATAATTTATCGTATCATTTCCAACACTTAAATGTCTAAAACCAGATAAAATAATCCACTGAACAGTTATTAATACACAATAAACTCTCTTATTAATTTTTGATGGATACTGCCATAACAATAATGCAGCTAATCCGATTATATACGCAATTTCAAATTGATATGCTGTCATTTTTTTCCCTCTTTAATAATAAAGTGTTTGTATGCACTATATTTAATATATATATTTAATCACCTTAACATGATTAGATAAATGTATAATAATATAGGATATTAACATTGTGCAAACAAATACACTAATAAAATACACTACAGAATTTGCAGTAATGATAGTATCCTTAAGCCACATTTCTGCAATTGTAATTGGTATTCTTTGACATAAAAATAGTAAAAGACTGTATTTTCTCATTCTGGCATATATTCCATTATCCTCAAGCTGTAAATTTAAAATAAATACGAACAGAAAAAAGCTTAACGGAAGAATCATAACTGTGGTATCAACGCCTTTTGAATTCCAATTTAAAAAAGCAAGACATAGTTGTTCTACAGCGAGCAATCCCCAAAAGATAACAATAGCCAACAAGTTTTTCTTATTACCTAAAATAATCTCATCCTTTTTCTCTGATATCAACGCACCAAGCGAAACAAATATTAGCCCGAAACATACACCATTTTTTATGGTATCAAAAAATCCGTAATATGCATCAAAAACTGCTTCCAAAAACGGAATTTTCTGCGATAAACCGTAATAAGAGCTACCAGCTAGTGTAAAGATATAAACAGGTAAAGATATCAAAAATATCTGAAGATACGAGAATTTCTTATGTAAAATCCAAACCAACAATGTTGATGTTAAAAGTGTGGGCAAGAACCATATCGTAGAATAGCTTCCTTCAAACACAAAATCCTTTATATACTCTAAAACAATGGGGATTATACCATCTATAAAAGCTTCGTCAAATTGCCATTTCAAGACTACAAACGGAAAATACACCACGCTCCATATGACATACATCATAAATATCCTTTTTGCATATCTTTTTATATATGCAGTCTGATAATTCGACTTTTCTCTTGTTATAAATCCACTAGAAATAAAGAAAAAAGGAACCGCCACAGTTGTTAAAATCGTTCTTGTTGCAAAAGATAAAACTTTGCTGTAACTAGAAAAAGGAGCTGTATGTAAAATAATAATTAATATTGCACATATGAACTTGAACAAATCTATCGTTCGATATTGTGTTTTCATTTGAAAACTCTCCTTTTGATTCTTTTAATTAATTTTATTAATTTATTCGGATATAATAATTTAAAGCATTTTTCATCATATATTCTGTCGCAAATAAAATAGTTAGGATGTTTCAACGGAAATTCCAAATTTCTGGTTGGCATAAACAAAATTTTCCCCGGTTTCCACTTTTCATATTTATTACCTGCAGTATGTGTGGAACCAACACCAACACCAATATTATAAACAAGATTATATTTTGGCACAATACATAAATAAGATTGAGAATATTTAACGAATCCAAACTGAATATCCCAATAGTCAAGTTTTTTATTTTTAGATTCAAAAGCACATTTATTCCACGCCGCAACTCTAAGGGTTGCTGCTCGTTTATTGATAATCTCCTCTTTCAACAACTCCGATATATGGTTATTTTTCATATTTTCCAAATGATAATCATAATTTTCCCATACACGTCTCCATGTCCCCCATCCAAGAGTTGCTCCGCACTTTGTAAAGAAATAGCTATCTTCTCCCGCATTCCATTCACAAAAATGATTAAATCCACTTATAATTCCAACCCTACTATCATTTTCGTACTTATCAAGCATCTCTTTCATAAAAGGAAACAATGTCGCATTAGCCACACAATCATCTTCTAAAATAAGCAACTTATCAACATAATCAAAAGCCCAAGAAATTGCACTCGCAGGTCCTTCTCCACACCCCTTGTTTTTTTCAAGATAATTAGTATAAACTTCACATTCCCAATTTATATCGCTTACAATATTTTTACATATAGAAATTTTTTCAAGATCGGATTCATTTCTGGCTCCATCGCAAAATAGAAATAGTTTTGACGGCCTGGCTTCTTTTACCTTTTCAAACACCTCAGACAAAGTGGACGGACGAGCAAAAAATATTAATAAAACAGCTAAATCAATATCAGCTTTCAACATAAAACTTCTCCTTATCGATTATTGTTTGATATAACTTCTTTAACTCAAAATAATTTTTTTTTCTATCGTGTCTTATTTCTGCATCATGTATTACATTTTCAGAGAACTTATTACATAATTCTCTATCTGCAAAAAGTTGTTTTATTCTAGTTGCAAGAACCGAATATTCCGGAAAGTCATAATAAAATCCGCTTTCCTTATCCTTAAGTAACTCCGTCATTCCCCCACGATAAGGACAAATACAAGGTGTACCTATCATCATAGCCTCACATATGGTAGCAGAAGCTCCCTCCATTGCCGAAGAAACAATACAAACATTCGCCTTTTTTAACATTTTTGCAATCTCAGTAGCATTTTTTCTTCCTGCAAACACAACATTTTCTCTAATACCTAAATCATTTATTTTCTTAACAATATATTTTTGATATGGTTTTGCCATTTTGGAATTAATAGTTTTTTCGTCTATCCCCGGCATTATAAGCTTGACCTGAGGATATTCTTCCTTAACTATTTTCAAAGCGTCCAATACTATATGCAACCCTTTCAAAGGATATAGCGATGCTCCTGCATAAATTGTGAAAGGCTCTATGTCTTCAACATTCCATTTATCGGCATCATAAAATTCTTCACGCAAATTATAATTATGTCTAAAATATGTCAATTTGTTGTTAACAGCATGCATAACAGACATATCCCAATCTGTTCTTCCGGTAACATATTTAACATTCCTTAATACATAGCGTTCACGTTTTGCATTTTTTGAATACAACAGTTTCATACAAAATGGTGTCTTCAATCTAATATATTCCTTTAAGGTTCCCATACGAATAATCTGTGAAAACTTCAAACCTCCGTAATACTCTTGTGAAATACGAGTTAATATGCCCTGAATTGTAAGCAAAACCGGAATATCTCCACAAACCTTAAGCATAGAGTACGCCATTGAATATTCCGTTCCATGCAAATGAATTAAATCAGGTTTAAATTCATCAATAACTTTCTTACAATCCTTAATTGTTTTGTTTGACGTCAGCAACAACATTTTTCCGCCTCCCGGAAAAATGAAACTTCGAATATTGCTAACTTTTTTATCTATGTAGTTGTCAACATTGGCATACGTCATTATTGCAAGCTCAAAATCACTATCTTCGGAAAGTCTGTTAGAATAATCTACCAACCATCCTCCACTAAAATTAGTTTTTAAATTCAAGGCATCCGCAATATCAGGTAAAACCATATTCACAATCCATAAAATTTTCATATTACACCTCTAAATAACACCAAAATTTACAATTTAAATTTCATTATACAATTTTACATACTCTTTAAATTGATGTACATCTGAGTATAGCTTTTCTGTCCGATTACGTAAGTAAGAATCATTTTTTTTTTCAGAAAAAACAATCTGAGTTATTTTATTGTAAAGAATATCAACATTTTTTTCAAAAACAATAGCCCCAGTCCTACTGTCTACAATTTCGCCACTACCTCCCGAAGCAAAAGTAACAACCGGAGTTCCGCAAGCTAAAGCTTCAATGTTAACAGTCGGGAAAGTTTCTTCAAGAGAAGTATTAACAAAAACATCAGCCATACTGTATATTTTAGCTAATTCTTCAATACTATGTGTTTTTGCCAGAACAGTAATATTTTCTGGTAATTTTTCATCAGTTTCAAGCCCTAAAATTACCATACGTTCATCATCTGATAATTTTTTTGCTAATTCAACAAGATAATCTCCGCCTTTTCTGTCGTGCAGTTTAAAGCAAATCCCTAAAATGATTTTTTTATTAGATAAGCCTAATTTTTCTTTTAAATCAGATTCTGTATATCTAAATTTTTCCAAATCTATACCATTGTTGATTACTATTACAGGATATTCTTTGAGAAAAGACTCTTTAACTTTTCCCTTAAGCCATTCGGATGGAGTGACAATAGTCATATTCTTTACGCCACAAAACAGTTTTTTCTTATCTCTATAACTTTCTTTGCTTCTGTCAAAGAACCAGCTTACTGGATACATATTTTTTTGTAGACAATGATGACATCCTGTTTTCCATTTATTACAACCGATATAATCAAAATGTGAACAATGACCTGTAAATGCCCAACAATCATGCAAAGTCCATATAACTTTTTTGTTGTGTTTTTTTATGTAATTAAATAGCATTCTCACATTCACATAATGTCCATGAATATTGTGCAAATGTATAACATCAGGATTAATTTCATCAAGCTTTTTTAGTAATTTATAAGTAGCAAAATGAGAATAAAATCCGTGTTTACCAAAAAGTCTGGTTAAAAGTACATTGAACTTAAGATACAAATTCCCCTGAAATTTATACCCAAATTCATAATCAGAATGCCCGCTTCCATAAAATATATAGTTTTCTATCCCATTTTCAGTAAGAATTTTACTGATGTTGACATCAATACGACCTGTACTTCCTTTTTCGCAAACAGTATTAATTTGAACTATTTTCATTTAATATATCCTCAAAATCTCTATACAATCTATTTTGTATTTCTTTTATTTGATGATTTCCTTTTCCACATTCCCAAGCTTTTACACCATATTCAGAAACTATATCAGGATTCTCTACAATCAACCTTAGCTTATCCTCTATTTCATTTTTGTTCGTTACTACAATTGCTGCATCATTTTTAATTAAATAATCTATTGAAGCAACATCTGACGGTCCTACTGCAAAAACACATTTTGACTGATAAAAATAATCAACTAATTTAGTAGAAAAAGATAGCCATACACTGCTTTTAGTGCTTTTTTCAAACGATTCAACATGTAGCAAAATATCTGCTTCATTTTGCATTCTCATTGTTTCTTTATGCGAAATGGCACCCATAAAAAATGACGAGTTATCCACATTTAATTTGGCTATTACTGATTTTTTAAGAGGAGTTTGACTATATACATATAATTGAGCTTTCACCCCATCCTTATTTATATTTTGTAGCGCTCTTGCAATCATGGCAAGAGGAATATATCTGCCATAAGCCAAATTACCTGTGAACAACAATTTCAATGGGGATTTTTTCATAGAATTCTTAGGCTTTTCATTAAACTCGAATCCTTTATAAAGAACCTCACAAATACAATTAAAACTTTTTTCATATACTTGCTTCTGCTTTTCAGAAATAACATAAAGTTTATTACACTGTTTTACAGTTTTACGCATTATTTTTCTGGAATGAAAACGCTTTAACCAAAAAAATGGTGACAAAGAAAAACAATTAAGCGTATACATATCATCCCATGCGTATAAAGCCAACTTACAGTTAAGATGTTTTTGAACATATTGAACCAAGTTGTTAAGAGGAATGCTATTATCTAGCGGAGCAAAAATCAAATCAGGATTCACATCCTCAATAAAAGTTTTTAATTCTTTTGATTTCCATCTACCGATTTTCCAAATAAAATCACGAATAAAAAAGAAAATCTCAAATCTTAATTTTTTTGCAGTGTTAAGCAGTTTACCGTTTTTAAAAATTTTATCATTTTCATCCTCTATTTCAATTTCCTGACCAACTGAATAATTTTTATTCAGTAAATTTTTTATTAACTCCTTTTCGGTAATATGAAAACAACGAGATACAAATTTCTGATTTGGTCTGCCACTTTTGCCATAAACACTAAAGAATTCCACATTTTGCATATTATCAAACAGATTGGAATATGTATTTCCAATAGTATTATCCTTTCGCATTGGTGACATAGATAAAAGTAAAATTTTCATATCACTTTGTTCGCTTTCCGTTATAATTTTTCTTTGGAAGCACAAATTTATTACCTACATCAAAATCAAATTGATCAGGTGTATATTGCACATAACCACTCCAAGGGAAAAATGTTAATTCCCCAAAATATATTTTACCATTAATTGAATACAAATCCACTCGTACTGCAGGAAAATCTTCAGATAGTTTTGTAGCAATTTTTGTCATTTCAACAAGATTTTCCGGAGGTGTAATTACCTCTTCACAGCATGGGCAGTCACTTGCAACATTAAGATTTTCCCAATTTAAATCATAAATATTTCTTTTATGGTTTGTAAACCTATCCACATCATAAACAACATATTCCGGTTTGCCGCCAAAACACATAAATTTATAATCACAAATTGAATTGTCTTTTTGTTCTTTATCTTCCAAAAGCTGTTCGATAATAATCTTAGGTTTATTTACATGATATACCCACTCGCCTGTTACGCAGTGTCTATTTCTATTAAAATAATCATTAAAGTTCTGCTTTATTGCATTATAATTAATTGTACTTTTATCGGTGCAGAAAAAATTCGTGCCGCTTCCATTAGAAGTTTTCATTGCAAATTTATCTGGAAGTTTTTCCCAATCTATTTCCTCAACACTATCATAAACTGCATACAATTCTGTAAGTATTGATTCAAAACCTTTCGATTTAATATAATCTCTTACAAGATACTTATCAGCACACTGAGCCATTACAGGATCTCTATAATATAATTTATACCACTGTAATTTTTCTGTATAACGTTTTGGATTTTTTAAATCAAGTTTTCTTTTGGTTTTTATATAATATTGCAACTGAAGCATTTGTTTATCAGGAATAAACCTAAGCAGTGATAATATTTTAAATCTCAGTTTTCTGCTTCTTATAATTTTTTTATATCCATCCATTATCCATAAAACTCCTTATACCAAACAGCAAATTTGTCCAGACCTTCCTGAACAGAAGTGTCCGGTTTAAATCCGAAATCTCTAATCAAGTCGCTAACATCAGCAAAAGTTCTCGGCACGTCTCCTGCCTGCATTGGTAAAAATTCTTTTTTCGCTTTTATTTCTCTTCCGTAAACTTTTGAAAGTGATTTTTCAAGACATTCAATGTAATCCATCAACTTTTCAGGCTTATTGTTACCAATATTGTAAACCTTATATTTAACACCATCATCATTTGGAACCGGAGGTTTTGACATTACATTCTCGATTCCCTCAACAATATCATCTACATATGTAAAATCACGGTACATATCACCATTGTTGAAGATTTTAATAGGTTCATTATTAAGAATTTTCTGCGTAAAAGAAAAATATGCCATATCAGGCCGTCCCATAGGTCCGTAAACAGTAAAAAATCTTAAACCTGTTGCTGGAATTCCATACAACTTACTATAACAATGAGCCATAAGTTCGTTGCTTTTTTTAGTTGCCGCATATAGACTTACAGGATTGTCCACTTTATCCTCAGTTGAAAAAGGCACTTTTTTATTTGCACCGTAAACCGAGCTGGAAGATGCATAAACCAAATGTTCAACAGGATAATTTCTGCAGGCCTCCAGAATGTTAAAGAAACCGATTATATTAGAATTAATATACACCTGAGGATTTTCAATTGAATATCTTACCCCCGCTTGTGCCGCCAAATTTACAACAATTTCCGGATTGTGTTTTTCAAATATTTCATTTAATTTTTCACTGTTTACCAAATCTTCCTTTACAAAAGTAAATGTTTGGTGTGACTTAAGCATTTCCAGCCTTGCCAGCTTTAATTTTGGATCGTAATAATCATTCAAATTATCTAATCCTATAACTTCGTTACCCTTTTCCAATAAGGATTTAGATAAAAATGCTCCGATAAATCCGGCTGCTCCTGTAACAAGAATTCTTTTGCTCATTAATACCTTCTCCAATTCTAATCTCTGAAATACAAATCTCTGGTATATACTTTTTCCATAACATCTTCAATTTCGCTATTGTACCTGTTTGCTATTATAACATCAGAAATTTTTTTGAATTCATCCAAATTATTAACTACCCGGGAATTAAAGAACGAATCTTCCTCATAGGTAGGCTCATAAACAACAACCTCTATTCCCTTTGCTTTAATACGTTTCATAACTCCCTGAATTGAAGACTGTCTGAAATTGTCCGAATTAGACTTCATAGTAAGTCTGTAAACACCAACAACATTGGGGTTTTTCTCTATGATTCTGTCCGCAATAAAATCTTTTCTTGTACTGTTGGAATTAACTATTGCGGCAATAATGTCACTAGGAACATCTTTATAATTTGCGAGAAGCTGTTTTGTATCTTTAGGTAGGCAATATCCACCATAACCAAAAGACGGATTATTGTAGTGGTCTCCGATTCTTGGATCAAGACAAATGCCCTCTATAATCTGCTGAGTATTCAGTTCACGCATTTCCGCATAAGTATCAAGTTCATTGAAAAAAGAAATTCTCAACGCAAGATAAGTATTGGCAAAAAGTTTTACCGCCTCAGCTTCAGTTAAATCAGTAAACAATATTGAAATATCTTCTTTTAAAGCTCCATCTGCAAGCAACGCTGCAAACTGCTTTGCTTTCGCTTTTAATCTTTCATCATCCTGCGGTACTCCAACAATAATTCTCGAAGGATATAAATTATCATAAAGAGCACGACCTTCTCTTAAGAACTCCGGAGAAAACAAAATATTATCAGTTTTATATTTTTCTCTTATAGATTTTGTATAGCCAACCGGTACTGTAGATTTAATAATCATAATTGCATCAGGATTTATTTCAATAACTTTTTCCACAACTGCTTCTACTGATGATGTATCAAAATAATTCAATTTTGGATCATAGTTGGTAGGAGTAGATATTATCACAAATTCGGCATCTTTGTAGGCTTTTTCAGAATCGATGGTAGCAGTTAAATTAAGGTTTTTTTCTGCTAAATATTCAGAAATTTCTTTATCAATAATCGGCGACTTTTTATTATTAATCATACTAACCTTTTCAGGAATAATATCAAGTGCCCATACCTCGTTATTCTGTGCAAGCAAAATAGCATTGGATAATCCTACATATCCTGTTCCTGCAACCGCAATTTTCATAACAAATCACTCTTTTCTATAAGTTCATAAACTCCAGCATTTTTTTATTTATAATTTCTACATCAAATTTATTTTTACAAATTTCAAAGCTTTCTTTTCCCATCTTACGTGTTTCATCGTAATTTTCTATCATATATAACATCTTATCAGCCAGTGCTTCAGTATCCTTTACAGGAACAAGAAAACCATTTCTGCCATTTTCAACAGCTTCTTTAGTTCCAACCCAATCCGTAGTAAGAACTGCTTTTCCGCAAGCCATAGCTTCAAGGATAGTTCTCGGAATTCCTTCCCGGTAATATGTAGGCAAAACAAAAACTGACGCATTTTTAAGAATCGGAAAAACATCCTTTACTTCTCCGGGAAATTCTATTATTCCATCTTCTATATAGCTTTTAATTTCTTCTTCCCTTATTGCGCCCATAGAACTGTCAAATCCGCCAAGCAGCATAAAGCGTACTTCAGGATGACATTCTTTTACTTTTCTTGCTGCGTTTAGATATTCAAAAATACCTTTTTCTCGAATTATCCTTGATATCATCAAAAATACCGGTTGTTCCGGCAAAGGTGTACATTCAAATCTTGTCATATTCACACCGGAACCATCTATTTTTAGACATTTGTTTTTTGGCAAATATCTTTTCTTAACGAAAAGCTCCATATCATCAAAATTCTGAAAAATAACTTTTTCGCAACCCTTAAACGCCGCTTTGTATAAATATTTTGTTATAGTTCTCAGAATTTTGGTTTTTGTGCTGTTGGAAGTATACAAGCGCCCTAATCCGGTTATCATAGGATAAACTCGTTTTATTCCACATGTTTTTGCAGCAAGACTTCCGTAAATTACCGGTTTTATAGTATAGCTGAAAATAATCTGAGGTTTTTCTTTTCTCATTACATCTTCCAACATTTTTTTATACTGCAAATCACCTTTTATACCAATATTATCTTTTACAAAAGGTACAACAATAAGCTTAGCTCCAAGAGCTTTTATATCCTCTTCAAAATCATTATTAGGTCCTGTGACAACAACCTCGTAACCTTTTTTTATAAATTCCTTAATCAAATCGCCTCTAAAATTAAAAACGGTTTTATTTTTTGGCGATATAACCATTATTTTCAAAACCTTATTCCCCACTCTCAAAATTTACATTTTCGATTTAAAAAATAGCGTTCTGTAATAATAATAAAACTTCTCCAATAAAATTCTATATGATTTAAAGTAATTATTTGGGACTTCAATATGCATATCATAGATCGATTTATTTCCCACTTTTATAACATTTTTATGTACATTATCAGCCTTTCTTTCTTCATGAGGAAAAGCTAAAAACATTTCAATCAATTTTCTGTTGTTAAATGGCATAGTAACATTGTGACAAAAATCAAAAGATGACACAACCGATGTCCCCCAGGCTCCCATTCTTATCTCCCAATAAGCTAAATCAGTATTTTCATAGTTAAATTGTTGTTTGTTTAAACCTATATTTATAATAAACTCTCGATATATATCATCACTCTTTTTTAATAATTCTTTGTTGCCAAAATATCTGGTCTGAAAGATACTGTATTGTCTCTCGTTCAAAACTTCTGGCATTTTCACAAGATATTTTCTTTCAAAAAATACTCTTGCAATTTCTGATGACCAAGATTTTAATTCCACATCATACTTATCCAGGCCAAGCAAAAATATGTATTTTCTTACTTCGTTATCCGCAGTTCTTTTGAAATATGACGTATTATGTTCAAGAATTTGTTTATATATATCAAAATCTTTCACATCCGCATTGTTATCAGCAATAGGATAAATAACATGATTAAGGCCTATATTCTCACATATTTGATGTGCAGCTTCTGAATCAATAATTTCAGAGGGCTTACAATGAAAACTAAAATAGAAAAATTTTTCATAAAGTCCATTTGCACAAGCAAGCGTTGTTTTACTATCAGTTCCACCCGAAAGCGAAATAGCAGGTCTTTTCCATTTTTTTGTTGTCAACTCAATATTATTATGTAATATCTGATATATCTCTGAAATACCTTTTTTATAGTCGTCTTCGTTATTGACTTCATAATGAGACTTCAGAGGATAAAATCTTATAATATCAAATTCGTCATCGTATTTTAAATATGTATTTGGACCCAACCGTTTTAATTGCGGATAGGGAGTGTAGTCCCCGGGAAGATGTCTATTTCCAATATTATAACAACGTGAATTTACTAGTGTTTTTACAAATCCATCCATTTCTAAATCAAAAATGTCAGCCACAAGCTGAGAACACGAGGTTAAATATACCGATTCACTTATTTTCCCATAATAGCAAGATTTTAAACCTGCACAATCCTGAACAGCAATCAAAGTGTTATTGTCATTGACAACTATCATATGAATACCTGTAAGCTCGCTTACTTTTTCAAAAAATTTCTCTTTACTTTTTTTATATTCAGTGTATAATTCTTCAAGAATCTTTTCTTCCTCATACATCATATTAAAAGGATTATATGCATGACCTATTATGGCAATCTGACACTTTTCATCAGAAGAATTAATATAGCAAGTTTGTTTTGTATTAACAGATATTTTATATTTTCCAAAATCGTAAATACTCCAATTACCAAAGAAAGGATATCCATTATAGTTTATATTTTCGTCATCAGTTATAAAATATCCTCTTGCAAAAAGCAATTCTCTGTATTGAGGATACTTATCCATAATATCCATCATTTTCTTAGTATTTTCATTCACTTAAAATCAGCCCTTTCAAGTTTCTGCATATCACCCCGAACATTCTCTCACTAACCTTATCGCCAACAAAAGAATTATGAGGAGTTATTATCACATTATCAAAATTCCACAATGAACTATCATCACTAAGCGGCTCATTTTCAAAAACATCAAGAGCCACACCTCTGAATTTTCCGTTTTGAAGCGATTCAATAAGATGGCTTTCGTTTAAAACTCCGCCTCTTGAAACATTCACAAGCACGTTGCCGTCTTTCATTAAAGAAAACTTATCCTTATTAAACAAGTGATTTGTTTCATCTGTAAGAGGCAAAGTTAAAATCACAATATCGCTTTTTGACAGCATTTCATCAAGTTTGTCCATCAAAAAGATATTATCAAAATATGGTGATTTTATCTCACAAATATCAAGGCCAGTTACATTACAATCAAACGCTTTAAGTCTTTTAGCAATTTCGTTACCAACACTTCCGGTACCTACAATAAGAGCATTTTTATCTGTAAGCTCCAGAAGATTTCTCTCTTTTATCCATTTTTTATTTTTCTGATTTTCATACAAAACAAAGGAATTTTTATATATTTCAAGGATTTTAAGGATTACCCATTCTGCCATAGGTGCAGAATACACACCTCTTGCATTATGGATTTCAATTCCTTTTTCTTTTATGCAATCAAGAGGAACTCTGTCCATTCCTACACTGGTTAGCTGAACAAATTTGAGATTTGTAAATTTTTTAACATCATGATACAAAAACAATCCATTACAAACTACTGCATCATATTTTTCCGGATTTGCAATTTCATCCTTTTCAAACTGCAAAAAATCAATTTCAAACCCAAGCTTTTCTATTTTATTTCTCTGTTCTTCGGTGTAATTAAATGCACCTGTAAGCAATAATTTCATATTTACTTCCCTGCAACAATTTCTTCAACTTTATCACAAATAAATTTTCTGTTTTCAGTATATTTTTCAGACGAAAATGCACCTGCTTCTGTTTCATAATTTCTGATATTTTTCAATTCAGAAAGGAAAAGTTTTTCTATATCTGCAACACTTTCCATCTTATCAACATTGCAAAAACTTCTGCCCAGAATCGCAAAACTGGATCCTAATCTATAATGCTCCGATATTACATATTCCGCAGGTATTGCTCCCTGCCCAAGTCTTGCAACGCCGCCAAAACCGAAAGGAATATTTTTTTCTTTGAATTTTCCTATAAGATATTCAGCAGTGCCATTTGTTAAAATTTCAAACATAAATTTAAGTTTGTACCCAAGATGCATATCATTAAGACCAATATGTATTTCATCTATACCGTCAACAGACAATATTTCATCAACCCTGTCCACCGATTCAGGCGTTTCAAAAAGAAGCATCGTTTTTGCTCTTCCGTTTACGGTTTCAACAAACTGTTCAACCTGTTTTTTTTCTTTAAAATACGGAAGCATAATAACATCCGCTCCGTTTTTTACAATTTCATCTATTTCATTTTTTGTATTTTCATATATGGGATTAGAACGCACTAAAAGCTCGGAATTATTAATCACACTTCGAACTTTTTTTACATCCTCTAACGTATGATGAGACTGGACAGTATCCATACCGCCCTGACGAGCCTGTTTCCCGACCGTTTCCAGATCCACAAAAATTCTGTCAACACCGGATTTTTCAGCAATAACTGCTATTTCAGGCTTATTTGTTATGTACATCAGCTTTAACATTTGTAATCCCCCAATTTACTGATGCTGAGTTTCCTTTACCTCTACGGTTGCTTCTTTGTTTTCGTTATCGGCATTGGAAAGCACCTTGAAAATCGTTACAAAGAATATTTTTAAATCAAGCAACAAAGACATATTATCAACATACCACACGTTAAGCTCAATTCTTTTATTCCATTCAACATCTTTTCTGCCGTGAACCTGTGCCCACCCCGTAATTCCGGGACGAACGTCAAACATTCTTTTTTGTTCTTCTGTATATTTATCAAATGTCCACGGATGATATGTAAGAGCAGGTCTTGGCCCGATAAATGCCATATCGCCTTTTAATATATTAATAAGCTGAGGCAATTCATCAATACTTGTTGCGCTGATTATTTTTCCTGTTTTAGTCACTCTCACATCGCCTTTTCCGGAATAAACACCATCTTTTTCTGCCCCTACAACCATCGAGCGGAATTTATACATAGTGAAAACTTCACCTTTTAACCCCAGACGCTGTTGTTTGAAAATAACTGGTCCTTTTGATTCAATTTTTATAAGTATTGCCGTTATTATCATTACAGGTGATAATAAAATTAACGCAACAAGCGACATAAAAATACCAGCTATTCGCTTAAATATACTGTACACGAGTATAATCTCCCCTTTTACATCTTACATTTAATTCTACCACACATAATTACTAATTACAAGTGGCATTTTACCCCATATTTCGCACCTTTTTTGTGCTTTTTAACCTACGCTTAAGATAACAGATAACAATTGTAACTGTTATCCCAAAAATGCTGCCGGAAAAATCTATAAAAACATCACGTAATTCTCCGCTTCTTCCGGGCACAAACTTTTGGTGAAATTCGTCTGTTAAAGCATAAAGCAAGCAAAATATTGAGGCATACCATAATTTATGTTTTTTTAATTTTTCGTAGCATCCGCCGTTTAATAATGCCAGACATCCAAGCAATCCGTAAACAGAAAAATGTGCTGATTTTCTCACCACAAACTGCAATCCCGAAATTATTTTAAGCTTGGTTGCTTCATCAAGATTTCTGAAAAAAGCAAACCATTCAAGGATTTTTCTTGTAAGACCACGGCTCAGTCTGCTTGAATCGGTTGCAGGTTGTGCTGAAAGTACAAAAATCAGAATCATAACTGCAACAAGCAGGACAAGCAATATTTTTTTCTTCATTATTTCACCTAATTGGATGTTCTCGAAACAGAAATAACATCCTTAATTGCTTTTATTTTGGTAACTGCTCTGTAAAGTTCCGCAGTAGATTTTATTTCAAGAGTTACATTTATTGCGCAGGTTAAATCCTTATTTGTTCTTGCAGTTACAGCACGAAGCGGAATTTTAAGCTCATTTAAGCAAAGAGTTAAATCCATAAGTAATCCCGAACGGTCATCCGCAAGTATAAGAAGCTCCGAATTGAAGGAAACCTTTTCGGTTTTACCCCAGCTTACTTCTATAAGTCTTGCTGCATCGCCGTCGGCTTTTTCGATATTCATAATGCTCGAGCAGTCCGCTCTGTGGACCGAAACGCCTCTGCCGCGGGTGATATAACCGATAATGTCATCACCCGGAACGGGATTACAGCATTTTGCAAATTTAATAAGACAGTTATCAATTCCCTTAACCTGAATACCGCCTGAATCTGTCTTTTTACCTTCGCCTGTTTTAACAAGATTTTCAAGTTTCAGCGGTTCTTCGTTTTTCTTTTTAAGGAAATCCTTTACACGGTTCATTACCTTTTCAACCGAAACACCACCATAGGCAATACTTGCAAAAAAGTCGTCTCTATGCTGATACGAGAATCTTTTCAGCACGAAATTATATATATCATCCTTAAGAAAATCACCAAGAGAAAGCTCAACCTGTTTTAATTCTTTTTCCAGAATCAACTTGCCTTTTTCTATATTTTCATCACGGTTTTCCTTTTTAAACCATTGATTTATCTTACTTCTCGCCTGCGAGGTTTTGGCGATTTTAACCCAATCTTTACCGGGGCCGTTACCGTTTGACGATGTGATAATGTCAACAATATCGCCATTATGAAGCTGAGTATCAAGAGGCATAATTTTGCCATTGATTTTAGCGCCCGTCATTTTCCATCCGACTGCCGTATGAATTGCAAAAGCAAAGTCAATAGGATTTGCGCCCGACGGAAGGCTTATAACATCGCCTTTAGGAGTAAATACAAAAACTTCATCGGAAAACAGGTCGATTTTAAGATTGCTGATAAATTCCGACGGATTATTGGCATCCTTTTCCACCTCTAAAAGCTGACGAACCCATGTAAGCTTGGAATCCAGCTCCGATTCGGAGGTTTTGCCTTCTTTGTATTTCCAATGAGCGGCGATACCGTATTCTGCAGTTTTATGCATTTCCTGAGTTCTTATCTGAATTTCAAAGGGAACTCCGTTTTTACCAATCAGAGTAGAGTGAAGCGACTGATACATATTCTTTTTGGGCATGGAAATATAATCCTTGAAACGCCCGGGCATAGGCTTATACATTTCGTGGCATATACCAAGAGCGGTGTAACAGTCGTTTATATTTTCAACTATAATTCGTATTGCAAACAAATCATAGATTGTATCCATAGTTTTATTTTTATAGTAGAGCTTTCTGTAAATACTGTAAAAATGCTTGATTCTGCCCTCTATACTGCAGCTTAAGTTTTCTTCCTTAAACTTTTCCTTAATCTGTTCAATCATTTCCTGCAAAATTGCAAGACGCTCTTCACGCTTCTGCGAAATACTTACGGTTATCTCCTTATAAGCAATAGGATCAAGATACATTAAGGACAAATCCTCAAGCTCCCATTTTACAGAACTGATACCGAGACGGTGAGCAAGAGGAGCGTAGATTTCCATAGTTTCAAGAGCTTTTTCACGTCTTTTGTGGTCGGGCATACTTTTCATGGTACGCATATTATGAAGTCTGTCCGCGAGTTTAATAAGAACAACACGAATATCCTTTGCCATTGCCATAAACATTTTTCTTAAATTTTCAATCTGCTGTTCTTCTTTGGATGAATACGGAATTTTACCCAGCTTGGTAACACCCTCTACCAAATCAATAATTTCCGAACCGAAAATAGCTTCCAGTTCCTCATGATTATAGGGGGTATCTTCAATAACGTCGTGCAGAAGTGCGGCAGAAATGGTAACATCATCCATACCAAGTCCGCAAAGAATTTTTGCAACCTCGTAGGGGTGCATATAGTAAGGCTCACCCGAAACTCTGTACTGCCCTTCGTGAGCAGATTTCATAGTGTCATACGCCTTTTCTATAAGCTCTGCATTAACGGTGTTATTAATTTTTTTCAAATCGTTTATTAAGCTTGAGCAATATTCATCCATTAATTTAATCACCCTTTTAACTGTTTCTGAATCTTTCTTAAATACTCAAGAGATGAGTATCTTTTTTCAAGACAAATTTTTATATAGTTAGTGGAAATAATACTTAATTCTTTTATAAGTTCAGGAGGCAAAGAATAGGAAAAAAGCTTCTTTTCCTCTGCATATGTAATATGCTTTATAACTTTTATAATATCAGCACTTACCTTGTTGCACTCATATTGCTTACCGCATTCTTCGCAGTAAATTCCTCCATTGTATAAATCTATATAGGAAAGCTTATCTTCCGCACCGCAATCTTCGCACATATCGGAATCGAAAGCGTAGCCGGAAATAAACAGCGAGCGCAATTCAAAAGTACATTTTATAAGTTCTTTATTCTTTTTATTCTGCGAATAGAGATAAACAGTATTTAAAAGAAGCTTGAAAAGCTCGGGAAACGGTTCATCTTCAAGGAACAAATCGTCGCAGACATGAAGAATATAATTACAGTATGCGTATGCCTCTAAATCACGGGTAATTCCGCTGAAATCAACCGCAGTTCTTGAGCCTGTTAAAATATACATTCCGTCGTTTCCGGATTTTAACTCCATTTCAAGAAGACTAAGAGCTCCCATACCTACCGAAAGTTTGGAATTTATTTTTTTAGCACCCTTACAGTAAACCGAAATTTTCCCCAGAGCATCTGTGGCAACTGTAAGGATTTTATCGTTTTCTTTTATCTCTGTTTCTCTCAAAACAACGCCATTTAGCGTGATTACTTCCATTTTTTCACCTGTACCTGTTTTTTATCATCGTTTCCGAAAGCAAAAACCTTGCCGTTTTTATTTATAGCAACGGTTATGCCTGGTGCGGCTTTTATTGTTTCTATATTTTTAAGATGGGAAACATCACATTCACCATATTTATTGGAACCTGTTGCAACAACCGTTCCGTCCGCCTTTAATCCAACAGTATGCTCATCGGAGGTAGCAACTGCAACGATATCTGTCCATTTTGAAACGTCATATCCGTCTACCCCTGTTATGGTAGAAAACACAGTTCCCTCTTTGGATACAGCAACGGTGGAATACGGTCCGCAATCAAAGGTTGAAATATCGCTCCAGCCGCTGAAATTTTTCTGACCTTTTTCCCAGTCGCCAACTGCGTTCAGCTTGCCGTTTTCATCAAGAACCACAGTATGATATGCACCTGCTTTAACATCAACAATATCCTTGAAATCGTAAATATCGCATTGCGAATATTTATTTCTTCCTGCTGATATAAGAGTTCCGTCGCTGTGAAGTCCTACGATATGGTCGTAACCAATAGCGATATCAGTTATATCTTTCCATATTTTTATTTCATTATTATATGCACTGTTTGTAAGAACTGTTCCGTCTTTTTTCACAATTCCCACAAAACCGTTGGCTCTTATTATTTCAGCATTTTTCATTCCGTCAAATTCGTTAAAATTAGTAGAAACACCTGTATATACAATTTTTTTATGATTTTTCAGCTTAAGTATTCCGTCAGAAGTGACAGCATATCTGTTTTCTGCCAGAATTCCGTTTCCGCAGGCAACAAAAATTCCTGCAAAAACAGCAATCGCAACTAACAATAATATAATTTTTTTCATAAATTTATTTTATCCTTTCCTTTACGGATAACAAAATACCCCAAATTAACAGCAACAAGTATAAGCAAAATTCCAATTATTTTGGAAATACTAAGCTGTTCCTTAAACACAACAAACCCAACAACTGCGCCAACAACAAGCTCAATTGTAGATAAAACAGATGCAACAGAAGCATCAACCAATTCCAGACCTTTGGAATAAAGAAGATAAGGAACAACCGCAGAAAACAACGCCAGAAGCACAGCCCATAAAATACCCTGAGGATTCATTATACATTCCAGATTTCCGTAAGGTAAAAGCGGAAGTATTCCAACCGAAGAAACAATGAAGGTATAAAGGGTTATGGTTTCCGACTCGTAATTTCTAAGAATAAGTGCTTTGCAAAAAATGGTATAAAGGCCGTATCCAAAGCCTGCACCCAATGCCACAAGAAGCGACGTTAATCCAATTTTTTCGTTTGCAGAAAGCATTTCCGAAACAAAAATACAGCCGATAAAAGTAATTATAACGGATATAATTTTTGTTTTTCCCATAGATTCTTTAAAAGCTATGGCAGATATTATGCTTACAAAAATAGGTGCAGTGTAAAGAAAAACAACTGCAAAAGCAACGCCAATGTTGTTTATGGTTACAAAATAGCACAACGAAAAAAACAAAAGTCCTGCTATTCCCGTTCCCAAAAACAACCAGAAATCTTTAATTTTTATTCTGAATTTTGTTCTGTCCTTTAAAACATAGTAAGCCGACATAAGCAAAGCGGAGATTATAAATCTCACAGCGGCGGTCCCGATGGAGTTTAACCCCATTTTGGAAAGCGCCGACATAAAAATACTTATAATCCCCCACAACACTGCTGCCGTTACTATATAAAAATACGCTTTAATCTTCATAGCCTGCTATATAATCTGCCTGCTCTTTTGTAAGCTCATCAATAGTGATTCCCATTGTTTTAAGCTTTAATTTTGCAACTTCAAAATCAACCTCTTCGGGAAGAACATAAACCTTGTTTTCAAGCTTTTCGTGGTTTAAAAGCATATATTTTAAGCACTGTGCCTGAATAGAAAAGCTCATATCCATAATTTCAGCAGGATGACCGTCACCTGCGGCAAGATTAACAAGTCTGCCCTCAGCAAGAAGATTTCTTCTTTTTCCGTCTTTTCCGATGTACGCTTCAATATTATCTCTTACAACTTTTTTCTCAACGGAAATTTCATCAAGATGAGTTTTGTTTATTTCAACGTCAAAATGACCTGCATTTGCAAGAATAACGCCATCTTTCATATTTAAAAGATGCTGTTTTGTTATAACATCCTTACAGCCTGTAACGGTGATAAACACGTCACCGATTTTTGAAGCCTCGTCCATAGACATAACCTCAAAACCATCCATAACAGCTTCAATTGCCTTAATGGGATCAACTTCACAAACAACAACACCGGCACCAAGACCTTTTGCACGCATAGCAACACCCTTACCGCACCAGCCGTAGCCTGCAACAACAGTTTTCTTACCTGCAACAATAAGGTTGGTGGTTCTGTTTATACCGTTCCATACAGACTGACCTGTACCGTAACGGTTATCAAAAAGATATTTACACTGAGCATCATTTGCGGCAATAACCGGGAATTTCAGTCCGCCGGCATTTGCTCTTGCTTTAAGACGAAGTACACCTGTTGTAGTTTCCTCAGAGCCACCATAAAGCGAATCAATAAGCTCAGGCATTTCAGAATGGATAATATGGGTTAAATCTCCGCCGTCATCAAGAATCATATGAGGCTTATGCTCCAACGACTTACGAAGGTCGGAGTAATATTCCTCCATACTAACGCCGTGCTTTGCGTAAACGGTGATTCCCATATCACGAAGGGCTTCGCAAACGTCATCCTGAGTGGAAAGCGGATTACATCCGGTTGCAACAACTTCTGCACCGCCAGCTTTTAAAACGGTAGCAAAATAGGCGGTTTTAGCCTCTAAATGTATGCAAATAGTAATTCTTTTACCTTTAAAATACTGATTTTTAATAAAATCCTCTTTAATTATGTTAAGAACGGGCATATTGTGGGCAACCCATTCAATTTTCTTTCTGCCTGATTCAAAAAGTGACATAACAAAACATCCTCCCAAACAAAATCAGCATAGCCTGACATAAAAGTCAGGCTATTTTTTCAACAATAGCCGAAAGCAGTTTAACTGCATTATCGGAAGCGGCATTTCCCGCCGCAATAACCTCCTCGTGAGAAAGAGGCTTATCAAGAATACCTGCCGCCATATTGCAAACACAGGAAATTCCAAGAACCTTAAGTCCTGCGTGAACAGCAGTAATACATTCGGGAACGGTAGACATTCCCACCATATCAGCACCCATAACACGAAGAGCGCGTATTTCTGCCGGAGTTTCAAAGCTTGGCCCCGACATAAAAGCGTAAACGCCCCTTTTAAGCGGAATTTCAAGCTTCATTGCCTCATTTTTGGCAATGGCAGAAAGGGATAAATCGTAAGCATAAGTCATATCGGGGAATCTGGGCCCGATTTCATCGTAGTTTTCCCCTCTTAACGGACTTTCATCAAAAAATTTAATGTGGTCAGTTATAACAGCAAGATCGCCTGCTTCAAAGCTTTCGTTTATGCCGCCGGAAGCATTGGTTAAAATAAGAGTTTCAACGCCTGCAGCCGCAATAACCCTTATGGGGAAAGCTATTTCCTGCATAGAATATCCTTCATAATAGTGGAATCTTCCGCAAAAAGCCATAACTTTAACACCGTTAAGCTTGCCAACTACAAGCTCGCCCTTGTGCCCGGGAACGGTGGATATGGGGAATCCGTCAATTTCGTCATAGTGAAGGGATTTTACATCGGTAAAGCTTTCGGTTACCTTGTTGAAGCCCGAACCTAAAATTACCGCAACCGACGGAATTTCGCCAAATTCGTTTATTAAAAATTGTGCTGTTTTTTTAATTTTATTCATAGTATTCTACTCCGGATTTGAATATCTGCATATCAAAATCACCGTAAATATTTTTGTAAAGTGATTTTCCGATACGTTCGGAATGTCCCATTTTACCAAGGATTCTTCCGTCCTTACTTGTAATACCTTCAATTGCACAAACAGAACCGTTGGGGTTAAATTCTTTATCGTAGGTAGGATTACCGTTCATATCAACATAAGTTGTGGCAACCTGACCATTTTTAATAAGCTCTTTTACAAGCTCATCACTGCCAACGAATCTTCCTTCACCGTGAGATACGGGAACATTATATACATCGTTTGGCTTAACGTTTTTAAACCAGGGAGAAAGATTGGACATAACCTTAATCTTAACCATAGTTGAAACGTGGCGTCCGATTGTATTATATGTAAGAGTCGGGCAGGATTCATCGGTTTTTATAATTTCGCCGTAAGGAACAAGACCAAGCTTGATCAACGCCTGGAAACCGTTACAGATACCAAGCATCAGACCGTCTCTCTTGTAAAGCATTTCCATAACTGCTTCTTTGATTTTGGGATTTCTGAATGCAGTTGCAATAAATTTACCGGAACCGTCAGGCTCGTCACCACCGGAGAAACCACCGGGAATCATAATCATCTGAGCGGATTTAATGGAGCTTTCCAGCTTATCAATGGATTCTAAAACACCGCCGCCGGTAATATTTTTAAATACAATAACTTCCGGTTCTGCACCTGCAAGCTCAAACTGACGGGCAGAATCGTATTCACAGTTTGTACCGGGGAATACGGGAATTACAACCTTCGGTTTAGCAATTCTTCCGTTTGGAGCAATTGTTATACCTTTATCGTAAATCGGAATGTCAATTTCCTCGTTTTTGTATTCCTTGCTTTCGGGGTACACCTTGTTAAGAGGAGCTTTGAAAGCTTCAACAAGAGCATCAATAGCAATAGTTTCACCGTTTATGGTAATTTTACCGCTGTCGTTGGTTTCAGCAACGGTAACAGTACCTTTTAAGTTAAAGTCTTTATCAACTTCAAGAATAAAGTCGCCGTAATAAGCATTAAACAGGTTATCGGTTTTAACAATGTTAAGACCAATCTTGTTACCGAAGCTCATTTTAAGGATAGCTTCAGCAATACCGCCCATAGAAACAGCATAAGCTGAATGAACCTTTTTGTTTCCGATAAGCTCATAAATTTTAACACAGATTTTCTCAAATTCTTTAAGATCGGGCATATTGTTTTCGTCTTTTGGAACGGAAACCCAGATTAATTTGGAATCTGTTTTCTTAATTTCATTGGAAATAATTTTTTCTGCATTTGCAGGAGCAATTGCAAAGGATACTAGGGTAGGAACAACGTCAATATCGTTAAAGCTTCCGCTCATAGAGTCCTTACCGCCGATCGCCGCAATCTGCAGTTCTTTCTGAACCTTAAACGCACCAAGAAGTGCCGCCAGAGGCTCACCCCAACGCTTGGGATCTTCGCCAAGACGTTTGAAGTATTCCTGGAAGGTTAAGTAAATTTCATCTATATCTCCGCCTGCCGCAACAACCTTTGCAATTGAATGAACAACTGCATAAGCCGCACTGTGGAAGGGACTTTTTGCCGCCATTTTCGGATCGTAACCGTATGCCATAACGGTTGCCATATCAGTTTCACTGCTTCCAACGGGAATTTTAGCCGCCATAACCTCAGCAGGAGTAAGCTCGTATTTTCCGCCGAAAGGCATAAGAACAGTAGCCGCACCGATGGTGGAGTCGAATCTTTCAATAAGACCTTTCTGAGAGCAAACATTTAAGTTGGAAAGCAGATTTTTGAATTTAGCTTCAAAGCTTTCGCCCTCGGGCTTAATGCTTTCAAACATATCAACAACAGTAAGCTTTTCAATTTTAACATCAGTTTCTTTGGAAGCACCATTCGAATTTAAAAATTCTCTGCTGATATCAACAATAAGGTCACCATTCCAGTACATTTTAAGTCTGGGATTTCTGGTAACAACAGCAACAACAGTAGCTTCAATATTTTCTTCAGCCGCTTCCGCAATGAATTTATCAACATCCTTTGATGCAACAACAACAGCCATTCTCTCCTGAGATTCGCTTATTGCAAGCTCTGTTCCATCAAGACCTGCGTATTTTTTCGGAACTTTATCAAGATTGATTTCAAGTCCGTCTGCAAGTTCGCCAATAGCAACGGAAACACCGCCTGCACCAAAGTCGTTACAACGTTTAATAAGGTTTGCAACTTCTTTTTTTCTGAACAGTCTCTGAAGCTTTCTTTCTTCGGGCGGATTACCCTTCTGAACTTCAGCACCGCAGGTTTCAAGAGATTCCATAGTATGAGCTTTTGATGAACCTGTAGCACCGCCACAACCGTCACGACCGGTTCTTCCGCCAAGAAGAATTACAATATCTCCGGGTTCAGGAACTTCTCTTATAACATTTTCTTTTCTTGCCGCCGCAACAACAGCACCAATTTCCATTCTTTTTGCAACGTAAGATTCATCGTAAATTTCTCTTACCAATCCGGTTGCAAGACCTATCTGATTACCGTATGAGCTGTATCCCGAAGCCGCAACAGTACTGATTTTTCTCTGAGGTAATTTACCGGGAAGTGTTTCTTCAAGAGTTTTTCTCGGATCACCGCTTCCGGTTACACGCATTGCCTGATAAACATAGCTTCTTCCTGAAAGCGGATCACGTATAGCACCGCCAAGGCAGGTAGCCGCACCGCCGAAAGGCTCAATTTCTGTGGGATGATTATGTGTTTCGTTTTTGAACATAATCAGCCATTTTTCTTTATTTCCGTCAACAACAGCCTCAACCTCTATTGAGCAGGCGTTGATTTCTTCGGATTCGTCAAGATTGTCAAGAACACCTTTTTTTCTAAGCTCCTTAACTGCCGCAGTAGCTAAATCCATAAGGCAGATATCCTTGGGAGTTTTATTTGCATAAATAAAATCTCTGGATTTAAGGTAGCTTTTATAGGTATCTTCAATTATTTTTTCGTCAATTGAAACATTTTTAAGCTTGGTTGAAAATGTGGTATGACGGCAATGGTCAGACCAGTAAGTATCAATCATTTTAAGCTCTGTAACAGTAGGATCTCTCTTTTCGGTATTTTTAAAATACGCCTGACAGAAAGTGATATCTGCAAGGTCGAAAGCAAATCCGTTTTCCTTAAGAAAAGCTTCAAGCTCCTGCTTATTCATATTTATAAAGCCTTCAGCAACAGCAACCTTTTCAGGAACCTTGTATTCGGTATCCAGAGTTTCGGGCTTTTCAAGAGAAGCAAGTCTTGCTTCAACGGGGTTGATAACGTAATCAATAACCTTTTTAAGGTCGTTATCGGAAATATCGTTATCAATTGCATAAACCTTTGCAACCTTAACCTGAGGCTTATCCTCCCCTGTTAAAATCTGAATACACTGAGCCGCAGAATCTGCTCTCTGGTCAAACTGACCGGGAAGAAATTCCACCGCAAAAACGGTGTAATTATCAAGCTCTGCAATTTCCTCATGCAGCTTATCTACCTGAGGCTCGGATAAAATTGTATATTTTGCATTCTGATACACTTCATCGGAAATTCCCGAAATATCGTATCTTACAAGAATTTTAAGTTCTTTAATATCAAGGCATAAATTTTCATTTATGTCCTTTAAGGCAGCTTTTGCTTCTACATCAAATCCCGGTTTTTTTTCGGAATAAACTCTGTAAATCTTATTGTTTTCCATAATGCACCCCTCATATTTTCTCTAATTTTTTAACAGTTTTCAAGTGCCTCTTCAACCTCTTTGGAAGTTACGGTTGAAAGACGGTTAAACGGACATTCAAGCGCTTTTTTAAACATTTTTACAGCTTCATCTTTTCTGCCTTTTTCCTTAAGCACAAGACCGTAATTATAGTAAGCTTCGGGAAATTTAGGCTCTTTTTCCATAAGCTTAACGTAAATTTCCTCAGCTTTATCGTATTCCTTACCAAGATAATAGCACTGGCCCAGATTATCCATAATAACCTCTTTATCGCCGTTGTAATCATAAGCTTCAAGGTTAAATTTAAGGGCAGTTTCATAATCATCCGATACATTTATAAGGTAACCCAAAGAGCAGTAAATATTAGTGTTTTTATAATTTTCGTAAACCTCCATAAGGGTTTCCTTTGCTTCGGGAATATCTCCCTCAACAAGTAAAACAAGTGCATAAATAGCCTTTGCCTCATATCTGAAATTCTGCTTGATATTTCTGTCCGAAATAATCATCATAAGCTGTTTTTTAGCAGTTTTGATATCGCCGTATTTAAGCTCGTTAAAGGCATATGAAATTTTTACCATAGGCGAAACAGAATTAAATTTCGCACCTTTTCTGAAATAAATCAATGCTTCAGAATAATTTTTTTCGTCCATTTTTTTAGAAGCCTTGTTTATGTATAAAATATAAGGCATTCTTTTCCATAAAAAGTAAATAAGTAACCCTGCTGTTACAACGGCAAATAATAATTTCCACATAATAATTCTCCTTACGACAATCTTATATCTCTTATTCTCACACCGAAATAACATTCGCCCCTGTAATCGTTGATGTATAAGTTGCAGGCAAGAGAAACAGTATCTCCAACCCTTAAGCTTTCAACATAGTGCCCCATTGAAAAGCCTATACAGTCAACGGATTTTTTCTTTTTGCATACAATCAGTTTAAGATGCTTTCCATCCTTAAGTGCCGCAATTTTAGCAATTTTAGCATTTTTTATTATGAATGTAGGCTGAGGATTTCCCATTCCGTAAGGCTCTAAAAGATTAAGCTCCTTAACGAAAGGAATAGTCATCTGATCCTCGGCAATTTCCGCATCTATGGAAATTGTTTTTGTTAAAATTTCGTTTGTTATAATTTTGGATGTGCTTGCAAGCATTTTTTCCTTAAATTCGGGAATTTTATCCACATCAATGGAAATACCTGCCGCAAGCTCGTGTCCGCCGAATTTAATTAATGTATCCTTATTTTCGGTTAAAAGCTCGTATATATTAACCCCTTTTATACTTCTGCAAGAGCCTTTACCAATGCCGTCTTCAAGAGAAATAAGAATACACGGACGGTAAAATTCCTCAGTTATTCTCGAAGCAACAATTCCTATAACTCCGTTGTGCCAGCCTTCTTTTGCAAGAATAATTATATTCTTGTTCTCCAGCTTTTCATCACGAACCATCTGTTTTGCTTCTTCTAAAATCTGTTGCTCAACAGACTGACGGATATTATTTTCTTCGTTAAGTTCTTTTGCGATTTCAACTATTTTCTGCTTATCTGTTCCTGCGAACAGCTCAACTGCAACATTTGCATTTCCCATTCTGCCTGCCGCATTTATACGCGGTGCAATCTGAAAACCAAGTGTGCCTGCGTTAACCTCAGCGCTTGTAAGATTAGCAACATCAAGCAGTGATTTTAATCCGAAGTTTTTATCATTACGCATATATTTTATGCCGTAAGCCACAAGAATACGGTTTTCATCAAGAAGCGGAACTATATCCGCAACTGTTCCCAGCGCAACAATTTCAGAATATTTTTCAAGAAGATATTCGTTATCTTTATTGCCCGCAAGAGCCTGAATAAGCTTAAAAGCAACACCTACACCGGCAAGCTCACGGTACGGATATTCGGAATCTTCTCTTTTAGGATTAACAACAGCAACACATTCGGGAAGCTCGTTCTGACATTCGTGATGGTCTGTAATAATCATTTCCACACCACGTTTTGTAATTTCTTTAGCTTCTTCCGATGCGGTAATTCCGCAGTCAACAGTAACAATAAGCGTTACCCCGTCATCCGCAAGAGCGTTAAGAGCATCCATATTAAGACCGTAGCCTTCTTTAAGTCTGTCCGGAATGTAGTAGCACACGTCAGCCTTAAGCTCGTCACGAAGATACAAAAGCAAAACCGAAACACCGGTTATTCCGTCTACGTCGTAGTCGCCGAAAACTGCAATTTTTTCTTTATTCTCAACAGCCTTTTTAATTCTTGCAACCGCCTTATCCATATCCGGAAGAAGGAATGGATCGTGCAGATAACTAATATCGTGTTCTAAAAAGTTTTTTATTTTATCCTCCGTGTTAATACCTCTGTTTATAAGAAGATTAAGCACTACAGGATTTAAGTTTGTTGTTTTATTAAGGGATTCTATAAGTTCAGAATTATTGCCCTTTGTTTGCCATTTCTTTTTTACCATAATATTCCCCTATGTTTCTTTTTTATATTACCCTTTATTTTAACACAAAAAATATCATTTTACAAGAGATAATTTTGATTTTATACATATATAATCAAAAAACTGCAGAAAAATCTGCAGTTTAGCCTGACAGTAGTTATCCAAACCTGATTTTTACCGTCAGGCTAAGTTAATAATTTTTTACAAGTTCCGGATTTTTCTTAAGAATTTCAACTAATTTTTTCGTATCAGTAATTCTTTCATCCGAAATTATTCCGCCTCTCGGAATCTGCCTTACCTCGTGCATATCCGAACCGGAGCATTTTAAAAGATTGTATTTTTCTGCCCAAATTTCAGCAAGATTGTTTCGGCTGTCATGGGCAAAATGACCGTTAAAAACCTCGACTCCGTCTAAAAATTTCGGATTGATAACCGTCATTGAATTTCTGAAAGGATGAGCCTGAAAAATCAGAATCCCCTTTTCTCTTGCAAGCTCAGAAAAACTCTGCGGATTCATATCCAAAATATCCTCATATTCATAAAGAAAATCCTCGGTTATCCCGAAAACAAGATAGTCGTTAAGATTTTCGTTAAAGCGAAGCTCCATTCCAAGCAGAATATCAAGCTCGCTGCCTGCAGCTTCTTTTGCGGCTCTGTAGCCGGTTAAAAAATAATCAACCGCCGCAGAATACCCCTCAGAATCAAGAATCTTTGCTAACGAATATCTGCAAAAATGGTCTGTAATAACAATCCCGGAATATTTTGCAGCTTTATACTTTTCAACAATTTCCTTAGCGGTAAGCTGACCGCAAGGACTCACTTCGCTTGTGTGACAGTGAGTTTCATAAATATACCTCATTTTAATGCCTCCGTTTTATCTGTGTACAACAACAACCTTTTTCCATTTTCCGGTTTTATAGAACCATAATCCTACAATCATGGCAACAATGGAAGCCATAGGTGCCCCCATACCTATTCCGGGAAGACCAAGTCCAACTGCAAAGCCCATAATATAAGCGGCAGGAACACGAATAGCAATTGCCGAAAGCACATTGTTTATAAGTGAGAAGGTTGTGTGCCCTGCGCCGGTGAACAAACCGTTAAAAGAGAACACAATGGGAACTACAAGATAGTCAAAACAGAAAAATCTCATATATTTTGTTCCTGTTTCAATAAGCGCGGGATCGTTTGCAAAAGCAGAAAGAATCCGACTTGGGAAAAGCTGAGCAAATATAAACACAACTGCACTCATTCCGAATCCCATCATAAGTCCGTATTTTGTTGTTTTTACAGCTCTTTCCTCTTCACCTGCACCAAGGTTCTGAGCGACCATCGCAGAAATTGAAGCACTCATTGCAATAGCAGGCATAATACCAAAGCTGTTGAATTTTCCAACTGCGCCAACTGCCGCCGAAGCAGTAACGCCAAGACTGTTAACCATTGCAGTAAGAATCAGGAAAGAAACGTTAGTTATAACATTCTGAACAGAAGTGGGAATTCCTACCTTCATCAGCATTTTAAAAGTATCTTTATGTATTCTAAAGGAGCTTAATTTAAAGTCAAAAATAAAATTATTTCTGGCAAGATAAATTATACAAAGAAGCATACTTATCGCCTGAGAAACAATAGTTGCAATCGCCGCACCTGCCGCGCCCATTTTACATCCTGCAACAAGCACAAGGTCAAGCACAATATTTACTGCACAGGATATAGCAACGAAAATAAGCGGATTTTTGGAATCGCCCATACCTCTCATAATTGCACTGAGAGCATTATATCCAAAAATAAAAATTGTTCCGAGTGCAGTAATAAGTAAATAATTTTTTGCTTCCGAAAAAGCTTCTTCAGGAGTTTTTATCAACTTTAAAAGTCCTGTTCTGAAAACAACCATAAATACAGTAAGAACAATGGCAAGAAAAAACAGAACCGTAAAAAGTGTTCCGATAGTTTTTTCCATAGCATCTTTTTTACCGCTTCCGAGATACTGCCCTATCATAACAGTAGCACCAACACTAAGCCCTATAACAAGGTTGGTTATAAGAAAAGTAAGCTGACCTCCGATATTAACGCCCGACATACCTACGGTTCCGCAAAACTGCCCGACAATAACCATATCCGCCACATTGTAAAGCGACTGAATAAGATTAGAAATTATAAAGGGAATAGAAAACAGAATAAGCTGTTTTATAACATTCCCCTGAGAAAGATTATTTTCAAATTTACTCATAGAATTCTCCTTGGTGTTATTTTATTTTTTTAATCATTTTGTATTTTACCAGATATGCGCTTTTTGCCTTTCTTATCATAGGCAAATCGTTAAGCGAATCTGTATAAAAGGCTTCAATTTCAACATCACCGAACTTATGTTCAAAAAGGCTTACCTTGTTTCTGTTGTAGCAGAATGAAATAATTTCGCCTGTTTTTTTATCAATTTCGGTACAAAGATAATTTTTTATGCCAAGACGTGCAAGTATTTCTTCCAGAAGAAAGTTCACACCTGCGGAAATAATAATATCGTCGTCATGTTTTTGTTCAAGATAAAACTTTTTGATTTTATGCTCATTTTTATCCCAGAATTTTTTAACAATATCATCAACATCGCCCACAAGCTCAAGAAGCTCGCAAACGTATTTGTCAAGAGTTTTAAAAAGCCCGTCAACAGTTGTAAGACAAAGCTTGTATTTAACGGTTGTGTATAAAACAAGCGGAATATATTTTGCTATACGGAAATTTCTCCACAAAAGGAAAAAGAAAAAATCAAGAGCACTTTCACCCCGGTATATGGTATTGTCAAAATCATATACGTTCACTGCCTCACCTCTCTATTTATGGTATTTTTCGTTGGAATTTATTTTAAAAGCACGGTAAATCTGTTCAGTTAACATAAGCTTTGCAAGATTATGCGGAAATGTCATATCTGACATTGAAAGAAGCATATTGCTCTGTTTTTTTATTCTGTCACAAAGACCGTGAGAGCTTCCTATAATAAATGTAATGGAAGAATGGCTCATTGAAACCTTTTCAATAAGCGATGCAAAGCCTTCAGAATCAACTTTTTTACCCTCGATACACATTGAAACAACAAAGCTTCCTGAAAGAATATTTTTCTCAATATCATCGGCTTCTTTTAAAAGAACAGCATCTATATCCGCCTGATTGGGATTTTTGCATACAAAAGCATCGTTTAGTTCAACCGCTTCCGTTTTTGCATATGCCGAAAGTCTTTTCATATATTCGCCGATAAGAGAGTCAAGCGATTTTTCTTTTATTTTACCCACAGAAATAATTCTTATTTTTATCATCAGAAAACCACCGTATCACTTATTACGCCCCGGTTTGCCACCTGAAGCTCAACATCCTTTCCAACAATTATATTATTTTGTTCCAGCTTACTTCTTGTTGATTCGTAAGCGGTACGCGGAGTATTTGCTTCAGCACTTAAATGGGCAAGCATAATTTTTTTAACTCCGTTGTTCTTTATAAGATAGTTGGAAAATTCAGCTGAAAGCTTATTGGAAAGATGTCCTCTTTTTCCGAGGATTCTTTGCTTTAAGAAATAGGGACGTGCAGAATTTTTAAGCATTTCAACATCGTGGTTGGATTCCAGAAAAACAAATTCGTTTGCTGTAATCCAGTCCTTGAATTCCACCGGAATATGCCCCACATCAGTTGCATAGGTCATAATTTTTTCACCGAATTCAAAATTAAAACCCATAGAACCGCCGGTATCGTGCGGAGTATCAAAGGGATTAACAAGAATATCATTTATATAAAACTTTGTTCCACCGGCAATAATAACCCGTCTTTCCGCTTCCATATCCATTTTGAAATCATAAAGTTCCTCATGAGTTCCAAGGGACGAATACACCTTGAGATCAGTATGCTTAAGAAGCATGGGAAGTGCTTTAATATGGTCGGAATGAGAATGTGTTATAAGTACGCCATCCAGTTCATCCACCGATAAATCAAGCTCCTTAAGGCTTTCGCAAAGCTGACGGAATGAGCCTCCGCAATCTATTAAAATTTTCGTGTTTTTATATTCTATAACCGAAGCATTTCTGTCGCTTCCGGAATAAAGGGAAGTAAATTTTGTCATATAAAAGCCTCACAACAAAATACATGGCAGGAGTAACCCCCTGCCTTTTTATGGCATATGCCCGGGGATGAAAATTAAATTGAAATTCTGCGGATAGTTCCGCCCAAGGCTTCAATTTTATCAACAACCTTTTCATAACCCCTGTCAATATGGTAAATATCCATAATTTCGGTTTTTCCTTCGGCAACAAGGCCTGCAACAAGCATTGCCGCACCTGCACGCAAATCGGTTGCAAGAACAGGAGAACCGTAAAGTGCTTCAACTCCTTCAACAATGGCAACATTGCCGTTTATGCTGATTTTAGCACCCATTTTTTTAAGCTCCTCAGTGTATTTAAAACGGGAATCCCAAACATTTTCAATAACAGTAGAAACACCGTTTGCAAGTGAAAGAAGAGTAACAATAAGCGGCTGCATATCAGTTGGAAAACCGGGATAAGGCATAGTTTTAACATTAGCCTTATTAAGAGGTCCTTTTTTGAAAATTCTTATGGCATCACCGTTTATTTCAACACCAACATTCATTTCACGAAGTTTTGCAGTAATAGGCTCCATATGTTTGGGGATAACGTTTTTAACGGTAACATCACCGCCGGTTGCCGCCGCCATAACCATATAGGTTCCGGCTTCAATCTGGTCCGGAATAACAGAATAGTGAGTAGCCTTAAGCTTCTCCACACCTTTTATTCTTATAACATCCGTACCTGCCCCCTTGACATTTGCACCCATAGAATTAAGGAAGTTTGCAACGTCAACTATGTGAGGTTCTTTTGCAGCATTTTCTATAACGGTAAGACCTTCCGCCTTAACCGCCGCAAGCATAATATTGATTGTTGCGCCAACCGAAACAGTATCAAGAAATACATTATTTCCTTTAAGTGCTTCAGCCCTGGCAATAATCTTACCGCCTTTTATCTCAACAGTTGCCCCAAGCTTTTCAAAACCTTTAATATGAAGGTCCATAGGACGGTTTCCTAAATTACAGCCTCCGGGAAGCGCAATATCAGCTTGTCCGTATTTGGAAAGCATAGCTCCTAAAATATAATAGGATGCACGCATTTTACTTGTATATTCATAGGAACAGGAGGTAGTGTGAATTTTGGTACAGTCAAGCTTAACTGTATTTTTATCCAGAAATTCAATTTCCGCACCCATTTCCGAAAGAATTTTTATAAGTATTTCAATATCGCGTATCATAGGAACGTTCTCAATAATACACGGTTCATCGCATAAAACAACAGCGGGAATAATGGCAACAGCAGCATTCTTTGCACCGCTTACGGTAACAGAGCCATTTAAAACCTTTCCGCCGTGTATGACGTATTTTTCCATAAGGCACCTCTTTGTGTGATTAATCTATTTATAACAAGCACTAATTTCCTACTTATTATATTACCATAATATATAAAAAAAAGCAAGTAAAATAAGAAATTTTCAAAAAATTGAAAAAAACACTTGATTTTTGGAAAAAAATTTGGTACAATGTATTGTGCTTGTAAAAATGTATTAAATTTTTTAGATTATATATTAGGAGGTGTTGTACCATGGCAAAATGTGAAATCTGCGGTAAAGGTACAGTTTTTGGTATCCAGATCAGCCACTCTCACAGAAGAAGCAACAGAACATGGAAACCGAATATCAGAAAGGTTAGAGCTATCGTAAACGGTCAGCCTAAGAAAATCAACGTATGTGCTAAATGCTTACGTTCAGACAAGGTTACAAGAGCTATATAAGCTCCATGTCATAAAAAAAGCGATTGAATTTTCAATCGCTTTTTTTATTTATTCAGGTTTTTTAATAAATGCAACAGCTATAACACCGGGACCGCAATGTGTGCCGATTGTAGCACCTATTCTTCCCTCAACAATTTCAGCCTTGTCAAAGGTTTCGTTAAGATTTTTTGTAATCAGTCCGAAAGTTCCGTTATCAGTAGAACATCCTGCAAAAACAAGATATCCGGCACCATCAGGAGTAATATCCTTAAATTTTTCAATTATTTTGGTAACAGCTTTCTTGTAGCCTCTAACCTTATCTTTCTGAGCAACAAGTCCGTCTTCAATGGTAACAATAGGCTTAATATCAAGAATTGTTCCAAGTGTAAAAGTAAGAGGTTTTATTCTTCCGCTTATTTTCAGATATTTAAGATCGTCAATTACAGCGTAAAGACGGTTGTTTTCAATCATACTTTTTGCTGTTTTTATAAGAGTATCAAAATCAGCACCTTCAAAGTTAAGTTTTGCAATTTCACGAACTATAACACCGTAAGCACCGGTAAAAGTTCCGGAATCAATAACCTCTATGTTAAGACCGCTGCCTTCAAAGGTTCTTTTTGCTTTAAGAGCATTTTCGTGAGTTGCGCTGGAAGCTGCAGAAAGTGTTATAATAAGAAAATTATCATATTCATCCTTATATTTTTCAATTGCTTCTTCATAAAGGAACTGATTAACCTGTGCAGTTTTAGGCGGAACATCAAACTTTGCCATTTCTTCATAAAATTCATCATAGGTTATATTAACCTGTTCAAGATACTCCTTACCGTCGGGCATAAGAATAGAAAAAGGCAATACCTCTATTCCGTATAACTCCGCATCAATTTTACTTATATCAGCAGCACTTTCGGTGATAATTTTTGTTTTTCCCATTTGTTTTCCTCCACATTTATTAATATTTTGTTAGTTCCCCTGTATTTTTAAGATTGAAAAACTCAAGCTGTCTTAAAGCTTCATAAGCTATAATTGCAACGCTGTTTGACAAGTTAAGGCTTCTCGCTTCGTTTATCATAGGAATTCTTACAGCTGTTTCCATTCTCTCGTAGAGAAGTTCTTCCGGCAATCCTTTTGTTTCCTTTCCGAAAACTATAAAGCAGTCATCCTCATAAGAAACATCACAATAGGTCTTATCAGCCTTTGTGGTTGCAAAATACATTTTCTTATCCTTGTTTATTTCAAGAAATTCATCAAGATTTTTATAAATTTTAAGGTCGAGATACTGCCAGTAATCAAGGCCTGCACGTTTAACGTGCTTTTCATCAATTGAAAAACCAAGCGGTTCAACAAGATGCAAGGTTGCACCGGTTGCGGCACAGGTTCTTGCAATATTTCCCGTATTCTGCGGAATTTCAGGCTCAACCAATACTATATTTAAACTCATTTATATCTCCTCGGTCTAATGTTTTCTCAGCTTAACCGCATTCTGCGGACAAAGCTCGTGACAACAATAACATTTTATGCATTTCTTTTTATCCGAAATATACGGAACCTTATTTTTGAATTTAAGTACCTTTGCAGGGCACGCCGTTGCACAGTTTCCGCAGGCAACGCACCTGTCTTTTCTGAATTTGGGATATGGTGCCATATATTTTTTGATAAGCTTATTTAAAAACGACGGTATATGATTGTCAAAAGTTGAGCTTTTTACATTCGGCTTTCTTACATCGGAAATAATATATTCCCTGTAATTTTCGCCGGAAATTTCTATTTCTTCAATTTCAGCCATCACGCCGTATTTTCTGCCGTAAACAGAAGTCCATATTTCTTCCGGCTTAAAGCCAATAAGCTCCTGCCCTACCCTGTCCAGATTAAAGGGATTTTCCGAAGCAAGAATAAGTCCCATATGTCTTGGAGTTCCGTTGGAAGGGCCATCCCCCTCCATCATAGTTACAGCATCCATTATGTTAAGCTCAGGCTTAACAAACATACATAAATCGGTAACCAGAGAAAAGAATTTCTCCTTATCCGGATATTTATAATGGTATTCCGCCTTGGTAAGCCCCGGAACAAGTCCGTACAGATTTTTTACCGCACCGGTGTAGTTGCTCATAACGTGAGTTTTAAGCTTACATACATTTATAACAAGATCCGCATCAAAATAAGGCTTTATAAGACTAATTTTTCTTGCGTTTCCGTTAACGGAAACATCAACTTCCCTGGATGCAACATCGTAGTTAAGCGAAAATCCAAGCTCTTCAGCAACCTTAGCCATACCGGTTGTTTTGTAAAGAACCTCAAGAACCGCCTTGTTGTAAAGACCTCCGCAGCTGTCACCCAAAGTTATTTCTCCGCCGACATCAATAACAAGCGAACAGATTGCCTTGACAACATTAAAGTGAGTTGTAGTGGCAGTTTCAACCTTTTTGGGCATAAGCAGATTGGGTTTTACAAAAACCTTAGTACCTTTTTTAACAAATTTATCAATTCCACCGCATAAATCCACAACTTTTTTTACGGCAGTATATACATTTTCATAGTCATAATTTCCGCATTTTGCAATGCTTACGGGCATATTTTTATCCGTAGAAATCAATCCTTTCTTATCTTTTCAAGAAAAGCTTTAATTCTTCCGAGAGCAATTTTAAGATTTTCAAGAGAATAAGCGTAAGAAATTCTTACATGCCCCTCTCCGCTTTCACCAAAAGCATTCCCCGGCACAAGCGCAAGCTTCTGATCTTTAAGAAGCTCCTCACAGAACTGCTCACTGGTCATTCCCGTACTTTTAATAGACGGAAAAACATAAAACGCACCAAGAGGCTCAAAGCATTCAAGTCCCATTTCGTTTAGCTCGTGAACAAGATAACGGCGTCTCATATTGTATTCTTCACGCATTTTCACAATATCTTCATCGCCGTATTTCACAGCTTCAATAGCCGCATACTGGCTGATTGTAGGCGAAGACATAATGGCATACTGATGAATTTTTGTAAGCATACTCATAATTTCGCTGTTACCGTAAGCATAGCCAAGACGCCATCCGGTCATAGCATAAGCCTTGGAAAAACCGTTTACTACAATAGTTCTGTCCTTCATTCCAGGAAACTGAATTATAGAAGCACTTTTTCCCGAATAGTTAAGCTCATCATATATCTCGTCAGAAAGAACCATAATATCCCGGTCTTTGATAACCTCATAAATCTCTTTTAAATCCTCGTAGGTCATAATAGCACCGGTAGGATTATTGGGATAAGATAAAACAAGAAGCTTTGTTTTATCGGTTATTTTTTCTAAAAGAGCTTCTTTGGTAAGCTTAAAATTGTCTTCCATTTTTGTGGTAATGGTAATAACCTTACCTCTCGACATCTCAACACAGGGCTTATAGCAAACAAAAGCCGGCTCAGGCAGAAGAACTTCATCACCCGGCCCTACAAGTGCACGTATGCAGATATCAACAGCTTCGCTTCCGCCAACTGTTACAAGAATTTCATCTTCGGGATTATATTCAACACCGTATTTTTTATGTACGTTATCTGCAATAGCTTTTCTTAATTCAATAAGTCCCCAGTTGGAGGTATAATATGTATGCCCCTGCTTTAACGCCTCCACCGCCGCAGTTCTTATGTGCCACGGAGTTGCAAAGTCGGGCTCACCAACACCGAGAGAAATAGCCCCCTCAATCTGATTTACAATGTCAAAAAATTTTCGTATGCCCGAAGGCGGAATATCCTTTACAACGGGGGATAAAAATTTATCGGGATTAAAAGAATTACTCACAGCGTCATCCTTCTTTCGTCTTTACTTTTATCCTCTAAAATTATACCGTCCTTTTTGTATCTTCTTAAAACAAAATGAGTGGTTGTGGAGAGGATGCAATCCATAGGTGAAAGATGCTCGGCAACAAACAAAGCCACATCTTTCATATTATTTCCGTCAATTTCAACAAGCAAATCAAAACCGCCGGACATAAGAGAAATGGATTTAACATTGGGATATTCATACATAATTTTTTTTGCAACAGAATCGAAACCGTCACCAAGCTGAGGGCGAACCTTAAGCTCAATAAAAGCAGAAACATTTTCTTCTTCTGTTTTATCCCAGTCAATCAAAGCCTTGTAGCCGAAAATAATTTTTCTATCCTCCATTTCGGAGATAATGGCGGCGGCTTCGTCATAGGTAATTCCCGCAAGTACGGCAATTTCCTCAATTGTTGCTCTTGCATTTTTTTCCAGTATTTTTAAAATCTGTGTTTGTTTTGACATATTAACACGCCTCCATTTAAATTAATATTACGTAATTATATCATATTTTTTCTGCTCTTGCAATAAAAATACGATATTTTTTTATCATTATTATAAATATGTGTAAAATTCTTTTTAATGACAGCTATGCTTTCCGCATCCGTGCTCACCGCAAGTATGGCCTTCACCGTGGTCATGATGATGATTGCACTGAACGAATGGATCAAAATCCAGTTCACCGTTTAAGTAATCGGAAACCGCTTTATCTGCATCGCCTTTAACACCGCCAAAAAGCTTAATTCCTGCCTCGGAAAGTGCAGTTCTTGCACCGCCGCCTATACCTCCGCAAATAAGGGTTTCAACATTATTCTGCTTTAAAAAACCTGCAAGCGCACCGTGTCCGCTTCCCATAGTTTCCACAACGCTTTCGCTTACAATTTTTCCATCCTCAATATCGTAGAATTTAAAGCTTTCGGTGTGCCCGAAATGCTGAAAAACTTCTCCGTTTGCATAAGTTACCGCTATTTTCATTTTTATCTTCCTTTCAATTGTTATTTCTATTATTATACATCATTTTTGTAAAAAAAGCAATTCAAAATAAAATTTGTCCGTTTTTACAAATTTATTGTCCGAAATGGTATATATTTTTCCGCTTTACCATAGTAAAATATAATTACAAAATCCAAACCGAAGGAGATACGGAAATGAATTATGATATAAAAAAAGTAAGCAGTAATTTCAAAATAGATGGTAATTTTATAAGTGCAGAGCCTTATGGCGAAGGACATATAAATTCCACTTTTTTGCTCACAACCGATAAAAAACAGTATATTTTTCAGAGAATAAACAGCGACGTATTTAAAAATCCGCCCGAAGTTATGGAAAATATAATTCTTGTAACCGAGTATCTCAGAAACATCATAAAAGAGAACGGCGGAGATGTGAAAAGAGAAACACTTACCGTTATCCCCACTCTGGACGGTGCAAGCTATTATAAAGACGAAAACGACAATTATTTCAGAATATACGATTTCATTACAGGTGCCAAAACTTATCAGACAGTTGAAAAACCTGAAGATTTCTATAATGCAGCAAAATCCTTCGGAAGATTTCAGAATATGTTAAACAGCTTCCCTTCTGAAAAGCTTCACGAAACAATCAAGAATTTCCATAATACAAAAATCCGTTTTGAAAACCTTGTAAAAGCGGCTGAAAAAGACGAATTCGGCAGACTTGACGAAGTAAGAGAAGCATACGAATTTGCACTAAAAAGAAAAGATGATTGCGGCATTATAGTTGATGCCATTGAAAAAGGCGAAATTCCGCTTCGTGTAACTCATAACGATACCAAACTTAACAATATTATGATAGATGATGAAACCCACGAGGGTATCTGTGTTATCGACCTTGATACCGTAATGCCGGGCTCACTGCTTTATGATTTTGGTGATTCCATCCGTTTTGGAACCAACCCCTGCGAAGAGGACGAGCACGACTTATCAAAGGTTTATATGGATATAAATCTGTTTGAGGTTTATTTAAAAGGCTTCTTATCCGAGCTTAAGGACAGTATTACCGAAAAGGAAGTAAAGCTTCTTGCAATGTCAGCAAAACTTATGACATTGGAGTGCGGAATGAGATTTTTAACCGATTACTTAGAGGGTGATGTTTATTTTAAAACACATTATCCGAAACAGAACCTTTACCGTACCGGAACACAGTTTAAAATGGTTGCCGATATGGAAGAAAAAATGGACGAAATGAACAAAATAGCAGAAGATATAATGGGAGGACTAAGATAATGAGAGTTATAATTTGTGAAAACTACGAAGAAATGTCAAAGCAGGCGGCAAAGCTTGTAATAAGCCAGGTAACATTAAAACCCGAAAGCATTCTCGGCCTTGCAACCGGCTCAACTCCAATCGGAATGTACGATAAGCTGATCGAAGCAAACAAAGCAGGAGAGGTTGATTTTTCAAAAGTTACAACCTTTAATCTTGACGAATATTATCCCCTTTCTGCAGATAACGACCAGAGCTATCATTATTTTATGAATGAGCATTTGTTTTCAAAAACAAATATTCCCTTTGAAAGAACTCACGTTCCGGACGGAGAAGCAGCAAATCCCGAAAAAGAATGTGAAGAATACGATAAAAAAATAGAAGCAGCAGGCGGAATAGACCTGCAGATTTTAGGAATAGGCCAGAACGGTCACATCGGATTTAACGAACCAGACAAAAATCTTATTGCAGGAACTCACTTAACCGAGCTTACCGACAGTACAATTGAAGCAAATTCAAGATTTTTTGAAAAGAAAGAGGATGTTCCCACAAAAGCGCTTACAATGGGAATTGCATCCATTTTAAAATCAAAGAAAATAATTATTATGGCAAACGGTGCCGCAAAGCACGAAGTTGTAAGTGCGCTTATGACACCCGATATAACAACCGACATCCCTGCAACAATGCTTAAGATTCATTCTGATGTAGTGGTAATCTGCGACAAGGAGGCATTTTATGGCAAACAAAACTAACAAAATCCGCATAGGAGTCGACCTTGGCGGAACAAATCTTGTTGCCGGAATTGTTAATGACAACCGTGAAATCACTCACAAAGCATCTATCCCCACAAAAATCGGTGAACCGTACCAGGTGATAATAAAAGATATGGCAGAACTGGTAAAAAAACTTGTAGAAGATGCAGGTTATCAGATTTCTGATATTGAATCGGTCGGTATAGGAAGTCCCGGAGCTATTGACAATAAAAACGGCGTGGTAATTACAGCAAGCAATCTTAAATTTGAAAATGCACCCGTTGTAGAAGAATTCAAAAAATACATAAATGTTCCCGTCGATCTGGAAAACGACGCAAACGCCGCCGCTTACGGTGAATACAAAAAAACGGGCGACAACTGCGAAAGTTTCGTGATGGTAACCCTTGGTACAGGCGTTGGCGGAGGTATTGTAATAAACGGAAAAATTTACAGAGGATTTAACGGAATAGGCGGAGAAATCGGTCACGTTCTTTTAAAGCAGGGCGGAATCCCCTGCCCCTGTGGCAGAACCGGCTGTTGGGAAGCGTATGCTTCTGCAACCGCACTTATAAAACAAACAAAAGAAGCAATCAAAAATCATCCCGAAAGCATTATGGCAAAAGCGGAAAAAGTCAACGGTGTAACCGCCTTTGAAGCAGAAAAGCTTGGCGACAAAACCGCAAAAGAAGTGGTCGAAAACTATATTTCCTATGTTTCCGAGGGTATCATTGATATTATAACTCTGCTTCAGCCAAACAAAATATTAATTGGTGGAGGCATAAGCAACGAGGGTGAAAATCTGCTTAACAAAATCAATGCTTACATCAGCAGTCACCTGGAAACTTACGGTGTTCCACAGCCCGAAATTTCAATTGCAACCCTGCGAAACGATGCAGGAATAATAGGAGCAGCATTCGCCGCTTCCGATATGTAAGGAGTGATAGTAATGCTTTTAAAAGGCGGAAAAGTTTTAACAGATAAATTTGTGTTTCAGAACGCAAATCTCGAAACCGAAAACGGCAAAATAAAACAGATAACAACTACCGAGCCTGCAAGCGATAATATTCTTGACTGCTCAGGCTGTTATGTTGTGCCCGGTTTTATTGACGTGCACACTCACGGATGCCTCGGAAAAGAATACGGCGAGGATGCAAAAACCACCGTTGAAATGTGCGAATACATAAAAAATTCAGGAACAACCTCGTTTCTTCCTACCTTTTCCACTATCAGCAAGGAAGAAATCGTGCAATATTCAAAAAACGTTCTTGAAGCTTCAAAGAATAATAAAAACGGTGCGAAAATTCTGGGAATACATATGGAAGGCCCCTTCTTTTCAATGAAATACAAGGGCGCTCAGAATCCCGAATACATCCGTAAGCCGGATATCAATGAGTTCAATGCCGCAAATGAAGCTTCAAATAATATGGTTAAGCTTATCAGCGTAGCTCCCGAGCTTGAAGGTGCATATGAATTTATAAAAGAAGCAAGCAAAAGGGCAACAGTTGCCATAGGTCATACTGATGCAGACTACGAAATTGCAAAGGAAGCAATTAACTGTGGTGCAACACAAATAACCCATACATTCAACGCAATGCAGGGCATTCACCACAGAAACCCCGGTGTTATCGGTGCCGCATTTGAAAGCGATAACGTTTACTGCGAATGTATCTGCGACGGAATGCACATTCACCCATCAATTGTACGCCTGCTATTTTCAGCCGCAGGCGAAGAAAGAGCAGTCATTATAACCGATGCAATAAGTGCGGCAGGCTTAGAACCCGGAAAATATTTTTCCTGCGGATTGGAAATAACCGTTGAAAACGGACTTGCCAAACTTTCCGACGGAACAATTGCAGGAAGCACAGCAACAATGATAGGCTGTGTTAAAAACGTAATAAGCTTCGGAATAGCACCCGAAATTGCATTTAAAGCGGCATCCTTAAATCCTGCCAAAGCAATAAAAATGGATCACCGTGTGGGCAGTCTTGCAAAAGGTAAGGATGCGGATATTCTTGTTCTGGACAAGGATTATAATATTAAATATGTTATTATAGACGGAGAAATCAAATAAATGGATTATGAATTAGTTTCCTTAAAAGAAAATTTCATAGTGAAAAAAATTTGTTCGATACATTACTTTGAATATACAAAAAACTTTATGTTTTCGGGCGAAAGTCATGATTTCTGGGAATTTGTTTATCTGGATAAAGGCGAAGCACTTGTTTGCTCGGATGATAAATGGATAAAATTAAACGCAGGCGAAATTATTTTCCATAAGCCAAACGAGTTCCATAATATCAAGGCAAACGGCGTAATTGCGCCCAACAGCGTAATTGTAAGCTTTGCCTGCTCTTCAAAATATATGAAGTATTTCCGAAACAAAATTATGAAAGTAGGCGACTTTGAAAGACAGCTTCTTTCAACAATCGTAAACGAAGCTCAGAATGCTTTTTCAAACGAGCTTGGAATAGTTCAGTTTGAAAAGCTTGAAAGAAAAGAAAATCAGCGCTTCGGAGCAGAGCAGATTATAAAGCTTTCCATCGAATCGCTTTTAATTTCGCTTTACAGAAGCACCGATTTAAAAACAGTAAGGCTTTCCGGAACCATCAAAACCCAAACAGAAAACGATATTATAGAAAAAGTAGTGGAATACATAAACTGTAACATCTCCAGTCCCATATCCTTCAAGGATATTACATCCTACGCAAAAATAAGCGGAACATCGCTAAAAAACGCCTTTAAACAGCGTATGGGAATGGGTGTTATGACCTATTTTCGGAACGCAAAAATAGACTATGCAAAAATACTTATAAGAGAAGCGAATTTTAATATAACGCAAATTTCCGAAAAACTGGGATACAGCGGAATTGATAAATTTTCCCGACAGTTCAAAGCTGTTACGGGAATGTCTCCAACAGAATACGCAAGATCGGTAAAAGCCCATCTTGAACATTAAAAAAGACGGTTCAACCGTCTTTTTTACGTATAATAAAATGATAAAAGTTAGATTCTTCGACAAGCTCAGAATGACGAATACGTTAAAGTCACCCCGAGCGTAAGCCGAGGGATCTCATTTTACCCGCTGATACGTCTTTATTATTCAATTATCCATTTACTGTTTGGTATAACTTCCGCCTCACATAAAGGCTCCAAATCTTTTGTGTTGTTCCATACCATAATTTTGGCGTACGCTATATCTTTTTGATATGGAATTTTAAATATAACATTATTTTTATAAACATCTTTTGTCATATTTAACAACTTGTCATTTTCATCATACAACCCTAATAATATTGTAGTATTTTCTGCTTCATTAACATTTAATATACTCGTAAATGTTAACGTATTATCTTTTTTTACTACATTAGTAGAAATAGGAGCTGTTAAACTAAACTTTATTTCATTGCTCTGACACTCTTGGAAATAATTATACGCAGTTACTGTTGCAACATAATTACCAGTTGGAAGCTTTAATGTATATGTTGTAGTATCTATTGGAACATCATTCGTATATATTGGATTATTTAAATTTTCTGCTGAATAAACTTTAATTTTATAGTTACTTAGAGATGATACTGAATTCCAACTAAATGAAACTTTATTGTATTTAATGCCATCTATAGACAGTGTTGGTGCAATTAGCTGCACATCATAACCTTGATAAACATTAAAAATTTGACTACTGTTGCCACTAAAAGAAGATAAGACTATTTCCGTTCCAATTTCAGTGTTGTCACCATCCAACGTTAATACGTCTTCCGAACTTTTTGGTTTTAAAATAATACCATTACCAAAATTATATACAAACCATTGTTTTTTTGCGTTTTCTGTTGTATTGCCTATTAAAATTTTGGATTCACTATTTGCTATCAAATATTCTCCAGTTGTACATGAAAGAATTTCATATGAACCATCCGATTGTCTAACAAATCTCCACAACTCATTAGAATGACCTTTTTCCTTGCATAGTTTAAGCAAAGAATTATCATTTTGAGTAGGCTTCCAACAGGCCTTATTTAATATTTTTCCATAAAAATTCTCGCCTAAGTTTTGTATAGTTTTGTCATGAACAGTAAAAGTGATTTTTCTACTGTCGGCATACCCATAATCATTATATGCTGATATATATGCTGTGTAAGTTCCAGATTTATCGAAACTTGTGGTGTATGTCGTTTCATTCCACTCTCGATATGCAGAAATAATTCGTTCATTATATCTATCAATTCCTAAAGAAAAGTGTGTTACATATGATGCATTATACACAAATCTTACTTCCTCACCAACAGCTAAAGTACTTTTTTCTATATATATCCAAGGATCTGGTGGAGCATTATCATACACATTGAATTCTATTTTACCACTATCAATATATCCCGAAGTGTTTGAAGATGATACATATGCCTGATAATATCCTGCAGTATCAAACTTGGTAGTGTAGCTACCAGTTAAAGGCAACGGAGTACTTCCTAAACAAATTCCATCTCTGAACAACCATAATTCATAGTATTCAGCGTTATCAGCATGATATGTAAATAGCACATTGCTATAAGTTGATGTATTATACTTATCAATCTTTATCCATGGATTACTCGGTGGTTCTGTACTATATGAAAAATCGCCAATATAAATATAACCTAAAAATCTATAGTTATCTCCCATGCCTAAATCAGGATCATTCAAATATCTTGTCCTAAGTTTAAAATAACCATCCGTATAACTCCATCCGGATTCCGAACATTTAATATATCCATTGCCAATTTCTTCTACCACCGCAACATGACCCTTGTTTCCATCATATTTGTCCCAACATGCTATAGCTCCAAGCTTCGGTGTTGATCCATACGAATAAAATCCATTATTTTTATTATAGTTATACCACTTTCCTGCATTATAAGTGCACAGCTTTGGAAGTGTTCCCAAAAGTTCCCACGCACGACCAAATGCATACCATGTACAATTTCCACCAGAATATCCTGTATCCCAATTTCTTGGAAATCCATTACTAACACCATATGTTCCGGGAGCCCAATACTTAAGGTTGCAGTCACTTGCTGTCAAGGTAGTTCTTGCACCCGGCCAAATAGCAGCACTAACTTCTACAATCGGTAACATTCCAGCCAATATCAATACTGCAATCCATACACTCACTAATTTTCTCAATCTCATAATTCTCACTCCATAAAATAAAAAATGCGCCTACCGATGTTAAATGACGATAAGGAAGAAAGGTGAAAATGTGTTATACAGCCGGATTGATATGATATTGTAGAAAATTAAATTTTGGAGGATTTTACAATGAAAACAATATTTGAACAAAACGGTGGAACATACACAAAAGTCGGTGATTACTATATTCCTAATATCGCAGTACCCAACACAAAGAAGTACAATATCGGTAAATATGGAAATTTGAGAAAAACATTTTTGAAAAAGCATCACAAATCCTATTACACAATTCTTTTTATGGAGGGCAAATTGTTTGAACACCTTGCAGAAATAGACGAAACTTGCCATAAATGCCTAAAAGATATGATAATAAAAATGGCAGAGCAAGAAGGCATTACGGAACAGTTAAAGGCAATAGACCAAATGGCTTGGGTGCAGAAAATGAATAATATTCGTAACCGAGCAGAAGAAGTCATTATGCGTGAATATGTGTACGGAGGTTTTGAAGAATAGGGATTGAAACAGAGCACTTGTTGTTATTTATTTCCAACAAGTGCTCTGTTTCTTATAATATCGTATCCATAAGCTGATGGGCAACATCGCTGTTTTCAAATCTCATAATGCTTTCTTCATGAGTGCCAAAACTCAAAAAATTAACACTTCCATACCAAACAACAGATTGGTCTATAATTGCAAATTTCTGATGAAAATCAGATTTATAAATCACTTTGATTCCATAGTGTTCTAATTGCTGCGTACAATCTATGACAATCTGTTTGTTTTTGTCTTTGAAATCCTCCGGTGGTCTTGTAACAACTGTAACCGCCACATTGTTCATTATTAGCGGAGATAACATTTTTAGCATTTGAGTTAATCGTGCTTTTCTCATAAATGGACTGACTATTAAAATCTCATTTTGAGTGGTTTCAACATCTCTGCAAAACACAGGATAGAAAGTCTTTCCATCATATATCAAGTCAGGCGAAGCACTTGAAGATGTTGTGATTTTAGTTTTATATCCGATTGCCGAGTAGCTTTTTACTCTTTTTTGATACATTCTCTCTAAAACTGGCACATGAATATCTATATAGTCATAAACCTGCACTTCCGTTTTACCAGGATAATTACGATGAAGTCTGCCTGCATACTGTGCGACTTTACCCTTCCATGCTATCGGCAATGCTAAAAATAATGTATCAAGACGAGGATAGTCAAATCCTTCACCTACATACCTTCCAGTTGCTACGACTACCAAAGACTCTTCCTGAGGAATATTCTCTAATTTTTCAAGAGTTTCTCTTCTCGATTTTGCAGATGTTGTGCCAATAATTTCTATTACATTATCACAATACGATTTTAATAGTTCTGCGAGTACTGCTACATGCTCACGTCGTTCGGTTAGAATTATTGGCGTTCTGCCATTTTTAATAGCTGTTGCTACATCATTTACTATTAAATTATTTCTCATAGCGTCATCAGACAGTTTTTTATATAATGCCGTTATATTATCATCCGATATGTTTCTAAACGAAGTAAATCTCGGAATTAAGTAGTGTTCAAATTCTCTTTTATCTGCCTGTGCTTTTGCATCAACTCTATATCTTATCGGTCCACACTGCATAAAAATAATTGGATGGTGCCCATCTTGTCTTGTAGGAGTTGCAGTAAGACCATATACATACTTTGCATTTGCATATTTTAATATCTTTTCAAAGTTTACAGCTGATACATGGTGACATTCATCAACAATAATCATACCGTAATTTCTTACAAGGTCTTTTACTTCGTCGCTGTCAACAAGTGATTGCATCACAGCAACATCTACAATACCATTTAATGTATCTTTTCCTGCTCCAAGAAGTCCTACGGGGGACCAGACCTTTTTTCTTCCTCTGCCTTTCCGTTGATCAGGCGGAATAATATCAAATGTCAAAAACTGTTCAAGAGACTTTTTCCATTGTTGCATCAGTGCCTGAGTATGTACCAAAATCAAAGTATTTGTTTTTCTTTGGCTTGCGAGATATGAGGCGATTACGGTTTTACCAAATGCAGTAGTGGCTGAAAGTACTCCGATATTATGTTTCAATAGTTCACTTACGGCAAGTTCCTGTTCCTCACGCAGTTTACCGTTAAATTCAACAGGTATATTTTTACCTGCATTTGTTTTGTCAATTATATCGATATTCTTTATTTTATCAGCAATTATATCAAGCAGTGCCGATTCACAACCACGAGGCAGTCCTATATATGCATCGGTTATATCCGCTGTACATATAATGCGAGGCTTATCATAAATCGGCAATCTCATAGCCTGAGATTTATAAAAGTCAGGATTTTTAAATGCAGCAAGTCGCTTGATTTGATTTCCTGCATTAGCTGATAATCCTTCTCGTGGGATATATATCATATTAGAACGCACAATTTCTAATTTATCCGGGAAATCGTTGCTTGTCAGTTGTATTTTTTGTTTTGCTTCCCAAGGCTTTTCAGGAGAGTCATCAACAAGTGTTCCTAAAATATCATTTTTAGAGAAAACATCCACTATTTTTTCAATGCTTTGTATACTTATTTTTTGAATGCTTGATAAATACTCCCATTGGTCTGAATACGCCCTAAAACTTCTGTCAACAAAGACACTGTTATCATTCTTTCTGGCTTGTCCTTGTAGTGGAAGTGCAATTAAATTTCCAAAACCACCGTTAGGCATAGTATCTTGATTTGGGAATAATCTGTCATACGAAGAAAATGAAAGTTCGCTTCGTTTCTCCATTGCTTTTGTTAAGATTAAACTTCCAAGTTTGCGTGCGGTAGCAGCTGGAACAGGAGTATCAAAAAACATCCATACATGCGCACCGCCACCTGAACGGGAGCGTTCAATGTGAGCAGGTATATTTAATTCGTCGCATATTTCACAAAAAGCTAATGCATCTTTTTCATATTCTTTGTCATCAAAATCAGCACATAGAAAATGGCAAGTTTCATCAATAAGCATTGGGTATATCCCTATTACGTCTCTGCCATAATAGTCTTTTCCTTCGAGGTGTTTGTATATATCTTCATCTGTAATTGGAGATAATTTGCGATTTGGGCAAGCTGAACATTTATATTTTCTTTTGTCGCATAGACCGTCTGCCCATTCATTCTCGCACACAGGCTGATAGCCGCTTTTTTCTGTTGTTTTGCTGTACCAACGCCTTGCGAAAACATCTTCACGGCCGCAGAACAAGGATCGATACAGCTGGATTTTTTCATTTGTAGAGCTATATTTGTTTATTCCATTATCGGAAGTTTCAACAGCTAACTTGTCTTCTATTTCAACAGGCATACCAAGCTTTGTTTTCAGATTATTGACTTGAGTTTTTAATTCTTCATTTTCATGAAGCAATGCATTATATTTATTTAGCAATTCTTCATATGAAAGCATTGGTATCGCCTACCTATCCATCATTCTTTCTCTTCTTTTTCTTGTTGCTGCAAGTAAAATATAGCTTTTTGTGATTCAATTTCAGCACGGAGTTCTTCTTCTGTAGGAAGATACAGTTTGTATTTTGTAGCAAAAAGCTGTTCATTTCCATGCATTACTGAATACTTTGCAATATCTTCATCTGTATCAGAACAAAGAACAATACCAATTGTAGGATTATCTCCTTTGTTGCGTTTCATTTCGTCATACATTCTAATATACATATCCATTTGACCTACATCTTGATGGGTAATTTTACTTGTTTTTAAATCAATTAAAACAAAACATTTAAGGATATAATTATAAAACACAAGGTCAATATAATAATCTTGTTTTTCAGTATGAATATGTTGCTGTCTTGCAACAAACGCATAACCTTTGCCGAGTTCCATAAGAAATTTTTGCAAATTTGAAATAATATTTTTTTCTAATTCGCTTTCGGTGTATGA
>JAFQLQ010000020.1 GCA_017414505.1 Clostridia bacterium
ATATCGTTGTCACGACGGTAAACGTTAGCTCTGGGGTTATCCCATGAACGGAATACTGCTTTAACAGCACCCATTAACTGTTCCTTGGGATCTGTGGGGAAATCTTCGCCGATTTTAGCTTTATATTCAGCTTTAAACTGTTCAGCAAGAGTTTTTAAATCTTCAGCAGTAAGATCAGTATCCTGAGTTACGCCTTTAGATTCTTTCATTTCGTCGATTAACTGTTCGAAGTATTTTTTACCAACTTCCATAACAACGTCGGAATACATCTGGATAAATCTTCTGTAGCAGTCATAAGCCCATCTGGGATTACCGGATTTCTTAGCCATAACTTCAACAACATCTTCGTTAAGACCAAGGTTAAGAATGGTATCCATCATACCGGGCATGGAAGCTCTTGCACCGGAACGTACGGAAACAAGAAGCGGATTTTCGGAATCACCGAATTTTTTACCGCAGATTTCTTCCATTTTAGTAATGTTTTCCATAATTTCTTTCTGGATGTCATCATTAATTTTGCAGCCGTCTTCATAATACTGAGTACAAGCTTCAGTAGAAATAGTGAAGCCCTGAGGAACAGGAAGACCAAGCTTTGTCATTTCAGCAAGGTTAGCACCTTTTCCGCCAAGTAACTCTCTCATAGAGCCGTTACCTTCGGAGAATAAATAAACAAATTTTTTGCTCATTTCAATAAGCCTCCAATTATAAATTATTTTCACGCAATATATAACTTTAATTTATATATTACATAAACTGCATATTATTATACCACGCCCGGCAAAATTTGTAAAGAAGTTTTTTTATCCGAACGATTTTTTCGTTAATTTTTTAGTATTCTTTACTAATTTTGAAAACTTTTTTTGATATTTTTATGAATTTTTTACGTTTTCTCTTGCAAAAAAACATATTTTAGTGTATTATATACTTGTTAAATTGTATAGGTATACATAAATCGCACAGATTATTATACCTAAATCTGCCTGATTTAAGAAGCGGAGGATGGAAAATTATGCAGAACACGTTTAAAAATCTGATTTATCAGTACAAGAACATAATTGATTTTGATTTCGGAGTTATAAACACTAACTTTGAGATTATCGCCTGTTCAAACGAATCTCTGGTAGGTCAGCAAAGAGCTGAGCTTGAAGATGCTTTTTATGATAACGAAAATGTAGTTTTCGGTCATTCCATAGCATACAAGCCCGTATTTGTGAGAAATCATCTTGAATTTATTCTCTTTATCGAGGATACAAGCCCCGAATCTGTTAAGGTTTTAAATCTTCTCAGCGTGGCTTTCCTTAACATAAGCCAGATTCAGGATGAAAAAACAAACAAATCCAACTATATAAAACAGCTTTTGCAGGACAGCATTCTGCCCAGCGATATGTATATAAAAGCAAAAGAACTGAAAATCGACACAGAAGCCCAGAGAATTGTTTTCATCATAAAGGTTGATAAGGACAATCTGGAGGATACCTATGATGTACTTCTTAATATGTTCCCCGAAAAATCCAAGGATTTTCTGGTTACAGTAGACGAAGAAACCCTCGCTCTTGTAAAAGAAATAAACGATATGAGCGATAAAGAAGTGTACAAAGTAGCCTGCTCTATAAGAGATACCGTTAACGCTGAGCTTTTCATTAAAGTAAAAGTGGGAATGGGTTCTGTTATTTCAACAGTAAGAGAGATAGCAATTTCTTACAGAGAAGCCAAAATATCAATCGAAGTAAGTAAAGTTTTCGATGCTGAAAAAGATATTATAAGCTACGAAAATCTGGGAATAGGCAGACTTATTTATCAGCTTCCCACCACACTTTGTACCAAATTCTTAAACGAAGTATTTAAGGATGACACTTTGGATACGCTTGACGACGATATGGTAGAAACAATTCAGAAATTCTTTGAAAACAGTCTTAACATTTCCGAAACAGCAAGAAAACTGTTTGTTCACAGAAACACGCTTGTTTACAGACTTGATAAATTGCAGAAAAACACAGGCCTTGATCTTCGTGAATTTGAAGATGCAATCATTTTCAAGGTTGCAATGATGGTTAAAAAATATCTTTCCGCAAACGTTATTAAACTGTAAACAGCATCTTCACGGAGGCATGATACATTGATTAAATTTGATAACGTTACAAAAACGTATGAAAACAACGGCGCCGCCGCAACTTATGCGTTAAATTGCGTAAGCCTGGAGGTGCAGAAAGGTGAATTCGTTTTCGTTGTAGGGCGTTCCGGTGCGGGTAAATCCACTCTTTCCAAATTAATGATAGGAGAAATTAAACCCACAAGCGGAAACCTTTATGTAAACGGCACCTGCGTAAATGCATTAAAAAGACGTCAGATTCCATATTTCAGAAGAACAGTAGGTATGGTTTTTCAGGATTTCAGACTTCTGGAAAACAAAACTGTATTTGAAAATGTGGCATTTGCGATGGATATAATAGGAGCAACCAGAAAGCAGATAAGAAGAAAGGTTCCGGAGGTTTTATCCCGTGTGGGCCTTGCAAATAAATCCAAAAGATATCCTCATCAGCTTTCAGGAGGCGAGCAGCAGCGTGTTGCAATAGCCAGAGCTTTGGTTAACAATCCGGGACTCATAATAGCCGATGAACCAACAGGTAATCTGGATGTTCAGATGTCCCAGGAAATAATAAATATGCTTGACGAAATTAACCGCGGAGGAACAACAGTTCTTGTTGTTACCCATGACCTCGACATGGTAAATCAGATGAAAAAAAGAGTTATCGAGATTGAGGACGGCTCCATTGTCCGCGACGAAGAAAGGAGTGGCAACTTTGAATCTTCATTCTTATAGCGGATTCTTCTGGGATGCGGTTAATAATATAATAAGAAACAGACTTATGTCGGTAGCAACTATCATAACACTTATCGCAGGACTGTTCTTATGCGGACTTTCCGCCGCACTCACAGTAAACATTTTCTCTATTACCGATACCCTTGCATCAGATTTCAAGCTGGATATATACATAGACCAGGCTTGTACCGATGAGCAGACAACAGCAATAGGTGAACAAATAAAAACTATCGAAAATGTTGAAAGTATAACCTTTGTTTCAAAAGAACAAACTCTTGAGGAAACAAAGGCACGTTACAGTGATACTCAGATATTTGAAGGTATTGACGACAGCGATATTTTCCGTGATTCTTATAAAGTAACCCTTGTAAGCCTTGAATTTTCCAAGCAGGTTACCGATGCAATTTCCCAGATTCAGGGTGTTGCGAAAATCACAGATGTAAATGATGAAATGAACAAATTTATGGAGGTTTCCAGAAAAGCTCAGATAATCATAATTATAATAAGTATAATTCTGGGAATGCTTTCCGTTCTTATCATCACAAATACAATCAATATGTCTATTTTTGCAAGAAAAAAACAGATAAACATTATGAAATACGTCGGTGCAACTGACGGATATATCAGACGGCCGTTTATAGTAGAAGGTCTGCTGATGGGTATAATAGCTGCATTGTTCAGCTTCGGAGGTCTGTATTTTCTTTATAATTCCTTCATCGAAGCGGCAGGTACAATAGGTACTAATTTTGGTATTTTAAATCTTAGAGATACTATGATTTATGTTGGTTCAACAGTAGGAATTTTCGGAATGATTCTTGGAATCATAGGCAGCATTATAGCTATAAAAAGCCACTTAAAAGTATAACAGATTATTGGGACGCATTTAAAGCGTCCCGAATTTTTAAGCCGAGGAGAACCCGACTATGGAAAAAGCAAAAAAATTCACATTGTTTGGTATATTATCAATATTTTCACTTATACTGCTTAATGCAACCGATTTATACACATTAACATCGGGAGCAACAGCGCTGAGCCGTATATTGCAGTTTTCAGGCCCGTTGGTGCTTTGTTCATTCATTATATCTGCACTGCATGCTGAAAACAAATATTTCAAAAATGTTCTTTGTGTAGCAGGTGCATATGTAATATGGAATGTCATTTATTATATTCTGCAAAAAGACATTTATTCAGAATCCTTCTTTGAACTTACAGGCTTTGCTATGCAGGGAAAATATATGTACATTTCTTATGTTGTACTTCAAATGCTTATCATTCTTCCGCTTTTAAAGTGGGTTTATAAAAGATTTCCCATAGCACTTATTACATTCACACTTATATGGACAGTATTTTTTCAGTACAGCTATGTTACAGGCACAATAATTTATTACAGAATAGAACTGTTTCTTAAAATGAAGCTTTTCTTCCATATGTGGCTTGTTTACCCGGTTATGTGTATGTTCATAGTGGATAAATTTGATAAAATTGTTTCCAATAAATATACCCTGCCCGTAGCAATTCCCGGCTTTATCATAACACAGCTAATAGTTTACCTTGAAGCATATATAAATGACTGGGGATGGACTTTTGTTCGTCCATCCGTTATTTTCCTTACTTTTTTCTCAGCCATACTTTTGTGCTATATTGTAAATTATCTTTCTGAATTTAACATTGTAAAAGCATTTACCGGGGTGTCAGAACGCGGTTTTTCGCAAATGTATTTTTCGTTCCACCTGTTCTTTATAATTGTAAATTCCGTTTTGCAGTCAAGAGGCGGAATCCCCGGACTTATCATCTGTGCAGGAACAACAGCCCTGCTGACATACGGTTTTGGAATAATTGTAACAAAAATTAAAAAACGGCTTCTTCCAGTGAACAAAACTCATACCCTTCCGAACGAAGCTGATCAATAATTCTGCCAAGTGCGTCTGCATTATCTTTTGAAACAGCGTGCAGAAGTATTATTGCTCCGTCGTGAATATGGTTAACCACTTCATTAAAAGCATAATCAGCACCTTTTACAACATCACGCTCCCAGTCCTTGTACGCAAGGCTCCAGAAAGCAGTTTTGTAGCCCATATCCTTTATAATCTGCAAAGTTCTTTCGGAAAATTCTCCACTTGGATATCGGAAATATGTGGTGCGGATTCCGTGTTTTTCATAAAGATAATCATCAAGCTTGGTAAGCTCATCCTGAAATTTTGCGGTATCCATCACTTGAGGCATGGAAGGGTGATTCCATGTGTGGTTTCCTATTATGTGCTTTTCATCAATCATTCTCTGAATAAGTTCAGAATTATCCTTTAAATAGTCCCCTGTCACAAAAAAGGCAGCGGGGCAATTTTTTTCTTTCAAAATATCAAGAATCTGCGCGGTGTAACCGTTTTCATACCCTTCATCAAAGGTAAGAAAAATCTTTTTTCCGCTATCCTTTGAAAAATATGCAGCATTTTTATCCTTCATCATACCGCCGTAAACCCCTACATCGGGGACAGTTCCTTTTTCGGCTTTTTTAAAGCCGAAACCGAAACTGTCGTTGTTGTAGGAAGAATAATCAGCCGCAACACTTACAGCATCATTCTGAAGCTTGGATGTAGGCTTATTCATCATGTCATCCTTCATTCTTTCCGCTTCATTTCCTGCATCGTCAATACCTTTCTGAATATTGTCCACACCATCCTCTACCATATCTGCGCCATCTTCCACAGCCTTTTCTGTACCGTCAATAGCATCATTTACCGCATCAGTCATTCCACAGCCGGTAAGCATTGCTGCAACCATCAGCAATAAAATCAATTTTTGCATTTTTTATACCTCCGTTTTTCATTTTCAACCCCAAATTTATTATTTATTGAAAAAATACAAAATATTTTTACATTTTTTGTTTAATATTTTAATTTTTATTGATTTTTTGAAAATAAAGGTGTATAATAACAGTTAACGCAAAAAACGGAGGAGTATATCAATGTATAAAATAATAAAGAAAAAAGTACTCAATCCACAGATAAAAATGCTTGAAGTGGAAGCTCCCTATGTAGCAAGAAAAGTACAGGCAGGGCAGTTTATAATCTTAAGAGTTAACGAAAACGGAGAGCGAATTCCTCTCACAGTTGCCGATTACAACAGAGAAAAAGGTACAGTTACAATCATATTTCAGGAAATCGGAAAAACCACTATGTTGCTTGGCAGCTTAAATGAGGGTGAATATATACTTGATTTCGCAGGCCCTCTGGGCTGTGCAACCGAGCTTGACGGTGTAAAAAAAGCCGCAGTTATAGGCGGCGGACTTGGAACCGCTATTGCTTACCCCTCTGCAAAAGCACTTTTTAACAACGGAGCAGAAGTTGACCTTATAGCAGGCTTCCGTAATAAAGATATGATAATTCTTGAAGATGAGCTTTCAGAAGTGGCTCACAATGTATATATAACAACCGATGACGGTTCAAATGGCAGAAAAGGCTTTGTAACCGATATGCTAAAGGAGCTTATTGATGCAGGTAACAAATACGACCTTGTTATAGCCATAGGCCCAATTCCCATGATGAAATTTGTCTCAAAGCTTACAAAAGAATACGGTATAAAAACCATAGTAAGCATGAACCCCGTTATGATTGATGGAACAGGAATGTGTGGCGGCTGCCGTGTAACCGTAGGAGGCGAAACTAAATTTGCCTGTGTTGACGGCCCTGATTTTGACGGTCATCTGGTAGATTTTGACGAAGCAATGAGAAGACAGCAAATGTATAAGGAGCAGGAAAGAAAATCTTGCGAAAACTGCAGATTGAGAGGTGCAAATTAATGCCGGATATGTCACCGAAAAAGGTTGTGATTCCTGAGCAGGAACCAACCGTAAGAAACAAAAATTTTAAAGAGGTTTCCCTTGGCTACACTCTCGAGATGGCACAAAAAGAGGCAGACAGATGCCTTAACTGCAAAAACAGCCCCTGTACCAAAGGCTGTCCGGTCAATGTGCAGATTCCCGATTTCATCCGCCTTATAAAAGACGGAGATATCGAAGGTGCATATTATAAAATTTCAGAAACCAGTTCACTTCCTGCAATTTGCGGAAGAGTATGCCCTCAGGAAAACCAGTGCGAAAAAAACTGCGTAAGAGGCATCAAAGGCGAACCGGTAGGAATCGGCAGACTTGAACGTTTTGCTGCAGACTATATGTTAAATAAGCCCGTAAAGCAGGAAAAAGCCGAATCCAACGGTAAAAAGGTTGCCGTTGTCGGTTCGGGGCCCTCTTCCCTCGCCTGTGCAGGCGACCTTGCAAAAATGGGCTACGAAGTAACAATGTTTGAGGCTCTTAATAAAGCAGGAGGAGTTCTTGTTTACGGTATTCCGGAATTCAGACTTCCCAAAAAAGAAATTGTTGAGGTTGAAATCAACAAACTAAAAGAGCTTGGTGTAAAAATCGAGTTAAATGTAATTGTAGGTAAATCCATAAATATTGATGAGCTTATGAATGAAGAAGGCTTTTCGGCAGTATTTATCGGTTCAGGAGCAGGACTTCCCAAATTTATGGGAATCCCCGGTGAATCCTTAAACGGAGTTTATTCTGCAAACGAATTTTTAACAAGAATCAATCTTATGAATGCTTATAAATGGCCTGAATGTGATACTCCCATCAATGTAGGTAAAAATGTCGCAGTAGTAGGCGGCGGAAACGTTGCAATGGATGCCGCAAGAAGTGCAAAACGTCTTGGTGCGGAAAATGTTTACATAGTTTACAGACGTTCACAGGAAGAGCTTCCCGCAAGAAAAGAAGAAGTTCATCACGCAAAAGAAGAGGAAATTGAGTTTAAAATGCTTACCAATCCTCTTGAAATCACAGGCACCGAGGACGGTTGGGTAAACGGAATAAAATGTGTTGAAATGGAGCTTGGAGAACCGGATGCATCAGGCAGAAGACGTCCCGTTGAAAAAGCAGGCTCAGAATATATTATTGATGTTGATACAGTAATAATGGCAATCGGACAGTCACCAAATCCACTTATCAAAAATACAACAAAAGGGCTCGAAACTCACCCCTGGGGCGGAATTGTTGTTGATGAAAAAACAGGAAAAACAAGTATCGACGGAGTTTATGCCGGCGGCGATGCCGTAACAGGTGCCGCAACTGTTATCCTTGCAATGGGAGCGGGCAAAACTGCCGCAAAATCAATTGACGAATATTTGAAAAACAAATAAAGCAGTGCCCTCTGAAGTTTACTTCTTCAGAGGGCATCTTTTATATATTCTCAAGAACATTCAGTAAAAATTCCCATACTCTTTTTGCAGATGATATGCTGAGCCTTTCTTTTGATGTATGAATATCCTTTATATCCGGGCCAAAGGATACACAATCAAGCTCCGGCATTTTGCCGCAGAAAATACCGCACTCAAGTCCTGCGTGAATAGCCTCAACATTCGGCTTTTTGCCGTATTGCTTTTCATACACCTCAACCATTATATCCCTAAGCTTGGAATCTCTTTTATATTCCCAAGCAGGATAATCTCCATACACGCTGAAGCTTCCTCCAACATAATCACACATATTTTTAAGCCTTTCAATAAGTGCTGCCTTTTTAGTTGCAACCGAGCTTCTTACACCCCAGCTTAAAACGAGCTTATCCGCTTCCGTTTTCAAAATTCCCAGATTAAGAGAGGTCTCAACAAGATTTTCTATATCAGCACTCATATCCATTATGCCGTTGGGAACATTGTTAAGAAGAAAAATTGCGGTTTTGGTTGACTCACTGTCAAACACTTCAACATTTCCGATTTCACCTTTTTCTATTTTTACAGAAATATTGCTATCACTTGTTTTATATTCATTTTTAAGAATTTTATCAAGCTCTGTAATTTTATCATTCAAAGCGTCAAAGTCTTTTTCGTCAACGGCAAGCTCACATACAGTCATATTAGGAATAACGTTGTCTTTCATTCCGCCTTTTATATCAACCACAGAAATTTCGGCCACATTTGCAAGAGAATTAAGTACTCTTCCCATAACCATATTGGAATTTGCACGCTTTTTATCTATTTCCACACCGGAATGACCGCCAAGTAACCCGTCAACTGTAATTTTTACATTAAGCTTTTCACAAGCAGCCTTAACAACCGGAATTTCCATCTGTGCCTGAGCCCCTCCGGCACATCCAACAAGCAAAGTTCCCTCTTCTTCCGAGTCAATATTAAGTAACATTTTACTTTTAAGAGGAGCAGTATCAATAGCTCCTGCTCCCAATAATCCAATTTCTTCATCCACGGTGAAAACTGCTTCAATTGCAGGATGAACTATATCCTTGCCGTCAAGCACAGCCAGTGCAAAGGCTACAGCAATTCCGTCATCGCCGCCGAGAGTAGTACCTTTTGCAGATATCATATCGCCGTTCACTTCAAGCTCAAGCCCGTCCTTTTCAAAGTCAAATTCTATATCAGCATCCTTTTCACATACCATATCAAGATGTCCCTGAATTATAACCGAAGGCGAATTTTCCTTTCCCTTTGAAGCATTTTTAAATATAATTACATTATTGCTTTCATCCTGTATATATTTAAGATTTCTTTCTTTCGCAAATTTAACAATATAATCGCTTATCGCCTTTGTGTTTCCCGAACCGTGAGGAATTGCACAAAGCTCTTCAAAAAATTCAAATACCTTAGCCGGTTCAATATCCTTTAAAATTTTCATTTCTGCATCTATCCTTTCCTGCTAAATTATAATATAATATATGAAAATTGTCAAATCATATTATATAATTACATTTTTGTTAAACAATTATTAATATTATAAACAAAGGTTGATTTTCTTTGTATAATATGATAAAATTTTATTACAATTATGGAACTTTTTAACTTTTTTATATGTCTCAAAAAAAGAAAGGATGGTCGAAATGAAATTTTTCAGAAAAACATTATGCGCTGTACTTGCAGTTATTATGGCACTTCCTGCTGTTTACGGAAGCGCTGCAACAAATTTTAAAGATGTAAAAAGCTCGGCAGTTTATTATGATGCCGTTATGTCACTTAGCGAAAATGATATTCTTAAAGGTTACGAGGATGGTTCTTTCGGACCGGGACTAAGCATTACCAGAGCCGAAATGGCAGCAATTATAGTAAGAATGCTTGGGTATGAAAAAGAAGCAAACGATATAAAAGGTGTAACCGATTATTATGATGTGGATTCAGACCATTGGGCTTCCGGATATGTAAATGCCGCAACCGACCTTGAAATAATCCAGGGTGACGGCGACGGATATTTCCGTCCCGAGGACAATGTTCTTTACGAAGAAGCAATAAAAATGGTAGTAGAAGCCGCAGGCTACGGGGCTCTTGCAAGAAAAAGAGGCGGTTATCCCGAAGGGTACATAACTGTTGCAGATGCAAAGGATATTACAAAAAATATTTCCGTAATCGAAGGTGACGATGCAGTAAGAAGTGCTGTTGCAATGATGGTTTACGCAGCTATGAAGGATCAGGTTGTAACAGTTGCTACTCCCGTTGCCTCAAGAAGCGGAGGAAGCTATAAAATTTATCCTACAATTTCTCTTTCAACCGAAACAAAAGGTGCAAAAATTTACTATACAACAAACGGAACAACTCCTACTAAAGACAGTAAGCTGTACGTAGGCGGAATTTCCATAACAAGCACTCAGACTCTTAAAGCTATTGCAATTTTAGACGGTGTTCACAAAAGCGAAGTTATGACTGAGGTTTATTCCATTGCCGCAAGAGGCAGAGGAACAGTATCTTCAAAATTAGCTGTAACTCTTGACCTTAACTACGAGCAAGCGGAAAGCTCCATTATCTACACCGGCAAAAACAAACTTATGGACGAACCCGAAGAACCTTTAAGAAGCGGATATGATTTTGACGGTTGGTATACCGATGCGGTATGCAAAGACTCCTTTGACTTTGAAAACACAATGATTACAACCAATATGATTCTTTACGCAGGCTGGAGCGAAGCAGCACAGGAACCTGTTGTTTCCGAGCAGGAAGAAAACAAAACAGCTGAAGAAAATAAAGAACCTCAGGAAAACGAAGAAATCAAAGAACCTGAAAAAACCGAAAACACAGAAAAAGAAGAAAACAAAGAGCCAGCAGAACCGGTTATAACATATTCGGTTGATGCAGATATGAGTGCATTCAAAACAGAAAACGGTAATTACTCAACCGATGCGGTTATCTCAACTCTGAAAGGAACTGCAAGCGAAGGTGTTGAAAAAGTAAAAATTACAGTAAAAGATGCCACCGGAAAAGAAGTTGTTTCCGGCGAAGCCACAGTTACCGACGGTAAATTTGAATTCAGCAAGCTTGGCTTGATTCTCGGAACCAACATTGTTACAGTTGACGGTATAAAAGGTGATGCAGCTGTTGCTTCAAAGGAATACAGAATCAACAACGATTGTATTCAGAATATCTACAATACAAATGCTGATGTTACCGATACAGATAACGACGGAATCATAAATTATCTGGAAGATTATTACGGAACAGATAAGACAAAAGCTGATACAGACGGTGACGGTCTTTCTGACAGTGATGAGCTTAATATTCACCACACAAATGCGCTGAAAGCCGATTCTGATGACGACGGTCTTAACGATAAAAAGGAAATCGAGCTCGGCACAAAGCCTCACAGCAGCGATTCCGATACAGACGGACTAAACGACTCTGAAGAAGTTACTCTTGGCTCCGATCCGCTAAAAGCTGATACCGATGGTGACGGTCTTACCGATTACGAAGAAGCTAAAATTTTCAAAACAAATCCATCAAAAGCTGACGAAAAAACAGTTTATGCAGGCAAAAAAGACTACTACGATGCAACACTCAGCCTGTCTGCTACCGTAAATGTAAGCTGTATCAATTATAAAGCCGTATCCGTTGCGCAGACCTCTGCAAAAGCAGCCGGTGAAATCGGCGGATATATAATAAAAGGTAACGGCGGACTTTCTTCCATCAATTTAACCTTTGAATATGGCGGTAACAAAACAATTAAAGATAAAGAATTTATGCCCACTATCTACAGCTATGCAGACGGTAAGCTTACCGCAGTTCCGTCTCAGAGCATAAACGGCAAAAAAATAAGTGCAACTGTAAAGGATTTTGGTTCTTACATTGTTATTGATAAAGTTGCATATGAAAAAGCCCTTGCTGATGCTGCGGCAAAAGCTAAAACCGAAGAAACAAACAAAACAGAAGCAACAGATAAAACAGAAACACAAACTACAGATAAAACAGTTACCGAAGCTACCGAAAACAAGGGTACTGAAACTCAGGAAAATAAAGAATAACCGGAAAACTGAAATTGCAGTATTGCAATTTCAGTTTTTTATGTATAACTGTTAAATTTAACTCATAAACTATCAAGCAAGACTTTTTACCTTAATTAAATGTGTTTTTTGTGTAAACAACGTTTAATTTTTTGTGCGTTTTTCACAAAACTACACTCAATTAGTGAAAATTAATTGACAAAAATTCCAAAACGTGTTATTCTTATATTATGTAATATAGTATAATGCCATACGTAGATGAGTAAAATACACAAGAGGAGTTTGGATTATGACAGACATTATAAAAGAACTCGAAAAATTCCATATGGGCAAAAGCACAGACGCATACAAATTTATGGGTTGCCATAAGCAGGTCGATAAGCATATTTTCCGCGTTTGGGCGGCAAATGCAAAAAGTGTTTCCGTTGTGGGCGAATTCAACGGCTGGAACAGAGAACTAAACAAAATGCATAAAATTTCAAACGGAGTGTGGGAAACAGAAATTTCCGGTTTGAAAATTTTTGATACCTATAAATACTCGGTAGAAGGCGCAGACGGTAATGTAATTCTGAAAGCAGATCCCTACGCTTTCCACTCTGAAACCCGCCCCGATACTGCCTCAAAAATATGGGAAGATAATTTTAAGTGGACAGATTCAAAATATCTTGAAAAAAGACGTACAAAAAATCCCCTTTCCAATCCTATGAATATATATGAAGTTCATCTTGGCTCGTGGCGTACTTACGAGGACGGTTCCTGCTTTGATTACGAAAAAGCAGCAGATGAGCTTATCAGTTATGCCAAAGAAATGAATTATACTCATATAGAAATAATGCCCGTTTCAGAATACCCGTTTGACGGTTCGTGGGGATATCAGGTTACCGGCTACTATGCTCCTACCTCACGTTTCGGTACTCCCGATATGTTTAAAAAATTTGTAAACAAGTTCCACAAAGCCGGTATCGGAGTTATTCTTGACTGGGTTGCAGCTCATTTTCCCAAGGACCAGCACGGACTTTATAATTTTGACGGTACCTGTTCCTACGAATATCAGGATCCGCTTAAAAACGAGCATCCTGACTGGAACACAAGAATTTTCGATTACGGTCGTCCTGAGGTAATGAGTTTTTTAATTTCCAACGCACTTTTCTGGATAAACGAATATCATATAGACGGAATCCGTGTTGATGCTGTTGCTTCAATGCTGTATCTTGATTACGGCAAGCAAAACGGTCAATGGCGTCCCAATCAGTACGGCGGAAACGAAAATCTCGAGGCAATAAACTTCCTGAAACAGCTTAATATCGCCGCCTTTGCAAACGATCCTTCAATACTTATGATTGCAGAGGAATCCACCGCATGGCCGATGGTTACAAAGCCTGTTCACGATGGCGGTCTCGGCTTTAATTTCAAATGGAATATGGGCTGGATGAACGATATGTTAAGCTATATGTCGGCAAACCCGTTTTTCCGGAAGGATTGCCACAATCATATAACGTTTTCACTTTCCTATGCCTTTTCCGAGAATTTTATTCTTCCTCTCTCCCACGATGAGGTTGTTCACGGAAAATGCTCGCTTATTAACAAAATGCCCGGTGAATACGAAGAAAAATTTGCAAATCTTGCGGCATTTCTGGCTTATCAGATTGGTCACCCGGGAAAGAAGCTTAATTTTATGGGCAACGAGTTTGCTCAGTTTATAGAATGGAACTACAAGCAGGAGCTTGACTGGAAGCTTCTTGAATACGAAAATCACAGAAAATTTCAACAGTTCATTTCCGATATAAACGGATTTTATTTAAAAAACAAGCCTCTTTGGGAGGTAGATGATAACTGGAACGGTTTCCAGTGGATTTGCCATGACGACAATACCCAGAATATTATTGTATTCCGCAGAATAGACAAAAAAGGCAAAGAACTTGTATGTGTATGCAACTTTTCGCCTGTAAAAAGAGAAAATTACTCTTTCGGTGTGCCTTATAAAGGTAAATACACTGAAGTATTTTCAACCTGCTCCTATTTTGGAGAAGAAAATTACAAAATGCAGGAATACAAATCGCAAAAAGAGCCGTCCCACGGCTACGAATACAGCATAAAAATGGATATTCAGCCAATGTCAACAACATTTTTAAAAATTACCAAGTCGAAATAATTATTTAATATATAAGGAGTGAAGCATAATGCTAAAAACAAAAGAATGCATTGCCATGCTTTTGGCGGGAGGTCAGGGAAGCAGACTCGGAGTGCTCACAAAGCACCTTGCAAAGCCCGCTGTACCCTTTGGAGGGAAATACAGAATTATAGATTTTACATTATCTAACTGTATAAATTCCGGAATCGATACAGTAGGTGTACTTACACAGTACCAGCCCCTGCTTTTAAACGATTACATCGGAAACGGTCATCCCTGGGGACTAAACAGAAATTACGGGGGTGTACACATCCTTTCGCCTTATACCAAGAGCAAAACTGCCGAATGGTATAAAGGCACAGCAAATGCCATTTATCAGAACATAAAATTTATTGATAACTATAACCCCGAATATGTAGTTATATTATCAGGCGACCATATTTATAAAATGGACTATTCCAAAATGCTTGCTTTCCATAAGGAAAAACAGGCTGACTGTACAATTGCGGTGCTTGACGTACCCAAGGAAGAAGCTTCACGTTTCGGTATTATGAACATTACCGACGACAATAAAATCTACGAGTTTGAAGAAAAACCCCCTCAACCCAAAAGCACAAAAGCTTCAATGGGTGTTTACATCTTCACCTGGGATAAGCTTCGCAAATATCTTATCGAAGACGAAGAAAACGCAGAATCCAGTAACGATTTCGGTAAAAACATTATCCCTGCAATGCTTGATGCAGGCGAAAATCTTTATGCATATCTGTTTGAAGGCTACTGGAAAGACGTTGGAACCATAGACAGCTTATGGGAAGCTAATATGGACTTACTAAACGACGATTTACCAATGGATTTAAGCGATAAAAAATTCAAAATTTTCGCACGCAACAATTCAAATCCCTGCACACTTATCAAAGACGGCGCAGTTGTTAAAAATTCGCTTATGAGTGAAGGCTGTATAGTTGAAGGTAATGTAAATTGTTCCATAATCTCCACCAACTGTGAAATTCAGAAAGGTGCAAATATTTTATACAGCGTTATTATGTCCGGAGGAGTTGTGGAAGAGGGTGCAACCGTTCAGTACGCAATTGTAGGCGAAAACGTTGTTATTAAAAAGGGTGCAGTTGTCGGTCAGCTTCCGGGTGAATACGAAAATGCAGACGACTGGGGCGTTTGTGTTGTAGGTAACAACAGAGTTATTGAGGAAAATCAAAAGGTTAAATCCAAGGAAATGGTGTAAGAAAGGAAGCGCAGAACTATGAAAATGCTGGGAATAATTTTTTCTAATATATATGATAATCAGCTGGGCAGGCTTACGGAGCACAGAGCAATGGCATCCGTCCCCTACGGCGGCAGATACAGATTAATTGATTTTGTGCTTACCAATATGGTTTCTTCAAGCATAACCTCAGTTGGTGTTATTACCAAGAGTAACTATCAGTCGCTTATGGACCATCTTGGCAACGGAAGCGAGTGGGATCTGGACAGAAAAACCGACGGTCTTTATATTCTTCCGCCATTCAGCTCCGGTCAGACTACCGTTTACAAGGGTAAACTGGAAGCTCTTCAGGGTGCAGTTAATTTCCTTGAGCACGCTATGCCCGATTACGTTGTTTTAAGCGACACAAATATTGTAATGAGAATAGATTACAGAGATATGCTAAAAGCACATATCAAATCCGGTGCAGATATTACAATGCTTACAAAAAACTGCTCCGAGCTTGATGAAGATGTTATAAGAGATACAATTGTACGCTGCGACGAAAGCGGAAGAATAAACGATGTAAGAATCCTTCCCACCGATGCCGATAAAGAAGGCGACAAAATGGGCCTTGGAGTTTACATTATTTCAAAAAAACTTCTTATGAAAATTATCGACGATTCCAGGTCTTACGGTCTTACCAATTTTGAAAGAGACTGTATTCAGCGTTCCAAGGATATAATTAACATCCGCTCCTACAACCACGAAGGCTCAATAGTTGTAATAGACAACCTTAACAACTACTATAAAGGAAATATGGCACTCCTTGATACAAAAATCAACAGAGAGCTGTTTGTTAAAAACGGCCCTGTTTATACAAAAACAAGAGACGAGGTTCCTGCAAAATATGATGAGTATGCCGTTGTTAAAAACAGTCTTATCGCAGATGGATGTGTTGTAAACGGTACTGTTGAAAATTCCATCCTTTTCCGTGGTGTAAAGGTTAAAAAAGGTGCAAAAATAACTAATTCTATCGTTATGCAGGACACAGTTATAGGTAAAGATGCAACAATCGCTAATGCAATACTTGACAAAGAGGTAAAAATAAGCGATAATAAAATGATTGTTGGCGATAAACAGTATCCGACAATCCTTGCAAAAGGAGTAACAATTTAGATAAAGGAGTTCACAGATGAAAATATTATTTGCTGCAAGTGAAGCCGCACCTTTTATCAAAACAGGCGGACTTGGAGATGTTGCAGGAGCACTTCCTGCCGCTCTTAAGAAAAAAGGCGCCGAGATTTGTGTGGTTTTGCCTTTATATGAAGCTGTTAAAGAAAAATTTTACGATAAGCTTGAATATGTTACAAAATTTGACGTTCTCTTAAGCTGGAGAGCACTTTACTGCGGCATATTCAAAGCTAAATTCAATGGAGTTACTTACTATTTTATTGATAATGAGTATTACTTCAAAAGAAAACCCGCATACGGTTTTTATGATGACGGAGAGCGTTTTGCATATTTTTCAAAAGCATTGCTTGAAATGCTTACACGCATAGACTTTATGCCCGACGTTATCCATTGTAACGACTGGCAGACTGCTCTTGTTCCCGTTTTTCTGCGCGGAAATTACGGGCACATTCCGGAATATCAGAGAATAAGAACAGTAATTACAATCCACAATATTGAATACCAGGGTAAAGTTCCCGAAGAATTCATAAAAAATGTTATCGGTGTTTCCGATGAGTACAGAAATGTTCTGTGGTATGACGATTGCGTTAACTTCTTAAAATCCGCAATTGTTCTTGCCGATAAAATAACAACTGTTTCGGAAACTTACGCAGAAGAAATAAAAGATCCATACTATTCTCACGGTCTTGCCGCTATACTTAACGAAAACACCTATAAGCTTTCCGGAATAGTAAACGGAATTGACAATCTTGCATTCAATCCGAAAACAGATAAATATCTGTGGAATAAATACGACAGCGGATGCCTTAAAAACAAGCAGTTAAACAAAATTGAACTGCAGAAAAAACTGGGACTTAATGTAGACGAAAATGTTCCCGTAATTTCTATGGTTACCCGTCTTGTTGGTCACAAGGGTATCGACCTTGTAAAATATGTTATGGAAGAAATGCTTACTGAAAACATTCAGTTTGTTCTTCTCGGAACAGGCGATCAGCAATATGAGGAATTTTTCCGTTATATTGGCGACAAATATCCGGGCAGAGTTTCCATCAACATTACATTTAACGAAGAACTTGCAAATCAGATATACGCAAGTTCCGATTTATTCTTAATGCCATCAAAAAGCGAACCCTGCGGTCTTGCTCAGCTTATCTGCTTAAGATACGGTACTGTGCCGATTGTTCGTGAAGTTGGCGGACTTAAGGATACCATAAAACCCATCAATCCCGAAACACTGGAGGGATGCGGTTATACCTTCAAATCATACAATGCACACGATATGCTCGGTGCAGTTAAGCGTGCTATTGAGCTTTATTATCAGAAAGACAAATGGAACACCGTGCTTACAAACATTATGAATATCAATAACAGCTGGAGTGTTTCCGCTGAAAAATATATGAATGTCTACGGCTCTGTGCTGTAAATAACAAGGGGTTAACTACCCCTTGTCTTAGCTTGACAGTAGTTATCCGAACCTGATTTTTAGTGGCAGATTTCCGCTTGTACTGCGTTGAAATACTCGCAAATCCGCCCAGGATTCGCTGCGTTTTCGCCTTGTTCAAACAAAAATCTGCTCACTCAAAATTCGTAGACCTGAAAAGGATGAAATTTTGAGGATATTTTGGTGCGAAGAACGAAAACAGGCTGATGCCTGTTAAGAGCGACAAGCTAAAATATACCGAAATTACACCTTTTCAGGCAGGTTCGGATAATTACCGTCAAGCTATGTATAGACTTACGAAGAGAGGATTTTAAAATTGCAGAAAATTGAAAAAGAACTAAAAGTAAAAATTGCCGATAAGCTTGTTAAAAGATTCGGATGTGACGTTAAGGAAGCAACAAAAAGACAGGTATATACAGCTCTTTCGCTTGTTATCCGTGATATGTTTGCTCAGAAAAGAACTGATTTTGAAAAGAAAATCAGCAAAAACGGTTCCAAACAGGTTTACTATATGTCAATGGAATTTCTTGTTGGAACTTCGCTAAGAAACAACATTTATAACCTTAATATTCAGGACGAGGTTAAAAATGTTATTGCATCCATCGGCTATGATGTAACCGAAATGTATGATATGGAACCCGATGCAGGACTTGGAAACGGCGGTCTTGGCAGACTTGCTTCCTGCTATATGGATTCTATGACAACTCTTGGAATCCCGGCAAAGGGCTTTTCTATCCGTTATGAATTTGGTATTTTCAAACAGAAAATTGTTGACGGATGGCAAATGGAATTTCCGGATAACTGGCTGGAAATGGGCGATGTTTGGCTTATTCCCAGAACAGACGAATCCTTTGAGGTTAAATTTGACGGTTATGTGGAAGAACGCTGGGAAGATGATGGCCTAAAAATTGAACACAAGGACTATAATACCGTTATAGCCGTTCCCTACGAAATGATGATTTCAGGTCATGATACAAAAGCTGTTAACGAGCTTGTTCTTTGGAGTGCAAAATCTCCAAACTATCTTGATATGTCCGCTTTCTCAAGAGGCGAATATTTAAAGAGCGTTGAACAGAACGCTATGGCAGAAGCTATTTCAAAGGTTCTTTACCCTGCAGATGACCACTATGAAGGTAAAATGCTGAGATTACAACAGCAGTATCTGCTTGTTTCTGCATCAATTCAGAGTATTATAAAAGAACATATGAAGAAGTATAACGACATAAGCATTCTGCCGGATAAGGTTGCAATTCATATAAACGATACGCATCCTTCGCTGTCCGTACCTGAGCTTATGAGAATACTTCTTGATGAATTTAATTACGACTGGGATACTGCGTGGGATATCACATCAAGAACCTGTGCTTATACAAACCACACCGTTATGAGCGAAGCTCTGGAAAAATGGCCCGAAGACCTGTTCTCCAAAAAGCTTCCAAGAATTTATCAGATTGTAAGAGAAATTGACAGACGCTTCAAAGAGCTTCTTAACTGTCACTACGCAGGTGATTATGCTAAAATCGACTATATGGCAATTTTAGCAGGCGGTCAGGTTAAAATGGCAAATCTTTGCCTTGCTTGCTGTCATAAGGTAAACGGTGTTTCCAAACTTCATTCGGACATTCTTATGAACGATATTTTCCACGATTTCTACTATATTATGCCCGATAAGTTCATCAATGTTACCAACGGTATTGCTTACAGAAGATGGCTTTGTCAGTCCAACCCATTGCTTACCAACTATTTAAAGGAAATTATTGGCGATGGATTTATAAAGGATGCAACAAAGCTTGAAGACCTTCTAAAATACAAGGACGACAAAACAGTTCTTGACAATTTGGAAAAAATCAAACTGGAAAACAAAAAACGTTTAAGCAACTATATAAGCGAGAAAAACGGAATTTATGTTGATCCTAATTCTATTTTTGATATTCAGGTAAAACGTCTGCATGAGTATAAGAGACAGCTTCTTAATATTATGCATATAATTTACCTTTACAACACAATCAAGGAAAATCCGAATCTTGATATTCCTCCGAGAACCTTTATTTTCGGTGCAAAAGCATCTGCAGGTTATATGATTGCAAAGCAAATAATTCGTTTAATCTGTAAGGTTTCCGATATGATAAATGCAGATCCGGTTGTAAGAGATAAAATTAAGGTTGTATTTATTGAGGACTACAAGGTTTCCCTTGCAGAAATTATCATTCCTGCCGCAAACATTTCCGAACAGATTTCAATTGCCGGAAAAGAAGCTTCGGGAACAGGTAATATGAAGCTTATGATAAACGGTGCTGTTACTCTTGGTACACTGGACGGTGCCAATGTTGAAATAAGAGAACAGGTTGGCGACGATAATATCTTTATCTTCGGTTTAACTGCCGACCAGGTTGAGGATTTGTGGAGAAAAGGCTACAATCCTATGGAATACTACAACAACAGCAACAACATTAAAAACGTTATAAACACTATGAGAAACGGAATTGGCGGAAACAACTTCTCCGACATCATCAATTCTCTTATCGGTTACGGCTTTACCGACGCTTATATGACTCTTGCAGATTTTGAATCTTACAGAGAAGCGCAGGAAAGAGTTGGCGAAACCTTCAAGAATAAGGACAGATTCAATTCTATGTCTCTTGTAAACATTGCAAAAGCAGGAATTTTCTCCTCCGACCGTTCAATTAAGGAATATGCCGATAATATCTGGAAATTATAGAGTGATAACGTATGGAATTTAACAGCAGAGATTTAAAATTCAAAACCCCTTTCGGATGTGTCCGTCAGGGCGAAAATATCACAATCAACACTTTAGCGTCACCCGACGCTAAAGTGTCTTTAATAATAGAAAAAAACGAAGCATTTTATACTTCGTTTGACTTGTCATACAGCGAAAAAACAAATATGCATACCGTAAATTTTACACTTGACGAAATTGGTCTGTATTATTATTATTTTGCGGAAAACGGCAATTTTATTTATAAAAACGGTTCACACAAATGGCAGATTTTATGCTACCGAAAGGATTTTGATACCCCGGATTGTATGAAGGGAAAAATTATGTATCAGATTTTCCCCGATCGCTTTTATAAAGAGGGTGACTGCGATTTAACTTATAAGCATTCCCCCTTCTGGCAGCATCAGAGCTTTGATGACGTGCCCGAATTCCGTCCTGATATACTTAACAAAATTCCCAACAACGACTTTTTCGGTGGAAATTTAAACGGAATAAAAGCAAAGCTTCCCTACCTAAAAGAACTTGGAGTGGATATAATCTACCTAAATCCCATATTTAAGGCGTTTTCCAATCACCGTTATGATACTGCAGATTATCTTCAGGTGGACCCTATGCTTGGAACAAACGAGGATTTTAAAGAGCTTTGCAGCGAAGCTCATAAGCTTGATATAAAAATAATTCTCGACGGAGTTTTTTCCCATACAGGTGAAACAAGTATTTATTTTGATAAATACGATACCTATGGAAACGGAGCTTACAACCATCCCGATTCCCCCTATATAAGCTGGTATGATTTTCAGGAATACCCTAAAAAATATACCTCCTGGTGGGGAATTGATATTCTTCCCTGTGTAAAGGAAATGGATGAAAATTACCGCAACTTTATTATAAACGGCAAAAACAGTGTTATAACCACATGGCAGGAAAACGGTGCAGACGGCTACCGTCTTGACGTTGCTGACGAATTGCCTGATGAGTTTATTGAAGAGCTTTATAAAAAAGTTAAGAAAAACAACAAAGAAGCTATTGTTCTTGGCGAAGTGTGGGAAGATGCCTCCAACAAAATAAGCTACGGTCAGCTAAGAAAGTATCTTTACGGCAGCGAACTTGACAGTGTAATGAACTATGTTTACAAGGAAGCAATAATAAATTTTGCACTTGGCCATATTTCTGCAAAAGATTTTTGCGAAACTGTTGAAAGCATCCTTGAAAATTACCCCGAGCCTTATCATCACACTCTTATGAATATGTTATCCACCCACGATACACCACGTATTATGACAGTAATGGGCGGAAGAAACGGTAATAATATGACAAAAGAGGAACGTGCATATTATCAGATGAATGCCAATGAATACGCACTTGGAAAAACAAGAATGTTTTTCAGCGTTTTTCTGCAGTTTGCACTCCCCGGTATGCCATCGGTTTATTACGGTGATGAAATTGGTATGCAGGGCTACGAGGATCCGTTTAACCGTGGATTTTTCAAGTGGAACAGTATTGATGAGGATATTCACAACTACTACAAGGGAGTAATTGCTTTCCGCAAAAAATATAAGGCTTTACAGCTTGGAAGCTACGAAACAGTTTATTCAACCGATAAAACAATAAGCTTTAAGCGTAAATACAAAAACGAAGAGCTTCTTATGGTGGTAAATATATCGGACGAAATTTTCCGGGTAAAAAAAGAAGGCAAAATTGCCTTTGAAAAAAATTGTGAAATAACTGATGACGAACATATCCACCTTTATAAATATGGTGTAGTTGCCTTTGAACTTTAAGAGGAAATACAAATGAAAAATATTATATTAATCGGTATGCCGGGCGCAGGAAAAAGCACAGTAGGCGTTGTTCTTGCCAAAATACTCGGCAAAGATTTTGAAGATATCGACCTTATAATACAAAGAAAAGAAAAAAGACGTCTGCAAAATATAATTGATTCAGACGGACTTCAGAAATTTCTCGAAATTGAGGAAAACGCTCTCCTTGATGCAGATTTTAATAATACCGTTATTGCAACCGGCGGAAGCGCAGTAATGAGTGAAAAAGGTATGCTTAACTTAAAGAAAAGCAGTACAGTTGTTTACCTTAAATTAAGTCTTGAAGCTATAACAAAGCGCATACACAACCTTTCCTCAAGAGGAATTGCAATGGAAAAAGGACAAACCATTTCCGATATTTTTGAAATACGCAGAAAACTGTATGAAAAATACGCCGATATAGTTATAGACTGCGAAAACTGCTCAATCGAACAGGTAATAGAAAAAATAAGAACAGCACTCGTTTAGAGTGCTGTTCAGACTGTCGAAGAACCCGATTTTTGCTTAATGCAAAGTCGGGTTCTTCGACAGTCTGAGAGATTGAACAATTTGTTCAATCCCTTTTTTATATTTTGTATTGACTTTCCTTGTTAAAAATGATATCATTATATCAAGATATAATGATATCATTTAGGAGGAGTTGTTTTGATTAAAGAAAATAAAGCAAATAGAACTCGACAAGTCCAATTCCGAATGGACCCGAAAATATTTAACAAACTAAAGTCAACCATTGTGTATGACGAAGAGATACGCAGCATGGCAGACTTATTTAACGAAGCAGCAAAGAAATATTTAAAAGAAAAGGGTGTGAAAATAAATGGCTAAAAAAGAAGTGAAAACTGACTTGTGGGTATGGGAACTTTTGAAACAAGCTGACATCAAACTTGAGGCACAAGGAAGTACCATACTTGAAATAGACAACGCACTAAAGACGGCTTCAAAAAAAGGAACGGGAAAAGTCGGCTTTCCCGAATATGTGGGAGTTGTCAAAGATTATCTTTTAGTTATAGAAGATAAAGCGGACTTGTCAAAGCATATCAAACTTGATGACGGCGGTGTTATCAGTCAAGAAGTACAAGCCGTAACCGACTACGCTGTTAATGGTGCGGTTTTCTATGGCAAGCATCTTGCAGAGCATACAAGCTACAAGAAAATTATTGCCTTTGGTGTATCAGGCGACGAGAAAAAGCACAAGATTTCACCCGTGTATATAGACGAAACAGAGTTTTACAGAGAATTGCCAGAGGTTGAGTCTTTTATTTCCTTTAATGAGAGCAACATTGACGAGTATTTTGTCCGTGAAGTGTTGCAAGAGGACACAGACAGCGAGAAAGAAACAGCTGAAATCTTAAAGGATGCAGCCGCTTTGCACGAAGATTTGAGAAATTACGGCAGTCTTAAAGACACCGACAAACCCCTTATTGTTTCGGGCATACTGCTTGCACTCAGAGAAATAGAATTCAAAAACTTTTCCATTGGCGAGCTGACGGGCGACACTATCAAGACCGACGGCGAAAAGATTTACAGAGCAATAGCAGACAACTTGCAGAGGGCTAATGTAGCACCGGAAGTCAAAAAGCAAAAGCTATTGTCACAGTTTGCACTAATTAAGGACACAGCAAAACTTAACGCCGTAGAGCCGAAGCTCCAAAAGACACCCTTGAAACATTTTACAGAGTTCTTATATGACAAGATTTATCGCTCTATCCGTTACAGCCAAAGTGCAGAAGATTATCTCGGCAGATTTTACGGCGAGTTTATGAGCTACTCAGGGGGCGACGGACAGACACTTGGTATTGTATTGACACCAAAGCATATAACGGAGCTTTTCTGTGATTTGGTTGACATCAAACCAACGGACACAGTTTTCGATCCGTGCTGTGGCACGGCAGGTTTTTTGATTGCGGCTATGCATAAAATGTTAAAGCAAGCAACAACCGACAACGAAAAGCGGAACATAAGACAAAAGCAACTGCACGGCGTTGAACTTCAACCCTA
>JAFQLQ010000003.1 GCA_017414505.1 Clostridia bacterium
AAGTCTGGAGGAGGCTGCGGAAATTGACGGAGCAAATGATTTTGTTATTCTGCTTCGTATTCTGCTTCCTGTTTCATCTTCCATAATTGCAGTTATGGTGCTGTATTACGGAGTTGCCAACTGGAATGCATGGTTTAATGCCATGATTTACTTAAGCGATTCAAATAAAATACCGTTACAGCTTGTACTGCGTAACATACTTATACAAAACGATTTGAATGAATTCCAGGGAGAAGATACAACAACTGTTGCGGAAACAATAAAATATGCAATTATTGTTGTGTCAACTCTGCCGATATTATTATTCTACCCATTCCTGCAGAAATATTTTGTTAAGGGTGTAATGATTGGCTCGGTGAAAGGTTAAGGTGAGAGAAATGAAGAAGATTATAAGTTTAGCTTTGATAGCGGTTATTGCTTTATCAATACCTGCTTCAGCTGTCGATGTCTATAAAAGCGCAAGCTTAGGTGCAAGCGTAACCTTGCCGGCAAAGGTTTCTGTAGATGGTTCTCAGCAGAACGTTACATGGGAAATAACAAAGTTTTCCACCGCGACAGAGGGGATTATTACAATTCCCGGATATGTTACCGATAATCCTGAGATTAAAGTTGATTATCATATAAGCGTAACGGAAAATGCAGCGTCAGTTTCTGCTCCGGAAGTGAAGGTTCTGTTTACGGAAAAAAAGGTACAAATCACATCAACCGTTTCGGACGGGTTTGGCGGTAAGGCGTCTGCAATTATTTATGATAAAGACGTTGCTCCTGTTAATAAGCCCAGCTTCGGAAATAGTTCTGCTGTTCAGTCAATCGAAGTTGATGAAGAAAACAAAGCAAACTTTGTGTTTGATTTAAAGGATTTTCCAAGTGGTGAATATGTATGCTTCGTTACAGCCGGAGGCAAGAGAGCAAAGAGTACGTTTAATTACGTAAATTATGATGATTTTGTAGCTTCGGTTACGAATGTTTCTGATACCGATGCAGACAAAGCAACAAAGCTTTTAACACTCTTTAACGATTATTCTACTTTAATAGAGCTTCAGCTGCAGACTGTTTACGACGCAATGTCGGACGATGAAAAGAAAGAAGCTTTCATACAACTTCCCGCAAAGCTTGCCGAGGTTGAGGGAACAGTAGCATTAGCTGAAATTCTTGATAAAACCGATGAAATAATCGCTATTTTAAATCTTTGTGCCGCTGCGGATAAAAAGACCGTAGTTGAACACGACACATTACCTTATGCAGAGATATTAGAGCTGGATATTGCTACAGACAGTTACTATGACAAACTGGATAATAAAACAGCCTTTTATTCATATTTCTCGGCTAAGGATTTATCATCAAAACAAAAAGCAATGCAGAATTTTTATGACGGTGTTGCAATTTGCTCCGTAAATGAAGCGGACAGAACCAATATTGAGAAAACTCTGAGAGATTTCGATAAGATTGGCGAGCTTGGTATCCTTAATATAACAGACGAGCTTGAAGCTCTTGATGATTTATCATCCGCAAATAAGGATAGTGTTCTTGCGCAGCTTGCACTTGTAAATAACTTTACATCTACAACTCAGATTAAGACGAAGCTTAATGAACTTATATCCTTGTATGGCAATACCGGAATATTAATTCCAATTGTTCCATCGGCAGGAGGCAGCTCCGGCGGCGGTGGCGGCGGAGGCGGAAGCTCTGTTGTAGCAGGCGGTGGTTTAGGCGGCTATGGCGGTCTTGCAGCGGTTGCAGATACTGCCAAAGAGGAAGAAAAGCTTGAAGCAGTAAGCTTTGACGATATTTCCGAGGCTGAATGGGCAAGACCTTATATTAATAAGCTGTCTTCACTGGGTATTATAAGCGGATATAATAATAAAATCCGTCCTAACGATCCAATAACAAGAGAAGAAGTTGCAAAGCTTCTTGTATTGTCTATAGAAGCAAAAGCTGACGGTAATATTAATTTTGAAGATGTTCCTTCCTCCGAATGGTATTACGATTATGTAAATCGTTTATACGGTACGGGAATTATAAAGGGAATAAGCGACAAGCTGTTTGGAACAGGAATGAATATCACCAGAGAAGATATGGCAACAATGGTTTATCGTGCAATGCTTTGGAAGAATGTAGCTGATGAAGCTGTATCGGCAAAGGAAGCCTTTTCTGATGATGCTGCAATCAGTGATTATGCAAAAAATGCAGTTTACAAATTAAAAGAGCTTGAAGTTATAAGCGGTGTCGGTGAAAATCAGTTTATGCCCAAGGGTATATGCAGCCGTGCAATGATATTCAAGGTTCTTGCAGAAGCATTCTTTAACTAAATCTGATGAAAGGAGGACTTGAATAAATGAAAAAACTGACATCTGTCATCTTAAGTATGATTATGCTTTTGTCTGCGATGGCTTTTCCGCAGACAGTGTATGCGGACGAAGCAAGCTTCCACAAATATGACGCTGTTTCGGGGCTGGGCTTTATGAGCTTATATCCCACCGGGGAATTTGAAACCGAAAACAGAGTATCAAGAGGAGAATTTGCAGAAATACTTTGTAATTTCGCAAATGTGGAGGCAGAAACAGGCGAAACACAATTTACTGATATTGACGAAAAAACACTTCATAAGGACTATATTTATACAGCAGTTAAATACAACCTTATGAGAGGTACCGGTAACGGTCTTTTCAGCCCTAATGAATTTGTAACTGTTAACCAGGTTATAAAAACTATGATGTTACTACTTGGTTATGACAAATTATCAGTTGAAAAGGGCGGATATCCCACCGGATATGCCACCTGTGCTTCACAGCTTGGAATTTACGGCGGAGTTGTTGCAAGTGCTGGCGATGCGGAAATTACAAGACAAGACCTTGCCTGCATATTGTATAACACAATGAATACCGAAATTCTGGAAGTATCTGTTATGACTTCTTCCGGAAGCTATAAATTCCAGGCAGGACAAAAAATGTTAAAAGCGTATCATAATATTGTTCAGGCAGAAGGGATTCTGGAAGGAAACGAGCAAACTATGATAAATTCCTCCAATAGCCTTACCAGTGCCGGACGCGTTATAATAAACGGTACTGAATATTTGTGTGCTGAAACAGAAGCCTCTGAGCTTTTAGGTCAGAACGTAAAATACTATTATTATGATGATAACGAAACCGAAAATTACAGTCTTGTATGGCTTATGCCAAAAAGCAATAATATTAACACAATTTCATCCGAGAACCTTATAAAAGACCGTTCTTCCTTTGCATCTGTCTACTATTATGACGAAGATGATGAAGAAAAATATTTCAGACTGGAAAGTGATTTAAAGGTAATTTATAACGGTGTATACTATTTTGAATGCACAAAGGATGAATTAATTCCGGCTTACGGTGATGTTACCCTGATTGATAACGATGATGATAACACAGTTGAAATTATTATGGTTAACAATTATTCGTTGTTCCGGGTGTCTCACTCTAATCCGATAGCGGCAACTGCCCTTGAGAAAGACGGTTCCACAACTCTTAATCTGAGAGATTATGATAATATTTATTTCCAAAAAGACGGAGGCGCAGTTGTTAAAACTGTTGATGAAGCTGCAGGGTTAATTTCAGCAAATGACATTCTGTTGTTAGCTCCGTCAAAGGATGACAAAACCTTTATCAAAATTTTAGACAGTACTACCTCTGTAAGAGAAAAGCTTATCGGTAGAAATGAAGAAGGGGAATACGAAAGCAACAAAAAGGCATACAAAATAAATCCATTTGTTCAGGGTATTGAAACAAGAATTATTATAGGTAATGAATATGCTCTGACTCTTGACTCTTTCGGTGCTGTTGTTGACGTGGTTCTTAACGATAAGGAATACGGTTATCTTATTGGTCTTAAGCTTACCGGAAGTAACCTTTCCAAAAAATTATCTGTTAAGCTATATACCACTTCAGGAATGTTTGAAACCTTTGAATTTGCCGAAAAATTTGATTTTACGGACAGCAACGGTGTTCTGGGACGTTATGAACACGAAACAGGATATCCTGCAATGCTGAATGAAAACGGAAAAGTGGTAAATCAGCTTGTAACCTATAAGCTGAATGACGATAAGAAGATTATTGAGATGGAATATCCCAAGACTGCCTTGGGAACAACCGGAGAAGACGGATTTAATCTGAACTTTGAGTCTGCCGAAGCAGGTAAAAACTATGACTCAATAGTTCTTGGTTCGGACGATATTATTCCCGGCACCGGCAACGGAATATATTCTTTGCAGAAATCAGTTATGTTTACGGTGCCCGACCCGTCAGACGAATCTGCCGTTAACAACGAAAAGCTTTACCGTTATACGGTTGATACAAAAACGCTTGAGCTTGGGCAAAAATATAATCTTAAGCTTTATGACGCTGATGAATTTAATGATATAGCAGTTACTGTTCAGATCTCCTCAACAATATCAAACAGCTATTCAAATACTCAGTTTGAAATGTTTGTTATAAGCGGAATGGGGCAAATGCTTGATTCCGACGGAAATGTTGTTGATGTGGTTAACGGATTTTTTGCCGGAAAACCGGTTTCCTATTATTTAAACGGAGATCAGGCTGCGGAGATACGACAGTTAAATAAGGGCGACGGCTTGCTTGTTAATGTAAGAAGCGATAACTATATCGGAAATTATGATGTAGCGGTTAAGAATAAGGTGGCGCAGGATATTCTGGATGACTATCATTACAGCAGCACCACAAACGGTGCAATGGCAGGTAGAACCTTCTCGAATCAGATATTCTTAGGCTCTCAGTATTATATAATTTCCGGCGAAATAGAAAAGGTTGTTGCAAACGGTTCAAGCTCTTATGACCTTTATATCAATTCAAAATCAATAGATGATGGCAACCCGGAAGCTGTTCAGGGAGATATTTACCGTCGTTTCAATTATAAATCCGAAAAAGACGGAGTTGTTTACTATGATGAAACGAAGGACAGAATGTGGGTTGGAAACTATGATGAAATTGAGCCGGGCGATAAGGTTTGTCTGTCCGGTATGAGAGCATATTATGTAACTTGTGTGGTTTATAAAAAATAAAAAAATAATATATAAAAGGAGCGAAAAAATTATGAAAAAATTAATGGCACTTATGCTTACGGTTGCAATGCTTTGCACAATGTTCGTTGTTCCGTATGCAGAAGAAACAACAGTAGAAACAAAATATACTGTTGACACAATGCTTGTTGACTTAGAGTTCAACGGCACAGATGAAGAAACCGAATTTGCAGGTCTTGAAGGCTTAGAGGTTTTACCTTCATTGAGTGATGGCTCTGCAGTTTTAGACTCATCATCAGGAGACCAGATTGGTTTTTATTTTAGTGAAGCATCCGGTGTTGCAGAAGCTGTTAATACAGCATTAACCTCCGGAAAAGTTGCTTTTGAGTTTAAAATGAAAGCAACCGACGGCACAGCTTTTGTTTTAGTTGACGAAATGTTAACCTATAATTCAGGCGCTGTCAGCTTTATGGGTAATGATACCGATGTGGCAGTAAATGCCGGTGAATGGGTAAACGTTGAAGCGATTCTTGATTACAGCACCAGAGATGGTGTTTTACATGAATTGAATATTAACAATACCACTGTTGCTGCAGATATATCTATGAGTGCAGAAGATTTGACAAGCTACGGTTTAGGTACATATCTGAATCTTAATGATTGTTCAGATGGAGCAATAGCATATCTTGATTACTTCAGAGTATATACCGTTGATACAGAAGAACCGGAAGAACCCGTTAGTACTGTTGCTACAAGGTATACACCATCAAAAATGATAATGGATTATGAATTTGAAAATGAAGCAACAGCTTTTGACGGTATAACTGCTCGTTATGTAATGCCTGCATGGGGCAAAACTGACAATGTAGGTGCAGCTGTATTTTCAAAACCGGCAAGCGACACTATGGGATGGAATTTAGCCGGCAATGATGAAAGAGCAACATTGCTTCAAGATGCACTTAAAAATGAATATATTGTATATGAATACCGTTTAAAAGCAGAAGGTAATGCAAGAATCCAGTTTAATAACAATACAATGGAATATCACACCGGTAATATAAACTCATCTCACGCTAGAGTTGCAGCAAAGAGCGCAGGTGAATGGATTTATGTTGCCTATGTTATGGATTACACTGATGTTACCGAGGGTACACAAAATGGTGTATTCAAGAAGTATATGGTTGATGATACAATCAGTACGGCAGCTTTAACAGCTCCAACTATGAATGATTTACTTGCATCAGGTAAAATATGTCATGCTCAATTAGTAAATGGTAACACTGATGCTGATGCAAAAGTTTATCTTGACTATATGAAAGTTTATTCAGTTACTCCCGAAGTGTATGAAGAAGCTGAAAAATTAGATGTAAGTGATTATGCTTATGAAGTAGATACAAAAATCCTTGACTGGGAATTTGATACAGCAGATGATCTTGCAAACGCAGGAACAAGAGGTGCTAAGCCTGAAACAGCAGTAGTTGATAAAAAAGGTGTTGCAACCTTCGACCAGACTAAACATTCAAGCAGACTTGATTTTAAATTAAAATCAGATGATGAACGTGTGGCAGCACTTAAAGCAAAAATGCTTGAAGGTCCCGTTGCTTTTGAATTTAATTTCAAAACAGAAGGCGGAGCTGATTTAAGAGTTGCAAATGCAATTTTCCAGCATAATTCTGCTCACAAGCTTTCTTTTAAAGGAAAAACAATGAAAGCTGCCATTAGCGATAATGTATGGACAAAAGCTGCTGTTGTAGTTGATTACAGCTTGGAAACACCTATACTTAAAGCAGCAAAACTAATTTATGAAAACGAAGACGGAACAACAACAGAAGAAATTCTTGATGTTACTGCTTTGTCAGCTATGCCTGCATACGACGAATGGTTTGGCGATAATCCTATGTATGTATATATGATGACAGGTTCAAACTATTCTGAAGCAGGTGCAAAGGTTCATCTGGACTGCTTAAGAGCATATTCCGTAAAAGATAAAATTGTAGAACCAAGCACATTTGAAACAGCTTACACTCCTATAAAAACAATTATTGATTATGAGTTTACCGATACGGTTGCACCGTTTACCGGATTAATTCAGCACTATGCTGACCATCCGTTTGTTAATTCTAAAGTTGTTGACGGTTACGGAGTTGCAGAATTTGTAACACCTGAGCTTCAGACTGCAGGCTTCAAATTTAACACCTCTGATTCAAGATTAGCAACTCTTTCAGAGGAAATGGCTTCCAACTATATTGCTTATGAATACAGAATGAAAGCAACAGAAGGTATGCATTTTGTTTTTGCAAATAAGATGTTACACTATGTTAATGGTTACTTTAATATAAATGATAATAGAATATCCGGACCTTATGTTGCACCCGGAGAATGGTTCAGAGCAACAGTTCTTGTTGATTACACAGGTGATACACCCAAACTTGTTGAAGTGAAAATTGATGATGAAATTTATGATGTTTCAGCAACACACACACCTCCTGCAAAGGATACTCAGCTAACAACTCATCCAATGAGAATGTATACCAACTTAAATCAGGAAACTAACAAGCGTTCAGAGGTTGGTTCAATAGCATATCTTGACTATATGAGAGTTTATTCTGTATTTAAGCAGGAAAAAGTTGAGGTTGAAGAACCCACTTATATTGACACTCAATATGAGGTTAAGGATTGGTTCTATGACTATGAATTTGATAGATCTGCTCCTTATGATGGATTAAACGGAAAATATAATCATACCAGATGGGTATCTGAAACTGTAGATGGAAACGACATTGTAACCTACACTAAGCAGGAGAGCGATGGAGGTAACTACGGATTCACATTTGATACTGCCAATAGAGACGCTCTGTGCGAAGCATTGGAATCAAATGAGGTTGTTTTTGAAGCAAGAATGAAATCTACAGGAACAGAAACTGATGTAAGACTGTTTGGAGATTTGAATCAAACCAGCGGAACAATACTTTTCGGTAGCTATGGCGATACCGATGAGGTTCAGATTTACGGAAGAAGAGTAAAGTATGACATCAAGAGAGGCGATTGGGTTAAGGTTTCTGTTGTGCTTAATCTGATGGGAGAAACACCTAAGGTTACTGCAATTACAATCAATGACGAAGCTATTAATCTCACTGATGTTAACACGAATGCTACACTTCCCACAATTGATACCTTTAAAAATTCAGCAAACTTGTTCTGGTCTTATGCTCATTCACCTTATAACGATGCAGGTTCTTCTGTAAGCCTTGACTATCTGAGAATTTATTCAATCGAAAGCGGAAGCACAAGCGCTATTTTAAGAAGAATTGATGCTTCTAAACGTAACGAACTGGCTGAAGTAGATTATTACGATGCAAGCTGGGTACTTAATGAAGATGGTTCATTTGCAGACTTAACCTATACTTTGGCTGACGGTGTTGACGCAAACAGTGATGAAGCTAAAGAGGTTTATGCAGACCGTGCAGAGCATTTGTTACGTTTGAGAGGTATGGCTGCCGAATTCGGTAATAAGGGCAGAGAAAATTATCTTGGTGCAGATACTTATGCTAAAATTCAGAGTGCTTTAAGCTATTTTGTAAATGCAAACTTTGACTGCGTTGGAACATCAGGAAACTGGAGCACAGGTATAACCACTCCAAGACAGCTTGCAGATGTATTTATTTTAATAAGAAATACAGGTCTGGAAATTGATGAAACACTGCTTGCTGCAGCTAAAACAAACTACTTTGATTTAAGTGAGTCCAACACGGGTAAGAGCAGCTGTGCAGGTGTTCAGAATTCAAAGAAATTTGCTTATAACACAAGTAATCTTCCTGTAACCTGCGGTATGTGGATGACATTGGCAAATATTTATGATTCAATGGATGAGGGCGACCAGGTTTATATTAATAAGATTTATGATAATTTAGGCACAGTTCTTACAAACCATTCCGATTCAAAAGGTAACGGTATTGCCGGCGTGGATACAGAGGAAAGCAGCATAACCGATACCTTCTTCGGAGACGGTTATTATCCGGACGGAAGCTATCTTGGACACGGTCCTTTGCATTATGCATTTGGCTACGGTCGTCAGTTCTTAGCATCCTGCAGTGAATTTGTTACTCTTGCGGCAGGAACAGATAAACAGTTCACCAAGGCTCAGTTATCAGTTCTTACAGGTATAATGCTTGATAACATGCGTTGGTTGGTAAGAGGTAATTATGCTGAATTTACAGGTGTTGGAAGAAGTATTGATACTTCTGCAAATGCAGGAGCAGGCAAGAGAGCAGATTTGATTAAATTTGCAAACAAACTGCTTTCAGAACCCAATATTCCAAGTAAAGCAGAGCTTCAAGCTTTAGTTGATGGTATAAACGCTGATGCTATGAATTATGTTACAGGTAACAAGCACTTCTGGAATGCTGACCTTATGGCTCATCAGAGAGATGCTTATTCAGTAGCAGTTAATATGTCCAGTACAAGAACAAAGAAAACCGAAAGAGTTGGAGATCAGGGTGCAAAAACCTATTATCTTGCTGACGGTGTAACCAACATTCTTGTTGATGGTGATGAATATGCAACAGCTCTTGCATACTATGATTGGGACAGACTTCCCGGTATCACAGCAATAAACTCCGATACATTACCTGAACTTCTTGATAATTCACATTATGTAAATAATCATTACGGAAGTGATGATTTTGTAGGCGGTGTTTCTGACGGAACATACGGTGCAGCAACAATGGATTACAAAACAGACCTTGGAAACGACGGTGTTGTTGAAGCTCCTGTTGTAAGTGCTAAAAAATCATGGTTCTTCTTTGATGATGAATTTGTAGCTTTGGGAACAGATATTTCAAGCGCAGAGGTAACCAATCCTCTATACACAAATCTTAACCAGGCAAATCTTGATGGTAACGTAGTTTATGACGGTAATACACTTTCCGCTGAAAGTGATGCTGAAGTTTCAGCTTGGGCATACCACAATAAAGTTGGATATGTTCTTCCCGAAGCACAGAATGCAGTTGTTTCCAATAAATCTCAGTCCAACGGAACAGATACAAAAGGAATTTTCAGTATGTATATTAACCACGGAACAAGTGTTTCCAATGGAACTTACTCTTATATAGTTGTTCCCGGAAAAACTCAGGATGAGGTAGCTTCTTATGCAGCTGCAATTCCGGTTGAAATTCTTGCAAATACTGCTGATGTTCAGGCTGTATATCACAGCGGTCTTGGAATTACTCAGGCTGTTATAAGAAATAAAAATGCAAAATTAACACTTAAAAACGGTTCTGAAGTTTCAGTTTCCGAACCTTCAATCCTTATTATTAAGGAAACAGAGGGTGGATATGTTATAACAACTCAGAATCCTTACAACAATTCAACAGTAAGAAATGTTGAGATAAACGAAAGATTTGATACATTTATCAACGCTTATAACGAAGAAACCGGTATTTCCACATTTGCAGTTAAGCCTTCAAACGGCTTATTAGCAGGAAGAAGTGTTGCTAAAAAGCTTTCAAAGGTTTATTTCACAGACGTAGACGGTAATAAGGTTACCGAATTAACAGCAGGTGCTAAAATTTATGTAAATGCTGAAAAAGCATTTATAGGAAACGGCACAGCAGAAATTGTTGCAGCAATCTACGATGAAAGCGGAATGCTTAAAGAAGCAGTAAGCTTTGCTTACGATTCGGAGGCAGATGAAAATACAACAGTTTCCAATGAGTTAACCTTGGGAGAAAATGTTCTTTCAACCGACACTGTTAAGGTGTTTGTTTGGGCAGACGCTTCTGCACTTACACCTGTTACAAAGGCTCAGTATATGAAATAACAGGAGAGATACACAATGATTAAAAAATTTACGGCAATTTTTATTTCGTCATTATTTTTAATATTTAATACTTGTGTAGGTTTTGCTGACGGGGATATTCAAACCGAATATCCCCTTGAGGAAATGATTATTCAATATGAATTTAATGATGAAGCAGCCGGTATGGAGGGGCTTAGTCAGCATTACAGCGATCACCCTTTTACCGAGCTTACAACAGAAGATGGGGAGGGCGTTGCAAAATTTGTTACTCCCGAGCTTCAAACCTGTGGCTTTAAAATACTAAAATTAGACGACCGACTGGCTGTTCTGGAGGAAAAGCTGAAAACAAATATTATTGTTTTTGAATACAGAGTTAAAGCAAGCACCGGTATGCACCTTGTGTTTTCAAATAAACAGCTTCACTATATCTCAAGTGCTTCAGATACAACTGCCTATTTCAGTATAAGCGACAAAAGAATTCCCGGTATCACAGTTAATGATGATGAGTGGTTTACTGTTGTTTTGAGAGCTGATTATACTTCCGGCACAGGTAAAATTGTAGGACTGGAAATCAATGGAACTCTTTGTGATACATCTGCTCATTCACTACCTGCATTAGATACTTTGTATGGTGGTGCCCACAATATGAGATATTATACAAACCTCAACGAAACATCTAATAAGCGTTCGTTACCCGGTTCTGTTGCATATATGGATTATCTTCGTGTTTACAGTATGAAGGAAATTAAACTTGAGGGCAGCGATATTGAGGATACAACCTCTGTTGATGTAGATACGGCGGAGTTTAATCTTACTTATTCTCAGGAACTGGATGAAACTTCAGCATCCCAAGATGTTGCCTTGCTTGATGAAGCGGGAAATTCTCTTGATATAACAAGCGGAGTGGGAGAAGAACCCAACATTTTAAAAATCACATTAAATGAGCCGCTTATATATTCAAGATATTATAAGCTGGACATTTCCGGGCTGCGTGAAAAATACGACAGCGACAAAGTAAAGGTTGATACGGAAATTGAATTTTTTGTTGAAAACAAGCCTTTTTATAATTTTGATAATATTTCCGTAATTCAGTCCGGCGGTAAGCTGTCCGGAACTGCTGATTTAACAAATAATCTTCCTAAATCCAAGGATATTGTTATTGTAAGTCAGTTTTATGATGAAGACGGAAAGCTTGTCGGTCTTGCAAAAAGCGATGAAATTACTGTCGCTGCATATACCGGTCAGGCGGAAAATATTCAGTTGTTCAGCGATGCTTCCGCAAGTAACGCTTCCAATGTAAAATTATATATTTTTGAAAGCGATTATACTAAAGTTATTGCTTCCTTTGAAGCTGAAATTGAAAGGTAGGGGATAAAATGAAAAAGATAATTGCATTTATTATTATAATTTCTATGTTTCTATCCTGTCAGCCTTTCTCGGTGCTTGCGGCAGATGATGATTTTAATATTATTAAAGAGCGTATCGAACAAAGTATTATCAGTTCTCACGATTGCAACCGATTTGATGATAGCTGGCTGAGCCTGATTGACCATGAGGGTAAGTTTACCGATTTAAATTATGACGATAAGATGGATCGCTTTGAGCATATTGAAAGAATCGGCGGTATGGCATGGCAATTTGGTTTGCCCGAAGGTAAGCTTTACAAACAGCAGGAGGCTCAGAATAAAATTACAACTGCCTTCAGCTTTTTTACAAAACAGAAGTATGGTGAAGTTGGAGGAAGTGTTAACTGGTACACCAATATTACGGTACCCCGCTATATGGCAGAGGTTGTTATTGCTTTAGGCTTGGTTGGTGTTTCGGTTGATCAGTCTTTGATAAATATTATGATAGAGCATCATTTTGATGTTCATTTGAGAAAAGACGGTAATGCTTCACAATTCTCATTAAATACTTCAAACCTTGGTTACACAAACGGTTTGTGGCAACGTATAGCCGTGGTTTTGGAGGATGAAGCATGGGTTAAGAAGATGTATGACTATGCGTCTGTATCATGGATTAACCACGCATCGGGCGACTATGGTGTGGTTGGTGCCGATGCTACCAACGACAGCAGACTTGGTCAGTCCTATTTCGGAGACGGTTATTACCCCGACGGAAGCTATCTGGGACATGGTCCTCAGCACTATGTTTTTGGTTACGGTAACCAGTTTATTGCAGGTGCTGCGCCCCTTGTTTCTCTTGCAGCAGGCACAAAATATCAGCCTTCGCAGGAAAAATTAGCTGTTTTGGTTGATATATTGTTAGAAAGTATGAGATGGCTGATTAGAGGCGATCACATGGATTTCCCCGCTTATGGAAGAAACCTTAGCGGTTCCGGAGATAAAAACGGCACAGCAGGAAGAATTTCAAGAAGTATAAATTATGCAAATCACCTTCTTCAGGAACCCAATATTCCAAGAAGAGAAGAGCTTCAGGAGTGGGTTGATATGCTTAAAAGCGGTGAAAAACTAAGCGGTGTAACCGGAAACAAGCATTACTGGGTAAGTGATTTGATGGCACATCACAGAGATAAATATTTTACATCTGTAAATATGGCGAGTGACAGAAAGTTTAAAGCTGAAAAAGTAGGAAAAGTCGGATGTAATAACTATTACATTGCAGATGGTGTTGCGCCTATTTATGTAACCGGTGCTGAATACGGTGATGCACTTTATGCTTATGACTGGGACAGACTGCCCGGTATCACAACCATTCAAACCGATGAAGATGTTCCGGATCTGGTTGATATGAGTACCACTCCGTCAAAGCATTACGGAAGAACCTCTTTCGTAGGCGGTGCTTCTGACGGAATGTATGGCGTTGCTGCAATGGATTACCTTAATGACCTTGAGGTTTCAGGCAGAAAAGCATGGTTCTATTTTGATGATGAATTTGTTGCACTTGGTTCAAATATTGCCAGCAAAACTTCTTCAAGCGAAGTTTATACAAATCTTAACCAGTGTAGTTTGGATGGTGCGGTAACTTACAGCGACGGAACAGAGGTTAAAACTCTTGCCGCTGAATCTACCGAGTCTCCTTCAAATCTTAAATGGGTTCATCACGGTGCAGTAGGTTATGTTCTTCCTGAAACACAAAATGCGTTTATTTCAAATAAATCGCAGATAGGTAACACCATGAGAAAAGGTGACGATACCTATCCTTATGAAAAAAGAGATATTTTCAGTATGTATATTAACCACGGTTCAAGACCTTCCAAGGCTACCTATTCTTATATAGCAGTGCCCGGTGTGGATGCAGATACGGTTAAGGCTTATGCTGAGGATATTCCCGTTGTTATCGAGGCTAATACAGCCAAAGTTCAGGCTGTTTACCACAAAAAGCTGGATATTGCTCAGATTGTTTTCTATGAAGAAGGAACTGTTGAGCTTTCAAATGGTATGATTGTAGGAACAGATACCCCCTGTGTTTTAATGTTTAAACGCCAGGAAGGCGGTATGGCAATAACTGTTCAGAATCCAAGAAACGAATATGCTGAAATAACTCTTTCTATCAATGAAAAGTTTGAATCAGACCGTGCTAAATGGGATGAAAAAGCTCAGAAATCTACCATAACCACAAAAACAAGGAACGGATTGTTTGCAGGTCAGAGTGTTCAGATTAATATAACCTCAAAGCTGATTTCAAATATGAGCTATAATGCTCTGACAGACGAGATTGAATTCAGCGGAGTTATTCCTACCACAGATGCACGTTACATTTTTGCAAACATAATAAATAAAAACGGTGAAAGTGTGTTGAAATCGGCAGAAATCAAAGCGGATTCCACTTATGAATTTACTGTTGATGCATTGAATTTACCGGCAGGAAAATATACTGTTGAGCTATATTGCGAAAATGATATGGAGCCGCTTGTAAGTGAGCTTGATATCTCAAAAGAAAAGCCGATTGCACCTGTTATTTTCCCGGATACCATACGGCATTGGGTAAGAGATTATGCCGCAAGACTTGCTGTAAGCGGTGTTATAGAGGGTGATGAAAACGGTAACTGCAATCCGGATTCTACAATAACTCTTGCAGAACTTTTAAAAATTCTCATAAAAACTGCAGAAACAGCAGGCGCTCTTGAAACACCTTATGTTCAGGAGGGAGAATGGGATGTATCTGTTATGAATTATGCCAAAGAAAACGGATTGATTCCCGAAGCGGTTCTTGCTCTTGGCGATAATCCTTCAAGACTTATTACCCGTCAGGAAATGGTAACTCTTGTGATGCAAACAGTTGATAAATTCGGACTTGCATCCGGACTTTCCGGAACCGGTGGAGAGCTTCCCTCAGATGCTGCTATGGCAAATCATTGGGCATACAACGCATTGGAAAAAGCATTTAAGCTTGGAATTATTCACGGTGACGGAGAAGGTATTAAGCCTTTTGACTATTCAACAAGAGGCGAATGTATAAAAATTCTTGATGTAATCGTAAATTAAAAATTGGTTATTGACTGATAAATGCCCATCTGCTATAATTGTGGCAGATGGGTTAATTTTTACTTAAGGAGAATCAGAAAATGAAAAAAAACAAGGTTAATATAATACTTCCGGAAAAATTGTATTTTCTTCGTGCAAATCCTAATTTATACGGTGCATACGGTTTTTGCAGTCCTCACGGACAAGCTGAATACAATCTGTATTACAGAAATTTCATTTATCCGTTTGATGAGAATCTTGATATTGAAATGAAATGCGAATTCGGTACAAAATACATTAACCGCTGGAGCTTTGACGGTGTTTGTGATAAAGATAGTTTTACTATGGAAATTAATGTTTATTCTGCATTCGGAGAGCTTCTTGCAACTAAAAAATCTATTGTGTATATGGTTTCTGAAAGCAGAAAACCATTTGGTCTTCTGTGTATTGGCGACAGTATGACAAGAAGCGGAGCATATATAACTCATGTTGCCGAAAGACTTCAGAGTTTGAATACTATCGGAACTAAGTGTTATGACGGAAAAAATTTCAGTGAGGGCAGAGGTGGCTGGAGAACAGAATATTATATGGATTTTACCAATGGTGAACATAGTTTTTCTCCGTTTTTATTTCCTAAAACTGTTAGCGGCGACAAGTATCTCGGTGATATAAAATTCTGGAATAAAGTTATATTGGATGAAGTGGACGACTATGTTTGTACCGGTCTTAAAGCTGTTCCCGAATATCTTGGTTTAAAGGAATTTGATGAAAAAGGATTTCCTGTTAATTTCAATGACGGAGATGTTGTTTACAACGACGGTTTGCATATTGCAGAAAACGGAAAATGGGTTTCGTTTGAAGATGAATTTGATTTTGATTTTTCCAAATATGTGGAAAGATACAGGAATTACAAAGGTATGCACAAAATAGATGCAGTATCTATACTTCTGGGAACAAATGATTTGTATTTCGTTCCTTATGCAGAGCTTGAATCAAAAATAGCAGAATCTCTTTCAAACTTTGAAAAAATTATAGATTCCGTAAAAAAATACGACAATAATATAAAAATTATTATAAATATGCCAATTCTTGGTGCAGGAGCGTGGGATGGGGAAGCAGCACCGCCCGATGCTACTGTTAAGCATCAGAGATTTGCTATACTTTCAATGTGTGATGCAATAATAGAAAAGTGGGATAACGAAAAATCCATTGAAAAAGGCATTTATATTTCACCTATGATGAATTTTCTTGATATGGTAGACGGATTCAAAAAAGGATCGGTTAAAAAGAATAAATATACAGATTTAACTGAGTTGTTTTTTGCAGACTGGATACACCCATCACTTAACGGATACCGTCAGATGGGCGATGTTTTAACGGGTGTAGTTTCATATCTTATGAATAAGTAAAGCGAGGCTTAAAATTATGCTTAAAAAAGAAAAAAAATATGAATTCAGAAAAAGACTTCTTGAAGTACATAAAAAAGATGTAAGAAACAGGGATTTAAAGCCTGAAAATAACGAAATTGAGTTTAAAAACGGACTTGAAATTGTTTTGCCGGAAAACTGTGGCGAGATTGCATTACAGGGAGCAAGAGATTTTATTGATTATCTTTTTGTTTCAATGAACGTTTCTGCTATGATTACAAAGGAAATATCAGGAAATAAAGGTTCAATTGTTACAAAGATAAATCCGGATATGAAAGAAGATTATGTAATTAAACCGGAAAAAACAATCAATATTACTGCAAAAAGCGAGCGTTCGCTTGCTCAGGCTTTTTACTGCCTTGAAGATAAAATGAATTTAAGAAAAGCTCCGTTTATTAAAAAAGAGGAAATAAAGCATACTTTTTTATTTTCTCCCAGAATGGTACATTCGGGATACGGTTTAGACAATTATCCCAATGAACACCTTTCGGCAATAGCTCACGCAGGAATGGATGCAATACTTGTATTTGTAAAAGGCGTAAATCAAACTCCCTCGGGATTTCTTGATTTTAACGAGCTTATATACCGTGCGGCAAAATATGGTATTGATGTATATGCCTATAGCTATTTAAAAAGTGAAAAGCATCCCGAAGAGCCGGATGCACAGGAATTTTATGACGGACTTTACGGTGAAATTTTTGAAAAATGTCCGCGATTTAAAGGTGTAATCCTTGTTGGTGAATCGGTTGGATTTCCAAGTAAAGACGAACACGTTTCGGTAAAAGGAAATAATAATGACGATATTGGCGGTGTTCCAACGGGTAAACCTGCTCCCGGGTGGTGGCCCTGCTATGATTATCCGCAGTGGCTTGAATGTGTAAAAAAATCAGTTTATAAACATAAACCCGATGCTGATATAGTTTTCTGGACTTATAACTGGGGCTATGTAAATAAAGAGGACAGACTTCGTCTTATTCATTCACTTCCGACTGATATAAGTCTGCTTGTAACCTACGAAATGTTTGAATCTTATCAGCTTGGAAGTGTAAAGGAATTTTGTGCCGATTATACACTTTCCTTTGCAGGGCCGGGAGGATATTTTGTTTCGGAAGCAGAAGCGGCTAAGGAACGTGGTATAAGACTTTATGCAATGTCCAACACCGGCGGTATGACATGGGATATGGGCTGTACGCCTTATCAGCCTATGCCTTATCAGTGGATTGAGCGTTATAAAGGGCTTCGTGAAGCAAATGAAAAATGGGGACTTTGCGGACTTATGGAATCACATCACTATGGTATATGGCCGTCTTTTATAAGTGATCTTGCAAAACAATGCTTTGTAGACGAAAATGCTGATATGGAGAAAAATCTTGAAGCCGTTATTTCTTCAAGATTTGGTGATAAAGATATCGACAAAATGAAAGAGGCTCTTAAATTCTGGAGTGAGGCTATACGTCACTATGTTCCGAGCGATGCCGATCAGTACGGTGCGTTTCGTATAGGCCCCTCATATCCGCTTGCCCTTATTAAGGAAATAAAGCCGGAGAGTGAGCCTTTTGCACATTTTGGAAACGGAATTGTAGAGGTTATGTATCCTGCGGATTATCATCCAACAAATACACTTCCGACCGGCAGAGGTATTCTGCCTTTTATACGACTGGACGAAGAAATTAAATCTTTGGAAGAAATGTATTCTCTTATGAAACAGGGCGTGAATATTATGGAAGATATTGGTGATAAAAACGAGGAACTTTTGTATCTTCTTAATCTTGGAAAATATATCTGTTGTTATGTAAGAACCGGAATTAACGCTAAAAAATGGTATTATCTGTCATCAAAATTAAAATCAGAAGCGGACAGTGACGAGGTTCTGAAGCTTACAGAAAAAATGGAAGCACTTCTTTTATGTGAAAAAAATAATGCAGAGGAAGCTTTGGAATATACCGATAAAGATTCCCGTCTTGGCTGGGAACCAAGTATGGACTATATGGGCGACAGCGAACATATTTTATGGAAACTTAAGCATATTAAATATATTCAGGATTTTGAGCTTGCAATATTTAAAAGAAATGTTAATAAATAATATTACCGAGGTTTAACTTTTATGAAAATACTTTCAATTCTCAGAAAAAGCTTAATTTGTCTGATAGTTGTATCTTGTATATTTTTTGTGCTTCCGGGATTATTTGTTAACATGCATTCTGCTGACGGTGCAGAACGGGCTGTTTGCGTGTTTAATGTAAAAAAATACAAAAACAACGGCTGGTATGAAATGCCTGTTAAAAAGATGTATGCTCCTGGTGGAAAAAGTGAAATTGTTACAATCACAGAGGCTGAAAACAGAAAAAGTAACGGGTGGTATGAATCACCCGTTACAACTATGTATTTTCCCGACGGCAGAAGTGAGATTTTTTTCACATCCGAAGTTGAAGAAAAGTCTAAAGAAGGATGGTTTTCTGAACCTGTGGCATTAATGAACAAGGGAAAAGAAGAAAAATATGTTCTTTTTGCGGAAACAGAAAAATACAGAAATAGCGGATGGCTGATAAAAGAATACTGTTCGGGACTTTCTGAGCTTTGCAGTAAAATTAAGCAGTATATAGAAAAAAAGTCGGGCAAATACGGTATTTACATAAAAAATCTCAAAACAAATGAATCTCTTATTTTAAACGACAATACATATTCTGCCGCAAGTATTATTAAACTTTTTGTAATGGCAGGGATATACAGCGAAATTGAAAACGGAAATCTTGAGAAAACTGAAGTGATTCAGAAATATCTGGAATGGATGATAACCGTAAGCGATAATTCTGCATCAAATAATCTGGTGGGAATTTTAGGAAAAGGAAACTATAAAAAAGGTTTTGAAACTGAAAATAATCATACAAAAGCAATAGGGTGTTTAAATACACGGCATTTATCGCTTTTTTCCGGTTGCGGAAAGTATGCCTCGTATGGTACAAATACAGTTTCGCCATACGATTGCGGAATACTTCTTGAACAGATTTATAACAGAACTCTTGTTTCTCCTGAGTTTAGTGATGAAATGCTTTCTCTCCTAAAAAACCAACAACGGCGCAGTAAAATACCCCATTATTTGCCGGAAGGTACTTTGTGTGCAAATAAAACAGGAGAGAATACAAGAGCTCAGAGTGATGTGGGAATTGTGTATTCTCCGGGAGGCGATTACATAATATGTGTAATCACAAATAATGCACCCAACGGAATAAATGCCATCAGTCAGATTTCCCTTATGACATATGAATATTTTAATAGTTAAAGAGGTAAATTATATGGAATTTGAAAAATTGATTACAGAAAGATATTCGGTAAGAAAATTCAAAGAAGAGCAGCTAAGCCGTGAAACCGTTGAAAAAATCATTTCTGCGGCACATAAAGCTCCTACGGGCTGCAATTATCAGCCGCAGAGAATTCTAGTGATAAATAAAAAAGAATCAATGGATAAACTTCGTAATTGCACTAAATGTCATTTTAATGCACCTGCGGCAATGCTTGTGTGTTATAACCGGGATGAAACCTGGAAAAGACCTTACGACGGTGCATTGTCTGCACCGGTGGATGCTGCAATTGTGGCTACACATATGATTCTTGCGGCACACGATGCAGGAGCAGGCTGCTGTTGGGTTATGCACTTTAATCCTAATGCAATAAAGGAAACTTTTAATATTCCCGAAAACATAGTGCCGCTTGCACTTCTTGTTATGGGTTATCCGGCGGAGGATTCAAGACCTCTTGAATTGCATTCAAAAGTAAGACCGATAGATGAAGTCGTGTTTTACGACAGCTTTTAATCAATTTTTACCGAATTTTTGTATTCGGTGGGAGACATTCCGGTTACTCTTTTAAATACTCTTGAAAAATATAACGGATTTGAAAAACAAAGCAAATCAGAAATCTGGCTCATATTGCAGTTATGCTCGCGTATGAGCTTTTTTGCTTCTTCTATTTTTATTCTGTTTATATATGTATTTATACTGCAGTCAAAATTATTAATAAAAATTTTGGAAAGATATGCTTTTGAATACTTCATTTCTTTGCAAAACTGTTCAACTCTTATTTGTTGATATACAGAATCATGCAATTTTTTATGCATTTGCTCTGCTAAATGTTCCATCATGATATTTTTTGTTGGAAACACATTGTTTTCCTGAGTTTCGCATTCGTGCCGTAAAAGTAAAATAAGAAACTGTTCCAGATATGTTCTTATCATTTGCTGACCGCCGGCAATGCTGTTATCAAGCAGTTGCAGTTGTTTTAAATCAGGATTGTTAAATGGTAAATCAAAAGTGCTTTTTCCTTCTTTAATGATATTGGAAATTATGGTACGGAGCTTTGCAGGAATCTTTATTTTTTTAGATTTAAAAAATTTCATACTTTCCGAATTGCAAACAAAGGAAATAATAAAAATATTGGGTGCAATCTGTCCGTCTGCACTGTGAAGGTGAAATTCGTTGGGCTTGTGAAAAAAGCATTCGCCCTGTGAAAGTATAAAGTTACGGTTTCCGGCTGTAACTTTGATATTGCCTTTATCAGCATATATTAATTCCCAGAAATTGTGACTTTCGCCTTTTGATGCAAAGTTTTTTTCAAATTCAAAATAGTGGAGAGTAACTATTTTCTGAATATAAAATATATTTGAAATTTTGTGTTTTATGTAATCTGTCTTCATGTATTTATCACCTTAAAAAATATTTACAAAAATATATGTTTTTTTTAAAAAAATGTATTTATTTATACCTTTAAATATTATAAAATATTATTAACAGCGTGTCAAGCTGAATATTTTAAAGGATGTGAAAATATGAATGTTCTTGCCATTGGATGTCATCCCGATGACATTGAAATATCTTGCAGCGGAACACTTGTTAAATGTGTTAAACGCGGAGATAAGGTAACTGTTTGTCATGTTGCAAACGGAAATATGGGGCACGAAATTATTGAGCCGGATGAGCTTGCCAAAATACGTGCCGCAGAGGCGAAAAAAGCAGGTTTGCTTGGCGGAATAGAGGTTGTAACGCTTGATATAGGCGATTTGCTCCCCAATGGGTGTGATATTAAACAAAGAGATATGGTAGCAGAGCTTATTAAAAAGGTACAGCCGGATTTTATAATAACACACAGTCCAACGGATTATATGCCAGATCACAGAGAGGTTTCAAAGCTTGTTTTTGATGCTTCATTTGTTGCAAGTGTTCCACATTACGGAAAGGGCGGAAAAGCGGCAGTTACACCAATTTTCTATATGGATAATCTTGCGGGAATGAATTTTAATCCAACAGAATACGTTGATATTTCCGGGGAAATAGATTTGAAAATTGAAATGCTTGAATGTCATGAAAGTCAATTAAAATGGATGCGTGATCATGATAACATAGATTTTACTGAATTTGTCCGTACCTGTTCGAGATTCAGAGGAATACAATGTGGCGTGGGTTATGCAGAGGCTTTTTGTCAGGAACTTGTCTGGCCGAAAGTTGTTGCAAAAAGATTATTACCATAGGAGGTTTTATTATGGATTTTTTAAGTACAGTAAAAGGCAGTTTGCTTGATGGTTTTTATCCTCGTGGATGGGATATGAAAAGGATTGATGAATGTTGTGAAAAAGGTGTTACAAGAGAAGATTTCTGGCATAAGGATTTTAATCCTGTAGAGTGTGAAAATATTTATGAATTTGACACATTAATGGGGCACGAAATTGCAATGCAGATTAAAAATGCTTCAGAAAGAGGGGAGAAGCTTGCTATTATTCTTCCCGTAGGTCCTATGGGAATGTATCGCTGGGCGGCATATTTTTTAAATGAATGGAAAGTAAAATGCAATCACGTATATACATTTAATATGGATGAATGGGCAGACAACGAGGGAAATACTCTTCCCAACGATAATCCTGCATCCTTTGAATACAGTATGAAAAAAGCATTTTTTGATAAGCTTGGCGAAAATACTGTTCCTGCAGAACAGCGTAATTTTGCAACAAAAGAAAATCTTCCCACGTATCCCGAAAAAATTTCTGCCCTCAAGGCTGAGGGTGCAAAACTTGTGCTTGTGTTCGGAATAGGAAGAATGTGTCATATTGCATTTTGGGAACCTCAGTTTGCGGAGGAATATTCATCTCTGGAAGAATGGAAAAAGGAATGTTACCGTATAGGTGCAAAGCTTCATCCTCTTACTATAGAACAGAATGCTATTACAAGCTTTAAAAGCAGAACAACTCTGGTTCCGTGCAGTGCCAATACAATAGGCCCCGGATTATTCTTAAATGCTGATTATATTATAGGCGGAGCAGACGGAGCGTTAGGTAGAGGTATGGGTTGGCAGGGAATGAGCTTCCTTACCACACTTCATTACGGTCCCGATATGAATATCACATCTTCGTTTATTCCAACATTACCGGGAAAACTGTTCTACTTAAAAGAACTTGCAGGGCCTTTAAATGCAGAATGTAATTAAAATATTGAAAAAACTCAAACCACTTGGTTTGAGTTTTTTTGGCAGGGGCAGAAGGACTTGAACCCTCGGCACTCGGTTTTGGAGACCGATGCTCTACCAACTGAGCTATACCCCTATATTAAATTAGTTGCCTTAGCAACGAACCTTAAATATTTTACCATAGGATTTTCAATTTGTCAATACTTTTTCTGTTTTATTTTAAAAAATATTTTTTCTGTCAAAATATGTCCAAAAAAATAAAAAAGATATTGCAAATTCATAATTTATATTATATAATAATGTTATGATTTTTACTTAGGAGGTAAAGAAAAATGAAAAAACTAAAAAAACTATTGGCACTTGCTTTAGCTCTTACAACTGTTTTTGCTTTTGCGGGATGTCAGAACGAGGCTGTTGAAAACAACGCAGGTGGTGAAGAAGCTCCTGCTGCAGATTTCAAAGTTGGTGTTATTCATATTGGTGATCCTGCTGACGGATCCGGTTACAGTTTTGCTCACGATCAGGGTATCGTTGCTATGCAGGCTGAGCTTGGTCTTGAGGACAGTCAGATTGTTCGTAAAAATAATATAGCTGATGGTGATGCTGTTGCTTCCAGAACTGCTATTGAAGAATGTATTGAAGAAGGCTGTAAAATTATTTTTGGTACAAGCTGGGGTTATATGGACACAATGGAAGAACTGGCTGCTGAATATCCGGATGTAATCTTCTCACACGGTACAGGTTACAAGTCAAATGATACAAACTTTAACAACTATTTCGGAAGAATTTATCAGGCAAGATACCTTGCAGGTATTGCTGCAGGTATGAAAACTCAGAGTAACAAAATCGGTTATGTAGCTGCTATGGGCAGTGAAAACTCCGAAGTTACCGGTGGTGTAAACGCTTTTGCTATGGGTATTAAATCTGTAAATCCTGATGCTGTTGTTTATGTTAAAGTAACAAATTCCTGGTTCGATCCTACTGCTGAACAGCAGGCTGCAGAAGCTTTGCTAAGCATGGGATGTGACGTTATTGGTCAGCATTGTGATACAACTGCTCCTCAGCTTGCAGCAGAAGCTAAAGGTGTTTGGGGTTGCGGTTACAACTCAGATATGACAAAAGACGCTCCCAAAGCTCACTTAACAGCTCCTATCTGGAACTGGGGTGTATATTATACAAAAGCAACAAAAGCTGCTATGGAAGGCACTTGGAAAGCTGAAAACTACTTTGGCGGTATGGATGACGGTTTAGTTGACATTTCTCCTCTTTCCGAAAACTGTGCTGAAGGTACCCAGGAAGCTATCGACGCTGTAAGAGAAAAAATCAAGAGTGGCGAATTCAAAGTATTCCAGGATGAAATCAAAGATAACAAAGGCAATATCGTATGTAAAGCCGGAGAAGTTATTTCTGATGCAGATATCACAGGAAATATGACTTGGTATTTTGAAAATATTGAAGTAAAATAATATAAGTTAACTTAAGGGGCGTCCCTGAATTATATAATTTAGGGACACCCTTTTTTGTATAAAAGGCAGGTGTCAGCTATGAATAATACGGCAATTGAGTTAAGCGGAATCAGAAAAACTTTTGGTACGGTAATTGCCAATAACAACGTAAATTTATCTGTAAATAAAGGTGAGATTCTTGCTTTGCTTGGAGAAAACGGTTCGGGAAAAACAACTCTTATGAATATTCTTGCCGGCATTTATCTTCCGGATGAAGGTACAATTAAAGTAGATGGAAAAGAGGTTCATATAAATTCTCCCGAGGATGCAAATAAGCTGGGTATAGGAATGATTCATCAGCATTTTAAGCTTATTGAAGTTCATTCTGCGGCGGATAACATAATTCTCGGAAGCAAAGATAATCCTTTTTTCCTAACTAAAAAACGTTCTCAGAAAATTCATGAAATAAGTGAAAGTTTTGGTCTTGAAATTGATCCTGATAAAAAGATTTACAATATGTCTGTCAGCGAAAAACAAACAGTAGAAATTTTAAAGGTGTTGTATAAAGGTGCAAAAATACTTATTCTTGATGAACCAACTGCGGTACTTACACCGCAGGAAACAAAAAAACTGTTTGCAATTTTAAGAAAAATGAAAGAAAAAGGCTGTGCTGTTATTATAATCACTCATAAGCTAAATGAAGTTCTTGAAATAAGTGACAGAGTTACCATTTTAAGAAAAGGAGAAAGTATAACAACCGTAAATACTGCCGAAACAAATGCTAATGAATTAACTGAGCTTATGGTTGGTAAAGCAGTAGAGCTTTCAATCGACAGACCTGAAACTGAATATAATGAAAATGTTTTGGAAATTCATCGTCTGACTGTTCAGAACGAAGAAGGTATGGATGCATTAAAAGATGTCAGCTTTTCGCTGAAAAAAGGCGAAATTCTTGGTGTTGCAGGTATTGCCGGAAGCGGTCAGAAAGAGCTTTGCGAAGCAATAGCAGGCCTCCTTAAAGCAAAAGAAGGTGCTATTTTGCATCACAAACAGAATTTAGTTGGCAAAACTCCTGCAGAAATTATTAATCTTGGAGTTTCTATGAGCTTTATCCCGGAGGACAGACTTGGAATGGGGCTTGTGGCTTCTATGGGAATGGTTGAAAATATGCTTCTTAAAACCTATTCACAGGGAAAAACACCTTTTGTTGAAAAGAAAGAAGCAAGAGAACTTTCAGAAAAAATTATTGAAAAACTAGAAATTTCAACTCCCGGAATTGACACCCCGGTTAGAAGACTTTCCGGCGGTAATGTTCAAAAGGTTTTACTTGGCAGAGAAATAGAAAATAATCCAAACGTTCTTATTACAGCCTATGCAGTAAGAGGTCTTGATATAAATTCTTCCTATACAGTTTATGATGCTTTAAATGAGCAGAAACAAAAAGGTGTTGCTATTCTGTTTATAGGTGAAGACCTTGATGTTATGCTCGAACTTTGTGACCGTATAATGGTACTTTGTCATGGTGAAATTACAGGTATTGTTAATGCCGGGGAAACAACCAAAGAAGAACTTGGACTGCTGATGACAGGTGCTATAAACAAGGGGGTGAGTGCTAATGCTTAAATCTGGCGAACCATTTGTAAGAATAGTAAAAAACGATATTTCTGACAGGAAAGCAGCCTTGCTTTCTGTGTATGCAGTAATATTTGCTATTATAATGGGCGGAATTTTTATTTTATGTCTTGGTATTAATCCGTTTAATGCTTACGCAAGCATTTTAAAAGGAGCACTCGCAACAAAAATGGCAATTCAGGCAACTGTTAAAATTGCTATTCCACTTTTGATTTCTGCACTTGGTATTACACTTGCATTTAAAATGAAGTTCTGGAATATAGGTGCCGAAGGTCAGATAATTGTCGGTGGAATTTTTGCTACTTATTTTGCACTGTTCCATCATAACCTTCCTCACTTTGTTCTTATTCTTGTAATGCTTATTGCCGGAATGATTGGCGGTGGATTGTGGGCACTTATCCCGGCATATTTTAAGTGTAAATTTGATACCAACGAAACACTTTTCACTCTTATGCTTAACTATATTGCTTTGTATTTTATAAAGTTCTTTGTAGAAGGCCCCTGGCGTGATCCGGAATCCTCCGGGTTCCCAAAAATAGCAATGTTTGAGCAAAATGCCAGACTAGACAAGGTTTTTGGCGTTCACGCAGGCTGGATTATTGCACTGGTACTCGTTGTTTTTATTTTCATTTATCTTAAATATACAAAGCAGGGCTACGAAATCAGCGTAGTCGGAGAAAGTCAGAATACTGCAAGATATGCAGGTATGAATGTTAAAAAGATTGTTTTAAGAACAATGTTTTTAAGTGGTGCTGTTTGTGGTCTTGCCGGAATGGCACAGGTTAGCGGTGCGGCATTCACTTTGTCGGATGGTGTTGCAGGCGGTGTAGGATTTGATGCAATTATTGTTGCATGGCTTGCAAGGCTTAATCCGTTTGTGTGTGTTGTTGTTACACTTCTTTTAAGCATACTGGAAAAAGGCTGTTCTGTTATGCAGAGTACATTCGGACTTTCAACAGCGGTTTCGGATATTCTGCAGGGAATTATACTTTTCTGTATTCTTGGATTTGATTTCTTTGCACAGTATAAACCTGTATTCAGAAATGGAGGTGCCGCAAAATGATGAGATTTATTGACTTTTTATATGCAGCCATTAAAGCCGGCACACCGCTTCTTTTCGGCACAACAGGCGAAATTATCACAGAAAAAACAGGTAACCTTAATCTTGGTGTTGAGGGTATGATGTATATGGGAGCTTTTGCAGGCTTCTTTGTTGGTTATCATACATCAAACCTGGCACTGGCGCTTATAGCCGCTTTTGTTATCGGAGCTTTTGGCGCGCTTATTTACGCTTTTCTTACTGTTACATTGAGAGCAAACCAGACTGTTACCGGACTTGCGCTTACTATTTTCGGAACGGGTTTTGCAAACTTTTTTGGTCAGCTTATGATTAAGCATGCTCCTAATGGTACACCAAAACTTTCCGAAACATTTATGGATGCGGTTTCTGCAAAAGGTATTCCGCTTCTTTCATCAATACCCTATGTAGGAAAACTATTGTTTTCTCACAATGTTTTGGTGTATATTGCTATTATAGTTGCTATAATTTGCGGAATTTACTTAAAATATACAAGAGCCGGACTTAATATGCGTTCTGTTGGTGAAAATCCGGCAGCAGCTGATGCGGCAGGACTTAATATTACATTTATAAAGTATTTCAATATTACTCTTGGCGGTGGAATCTGCGGACTTGGCGGAGCTTATATTTCACTTATAAACGGTGGCGGCGTGTGGAATAACGGATGTGTTAACGGTCAGGGATGGATTGCGGTTGCACTTGTTATTTTCGCAAGCTGGAGTCCTGTTAAAGCACTTTTTGGTTCACTGGTATTTGGTGCAACAACGGTTCTTCAGTATTACGTACCTAAGGATATTATTGAAATTCCGAATGCATTTTATGTTATGTTGCCTTTCGTTATAACGGCAATTGTGCTTGTTATAACATCAATCAAACAAACAAAAGAAGGCGCTCAGCCGTTGGGATGCAGTAATAATTATTTCAGAGAAGAAAGATAATAATAAAGGGGCTAAAGCAAACCTGATTTAAAAAATCGTTTTGCTGCAGCCCCTTTTAAATTGCACTAATTTAAACTATCCACATATTATATATTAGAGTAAAAACTCTATATAGTGGAGGTATAAATAATGCTTGCAAATGTTTTAATACTTGGCGGCGATTTACGTCAGATTCGTGTAGGGGAGGAGTTTTTTTCAGATTCTTACAACGTAAGCTTTTGCGGATTTGACAGGGAGTTTATTAATTCTGAGTTTGAATTATATGATAATTTGTTTGATGCACTTAACGAAAACGATATAATTATTATGGGACTTCCGGTATCAAAAGACGCAGTTAAGTTAAATACCCCTTTGTATAAAGGTGAAATACTGCTTGATGATATTGTTAAATGTGCAAAATGTCAGACTGTATTTTTAGGCGGTATTCCGGACGAAATATTTATTAAAAAACTTAAGAGAAAGACAGAAAACGTTTTTGACTATTACTCACGAGAGGAACTTATAATAAAAAATATTATTCCTACTGTGGAGGGCGCAATTTCCATTGCCATAGAAGAAACGCCGTTTACTCTCTATGGAAGCAATGTGCTTGTTACGGGATTTGGAAGAATCAGCAAACTTCTGGCACGGTATCTTGATGCGCTGGGAGCAAATGTAACAGTAAGCGCAAGGAAATTACATGATCTGGCATGGATTGAAACCTTGTCATACAAAAATATCAGAACTTCTGAAATTTGCAAAACAATAGGGGAATACGACATAATTTTTAATACTGTTCCGGCAACTGTAATTGATAAAAATTGTATTGATAATGTGAAACCGGATGTACTTATAATAGACCTTGCCTCAAAGCCGGGCGGAGTCGATTTTAACTATGCCAGGGAAAAAGGTATAAAAACAATATGGGCGCTTTCACTTCCGGGAAAGGTTGCACCTCTTAGTGCAGGAAAAATAATAAAAGAAACAATTAAAAATATTCTGGATGAACTGGGGGGATAGATTATGGATGAAATAACAGTCGGTTTTGCAATGACCGGTTCGTATTGCACTTTTGCGCAGGTTTTTCCGCAACTTGAAAAACTGTGCGAAAACGGATATAAGGTGTATCCTATTATGTCGGAAAATGTGCAGAAAACTGATACAAGATTCGGAAAAGCTGCAGATTTTATAAAAAGAGCAGAGGAAATAACAGGAAACAGATTGCTAAAATCAATACCTGATGTTGAGCCTATCGGGCCTAAAAAATTAACTGATGCACTTATTGTTGCACCGTGTACGGGAAACACACTTGCAAAGCTTGCAAACGGAATAACGGATACAACCGTAACAATGGCAGTAAAATCAACCCTTCGTAATAATAAGCCGATTATTATTGCAGTTTCAACAAACGACGGACTCGCTAACTCTGCCAAAAATATTGGTCATTTACTTAATTATAAAAATATATATTTTGTTCCGTTTAAACAGGATGATCCATATTGTAAAGAGCGCTCTTTAGTAGCGGATATGGATAAAATTAACGAAACATTAATAAATGCTCTTTCGGGTAAGCAGGAAGAGCCGATAATAAAATAAAGGAGCAACCGCTCCTTTATTTTATTCAAACTGTGAATTGTAAAGTGTACTGTAAAATCCGCCTTTTTTCATAAGCTCATCATGATTTCCGGATTCGGTTATTTTACCGTTTTGGAGAACAATAATTTTATCTGCATTTTGTATTGTGGACAATCTGTGTGCAATAATAAAACAGGTTCTGCCCTTCATAAGCTCGTTCATCGCTTCCTGAATTTTTATTTCTGTTCTTGAATCTACATTGGATGTTGCTTCGTCAAGAATAAGTATCTGTGAATTGGAAATCATTGCTCTTGCAATTGTTATAAGCTGTTTCTGACCTTTTGAAATGTTAATCCCGTCATCGGTTAGTATGGTGTTATATCCGTCGGGCAGGCTTTCAATATAACTGTCAATTTTAGCAGCTTTTGCCGCCGCCTTTACTTCTTCAAAGGTTGCATTTTCTCTTCCGTATGCAATGTTATCATAAATAGTTCCGCAAAAAAGCCATGTATCCTGTAAAACCATCGTGTAGGTCTTGCGAAGAGATTTTCTTGTAATATTTCTTATATCGTTGCCGTCTAATGTAACCGAACCGTCTGAAACATCATAAAAACGCATAAGAAGATTGATTATTGTTGTTTTTCCGGCTCCGGTAGGTCCTACAATTGCTATGGTTTTTCCGGGTGAGGCAGTAAGTGAAATTCCGTGAAGAATGGTTTTATCCGGAGAGTATCCGAAAACAACGTTATTAAAATCAACTTTTCCATCTGTTTTTTCAAGCTTTAATGCACCAAAAGAATCCTCTGTTTCCGGCTCTTCATCAAGAACCTTGAAAATTCTTTCAGCAGCAGAAAGAGCTGATTGAAATTCTGTAATTATGTTTGCAAATTCGTTTATCGGTCCTGCAAATTTTCTTGAATACTGAACAAACTGTGCCACACCGCCAAGTGTTATGAAAAACAGTGTACCCTGAGGAGTTGTACCGTTTTGAGAATACATATAAAGTATTCCGCCTAAAATCATAATAAGCGAAATGGAAAGATTGTTTATAAAGCCAACAGATGGGCCCATTGTGCCTCCGTAATAGTCAGCCTCATAATAAGCATTCATAGAGTCGTTGTTTCGTTTGTTAAAACGATTTCCTATTTCTTCTTCCCGGGAATATGCCTGAATTGTACGAAGTCCGGATAACATTTCCTCAGCGTAACCGTTGAGCTCGCCTAATTTTCTTGAACGCTTCCTAAAAAGCGGACGAACTTTTTTTGAACGGTATCTTGTAAAAATAATTGCAGTTGGAACCGTTATTACAAAAACAAGAATAAGCGGCTTTGAAATATTCCACATAAATACCAGTGAACCCACAACTGTGTAAATACTGGTCATCACCTGAACAAGGTCATGGGAGAGTGTGCTGTTCAAAGTATCAATATCGTAAGAAATTCTGCTTATTATATCTCCTGTAGGATGGGTATCAAAATATCCTACAGGTAAGGAAAGAAGCTTTTCGAAAAGCTGACAACGCATAGTATATACAATTTTCTGACTTATGTAAATCATAAGAACTGCCAGAAGATATGATAAAACCGCTGAAAAAATATAGCATATAAGCATCAGTATAATATTTTTCTGAACAGCAGTAAAATCAACTCCGCTGATATTTGCTATGGCATCTATCGCTTCTCCGGAATATTTCGGTCCCAAAAGAGAAAGCTGGTTGGAAAACAATGTCATAACTATTGACGGAATAAAAAGATACCAGTATTTCATTACATAGCCTAATATTCTTATAAGTATATTGCGGGCGGTTTTTCTGTCGATTTTTTTCTTTTCAGGTCTATTCAACAAAAGCACCTCCCATCTGAGAATCGCTTATTTCACGGTATTCATTGCAGGATTCAAGCAAGCTTTCGTGAGTTCCGCATCCTATTATTTTTCCGTTATCCATAACCAGTATCAGATTACAGTCCTTTACAGAGCTTACACGCTGTGCAACGGTGATAAATGTTGTATTTTTGGCACTTTCGTTAAGAGCCGCACGTAAAGCCGCGTCAGTTTTATAGTCCAGTGCAGAAGAACTGTCGTCTAAAATTAATATTTCGGGATTTGCCGCAAGTGCTCTTGTGATTAACAAACGTTGCTTCTGACCGCCTGAAATGTTGGTTCCGTGTTGTGATAGAAGGTGATTGTATCCATCGGAAAATGATGTTATAAAATCGTGAGCTTGAGCAGTTTTTGCTGCTTTTACAATTTGTTCAAAGGAGATATCTCTGCCGAATTTTATGTTTTCTTCTATTGTGTCGGCATACAGAAAATCGTATTGCTGAGCAGAACCAAACATAGTGTACAGCCTGTTTTTTTCTATTGTTCTTATATCTTCTCCGTTTATGTAAATTCCGCCCTTATCAATATCATAAAAACGCATAAGATGCTTTATTATTGTGGATTTTCCGGAGCCTGTCGCACCAATAATACCCAGCGAATCGCCTTTTTTCAGCTTGAAACTGATGTTTTCAAGATTATTTCTTTTTTTGTTGTAGGAAAATGTAACTTTGTCAAAAACAATGTGAAAATCCTTTGAAATATCCGGATATTCTTTTTCAGATTTTACTTTTATGTCTTCCTTTGTATTAAGAACTTCGGCAATTCTTTTTGCTGATGCGGCACATTTTGTATACATAACAAAAATTCTTGTAACTGCCATCATCGACATGGAAATATGTGTAAAATACTGCATAAATGCTATTACTGTTTCGGGCGAGGATAACCCGTTTGCAACACGTCCGCTGCTTAATGCAATAACCGCAACGCTTCCTATGTTCATAAACATAGTCATAACAGGGTTAACACTTCCCATTATAACACCTGCAGTTGTTTCATTTTTAACAAGTTCACGGTTAACTTCATCATAACGGCGTTGTTCGTAGTCGGTTTTGGAAAGTGCTTTTATAACTCTTATACCCTGAGAATCCTCGCGGACAACTCTTACCATACGGTCGACCGATTTTTGAACCTTTGTGTAAAGCGGAACACCCTTTTTTGAAATGAAATATACAGTAGTAAAAATAAAAGGGAGAATTGCAATCATAACAAGAGAAAGTGCCGCATCCATAAATAGTGTTATGGATATACCTCCGATTAACATAATCGGTGCACGAACACCCATTCTCTGAATCATATTTATGAAATGATGAACGTTGTAGGTATCAGTGGTTATTCTGGATTCAAGGGAAGGAATTGTAAATTTATCGGTCTGTGCCGCCGATAAAAGGAGTGTTTTTCTGAATAAATCTTTTCTTACATCCTCAGCAAAATTCTTTGATACCAAAGCCGCCATACGGTTTGCAATAATATTAAGTGCGCACGATATAAACGAGCATATCAGCATTAATACTCCCCAGAAAACAATGTTGTTAACAGATTTTCCCATAACATTGGTTAAAATGTGAGTTAAAATGTAGGGGAGCATAAGCTCTGCCATTGTGCCTACGGTTTTAATAAAAAAACCGCAGGACATTTTTCTAGAATATTTTTTTAAATACAATAAAACTGTTTTCATCTTTTTATCTCCGGCAAGTTATTTACCGCGGTAACTATATCCATAACTTTCGAAGCCTTTTTTACCGCTTTTAAAATTTTCTTCTCTTCCGGGAAATTCAGCATCATAAGAAGCCATATTTCCTTTATTTTATTTAAAACATAGTGTTCTGATACAAGAACCTTTGTGTAATTTTCTATAAGAATATCAGAGAATTCAATAAGTTCCGAAGTTGTTAAGGGCGCACCTCCCTTAATTTCTCTGAAAATGGCAGGATTTGCAATGGCGCCTCTGCCTATCATCACGCCTTCAAGCATAGGAAATTCTTCTGAAATCTGTATGTAATCGTCTCTAGAAAAAATATTTCCGTTGTAGCATAGCTTGTTTTTTGAAATTTCGTATGCTCTTTTAAATGCATCGTTGTCCGGTTCGCCTTTGTAATAATCTTCTCTTGAACGGGGATGAATAATTAAAGGAACGGAAGGATATTTGTTGTAAATTTCAATTAAATTGTCGAGCTCTGAAGTGTTAAAAAATCCTGCTCTGGTTTTTATGGTTATTTTTATATCATTTTCAGAATATACCTCGTATAAAAATCTGTCAAGTTCTTCCGGAGTGCGTAAAAAGCCTGAACCTCTGTTCTTTTTTACTACTGTTCCGGAGGGACAGCCAAGATTAATATTTACTTCGTTGTATCCTATTGATTTAACTTTTTCGGCAAATTTTTTAAAAGATTCCGATTGACAGGTTAACACCTGAACTTTTAAATCAATACCCTGATTTTTTTCCGGCATAACATCTCTTAAGCTTTTTATGCTAAAACGTTCTATGTCACTTGGCGTAATAAAAGGCGCATAGTAAGCTTCGCATCCACCAAAAATTTTAGCGTGTGTTGTTCTGTATGTGCAAGAGGTAACACCCTCAAGCGGTGCAAAATATAAATTCATCTAACCCTCCAGCTCTTCAAGCTTATCCCATATTGTTTTAAAAAATCCTGAATTTTCAACCTCTAAATTATGTCTGTAAATCATATCTCTTACAAGGTCTTCAACACGTTCTACTTCTTCCAGCAATATTCTTGCAGGCATTCTTAAAGCACCGCTTCCGAAAATTATCATTTGTTCAAGACCGTCTGATGTGGCAACAGTAACCTTGTAGTTTTTGCTTAATTCTGTAGCAGTTTTTTCAATATATGAATCAGCGGTTTGAGCTTCTTTTGTGTAAACAACCGTAATTCCGTCAATTCTCTCGGTTTCTCCACGGTTTCCTTTTACCTTGTATGCATCAAAAACAATTATTATTTCATATTTCTTGAAAATTTTATATGCCGCAATACGGTCAATAAGCTTGTTACGTGCAGCTTCAAGGCTTTCTTTTGAAAGAGCTTTTAACTCCTCCCATGCAAAAATTATATTATATCCGTCAATTAAAAGATATTCCTTGTCATATGTTTTCTTTTGTTTTTTTACGTATTTTTCGGGAATAGGCTGTTTTTCTGTCTTTAAAGTGTAGTTGGGGTTCTTTCTTTCAATTTTTCCGTAAGTACGTTCAAATATTTTTATTAAATCCTCATCACTTGCTGTTTTTCGTTCGGAGCGAACAACCGTAGGTGCTTCTGAAGTTTTTTTAGGCTTCAGAATGCTTTCAAGATGCATATATTCCGTAACTTCGTCCCATTTTACGGTAAATCCTGCACCGTGTGAACAAAAAACAGAATCTGCAGTATTTTCAACATCGGAATCTGCATTGTATCCGATTTGTTCAATAACTGTTTCAGGATTTCTGCAAGGGCCGTAACCGCTGAATTTACAGCTTAATTTTCCTTTTCCGTGTGTATAGCCTATTATTTCTCTTTGATAATTTCTTATTGCATCCGCCGCAACGTTACCTGAAATTTTAGTCATATCGCCACGTGTAACAGGAAGAGAAAATTCTGCTCCCATTCTGTCTAAATCAGTCATAGCCTTGCCAATACAATCGGAAGGAACTTCCAGAGAAAAATCATAGTATGGCTCAAGTAAAACACTTTTTGCCATACGTAACGCGTGTCGTACTGCTCTGTAAGTTGCCTGACGGAAATCACCACCCTCAGTATGTTTTAAATGTGCCTTTCCGGATTTTAATGTTATTTTAATGTCTGTTATAGGAGAGCCGGTAAGAACACCAATGTGCTGTTTTTCCATAAGATGCGTCATAATTAAGCGTTGCCAGTTTTTATCCAGTAAATCCTCATCGCAATCACATTCAAACTGCATTCCCGAACCTGCACTAAGCGGTTCTAAAAGCAAATGAACCTCGGAATAATGGCGTAGAGGCTCATAGTGTCCTACTCCCTCAACTTTGTTTTCAATGGTTTCCTTGTAAACAATTCTGCCTTCTTCAAATTCAACATTCATATCAAAGCGTTTGCTTATCTGCTGCTTTAATACTTCAAGCTGAATCTCGCCCATAAGACGAAGCTGAATTTCCTTTAAATGCTCATTCCATACCACATTTAACTGTGTTTCTTCCTGCTCAAGCTGTTTTAATTTTTCAATTGCGGTTGCCGAATCGGTTCCGGAGGGAAGAATAACACGGTAATTAAAAATGGGCTCTGCAGTAAGCTTTTCAGAATTTTTTTCAAATCCCAATCCTTGTCCTGCATAAGTTTTCTTAAGACCGGTTACTGCACATACCACACCGCTTGGAGCCTCATCAAGAGCCTGATATTTGTCGCCGGAATATATTCTTATTTCGTTTATTTTTTCACTTTCTTCGCCTGTGTCAATAAGAGCTTTAACCCTGACTGTGCCACCGGTTATTTTCATATGAGTAAGTCTCTGACCGCGCTCATCGGTTTCTATTTTAAAAACCTTTGCTCCGAAATCTGAAAGTGGCTCGTTTTGTTTTGTTAAATATGCAAAAGCTTTTAAAAATGTTTCCACACCCTCTAATCTGAGCGCAGAACCGCTGAAACAAGGAAATAAGGAACGTTGCTTAATTGCGGAAATAACTGCTTTTTCGTCTGTTTTTCCGCTTTCCAAATATTCCTGCATTATACCTTCATCGCAAACAGCAAGATTTTCGCTTAAACGTTCTTTATCTTCATCAAGAAAATCAACAAAATCAGCATTGAAATCTTCTTTTAATTCTTCTATAACACGAGTTTTATCAGCACCGTTTAAATCCAGTTTGTTTATAAAAATAAAAGTGGGAATATTGTGTTTTTTAAGAAGCTCCCAAAGAGTTTTTGTATGACTTTGAATACCGTCAGTTCCGCTTATTACAAGAACAGCATAATCAAGAACCTGAAGGGTTCTTTCGGCTTCGGCAGAAAAATCAATATGTCCGGGCGTGTCAAGCAGAGTTATAACCGTATCTTCAAGCTTAATAACAGCTTGTTTTGAAAATATGGTTATACCTCGTTTTTTTTCGATTTCATCAGTATCAAGAAATGTATTCTGACTGTCAACTCTGCCAAGATTACGTATTTCACCTGCACAGTATAAAAGACCTTCGGAAAGGGTTGTTTTGCCTGCATCAACGTGTGCAAGAATTCCTGCGGCAATTCTTTTCATATGATAAAAACTCCTTATCAGATCAAACACTTATTAAATATCTCAATTTCATCTTCTCTTGTAACCTCAAAAGGACAGATGGGAACATTTTTTGCCTGAATGGTAGTGGCAGTCCAATCCTCAAACTCTTCTTTGGTAAATTTAATATCGCAGGGAAGAATTTTTAAAAGATATTCTTTAAAATCAATCAGTTTATCAAATCCAAGCATTATTAGTGCATTTTTTACTTTTTCGGGAAGAACTGTGGCTGTTCTTTCAAGATATTCGCCAAGCAACAATCCGTTTGCCATTCCGTGTGGAATATCCTTGTAATAGGTTAAAGGGTATCCCATAGAATGAACAATGGTTGTTCCTGTCTGGGAAATAACTATTCCTCCAAGAGTTGCCGCCCACAGAAGCTCGGTGCATTTTTCTGTATCAAAATCACCGTTTATTATTGTTTCAAGATGTTTGCCGAAAATTCTTAAGCCTTCAAGGGCGATGTAGTCGGAAGCAGGGGAGGAACGCTTGTTGGTAAACCCTTCCAGTAAATGACACATTGCATCAACTGCGGTATTTCGTGCAATCTGCAGCGGAAGATTAAGAGTGTATCTGCCGTCTAAAAAAGCAACCTTGTAAAAAACATCCGGGGAAGCAAAGCTTCTCTTGTTCTTTTCCTTATGCAAAGTCAAAATAGAATACGGAGTTGTTTCCGATCCTGTTCCGGCAGTTGTTGGAATAGCAACCATTGGAAGAGGCTTATTTTTGAATTTCAAATCAAAAATATCATACATATCAAAATCGGTACCGGTTTCGTTAACTGCATAAACAGCTATAGCTTTTGTTGCATCAAGAGGTGAACCTCCGCCGATTCCAATAAGGAAATCTGCACCAAAATTTTTAGCTTGTTTACCGCCTTCTAAAGTTTCTTCAATGGTGGGATTGTTTCCTATTTTATCATATACCAGATAAGGAATATTGTTTTCTTCAAGAACTTTTATAACATCAGAAAGAGCGCCCGATTTTGCACCTGATGTTTTTCCGGTTACTATCATTGCTTTTGTACCGTAAATTAAATCTTTACTGTTGTTTAAAACTGAAAATTCGCCCGTAATTATTTTTGTTGGCATTAAAAAATTAAACATATTAAAATCTCCTTAATGTATATCGTATAAAATTTCACTTGCAACAGCATTTTTTCTGTATTGCGACGGTGAAATTCCGTATTTTCTGGAAAACAGTTTGGAAAAAGCAAGCTTATCTTCATACCCGACAAAAGCGGCGATTTCTCCTATTGAGTATTCTTTTCCCGAAAGTAATTTTTTAGCTTTTTCAAGCTTGTACTGAATAATATAATCGTAGGGTGAAATTCCTTCTTTGTTTTTAAACAATCTGTAAAGATAAGAATGCTCAAGTCCCACATAACGGCAAAGTTCTTCTACCGTTAAACGTCTGTAATAGTTTACCTGAACATAATTTTTGCACATAGTTATGTATTCTTCGACGGTTTTTCTTACAATTTGAGATTCTTTGTGATTATATTTTATCATATCGCCCAGTAAAGTAAGCATTGCGCCGGAAACAAGAAAATCGTTGTTTTCATCCTTTGTGTCTACTAAAGCTTCAAAATGTTTTTCAATTATGTCTGGGCGTTTGGTTTTATAAATGGGATTTTCTTCCGAAAGACCGACACTTTTTATAAAATTGCTTGCCATAGAGCCTGAAATATTAATCCATATGTAATACCACGGATTCACCATATCGGCTTCGTAGTAAACTTCGTTTTTACCATATATAAGAAAAGCGTTACCTTTTGAAAGATGATATGTTTTTCCGTTATATACCGCTTTTCCTTTTCCGCTTACAACATAATGAATAAGATATCTGTCATCATAGCTTACAGCATAGCTGTGCCCGGGAGGACAATGCTGACTTCCGATACAAAAAAGCGACATATTTTCGCAAACAAGATTTGTTGCTAAAAAATCCATTTTATCAGTCACCCTTAAAAAAGATTATTGTCCTTATTATATAGCATTTTATTTAAAAAAGCAATATTTTTGCATTTCTTTGTGTAATATTGTTGCAAAAATATTTATTTGTGTTATATTTAAAGAAAAATAAAAAAGGGGTAATACCAATGAAAAAGAAAATTTTAAGTATCATTACCGTATTCTGCATTCTTGCAGGTATGACAGCATTTGTTCCTGCGTATGCACTTGAAAAAAGCGGAGACTTTGAGTATCAGGTAACAGATAACAAAGTAATTATCCGTGGCTATTCAGACACAGGTTCAGGCGTAGTAGAAGTTCCTGCAACAATTGCAGGTATGCCGGTTGTGGAAATTGGTCAGCAGGCGTTCTACAATAACAAAAATATAACAGGTGTTACGGTTCCTGAGGGTGTTGTAAACATAGGTCATTCTGCGTTTTGTAAAAGTGTCAATCTGACTACTGTTAATCTTCCGGAAACATTGAAGACAATAGGTGAGAATGCTTTTAAGGATTGTACAAACCTTTTAAATATCAAAATTCCAGAAAATGTAGAAACTATAGGAGAGTCGGCTTTTAGCGATTGTGAGTCTCTTACCTCAATAGTTATTCCCGATGGAGTACTGAGCATTGGAGATAAAGCTTTTTATAATTGCGACAATCTTAACAGCATAGTTCTTCCAAAAAGTCTTTCAACAATCGGAAAAGAGGCTTTTGATAAATCAAATAATTTAAAAACTGTTTATTATAAGGGCAGTGAAGCTGACTGGAATAATGTTGTAATTGGTGAAGACAACGCTCCTCTTGCAAAAGCTACAATTATATTTAATTACACAGGTGAAGAAGATTCCGCATCTACTCCAAGCTCCTGGGCTGAGGAAGGTGTTAATGCCGCAAAAGCAATCGGTATTATTATAAAAAGTGTAATGGAAAATTATCAGGCAAATATCACAAGAGAGCAGTTCTGCGAAATGGTTGTAAAAGCCTACGAATACATAAGCGGAAAAACTGCAGATGCAGGAGATGTAAAATTCTCTGATACAGATAACGACCAGATTAAAAAAGCCGCAAATCTTGGTATAGTTTCCGGTTACGGTGACGGTATTTTTGCACCCAATGATCTGGTTACAAGAGAACAGATTGCCGCAATGCTGGTTCGTATGATAAGTAAAGCAGTTGATAATATTGATGTAAATGTATACAACGATAATGTGTTTTCTGATAAAGCTGATATCAGCGACTGGGCACTTGCTTCCATAAACTTTGCATATGATAACGGAATTATGCAGGGTGTTGGTGAAAACCGCATAGATTCAAAATCCAATACTACTTGCGAGCAGGCAGTATTACTTGTTTACAGAACAGTTCAGAAATATTCCAAATAAAAAAATGAGGGCGAAATTTTCGTCCTCATTTTAATTTGAATACAATCACTCCTGCAAGCATAAGTGCAAGACCAATGTATTTGGAAAGTCCGAATGCAATTTTTTCGGTGTCAAAAAGTCCAAATGCGTCAATTAAAGCTGCAACAGTAAGCTGTGAAATCAGGATGACGGAAATAGAAACAACCGGACTTAAATCTTTTATTCCGAGCATTACAGTTACTGTAATAATCATTCCGAGAACACCGCCCAGCCAGTAAAGCTTATTGGTTTCGGTAAGAAGCTTTATATTTCCTTTGCCGAAAATAAGCATAACAATAAGAGAAATTATAAAAGCTGTTCCCTGAACAAAAGTGTTTGATTCGTATAAACCGATTTTTTCACTTAACCGAGTGTTAAAAACGCCCTGAATACTCATTGCAGCTCCTGCAATTATGCTCATTATAAATCCAATCATAGGATAATCCTCCTATAAAATTTCATTTTTACTATTATTTTCATAAGTTAAAAAAATAATTCAAAAATCATTGCCAAAATAAATTAATTGTGGTATACTTATAATATTAAATTCATAATAGGGGGAGATTGTTATTATGAAAACAGATATTGAAATAGCACAGCAAGCGGAAAAACTGCATATTGGCAAGGTTGCAGAACAGCTTGGTATCGAAAATGATGATTTGGAATTTTACGGAAAATACAAAGCAAAATTATCATTTGATTTAATTGAACGTGTAAAAAATAATAAAGACGGAAAGCTTATTTTGGTTACAGCTATCAATCCTACTCCGGCAGGAGAAGGTAAAACCACTATGACTGTTGGTTTGGGGCAGGCATTTTCCAAAATCGGCAAAAAAGCTCTTATCGCTCTTCGTGAACCGTCACTTGGTCCCACTTTCGGTGTAAAAGGCGGAGCGGCAGGCGGCGGATATTCTCAGGTTGTTCCCATGGAGGACATTAATCTGCATTTTACCGGAGATATGCACGCCATTACTTCTGCCAACAACCTTCTTTGTGCAATGGTAGATAACCATCTTCAGCAGGGAAACGAACTTCAGATTGATCCTAAAAGAATTATGGTAAAAAGAGTTCTTGATATAAATGACAGAGCTTTAAGAAATGTCGTAATCGGCCTTGGCGAAAAGGTTGACGGCGTTGTTCGTCAGGATAGCTTTATGATTACCGTTGCTTGTGAAATTATGGCTATTTTATGCCTTGCAAGCGACCTTGACGATTTGAAAGTAAGACTTTCAAAAATTATTGTAGGCTACAGTTATGACGGAAAAATTATAACTGCGGCAGATTTAAAAGCACAGGGTGCTATGGCAGTACTTTTAAAAGATGCTATAAAACCCAATCTTGTTCAGACATTGGAGAATACCCCCTGCATTATGCATGGCGGTCCATTTGCAAATATTGCTCACGGATGCAACAGTGTGATTGCTACCAAGCTTGCTTTAAAGCTTGCTGATTACACAATTACAGAAGCAGGCTTCGGTGCGGATTTGGGTGCTGAAAAATTCCTTGATATAAAATGCCGTTTTGCAGGTCTTAAACCTTCTATGGTTGTTCTTGTTGCAACCTGCCGTTCACTTAAATATAACGGTGTAGTTAAAAAAGAAGAGCTTAAAACTGAAAATGTTGAAGCCCTGAAAAAAGGTATTGTAAACCTTGAAAAACATATTGAAAATCTTCAGCAGTATGGTATTCCGGTTGTAGTTACAATTAATCATTTCTATGCCGATACCGATGCGGAAATTCAGGCTATTATGGATTTCTGTGCAAAAAAAGGTGTTTCCTGCTGTGTTTCCAAAGCCTTTGAAAAGGGCGGAGAGGGAAGCATAGAGCTTGCCAAAAAGCTTGTTGAAATTGCTGAAACTGAAACAGAAAATAAATTTGCACCTCTTTACGGTGACGATTTATCAATCAAAGAAAAAATAGAAACAATAGTAAAGAAAATTTACGGTGGTTCAGGTGTTCATTACGAGCCTGCGGCTGAAAAAGCCATCAAGCTTCTTACAGATAACGGATTTGATAAAATGCCTGTTTGCTGTGCAAAAACGCAGTATTCGCTTTCAGATGATCCCACAAAGCTTGGCAGACCTGAAAACTTTACTCTTACTGTTCGTGACCTTTATGTTAACGCCGGTGCAGGCTTTATAACTGTTCTTACCGGAAAAATAATGACAATGCCCGGTTTGCCGAAAGTTCCTGCTGCTGAAAAGGTTGATATTTTGTCTGATGGTACTATCGAAGGATTGTTTTAAAATATGGAAACTTATATTTCAAAATCGGCAGAAGAAACTTTTCAGATTGCAAGAAAATTTGCTGAAAATTTAAAATCCGGTGATATTGTGGCCTTTAACGGGGATTTAGGTGTTGGTAAAACCGTTTTTGTTAAAGGTATATGCGATTATCTCGGCGTTACAGAATATGTAAACAGCCCTACTTACACCTTGGTTAACGAATATCACGGCAAGGAGCATACGATCTATCATATGGATATTTACCGTATTGAAGATGAGGACGAGCTGTTTAATATCGGATTTTTTGAATTTCTGTCCGAAGGCGGCATAGTCCTTATGGAATGGGCAGAAAACGCCGAAGAATCTCTTTCTGATTATAATGTTATTATGGTGGAAATTAACCGGGATGGAGAAAACAGAGAAATTAAAATTTCAAACAGGGTGAAACAATGATAATTTTAGGTGTTGATTCTTCTGCAACTCTTGCCTCTGTTGCAATTGCGGAGGATGAAAAAACTATTGTAAACATAAATCTAAATCATAAAAGAACACATTCCGAAAAGCTTCTTGATATGATAAATCAGGCGTTGAGGCTGGCACAGCTAACCATAAATGATATTGATGTTTTTATGGTTAACAAAGGTCCCGGTTCTTTTACCGGGCTAAGAATAGGCATTGCAACCGTAAAAGGCCTTTGCCACGCAGTAAATAAGCCTGCGGTTCCTGTTTCTACGCTGGATAGCTTTTATTATTCAACCTCGGGCTATGAAACGGTGTGTCCCATAATGGATGCAAGACGTGGCGAGGTTTATGCGGCAGTTTATCATAAAGGTGAAAAAGTAATGGAGGATACTCCGATTGCTCTTTCGGAGCTTCTTAAAAAGCTTGATTACGAAAAAATTCTGTTTTTAGGTGACGGGGTTCCAGTACACAGAGAATTAATAGAAAAAGAACTGGGAAATCGTGCTGAATTTGAATGCGAACATAATAATTTCGGTTCTGCAGCTGCTGTAATAAAAGCCGGATTAAATGAAATTAAGAAAAACGGAACTGTTGATTATAATAATTTGAATCCTGTTTATTTAAGGGTATCACAAGCGGAAAGGTTGAAAAAGTAAAATGAAAATTGCTATTGGCTCCGATCACGGAGGAGTGGAGTTGAAAGAAACTCTTAAAATTTATCTTACAGAACTTGGTCATACATATGACGATTGCGGAACAAATTCTCACGACAGTGTGGATTATCCCGATATTGCTAAAGAGGTTTGTTCAAAAATTGTAAATAAGGATTGCGATTTTGGTATTCTTGTTTGCGGAACAGGCATCGGAATGTCTATTGCGGCAAATAAAATAGACGGCATACGTGCAGCTGTATGCTCAGATGAGTTTTCAGCAAGAATGACAAAAAGTCATAATAATTCCAATGTTATTTGTTTTGGTCAGCGTGTTATTGGCGATGAGCTTGCAAAATCTGTTCTTACCGCTTATATGGAAGCAGAATTTATGGGCGGACGTCATCAAGTGAGGGTTGACAAAATAACTTCATTGGAGTAAAATAAAAATATAAAAACAAAGGAGCGATTATTACTATGAGTAAAGTTACAATCATGGATCATCCTCTTATTATTCATAAAATTTCCTTAATAAGAGATAAAAAAACAGGCAGTAAAGAATTCAGAGAGCTGGTAAAAGAAATTGCTATGCTTATGTGTTATGAAGCAACAAGAGATTTACCTCTAAAAGAAATAGAAATAGAAACACCTATCTGTTCCACAAAAACAAAGGTAGTTTCCGGCAAAACTCTTGCTCTTATTCCAATTTTAAGAGCAGGTCTCGGAATGGTAGACGGTATGCTTAGTCTTATCCCATCGGCAAAAGTTGGTCACATCGGTCTTTACAGAGATCCTGAAACCTTTAAAGCAGTTAAATATTTCTGCAAACTGCCAAAGGATATAGAAAAAAGAGATATAATTGTGCTTGATCCGATGCTTGCTACCGGTTCTTCCGCAATTTCTGCAATTACTTTCTTAAAAGAAGAAGGCTGTGCAGGTTCAATTAAGCTTATGTGTTTGTGCGCAGCTCCCGAAGGTGTTAAAGCTATGCAGGAAGCTCATCCTGATGTTGACATTTTCGTAGGTGCGCTTGACGAAAAGCTTAATGACCATAAATATATTGTTCCCGGTCTTGGTGATGCAGGCGACAGAATTTTCGGAACAAAATAATAGTTTTAAACATAAAAAATCCCTCTACAAGAGGGATTTTTCTTTATATGTGTCCAATGTCAACTATTTCGGATTTTTCTTTGTCATCAGGTACTAAAGCATCGTCAAAGTGAATTATTACATTTTCTTTTTCCAGTTTATTCTGAAGAACAGAAACATCAATATTGTAAATTGGTTTGTTGGAATCTATTGCCTGGGCACAAGCCGCACCGGCAACCTGGCCTGTAATGATAGCAGGGGGAATAACTCTTAAAACATCCCACGCATAGCCTTCACCGGAGGTAACTCTTCCTGCGGCAATAACATTATCAAATCCGGTTTTTATCATTGTTCTGTAAGGCATTTCAAATAAGAAATCTTTTCTTTCAAAATCGCAGATAGCACCAATTGAATCGTCAAAATGTTTGTAAGCATCTTCTGTTTTCAGGGTGTAATCACCGTCAATTCTTCTTGTAGTGCGGAATTGCGGCATGATAGGAAGAAGTGTGATATCTCTTTTTGTTCTGTCTTCATCTTTTATGTTATTTAAGAGTTTCAACTGATTGCTTTTTAAGTATTCACTTACATCATCTCCGTTTGTACCATCCCAAAGAGGCATTCCTTCCGGATGTCCTTTTCCGTAAAGGTCAGCACCTCCTCCGCAAGATTTACCTACAAGCTTTGATATATCTTTGCTTTCAAGAGCACTTTCACAATGTCCAATATTAGTATAAAAAGCAATATATGTATCGAAATTTCCACCGGTAACAGTGGGTACGCCTGCAAGATGCAGAACATCTGCATCGCCGGATGCATCAACAATCATATCAGCCTCGTAATATTCATAACCGCTCTTGTTATAAACCGTAATGCCGTTAATATGACCGTCTGTTACATCAGCACCGGTAATTACTGTATCAAATTTTATATCAACATTGTTTTCTGTTAAAATTTCTGTAAGAGCAAGGGAAAATATAGGTGCAGAGTAACGTGTAACATATCTCTGTTCAGTTTTACCAAAACCTGGTTCTCCGTTTTTCCAGTCAATCGGGATGGTATCAAAGCCGTATTTTATAGATAAACGTAAGAATTCTTCTGCCATACCTTTAATAATTTGCACACCTCGTCCGTTACACATAGGAACAAAAAGGTTAATAAGACCTATTGTCGCAAGACCTCCAAGTTGAGTGGATTTTTCAATAAGCACAACTTTTTTTCCTGATCTTGAGGCTTCAAGTGCTGCAGCAGCACCGGCAACTCCGCCGCCTGCAACTAAAATATCGTATTTACCTTTTTTATTAATATTGATACACATTTTTTAACCTTCTTTAAAAAATTATTATATATAGTATACCATAAAAAATTAAAAAATTCAACCCTGATATAGTAGAATTAAAAAATAAGTATTATGTGAGAAAATGAATATTCAAATACGATTGACAGTAGAAGATTTTAATGATAAAATTATAGTATAATTTATTAGGAGGAATAACTATGTTAAAAGGAATACCAAGTATAATTTCACCGGAACTGCTTAAAATTCTTATGGAAATGGGACACGGTGACGAAATTGTAATAGGTGACGGCAATTTCCCGGGAGCAAGTGTAAACGAAAGATGTGTGCGCCTGGACGGACACGATGCTCCAACTGTGCTTAAAGCAATATTAAAGCTTTTCCCCTTAGATACTTATCAGAAACCTGTATATCTTATGGAAAAAGTAAAAGGTGATACAGTTGAAACACCGATCTGGGATGAATATGCCGAAATTATTAAACCGCACACTAACGAAAAAGCAGAACATATTGAAAGATTTGCATTTTATGAAAGAGCAAAGAAAGCGTATGCCGTTGTAATGACAGGCGAAAGTGCTCTTTATGCAAATGTTATTCTTAAAAAAGGCGTTGTAGTAGAATAGAAAAAATCCCGATTTTTCGGGATTTTTTACTATTCTATAATCTCTCCGCTTGTGGAAATAGTAACAACTCTCCAGGGAATAAATTTTCCGCTTGTTTTTAAGGCATTTACTGTTGCATTTTCAATACCGCCGCAGCAGGGAACTTCCATACGAACTACTGTTACACTTTTAATATTATTATTGGAAATAATAGCCGTAAGCTTTTCTGTGTAATCTCCTTCATCAAGCTTGGGACAACCTATAAGAGTAATGTGCTTACGGATAAATTCATTATGGAAATTTCCGTAAGCATAAGCTGTACAATCCGCCGCAATAAGAAGATTTGCGTTGTCAAAATACGGAGCATTTACAGGTACGAGTTTAATCTGTACCGGCCATTGTGAAAGCTGACTTTCAGAAGCCATATTAACAGGAGCTTTTGATTCATCTCTTTTAATAGTTTTTGAATTTGTTCCGGGACATCCGCAGGGAAGCGGTGCAGAATCTTTTTTCTGTTTTGCGGCAAGAACTGCAGCTTCATCATAAGCGGGAGCCTCACGCTCTTCAAAAGTTATTGCATCAACAGGGCAGGCAGGTAAGCAGTCGCCCAGTCCGTCGCAGTAATCTTCACGGGTTAGTTTTGCTTTGCCGTTTATCATTTCTATTGCACCTTCGTGACATGCCAATGCGCAAGCTCCGCATCCGTTACATTTTTCTTCATTGATTTTTATAATTTTTCTTATCATATATAAATTCTCCTCTCGTTTATTATAATTAAATTATAATACTTTATCTAAGAAAATTCTGTTGTTTTTACAACGAAAATAAAAAAAGATTGATTTTTTTAACAGGATATTATATAATATATAAAAAGAAAGGAGTGCAAAGTTATGTTAAATGAAAAAGTAGCACAGTTATTAAATCAGCAAATTATAAAGGAGTTTTATTCTGCATATCTGTATCTTGATTTTTCAGTTTTTTATGAAGCTCAGGGACTTGACGGATTTGCAAACTGGTATATGATTCAGGCTCAGGAGGAAAGAGATCACGCAATGCTTTTCTTAAAATACCTGCAAAATAATGGCGAAAAAGTTAGTCTTGATACCATTGATAAGCCGGATAAAGAGCTTACAACTTTAATGGATCCTTTAAAATTTGGTTTTGAACACGAACAGTATGTAACAAGCCTTATTAACGATATATATGCAGCAGCGTATGATGTTAAGGATTTCAGAACAATGCAGTTTTTAGACTGGTTTGTAAAAGAACAGCTGGAAGAAGAGAAAAATGCCGATGATATGATTAAGAAAATGGAGCTTTTCGGCAATGATTCCAAAGGTTTATATTCTCTTGATTCTGAGTATGCGGCAAGAATTTATACTGCACCGTCACTTGTTTTATAATTTATAAAATTAAAACCGGCTCTTTTTATGAGAGTCGGTTTTAACATATAACGAAAAGTCATTTTACGACTTTTAAAATATAACCTTATTAAATAAGACCAAAACTTACATTTAAAGCATCGTTTACCTTAATTAAGGTAGAATTGTTTAAATGTCCGATTTTTTCTTTCAGCCTTTTTTTATCAATGGTTCTGATTTGTTCCATTAAAATTACCGAATCCTTTGGCATACCAAATTCTTCAGCGTTAATTTCAATGTGAGTAGGAAGTTTTGCCTTGTTTATTTTACTTGTTATTGCGGCGGCAATAACAGTAGGGCTGTGTTTGTTTCCAATATCATTCTGAACAATCACAACAGGGCGAATTCCACCTTGCTCGGATCCTACAACGGGGCTTAGATCCGCATAGTATATATCTCCGCGTTTGATTTGCACATTTATTCACTCTCCGTTAAATAGAGCTCCCCGATATCGAGAGCCTCATTGTCTGACTGAATGCCTAAGTTTGCAAGCCCCAAATTAATCATGCCCATTTCCTGATAGCCATTTATCATTTCTTCTTCTTTTTTCTTCTTATTATTGATATAATCATTTAAAATATCATTTATAACCTTATTTACATCCTCGTTTTCTTCGCTTAGATAATCAAAAACAGATGCGGGAATTTCAATTTCCAATTTTTTAGTTGTATCCAAGGTTATGCCCCCTCTTGCGGAAAATATAAATACTATGGTACAACCATTATACAACTAAATTAAAAAATAGTCAAATATCAAAATTTGTCATAAATTGAAATTCTGGGAATTCTTTCGGAAAAACTGCAGGTAATTTCATAGCTGATGGTATGAAGGGCATTTGCCATATCATCAACAGAAATCATCTCGTTTTTGTCTTTTCCGATTAATGTAACAACATCTCCGGCTTTAACGCCGTCTATACCGGTAATATCAACCATAAGCTGATCCATGCATACTCTTCCGGTAATTTTGGCTCTTTTTCCGTTTACAAGAACATCAAATTTATTCGAAAGAGCACGGCTGTATCCGTCAGCATAACCTATAGGGAGAACAGCAAGAGTCATTTTTTGAGAGCTTGTGTAAGTTCTTCCATAGCTTACAGAGATGTTTTTTTCTATTTCCCGAATCAAGGAAATTCTTGCTTTAAGCTCCAAAGCAGGTTTTAACCCGGGAAAAGTATTTTCGAGCTCGGGGTTGGGATAATATCCGTAAATTATAATACCGCAACGTACCATATCAAGATGCATTTCAGGGTTTGCAATTGTAGCCGCACTGTTGCAAATGTGCTTTAACCCTACGTTTATTCCACTGTTTTCAAGAGCTTTTATAACAGCTTGAAATTTATTATATTGCATCTTTGTATATTCTTTCTGGGAAAATTCATCCGAAACTGAAAAATGGCTGAATATACCATCAATTTCTATGTTTTCAAGCTCACTTATTTTTTTTATTTCAGAAACGGTAGTTTCAATATCATCCGAAGAAAATCCAAGACGTGTCATACCGGTATCAATTTTAAGGTGAACTTTTATTTTTTTCCCGTAAGAATTAAGTTCTTTTGCGGTGTTGTAATCCGAAACAGCCGGAATAACCCCATTATTAATATATTCTCCGCATAAAAAAGTGTTTACACCGGATAAAAGTAATAACGGTAAAGTAATTCCGTTTTTTCTGAGCTTAATTGCTTCATCTATGCAGGCTACTGCAAGATATGAATATCCGCATTTTTCTGCAAGCTTTGCAACTTCAACTGCTCCGTGACCGTAACCGTTTGCTTTAATAACGGCTACAGCCTTTACTTTATCGCTTAAGTGCGATTTTATAATTTTCAGATTATTTTCTATGTTTGAAAGGTTGATTTCTGCCCACGCGCGGCTTGTTTCGATTGTCATTTCAAATACCTCTCGATTATTATTTTTTCATATTTTGAAAAATTTTATACATTGATAATATTTTTTATTGCTTTTGGCAGATAATTTATTAAATCGGAAGCTGTAATACAATATTCTGTTAAATCTTCTTTAGCCAGATCTCCGCTTAAACCGTGAAGATATGCACCAAGTGCAGGTGCAACAAATTCATCATTTATCTGCGATAAAAGTGAAGCAATAATTCCTGAAAGAACGTCTCCGCTGCCGGCAGTTGCCATTCCGGAGTTGCCGGAAGAGTTAATTATAATGCGGTTGCTATCATCCGTAATAACAGTTGCCGCACCTTTAAGTAAAATTGTGGAATTAAATTCTTTTGCATATTTCTGAGCGTGTAAAATTTTGTTGTCGTTTATATTGTTTAGCGTAAGCTTTGTAAGACGTGAAAATTCAACCATATGCGGAGTGAGAACAGTTTTGCATTTCTTTTTGGAAAGAAGCTTGGTGTCTGTTGCAAGAATATTTATTGCATCCGCATCTATAACCACGTTTCCTGTGAATTTCTGCAGAACAGTTTTTAAAATATTTTTCGCTTTGGGGTTGTTCTGGTGTCCCATTCCTATCGCAATGGAAGTAAGCTTATCAAGATAATTTTCAATCTGGGATTCCTTTAGTACAATTACTTCTGTAAGCTTTATTGAAACTGTGTTTATTATATCGTCGGGAACAAATACATACACCAAGCCTGCACCGGCTTTTAGTGCGGCAGTAGCGGCTAAACATACAGAACCGCTCATTCCCTGGGATCCGCCGATAATGCCAATCTTTCCGTAATCGCCTTTGTGAGAATCAGGCTTTCTTTTTGGCAGTGTTTCGGTTGCAAAATCCTTATCGGCAAGAACGCAGGTAATATTAAGCTGTTTTTCTGCGTTTTTAGGAATACCTATATCAAGAAGCTTTTTTTCACCGCATATTTCTTTTCCGGGGTATAAATTTAAACCAATCTTTTCCATTGCAAGAGTGTATGTAGCAACGGGATGTATAACAGAACCATAATATTTTCCGTTATCCGCATTAAGTCCGCTTGGTATATCAACGGAAATAACCTTGTTGGGATAAAGGTTTATAATATCTATTGCAGTTTTTATATCACCTTCGGGTGCTCCTGAAATGCCTATTCCAAGTAAAGCATCAATTATAATGGCATCTTTTTCCACCGATTCTCTGAAACCGGAAACCTCAATATTCATTTCTCTTGCTTTTTCAAGTCCTTTTTTTGTAAGGGGATGAAGCTTTTCTTCATCGTCACAACAAAGGTATATTTTTGCTTTGCCGCCCATTTTTACAACATTGCAGGCAAAAAACATACCGTCTCCACCGTTTTTTCCTTTTCCGCAAAAAACAGCATAGGGATTTTTCATAGAAAAATCCCTTGTAATATTTTCATATAATGCCCATGCGGCATTTTCCATAAGTTGTTCATCACTCATTCCGAAATCGGATACAGCAAGGCTATCCAATTTGCGAATCTGAGCAGAGGTTGCTAATTTCATAATATTCAACTCTTTTTTAAATGTTAATTTTAAACGGATTTGTGCGTTTCATTTCTTCCAGCATTTTTGTTGTAGGAGTAAAAATAAGAATCATTCGCTGACCGTCTTTGTTATTGAAAACTGCATAATAATCCTTAAAATGTGTTGTAGCTCCTGCAGCGTTTAAGCGAACTCTGATGTTGGGATCTTTGTAAGCACGTTCAAAATCCGGGCCTTCTGCAAGCCCCATCTGATCGAAATTGTTTATGGAAACTGTAAGCATTCTTTTTCTGGTACGTCTTGCAACAATTCTGTCAACATCAAGCTCACCGTTGGTATAAATGTATTCGTATTCAACAGCAACGTAGTTACTAAGCCACCACGCACCTATAAATGCACCTACTGTAAGTGCAAAAGTAAACTGACCTAGATACTGACCAATCTGAGGCGAAGCAAAGGTAATAATCATTAGTAAAAGACTTACCAAAGCTGCCGCAACATATAAGCCTATGATTTTCAAAACACCGATTGCATCAAGTTTTTTCTTGACCATATACTCCATATAAACATCGTTATTCATTGTAAAACACTCCTTTTATATACCTTTTAATGTTAATGCAATTCTGCCTTTCTGGACATCAACTTCCAGAACTTTTACTTTTAATATATCGCCAACGGAAAGCATTTCCGAAGGATGCTTAATGTATTTGTCGCAAATCTGGGAAATGTGAACAAGTCCGTCGTGATGAACACCCAAATCTACAAAAGCACCGAAATCTGTAACATTTCTTACTGTTCCTGTAAGAATCATATCGGGTTTTAAATCCTTTATATCAAGCAAATCGCTTCTTAGTTCCGGCTTCGGAGCAGAATCTCTGATGTCTCTTCCGGGTTTTAAAAGCTCACTCATAATATCGGTAAGAGTAGGCACACCAATTTCCAGCTCTTCTGCAAGCTTTGTTTTGCCTATTTTTTCCACTTTTTCGTTAAGACCGCTTAAATTACCTATGTCATTTTCTGTAAAATCTGTCTTTTCAAGAAGTTTTAAAGCAGCTCCGTAGCTTTCGGGATGAACTGCTGTGTTATCCAGAATATTTTTTCCTCCGGGAATTCTTAAGAAACCTGCACACTGAGTATAAGCTTTTTCACCGAGCTTGGAAACCTTTAAAAGCTCTTTTCTTGTTTTGAATGCACCGTTTTCTTCTCTGTATTTAAGAATATTTTTTGCAACTGTGGAATTTATTCCCGAAACAAATGATAACAGCGATGGGGAAGCAGTATTAACATCAACACCAACCGAGTTAACACAAGCTTCTACAACTCCTTCTAAAGCTTCGCTTAAACGTTTCTGGTTCATATCGTGCTGATACTGACCTACACCAATAGCCTTCGGATCAATTTTAACAAGCTCAGCAAGCGGATCCTGAATTCTTCTTGCGATGGAAACTGCACTTCTTAGCGCAACATCGTAATCCGGAAATTCTTCCGCACCAAGCTTTGAAGCCGAGTATACAGAAGCACCTGCTTCGGAAACCACACTGTAATAAACCTCTGTATCAATTTCCTTTATCATTTCCGAAACGAAAATTTCAGATTCCTTGGAAGCTGTTCCGTTTCCGATTGAAATAAGCTCAACATTGTATTTTTTTATAAGTGCTTTAAGAGTTTTCTTTGCTTCTTCTGTTTTGTTCTGAGGGGGAGTGGGGTATACAACAGTTGTGTGAAGAACTTTTCCTGTTTCGTCAATAACTGCAATTTTACATCCTGTTCTGTAAGCCGGATCCAGCCCTAAAACAACCTTATCTTTAAACGGAGGGGTTAAAAGCAGATTTTTGAGATTAACTGCAAAAACCTTAATTGCATCCTCCTGCGCTTTGTCTGTAAGATAATTTCTTATTTCACGCTCAACAGAAGGGAATATCAGACGTTTAAAAGCATCAATTCCTGCCTCTTTAACAAGTTCCTTGGTGATGGAAGGGGCATCAAGAACAGTATGCTTGAAAATTATTTCGTTCGCTCTTTCTTCGTCAATTACAACTTTTACAGTAAGAAAATCTTCCTTTTCGCCTCTGTCTAACGCAAGAACACGATGGTTTGCAATTCGTAAAACCGGTTCGCTGTATTCGTAATACATTCTGTAAACAGAATCTTCGTCTTTGGAATTTTTGGATTCCACAACACCGAAACGCATAATGAAAGCTCTTAAATCTTTTCTTATATCCGCATCGTCGGAAATATTTTCTGCAATAATGTGAAGTGCTCCTTCAATTGCTTCTTCGGCAGAGTTAACTTCTTTTTCTTCGTCTATGTACTCGGCGGCAATTTCTTCTATATTGCCGTCTTTTAACTGCTGAAGATAAATAACTGTTGCCAGCGGTTCAAGACCTTTTTCTCTTGCAATTGTTGCTTTTGTTCTTTTCTTTTTCTTATAAGGACGGTAAATATCCTCAATTTCGGTTAAGGTTTTCGCCGCCGCAATAGCAACAGTAAGCTCATCTGTAAGCTTGCCCTGTTCATCAATTAAGCGGATAACCTCTTCTTTTCTTTCTTCAAGATTTCTTAAATAAGTAAGTCTGTCAAACAGTTCTCTTAGCAGCTGATCGTCTAAAGAACCTGTTTTTTCCTTTCTGTATCGGGCAATAAACGGAATGGTACAGCCCTCATCTATAAGAGCAATGGTGTTGTCCACCTGCCATTTGTTTATGTTAAATTCTTTTGCCAGAACTTCATTTATGTCCATAATAATTCCAACTCCTCATCTGTTATTTCACGGTACTGCCCGGGTTCGAGATTTTCATCGAGAGGCAGAGAGCCGATAATTGTTCTTTTTAAATATATTACTTTATTGGAAACCGCTGCAAACATTCTTTTTACCTGATGAAATTTTCCTTCCCATAAATCAAGGTAGCAGGAATGTCCGTTGATGATTTCCATTTTCGCAGGTTTGGTAAGATATCCGTCGTCCAGAGTAACGCCGTTTTCAAGCCTGTCCTTTTGTTCTTCTGATAATGGCTTTTCAAGCTCAACATAATATCTTTTTCTTACATGTCCTTTTGGACCGGTGATTTTATGATTAAGAGGTCCGTCATCCGTTAAAAAAACAAAACCTTCGGTATCAATATCAAGTCTGCCTGCAGGGGATACTCTTTTTCTCAGAAGCTCATCATCAATAAGTTCAAGAACTGTGGGATTTACGTTATCCTTAGTTGCAGTAACATAACCCTGCGGTTTGTTAAGCATAATATAAAAATACTGTTTGTATTTTATTTTTTCTCCCATACATATAATATCAGCTGATTCCTGAACTTTTGTATCAGGAGCCTTAATAATTTCTCCGTTTACCGAAACCGAACCGCTTCTTATATATTTGGTAACTTCTTTCCTTGAGCCTGCGCCCATTTCGGAAAGTAATTTGTCAAGTCTAATCATATCTATCATACCTCATTTTATATAATACCAAAAAAATATATAAATGTCAATTAAACATTATTTTAAAAAATTGTAAATTTATTAAAAACCTCTTTTCTTTTTTATATTTATGGTTTATAATGTAGGTGTAATATAATATTGTGAGGTAGTTTAGCTTGTTTGGCTATGTAAATGTTTATAAGGATGAACTGAAAATTAAAGACTATAATACTTTCAGAGGATTTTACTGCGGACTTTGTAAAATTTTGGGGAACGAATTTTCACAAAGTGTAAGGATGGGACTTAACTATGATTTTGCATTTCTTGCACTTGTGCTTTCATCACTTTCAAAAACGCAGGAAATAAAGCAGGAAAAATGTATTATTCATCCCATTAACAAAAGACCTGTTGTAAAAAACGATGAAATACTTGTTTACAGTGCGTATATGAGTGTTATAACAACATATTTCAAACTGGCGGACGACTGTTCTGATAAAAAGAATTTAAAAAGCCTTATTGCATTACTGTTTTACAAAAGGCATCTTAAAAAAGCAAAAAAAAGATATCCCGAGGAGTATAAATGTATTAACGAGCAGTTAAAAAGACTTAAAAATCTTGAAAAAGCAAATTCCTGCGATACAGACGAAACTGCCGACTGTTTTGCAAAAATTCTTGAAAAGCTTTTTAGTCCGCAAAACCTTGAAACGGATGATATATCAAAAAAAGCTCTGGCAAATTTTGGATATAATCTCGGAAGATTTATTTATCTTATTGATGCTTATGATGATATAGGTGAGGATATCAAAAACAAAAATTATAACCCAGTTGTAAATTATTACAGATATAATGGGGAAGATATAAATAATTTTACCGAAAAAATTAAAGATAAGGTGGATTTTGGCTTGATGCTTACTCTGGACAGTGTTGCAAAAGCCTTTGAACTTATCGAATTCAAAAAAAACAGAGAACTGATTTCAAATATTGTATATTTGGGACTTAGAAATAAAAAAGATTCGGTGCTTACTGCCGATAAAGATAAGGAGACAAAATAATGAACCCATATGAAGTGCTGGGAATCCCGGAAGGTTCCGATCAGGAAACAATAAAAAATGCATACAGAGAGCTTGCAAAAAAATATCATCCGGATCGTTATGCAGATAATCCGTTAAAGGAACTGGCGGAAGAAAAGCTTAAGGAAATAAATAAGGCTTATGATATGTTAACCGGAAAAGCCGGCGGAAATAATTCTGCAAGACAGCAAAATACCTACAGCGGAGGAAACGGCTCTTTTGCTCAGATAAGAGTTATGATTCAGACCGGAAGAGTTACAGAAGCAGACGCTATGCTTGACGGTATGAGCAGCAGAACTGCAGAGTGGTTTTATTTAAAAGGACTTGTTGCTCTGCACAGAGGCTGGTATGACAGAGCGCTAAGTTTTCTTAATACAGCCTGCTCAATGGAGCCAAATAATATGGAATACCGTTCAACTCTTAATAATTTAAGAAACAGAACCGCCTCCTACACAATGTATGGAAACAATCAGGGCTATAACAACGATTGCGGCGGAGATTGCTGTACAAAATTATGTATTGCAGACTGTTGTTGTGAAATGATGGGCGGTGACCTGATATCATGCTGTTAAACAATCTGAAATTAACCAATGGCGGAATACTTGCGGCTCTTGCACTTATTTCGCTGATGCTTGCATCATTTCTTCAAAATATGACTCTGGCATTTTTATTTATTTCGTCTGTTATTATGTATCTGTTACTTATAAGATGCGGAAAGAAAACTTTTTTTCTTTCGTATCTGGCAGTTGCTTTGCTGGGAATTATTATGGTGGGCGATAAAAAGGTCATAATTTATTATATACTTGGTTTTGGATATTATCCTTATCTGCATGAAGTGTTTTCGAAAAAAAACAACATTTTGTCCTATGGAATAAGGGGAATATATTTTGCTGTAATGCTTGTAATACTTTATTTTGTGTTAAAAGCATTTATTCCTGCGGCGCTTGATACAAAGCTGCCTCTTGGGGCTATGGGCGTTGCTGGAATTGTGGTGCTTTATTTATATGATTATTTTTTATCGTATGCAAAGCCGCATCTTATGAGATTTAAAATGTAAAAAGGGTTTTTATTATGAATTTAAAGGTTATATACGGGAGAAAGAAAAGCGGAAAAACAACAGCGTTGTTAAATGAAATGATAAGGAAAGATAAAGTTCTTTATATTGTTCCCGAGCAGAATGTTTTCAATGCCGAAAAGCTTATTTTATCAGAGCTTGGAGAAGAAAAAGCATTTCTTATGGAAACTTTGAGTTTTAAAAAGCTTGCTCTGAATGTCCTTAAAAAACGTGATGATTACAGTACAATCAGGTTTATTGATAACGACACTAAAAATCTGCTTTTAAATAAGGTTATATCTGAAAGAAGGCAGGAACTTGAAATATTTAAAAACGGTGCTTCAAGACCTGAATTTGCCGAGTCTGTAGCTTCTCAGATAAGCGAATTTAAAAGATATATGATTGGAACAGATGCCCTTTTGGAGGCGGCGTCAAATTCCGAGCTTCCGGAGTCTTTACGAAAAAAAATCAGGGATATAAAAACTATTTATGCGGCGTATGAATCTGAAATAGAAAATACATTTAAAGACTACGACGACCTGCTTCTTATGGCTGCAAAGGAAATTGCTGAAAATAATTATTTTTGCGGTTCAAATGTGTTTGTGGATTGTTTTACAGGATTTACCGAGCAGGAGCTTAATATTATAAAAGTTCTTATAAATAATAAATGTAACGTAACCGTTTCTCTGCTTTGCGATAAAGGGCACAACAGTGCAGGAGATTTGTTTTATACAACGGGAATCACAAAAGACAAGCTGAGAAAAGCGGCTGACGAAACCGGTGCGGAATACAGCGAAGAATTCTTTGAAAAAAGTTTTTACAAAAATGAAGAATGCGGTTTCCTTGAAAAGAACTTTTATAATCATACATATCAGTCCTGCAATAAAAAAGCCGAAAGCTTAAAAATATATTCGTTGAAAAACAGCTACGAAGAATGTGAAAATGCCATCAACGAAATGATTCGTATAATAGGCGAGGATAATGCAAAATTCGGTGATTTTGTTTTTGTTCTTTGTTCTATGGATGATTATAAAAAAGACGTGGAAACCTTATTTGCCGAATACGGAATTTCCTATTATATAGACGAAAAAACTTCTGTTGCAGATTTATCTGCGGCAGGTTTTGTTACGCTTGTTTCAGATATTGCACAGTATCCCGGAAACCGTGAATATCTGATGTCTTATCTTAAATCCGGATATGTTATTAAAAATTTCAGAGATGAAGTTTTTAATTTTGAAAATTTTGTTCGTGAAGCCGGCGTAAAAAATTATGAGCTTTTTTCCGGAAAAAGCATAGAGGAAACACTTGAAACAAAATCAAAATACGGATTTTTGCCATCATCGGAAAATGCAGTAAAATTTGTGTACGAAAAAGCCATTTTACCGCTTAAAATTTTTATTTCCCGTGTAAAAGGCAAACACACAGCTGAAGAATTCGGTGAATTTATAATAGATTTTCTTGAAAATATCTGCTATAAGGAAACAATTGAAGAATACATAAATGAATTTAACCGTAATGGTGATCTTATTAAAGGAATGCAGTTTGCTCAGGTTTATAATACAGTTACCGAAGCAATACGAAGAACAAGCCTTATTATGGACAATAAGGTAATTGATTTCAAAACCTTTGCAGATTTACTTAAAATGGCATATGAAAGTCACTCTATATCCACCATTCCGTTATCTATGGACAGTGTTCATGTTACGGGGATGAACGGAACAGGAAACGGAAAATTCAAATATATGTTTGTTCTTGGAATGACAGAAGGGGTTATTCCCGGGGGATTTGCATCGGAATCTCTTATAAATGAAATAGACAGAGCTTATCTTAACGAAATAGGAATAGGTCTTTCTATGAGTAAACAATTAAAACTTTCAGAAGAACAGCTTCTTATTTATAATGCAGTTTGTTCGGATGTAGATGAGCTTGTTATGTCTTATCCGAAAACCAATTTTTCTCTTGATAAATTAAGCCCCTCGGAGGTTTTGGTATCAATCAGAAATATTTTCCCCGAAAACCCGGTTTTTACGGGAAAATCCGATAATAAAGTAACCTCTAAAAGACTTCTTTTTGAACGTGTGATAAACGATATAAAAAAGGGTTATGATGACGAAGAAACAGTAAATACCTTTAAATATTTTCTTAATGATGATGAATATAAATATACTGCTCAAAGGGTTTATAAAAATATTATTTTCAAAACATCAAAGCAGAATATAAAGATAGATAAAAATCTTGTTTCAAAGCGCTTTGACAATGAACTTGAAACTGCCGTTACAGGATTGGAAAAATACCGTTCCTGCGCATTTTCCTACTACTTAAGATATGTTTTAAAATGCAGAGAAAAAAAGGAATTTACAGTTAATGTGGCAGATGCGGGAAGTTTAAGCCATAAGATTATAGAAGATTTTTCAAAAATGATAGCAGAAAAAAATATTTCATTTGAAGAGCTTACTGATACATTTATAGAAGAAAATATAGAAAACATTGCAGAAGAAGTTGTTCAGAATGAATACGGCGGACTTTTTGTATCCGATGCAAAAAGCAAATATCTCGTTAAAAAGCTTAAACGAATATCAAGAAGAGTTATAAATCTTATAAAACTTCACTTTCAGAAGGGGAATTTTGTACCTCTTGGATACGAAATGTATTTTTCAGAAAAAAACGGTATGCTTGATGGAATACGTTTTGATCTGGAGGACGACAGACGTGTTCTTTTAAAAGGTGTTATTGACAGAGTTGATAAGTTAACTTCAGATAATACGGATTATATTCGTGTTGTTGATTACAAGTCTTCGCAGAAATCCATAGATTTAAGTGATGTGTATAACGGAATAAATTTACAGCTTTCCTTTTATCTGCTTGTTATGCTTAAACAGAAGATATTTGAAAATGTAAAACCCGGTGCAATGCTTTATCTTACGCTTGATGAACCGCTTATTAAGCTTAATAATCCAGCCGGGGATGACAAAGTGGAATTTGAAATAAAAAAAGAGCTTAAAATGAGTGGTGTTATTCTGGATAATGAAGAGCTTATTTGTAATATGGACAGCGATTATGAAGAAAAACATTCATCTGATATAATATCCGGAGTACGTATTTTAAAGAAAACAGGTAATTATGAGAGTGAAAATGTTCTTAGTGAGGAAGAATTCCTTGCAATTCTGGAACATACAAAAAAGACCGTTGAAAATTTAAGTAAAGGCATTTTCGATGGTGATTTTGGTATTTATCCTCTTAAAAACGGCGATAAAACAGGATGTGATTACTGTCCTTACGGTTCGGTTTGCGGTTTTGATAACACTACCTGCAAATTTGATGTGCCTGATAAGCTTAAAAAAGTAGAAATTATGGAGCGTGTAATTGATGAGCAGTGTTAAATTTTCTCAGGAGCAATTATCGGTAATTGAGAATAAAAACGGTTCGGTACTGGTTTCTGCGGCAGCAGGAAGCGGTAAGTCAACTGTGCTTGTAGAACGAATAATAAGAACTGTTTGTGAAGAAAATTGTGATATTGATAAGCTGCTGGTGGTTACATTCACAAAGGCTGCCGCAAACGGAATGAAAGAAAAAATTTCAAAAGCCCTTAAGAAAAAAATTGCTGAAAATCCAAGTGATAGCAAGCTTAAGAAACAGTTGCTGCTCCTTAATGCCTGCAATATAAGCACCGTTCATTCTTTCTGTACAAAAATGCTTGAAAAATATTCATATTATCTTCCGGAAAATGTTCCGGTTAATTACAGTATTATTGATGAAACGGAAAATGCTCTTATGAGGCAGGAGGTTTTAGACGATTTACTCGATGAGCTATACGAAGCGGAAGACGACGATTTTGCAGGGCTTGTAGAGCGTTATGCGCCGGGAAGAGATGATAAATCCTTAAATAAGCTTGTTTTTGGAATTTATAATAAAATAACAAGTGCCCCTTTTTATTTCAACTGGCTTGATAATGCAGAAAAACTGCTGCTTGAAAGCGGTGATTTTGAAAACAGCATTTACGGAGAATATATATGTAAATATATATCGGATTTGTTAAAAGGTTTTATAAAAAAATACGACTTTGCGCTGGAATATATCGCAAACACTGATGGAATAGAATCATACGAATCCTTCTTTTTAAGAGAAAGAGCTTTAATGAAAGAGGTAGCTGAATTAAAAGGCTTTAATGAAATGAGAGCCGGAATTCAGAGCCTGAGAGCATCTTTTGATAGATTACCAAATGTAAAAAAAGGTGCCGACGGAACTCCTGCAAAGGATATACGCAACTTTTTAAAGGATGAACTTACTAAAATAAATACAGCTTTTTTCGAAAGGGATGAAGATGCCGCCGGTTTTGAAGCGGATGCCTGTTATCCTGTAATTGCTAAATTATTTTCTGTAATAAAAGAATTTGATATAAGATACAGAGAAAGAAAATACAGTAAAAATTATCTTGATTTCAACGACCTCGAACAGCTTACACTGGGGCTTCTTTGTGATAACCAAAACCTTGATACTCCCTCTCAGGCAGCAAGAGAAATAAGAGAAAGTTTTGCGGAAATTCTTGTTGATGAATATCAGGATACCAATGAAGTTCAGGAAGCAATTTTTAATCTTGTTTCAAGTAATGGCGAAAACCTTGTGATGGTTGGCGATGTAAAGCAGAGTATTTACCGTTTCCGCCAGGCAAATCCTGAACTTTTCCTGAAAAGAAGAAGCAGTTATTCAGAAGGAAATAACGGAACAAATATAAATCTTAACTGTAATTACCGTTCAAGAAAAAGTGTTCTTGATTTTGTAAACGGAATTTTTGATTATGTAATGACAGAGTCTACATCAGGACTTTCCTATAAGGCTACAGAAAGATTAAAATATTTTGACGGAAATTACAGCGATGATACCGAAGGTAAATTTAACAGTGAAATACTGCTTGCAGTATCCGGTTATGATGAAAAAACGCTGGAAGAAAAAGGCGAAATTTTAGAAGCGAGAGCCATAGCCAAACGTATAAAAGACATTATTGCGGACGATAATTTCAGATTAAGAGGTGACAACGGGCAGCTAAGAAGGGCAGAATACCGTGACATTGTTATACTTGTAAGAAGCTTTAATGCAAAAACTGCAAAATTTCTTGACGAATTGAAAAAACTTGGAATTCCTGTTTCGTATGATGAAAAAACCAGCTTTTTTGAAACGCCCGAAATAAAAATAGTTACAGCACTTTTGAGAGTTGTGGACAATCCTTATGATGATATTTCTTTGCTTTCTGTGATGAAAAATGTATATTTCTTTACAGATGAAGAATTTCTTAAAATGCGCAATGATTTTAATGATAAATCTTTTTATGAAATTCTTAAGAAAAAACAAAACGAGCCCAAAATCAGAAAGCTGTTAAGTTATCTGGACGAGCTCAGGGATTATTCCATAACCAATGAGCTGTACAAGCTTATGGAGAAAATATATAAGGATACATATATAAGAGAATTACAGCTTGGATACATTAACGGCGATCAGAAAAATGAAAATCTTAAACTGCTTACCCAAATTGCCAAGAATTATGAAAAATCAGGCTATAAGGGTATAAGCTCTTTTATTGCATATGTAAACAAAATAATTGAAAGTGAACGTGAAATTAACGCCGCCGCTTTAATTGACGGAAACCGAAATACAGTAGATGTTATGACAATACATAAAAGTAAAGGTCTTGAATTTCCGATTGTTATTCTTGCAGGATGCAATAAACCGTTTAATATAATGGATATGAGAGAGCGAATTTTAGTAGATAAGAGTATGGGTATCGGATGCGATTATTTTGATCTTGATAAAAGATATAAATACCCAACTCTTGTAAAAAATGTGCTTAAAATAAAGGAAAAAACAGAAACCTTAAGAGAAGAACTGCGTATTTTGTATGTTGCCCTAACACGTGCGCAGGAAAAGCTTATTGTTTCGGGAGCGCTGGGAGTTTTTGATGAGGATATTGTTAAATTTTCCACCCGGGCGTATGGCGACAATGATGAAATGTCCTGCTTTGATTTTCTTAAAGCAAAAAGTTATTTCGACTTTATTTTACCTGCTCTTATAAGACATAAGCAATTTTACGAAAATGGTATGTCGGGATATCTCGATGCTAAAAATTACGGTTTTAATATGGATTTAAGTATTGTAGTGCCGGAAGAGCTTGAGGTTATAGCAGAAGAAATAAGAGACGAAAATCTTCTTGAAAATTCAGAATTACCCGAAGAATTTGTAGAAAAAATAAACCGTTATACACAGTTTGAATATGAAACTGAGCTTACGGAAATTCCGCAGAAAATTTCTGTAAGTGATGCAAGAAAACTGTTTGACGTGGAAGCCGATAACGGAGTATATCTCAGAAATGTCGTTCTGAATGATATACGATACAGTGAGGGTGAAATAAAAAATTCTGCAATGACGGGAACAGTTCTCCATTACATATTTGAAAAAATAGATTTCGACGAAATCAGAAACAAAGGTGCAAATAAGGCTGTTTGCGATTTTTATGAAAGTAATGAATATGTAAAAGAAAATCTTACCATTGATGAAGCTAAAAAAGCGGCATTGCTTTTCGAATCAGATATAGGCAAAAAAATGCTTACAGCAGATAATATCTACCGTGAAAAGGATTTTCTTATAACGGTTCCTGCTAAAAAATTATATCCTGAAATCAAATCGGATGAAAGTATAATTCTTCAGGGTGTGATGGACTGTTATTTTGAATATGACGGAAAATTTATATTGCTGGATTATAAATATACAAAAAAAAGCTCGGATTATCTCAAAAAAACATATGAGCCGCAGCTTGAAATGTATAAGGAAGCTATAAAGAAAACCAAAGGCGTTACCGGTAAGATTGATGCATACATATGGAATATTGATAAATGTGAGCTTATAGAAGTTTAACTACCTGGAGGGGATAAAAATGGAAGAAAAATTTGAAGAAAAAAAAGAAGAAGTTATTTCTGCAAATGAAACTGCTTCAAAAAAGAAAAAACATAAAAAACACGGTAAATTTTTTAATAAAAAAATTGCAAAATCCTCTGTGATATTGGGAACTGCATTTTGTATATCCTTTTTGGCAACAGCAAATTTTTATATGAAATCAAAAAATCTTGTGTTTGCGGATGAACTGCAAAAGGTTGATGAACTGGTAAAAACAGTTAACGAACAGAAAAAGGATATTGCAACTCTGGAAAAAGACGTGGATAAGTACAAAAAACTTTATGAAGAATATAAAGAAGCTTATGAAGATGAAAAGAAAAACGCAAAAAAAACAACTGTAAAAAGCACTGCAAAAACTAATTCTTCAACTACAAAGAAATCATCTTCTGCAGCTCCTAAAAATACTGCTCCAAAAACAACAGAAAAAAATAATACTGCGGATAAAAAAGAAGAAACAGATACCAAGAATGAAGCAGAAAACACAAAGAAAGAAACTGCATCATCTGAAATATCCGTTGAAAATACTCCCTCGGTATCAAATGATAATGTTCCGTCACAAAATCCGGGTGTAGTGGTTAACGAGCCTTCTGCAGTGCCCGATTCAACCCCCAACACTCCTTCTTCGGGAAATTCTGATACCGGTATTCCTGCTGTTCAGCCATCTCAGCCTGCAAGTCCTGCAGCGCCGCAGATAAATGTCGGAGGCACAAATGCACAATAAAAAAATAATTCTGTTAATTTTAGTTATTCTTTTGTTGTTGGTTTGCATAAAAGTAATTCCTTCTTTATCTGAAAACAACAATAAAACTGAAAAATACGGATTCCTTATGGATACTCAGGTAAGAATAGTTATATATGATAAAGGAAATTTTGATAATGAGGCTCAAAAATGCTATGAACTGATTTCCGGAATTGATAAAATTATGAATACCTATAACGAGGATTCTGAACTTGCAAAATTAAACAAAACAGGACATTCTTCGGTTTCGGATGATTTGTATGCGGTTATAAAAAAAGCTGTGGAGATTTCCGAGAAGACAGATGGAGCTTTTGATGTAACCATAAAACCGCTTTCCGAGCTATGGAATTTCAAAAACGCAAAAGTTCCGTCAGAATCGGAGATTTTACAAGCTAAATCTGTTGTATCATACAGAAATATTGAACTTAAAGAAAATAATATTGTAGCATTAAATAACGGTGTCGGAGTGGATCTTGGCGGAATTGCAAAGGGATATGCTGCGGATAAAGCTGTTGAATTCCTTAAAAAATCCGGAATAAAAAATGCCCTTGTAGATATTGGCGGAAATATAAAATTCACAGGAAATTCCGATAAAAGAAGCGAAGGATTTCTTGTAGGCATTCAGGATCCCGGTGAAAAAAATGGAATAAGTCTTGGTGCAATAAGACTTAAGGATAAAACTCTTGTTACGGGCGGAATATATGAGAGGAATTTTACATCAGACGGTAAGCTTTATAATCATATTCTTAATCCGTATACCGGATATCCCGTTGAAAACGAATTGCTTTCTGTAACTGTAATTTCCGAAAATTCTTCTGAGGCAGATGCCTATGCAACAGCTCTTATGATACTTGGTGAAGAAAAAGGCTTAAAACTTCTAAATTCCACAAACGGTATTGAATGCATTATGGTTAAAAAGAACAACGAAATTGTGCTTTCAGAAGGAATAAAAAAAGAGCAGTTTGAAATAAGAAACGATAAATACTTTATAAAGGAGTAGATTTTTATGATTTATGATGTTGCTGTAATTGGCGGAGGGCCGGCAGGCGTTACTGCGGCAGTTTACGCAAAAAGAGCGGGGCTTGAAACTGTTCTTTTTGAAGAAAAATATATAGGTGGACAAATAGTAAATACTCATAATCTTGAAAATTTTACAGGTTTTACAACCATCAGCGGATATGAATTCGGTGAAAAATTAAGTGAACAGTTAAAATATCACAAAATATCTCCCGTAATGGAAAAGGTTATAACCCTTGAGCTTGATTCGGAAATTAAAACAATATTTACATCAAAAAATGAGTATAAAGCAAAAAATGTTATAATTGCAACGGGAGCATCGCCCAGAAAGCTTGGAATAAAAAATGAAGCAGAGCTTACCGGTATGGGAATATCATATTGTGCCACCTGCGACGGAGCTTTTTTCAGAAACCGTAAGGTTATGGTAGCCGGCGGAGGAAATACAGCTCTGGATGATGCCGTTTATCTTTCAAATATTTGTGAAACGGTGTATATTGTTCACAGAAGAGATGAATTCAGAGGTAATAAATCTACCGTAGAAAAACTTAAAGCTATGAAAAATGTTGAATTTATTCTGAACAGCGAAGTAAAAGAGCTTGTGGCAGATGAGTTTTTAAAAAGTGTTAAAGTTTTTAATAAAATTGAAAATAAAATACACGAGATTGAGGTTTCAGCTTTGTTTGTAGCAATTGGAAATATTCCCAATACAGAGCTTGTAAAGGACAAGCTTAAGCTTGATGAAGCCGGATATATAGTGTGTAATTCCAATCAGGAAACCAATATAAACGGTGTTTTCGGAGCCGGAGATGTATGTAAAAAAACACTTCGTCAGGTTGTGACTGCGGCATCAGACGGAGCAAATGCCGTAAACACAATTCTTAATTTTGAAATCTAAGTGTAATACAAAAAACATATAAAAGTCATTGAAAAACGTAAATTTTTGTTGTATAATGTAAATACAAGTATATTCAGAAAGAAAAGAGGGCTTATTATGAAAAAAACTATGTGCCTTGCATTAATCATTTGTATTCTTTTCTCAACCTTTGTTTATTCTGTATCTGCACAGAATAATATGACTGACGCATGGGATATAATGGTAATGGTTAACGGAAAACGTGTTGTGCAGGATTCTAATGGAGTTGCTCTTGTTATAAAAACATCGTGGATAGGTCAGTCTGCAGTAAATCTCGCTCCTGTCAGAGCTATATGCGAAGCATTGGGCGCTAATATCAACTGGAATAACGAATCTCAGACAGTAACTGTGTACAACGACATTGCAGCTATTGCACTTCAGACAAACAATAAGTTAATAACTATAGGAAGAAAAACTCTTGCAGGTGACTACAGTAATACTGTTACAGAACAGATTATGGCTGAGCCGGTTAATATAGGCGGAACTGTGTATATTCCTATTCGTGCGGTTGCAGAAGGTTTGGGAGCAACTGTTGAATGGGTTCAGGAAGAAAAGCTGATTAAAATTAACAGTGCTTCACAGCCACAAACACCTAATACTGTTCCTGTTATGCACTAATTTAAAGCGGCTTTATAAGCCGCTTTTTTTATAATTCGGAGGTAAAGTTATGAAATTTGATGCGTTAAAAAGTTTTATGGATTATCTTACATCATGGCGAATTCCGGGAAATTCGGTAAGTGTATGTATTAATAACAATGAAGTATTTAATTACCAGTCAGGTTATGCAGACCTTGAAAATCAGATAAAAATGACGTCCGATAAGTTGTTTAATATTTACTCCTGCTCTAAAGTAACTACTGTTACTGCGGCCTTGCAGCTTTATGAAAAAGGATATTTTCTGCTGGACGATCCGCTTTATGATTTTATTCCGGCTTTTAAGGAAATGTACATAAGAAATGAAGAAGGCGTTCGTGAAAAAGCGAAAAATCCTATTACATTACGTCATCTTTTTACCATGACTTCGGGACTTACCTACAATATGGAAACACTTGCCATTAAAGAAGCTGTAAAGAATGGTGATGGTAAAGCAGAAACACTTGACATAGTTAATGCTATTGCGAAAGCTTCGCTTTCTTTTGAACCGGGAACAGCGTGGCAGTACAGTCTTTCGCACGATGTCCTTGCCGGTGTTGTAGAAGTAATAAGCGGGAAAAAATTCCGTAACTATGTAAAGGAAAATATCTTTACACCTCTTGGTATGAATGAAAGCTATTATTCCAACGAACTTGTAAAAGGCAGAATGGCAGAACAGTATAAGTATATAAACGGTAAAGAAAGCGACCTTGTAAAACTGCAGTCGGAAACTAATAATAAGTCTGCCGGCAATATAATAAATGTTGGTAAGGATGTTGAAAACCTTGTGTTAAGTACAGAACATGACAGTGGCGGTGCAGGTATCACTACATCAGTGGGCGATTATTCAAAACTGGCTTCCGCTCTTGCAAATTTCGGACTTGGCGCATCCGGCGAAAGAATACTTTCAAAAGGAACTGTTGAACTGTTAAGAACAAATCAGTTAAACAGTCCGGAACTTTCAAAAAATTTCAACTGGTCACAGTTAAAAGGCTATGGCTACGGACTTGGTGTAAGAACGCTTATAGATAAAGCAAAAAGCGGCAGTACAGGTAATCTTGGTGAATTTGGCTGGGGTGGTGCGGCAGGTGCAACCGTTCTTGTGGATCCTGATATCGGTCTTTCGGTATTTTATACTCACCATATGCTTAACCCACACGAGGAATATTATCAGCCAAGACTCAGAAATGTAGTGTATAACTGTATTTACAGTTAATTCATAATTTGTTTATTACAGGTTAAAAATAATAGTGTATTCTCCTTTGAAAGGAGTTGACAAAATGAGAAATTTTCTTCAGAATATGGCATATAGCCTGCAAAGGATGATGCAGGGCAGATACGGAGTGGATGAATTTTCAAGATTTCTGGATATTTCCGGGATAGTATTTTTTGTATTATCGCTTTTTAAACCACTGCGCTTTTTATATTTTGTTGCGGCAGCTTTGTTATTGTGGTCAATTTTTCGATGCTATTCAAAAAATATTCCTAAACGCTATTCAGAACTTAATAAATACCTGAAAATTAAAAATAAAATAATTCCTGAAATTCAAATTATCAAAAATCGTATTTCGGGCAGAAAAACTTACAGATATTTCAAGTGTTCCGGGTGTAAAACCCAACTGAAAGTTCCAAAGGGAAAAGGAAAAATTGAAATATCCTGTCCTAAGTGTAAAACGGTAATGGTCAAAAAAACATAAACTTTTTAAAGGCGGTAAGCTGTGTGGCTTATCGCCTTTAAAAATATTCATCTGTTATTTGATTTTGGCACTTGACAAGCTTTTTTAAAAAATATATAATTAAAACATAAAATTTATACCGGAAGTGATGGTTATGAAATTTGAGAAATTACGCGTGTTTCTTGAGAGTTTGCAGCAAGATTACAGCATACCTTCCTGTGAGTGCAGAATTATAAAAAACAACGAAGTGATTTTTGACTGCAAAGAAGGGGATTATGACGAAAATAAAAAATTTTATTTTATATATTCGATGACAAAAATAATCACTGCAGTATCAGCTATGAAGCTTGTTGAACAGGGGAAATTGTCCCTTTGCGATAATGTAGAAAAATATCTTCCTCAGTTTTCCGAGCTTACGGTAAATAATGGTGAAAAGATATGGAAAGCAAAAAATAAGCTTACTGTGGAAAATTTACTTTCAATGCAGGGCGGATTTGACTATAATATAAATTCTGAGCAAATTAAAAACGCCATTAAAAATAACCCCAATGCCTCTACGCAGGAAATAGCTGTGGCAATAAGCAAAATGCCCCTTCTTTTTGAACCAGGTGAAAATTTTTCTTACAGTCTTTGCTATGATATTCTTGGCGCCATTATAGAAAAAGCTTCAGGAATGCGCTTTGGAGAATACTTGAAAAAAGAAATTTTTGAACCTCTTGAAATGAAAGATACAACGTTTGATATAAACGATGTTCCAACCGAAAAAATTGTTCCTCACTACAGATATAATAATGATAAAGGTTGTGCGGAAGAACTGCCGAAAAGTAATGTATTTGTCTTTTCTCCCGTTTACGAAAGCGGAGGCGCAGGAATTATTTCCACCTTTGATGATTATTGTAAATTTGTGTCAGCAATTTCAAGTGGCGGAGTTTCCGAAAACGGATACGTACTTCTGGAAAAAGAAAGTATTGATGAAATTACAAAAATACGAATGAATGATAAAATTTTAAGCACCTATTTCAGATACCCTGCGTGGGGCTGTCATTACGGTTTTTCGGTAAGGGTTCTGTTTGATAAAACCAAGTGTGAAACTCCTGCGCCGATTGGTTGCTTTGAGCTTACCGGTGCGGCAGGAAGTTATGCAGTATTTGATGTTGAAAATAATATTTCTATTGTCTATTTTCAGCACATCAAGGATGTTGTGGATGTTCCTGAATTTGTACATCATAAAATAAGAGATTTAGCATATGAAGAATTACTAAAATAAGGAGAAGAAAATTATGGAAAAATTATTTGTAGCTATTCCGGAGGGGGCTGTTAAATCAACATTTGTTCCGGAAAATGTTCAGAAATTTGCAGAAGCAAATTTTGATGTTACCTATGCAGAAAAACGTCTTTCAAAAGAGGAACTAAGACCTATTCTTATGAACTATGATGCAGTTCTTACCGGATGGGGAAACTGTATGCTTGATAAAGAAGTTTTAGAAGGTAACGACCGCCTGAAGCTTATTGTACATACCGGCGGAACCGTAGGTAATCTTGTGGACAGTTATGCTTACGACGCAGGCAAAACTGTTTTCAGCGGAAATATTATGTATGCGGAATCTGTAGCAGAGGGTGTACTTTCCTATATGCTTATGGCACAAAGAAGAATTCCCCAGTATATAGATGCCGTAAAAAAAGGTGAGTGGAGAACCGAAGCCGATTTGTGGGAAGGCTTGCTTGATAAAACAGTAGGTATTATTGGTCTTGGAACAATATCCAAATTACTTATTCCGCTTCTGAAACCCTTCAGAGTTAAAATAAAACTGTTTACACGTTATCTTCCCGATGAAGCATTTATGAAGGAATATAACATTTCCGGTGCATCTTTGGAAGAAATTTTCTCTACCTGTGATATTGTTTCGGTTCATTCTGCATTAAATGCGGAAAACAGAGGACTTATTACAAAAGAGTATTTTGAAATGCTTAAGGATAATTCTCTTTTTATAAACACTTCAAGAGGTGAAGTAACAGACGAGGAAGCTCTGATTGAAGAATTGAAGAAAAACCGTTTCCGTGCAGTTCTTGATGTTTTCCATAAAGAACCGCTTGATAAGGATAGTGAATTAAGAAAACTTGAAAATGTTTATTGTATTCCGCATATGGCAGGACCTACCCTGGACAGACGTGAAAAAATAACAACAGCTCTTATAAAAGAAGCACGGAATTTCTTTGACGGTAAAAAGAATTCAGAATTTGAAATAGCTGCCGGAGTAGCAAAACGAATGACAAAAATGTAGTTTGGGAGATTTAAGTATGCTTTGCAAAAGAGATATAAAAGATTATGCAGTTAAAATTTGTGTTCCTCTTATGGAACGTAATATGAGAAGAATGCAAAACGGTGACTGGGGATTCAAACCTGATCAGGTTGGCTATGTTCCCACATTCCTTGAAAATTTCTGCCGTCCTTTCTGGGGAATTGCTCCTGTTATTTCCGATGGCGAGGACATAATTCTTGATGCAAACGGAGAAAAAATAACTGTTTTTGAATATATGAGACTGACTCTTAACAAAGGTCTTTCTCACGGTGAAAAGTATTCGTGGGACACACATAAGGATATTATGAATATGAATCCTTATTGTTATGAAAATCAGAATATAACTGAGCTTGCAGGACTTATGGTTGGCATTTATTTTGCGAAGGATCAGCTTTGGGAGCCACTTTCTGAAGCAGAAAAAGAAATGTATGCAAAAGAACTGTACGAAATGGCTGAGATTGCATATGACAATTCCTGGCCTAACAACCATTATTGGTTTCCGTTATTTGTATTTACAGTTTTAAAACGTTTTGGATATAATTTTGAAAGACTTGACGAAATGATTGACGGAGGTCTTGCGTTTCTTAACGGACTGTATTTAAGCGACGGCTGGTTTGTTGACGGTGCTTTCGGAAGATTTGATTATTACGAAGCCTGGGCACTTCACATGTATCCTCTTTTATGGACTCTTATTGCAGATGAAAGTTTTAATAATTATGAAGAGCATAAGAAAAAATTTATTTCAAGAACCAACGAATTTATTGAATATTTTACCCATTGGTTTGATGCAAACGGTGCAAATGTAGCTTTCGGCCGTTCTCTTACATATCGTTTTGCGGCTTGTTCGCTGTTTCCGGTAGCTGTTCTTGCAGGGTGTGATGTAAATCCCTCTCTTGCAGGCAGAATAACTGCAAAAAATATAGAATTTTTCAAAAACAACGTAAGAAATGAAGAATCAGATATTTTACCGGAAGGCTACTTGTATCACGCACCGGCTATAATTGAGGGCTACACATCAGACGGCGGTGCGTACTGGTGCTGTAAAGCTTTTTTTGCGCTTTTAATTGACGATGATCATCCTTTCTGGGATTATGACAAAGCCTTGCTTCCATCCGAAAAAGGGGATTTCCTTGTTGATGCAAAGCATAAAGATATAAATCTTATTTTTGAAGGTCATAACGGAATTGTCAATTTGTTCAGCAACACTGCATATACTACCGGAAAAAGACCGTTCAGCTTTGGTAATGAGAGAAGCTGGTATTCAAAATTCGTATATAATTCCGCAGTGGGATTTGGTTGTTCTGTAATAGAAAAAATGTCAGTTGACAGTATGATTTCTCTTGTTACAGAAGACGAAACAATGTGTTCCCACCGTCTTGCTTTTGAAAATCTTGGTGTTGAAAACGGAATTTTACATTCCAGACATATTCCTTTTACAAATGATAAGGAAAGTACTGTTGAATCCTGGATTTTACCTATGGGCGAATACCACATTCGTATTCATAAGGTTAAGCTTTCCCAGGAATATTATGTAAAAGAAGGCGGATTTTCTGTTGGCAGCTGGGACGATTACAGACCTTCGAAATTTGGTGGAGATACTGCATCTGTTGAAAATTATGATTATATTTCAGTTATGAAAAGCGTTTCTACTGCAGAAATTGAAATGAATTATGAGGATACACAGGCAAACTTCCATTTGTATGCACCTCTTGCCGGTTATCCTATTTATAAAACCAAAGAAGCGTTAAAACCCGGTGAATACATTTTTGCATCAGCTTTTGCAGTAAAAAAAGTTGACGATAATATAATTCTGCCCGATATTGTAATTAAAGATGGCGGAGTTGAAATCATAGGAAAAGAAAAAAATATATTTGTAGAAATAAAATAATAAAAAAGCGGCGTAGCATATCACTGATGTGCGCCGCTTACTGCTTATGACTTAAAAACAGGAGGATTCATAATATGCTTAGCAGAAATGAAATAAAAGAATATGCTTTAAAAATATGTATTCCGCTTATGGAACGCAATGCTCGCAGAGATGCAAAGGGAGATCTGGCTTTTAAGCCGGATCAGGTGGGTTATGTTCCTGCATTTCTTGAAAATTTCTGTAGACCGTTCTGGGGAATTACACCAATACTTGCAGGCGGAGAAGAAATAAATATCAATGTTGACGGTAAAAAAATATCAATACTTGATTATCTTATAAATACCCTTAACAGAGGCTTATCCCACAACGAAGAATATTCGTGGGACAGATATAAAAAGGATTTTAATCCTTATGCGTATGAAAATCAGAATATTACTGAGCTTGCAGGACTTATGCTTGGCTTGTTCTTTGCAAGAGAACGGCTTTGGGAGCCGCTTTCAAAGGACGAAAAAGACCTTTATGCTAAGGAAATATATGAAATGGCAGAGGTCGCTTTTGACCATTCCTGGCCTAATAATCACTATTGGTTTCCACTGTTTACTTTTACCGTTTTAAAACGTTTCGGATATAATTTTGAAAGAATAGACGGGATGCTTGAATACGGTCTTGAATTTCTTGACAGTCTTTATATTGACGACGGTTGGTATAAGGACGGTGCGTTTGGCAGATTTGATTATTACGAAGCGTGGTCACTTCATTTGTATCCTCTTTTGTGGACTCTTATTGCAGATGAAACCTTTAAGGATTACGAAAAATATAAAAATAAATATATTGAAAGAACCAATGCATTTATTGATTACTATACGCATTGGTTTGCGGCAGACGGTGCCAATGTTCCTTTTGGGCGTTCACTTTCATACCGTTTTGCGGCGTGTGCACTTTTTCCTGCGGCGGTTCTTGCAGGATGTGATATTAATCCGTCGCTTGCCGGCAGAATTACAGCAAAAAATATTGAATTTTTCAAAAATAATGTTAAAAACGAAGAATCTGACATTATCCCTGAGGGTTACCTGTATCAAAGCCCCTGTGTTATTGAGGGGTATACCTCTGATGGTGGTGCATATTGGTGCTGTAAAAGTTTCCTTGCTCTTTTGATGGATGAAAATCATCCTTTCTGGGATTATGACAAGGCGGAGCTTCCTTCTGAAAAAGGAGATTTCCTTGTGAATGCAAAACATAAGGATATAAACATACTTTTTGAAGGTCATAACGGAATTGTAAATATGTATAATAATACTGCGCAGTATTATTATGATGGAAAAATGACTCACCGTTTCGGTAATGTGCGAAACTGGTATTCCAAATTTGTGTATAATTCGGCAACAGGCTTCGGATGTTCAGGAGTTGATAATATATCAATTGACAGTATGATAGCGCTTGAAACAAAAGACCTTTCAATGACTTCGCACCGATTTGGATTTGAAGATATGGGGTATAACGACGGAGTTTTACATTCAAAGCATATTCCGTTTGCAAATGATCAAAAAAGCACCATTGAAACCTGGCTTGTTCCGCTAAACGGATGTCATGTTCGTATTCACAAAGTAAAGCTTGATAATGAATATTTTGTAAAAGAAGGCGGATTTTCTGTAAGCAGCTGGGATGATTATAAGCCCGTTACAATTGACGGTAATTTCATTTCAATTGCCAATCACGAATATGTGTCTCTTATGAAAACGGTTTCAGATGTTGAATTTGAGATGGCTGTTGATCCTACCCAGGCAAGCTATCATATGTATGCGCCATTGGCGGCTTATCCCGTGTTTACTACAAAAGAAGTGCTAAAGCCCGGCGAATACATTTTTGCATCAGCATTTGCAGTAAAAAAAGCAACAGATGGTGATTTTTACTTACCTGAAATGAAAATAACAGATTCAGGTGTTGTAATTTTAAATAAAAGCGAAGAAAAAATTATTAAAATTGATTAACATAAAAGGGGAGAAAAATATGAAAAGAGCCTTCAGCACGGTAGCGTGTATGGATTCTTCATATAAAGAAGTTGTTGAAAGTGCCGCAAAAGCGGGTATGAGTGCAGTTGAAATAAGACAGGACAACGACGGTTCTCTGTTTGGATTAAACAAAGAACAAATTCCTGAAATGATGGATTACTTTAAAAAATTCGGAGTTGCAGTATCTGATCTTGGAACAGGTATAACTGTTTTCGAATATGATGCCGAAAAGGTAAAACAGGCAGATAAAATGCTTGAGATTGCTTCTATGGCAGAGGCAAAGGGCATTCGTGTGTTTCTTGGAAAATTTGATTCAAAATTTTCCAATCCCGGAGAATTTTGTTACGATGGAATAGTAAAAACATTGAAAGAAATGTGCGCCTGCGCCGTAAAATACGGTGTTGAAATATGGGTGGAAACACATAATGCCTTTTCTACCGGAAAAGTTCTTAAAAAGCTTTGTGAGGATGTTGCCTGCGACAATATGAAAATTATATGGGATATAATTCATTCAATTGAGCAGGATGAAACTCCGGAGGAAACAGTAAATTATATAGCAGATAAAATTGCCCATATACATATAAAGGACGGGGTTCATCCGGATGATGATAACGAAATCAACTATGTATATACCCGTCTTGGCTACGGTGAATTACCTGTGGCGGAAATTATTTCATTGTTAAAAAGCATAAATTATAACGGATACCTTTCTCTTGAATGGGAAAAAGCCTGGCGTCCTGAAATTTACGATGCATATGAAAATCTTGATGAAATTCTTGCCGCTTACAACAGCTTTATGGATGGTATTGAGAATAATCTGTTACCTATGATAAGCAGCGATAAATGGGAAACTGTTGTTCCGAAAGTAAAAAAATTGGCACGTTTTTCAAAAGGAAAATATAACGATACTCTTAATATTAACATTAACAGCAAAAGCTACGGAGTTGGAAAATGGGTTGCAACAGCTGATGTGGAAGAAGGCAAAACATACGATTTTTCCGTAAGTGCCAAAACAGAAGCTGACATTACGGATATTTACGTCATTTATACCACTTTCAGAAAAGACGGAAGTATGATTTTAAGAGACCATGCTCATTTTTCAGAGGTTGTGGATGGTTTTGTAAGATTCAGCGATAAAATTGAAGCTCTTCCCGACACAGTAAGTGTAAGAATTGAATTATGGCTGAAAGGCTATAAGGGCGAAGTTTTATGGTATGCACCTGTGTTGAGAGAAAGCGAAGAAAGAAAAGAGAGAAAGGCAAAAATTGCTATAGGCTATATCCCTCCCAAAGACGATGGAATATACACCATTGAAAGTAATGTTGAATCCATAATAAAAGTTATTGATAATTCTGCAAAAAAAGGTGCAGATTTAATAGTTCTTGGTGAATGTATGTATGAAAGAGGCGTTCCAAAAACATCGCTTGCCCAGTACGCTGAGAGGGATAACGGTTCTATGTGCACAATGATTTCCGGGAAAGCAAAAGAGTATAATGCTTACATAGTATATAATTTCCATGAGAATGAAAACGGAGAATACTATAATACTTCTGTGCTTTTTGACAGAAAAGGTAAAATTGTCGGTAAATACAGAAAAACACATCTTACCGTCACAGAATTTGATGAGGGTATGACTCCGGGGGACAGTTATCCTGTTTTTGAAACAGATTTCGGAAAAGTTGGTATGCTTATCTGCTTTGACCATTATTTTTCTGATACTGCAGAAAAAATTGCGGCAAACGGTGCTGAAATTATATGCATTTCATCTGCAGGAGATGCGGCGGAAAAATGTATTGCAAGAGCAATGGACACCGGAATTTATTTAGCTGTTTGCGGATGGAATCACGAAAATACTCACGATTGGGGTGCAGGAAGAATCGTTGCACCGGATGGAAGTATTTTAGCTGATACCGAAAGCCTTGACGAGCCTGCATTTGCTGAAATAGACCTTAATAAGCCCGTAAGAAGAGGATGGCTTTCTTTAGGTCCGGCAGATTCGGAATTTTACGGTGTATATAAATATGAAAAAAATGTTCATTGTTAGAAATATTTAGTGGTTGAAAATCCTTATGATTTGATATAAAATAGTTATATTATTTTAATTGAGGTATAATTAATGAAACGTTTTTTAAAAACAAAAAGAACTGTTGCGGTTTTTTGGCTGATTTCATATGTGTTTTTACTTCTGATTCCTGTTTTCGGAAACGCATATATACTTATGAATGTAAACCACGCGGTTAATCAGGAGGTTAATCTTAAATATTCATATTTCCTGGAGAGTATGGGTGCTGATATCGATATGTATTTAAGAGAAATCAATTCGTTGTCGTATGCGATAAGAGATAACGAAGCGGTAAGAAAAATTGCTTCCTGTACAGAAAAAAACACACAGTTTTTATTTGATTTGAAAATGACAGCAGAGGAAGTCGACAGATTAAAAAGTGAATTTAAAAATGAGCTTTCTGTTTATATTTATCTTCCTGCAACGGATATGGTAATATATAACGGTGCGTATTCTACGTTAAACGAATTTATTGATTATAAATTAAACAGTGCGGTATATAATTTTGATGACTATATAAAACTGCTTGGAAGCGGAACAACGGCATTCAGGGATATAACCGTAGATTCTTTGAAAAAATATACATTTTTGTTCCCGATTGTTACACAAGGTGCAAATAATGCAGTTTTAGGCGTGAGCATACCGGAGAAATCATTGTTTGGAAAAGAAATTGATATGGAAAAGAACGATATTGTTATTCTTTCTAAAAACGATGATATTTATATCAGCAGTACCGATATAAGCGAAGAAGTGCTTAATAAAATAAACGAGCTTAATGAAACAGAAATCGGTTATGTAAGAATCAACAATGAATCGGCAGGCATTTCGTACATAAAATCCGAAAGTCTGAATTTCTATAAATATGTATTTATAGACCGTTCCGGAACCTTGCACAGCGCATCAAAAAAAGTTGTGGCTATTGGTATTGCTATAAGCATTGTATCAATTTTGCTTATGCTTCTTGTGCTTTACAGGCTTTACGGCTGGAATTATCTTAACATTAAAGATATTATGAATACTTTGAGCGATTTTGATAATGATGAGCGTAATGTTGAGAATGAATTTGAGCTTATAAAGAGCAGAATTGAAGTTGCCAAAAACCGCCAGAGTGCAATGGAACGTGATGTTAATTCAAGATTAAAAGCTCTTAAAGAAGAATTTATAATTGATATGTTAACCGGCGCTGTAGGCAACGAAGAATACATAAATGAAGGCTTAAAAAAATACGATATCCGTTTTGACGGTAACTTATTCTGTGTATCCGTGCTGCGTGTTAAGGAATACGGTGTTCTGGAAAACACAAATATTAAAAATATACACTATATAATTCAGAATATAATGAACGATATTCTGAAAAACGAAAGCTATTGCAGCTGCGAATATAATGGACTTTTATTTTATATATTCTGCTTTAAAGAAGAAAAAGACATAAACGAAAGACTTTACAGTATTTTATCCGAAAGCTGTGAAGTTACAAAAATGGCAACTGAAATAGTGTTTACATCTTCCACAAGTGAGGCGGGTGAGGGAATCAGTTCGCTTCCCAAGCTTTATGAAAGTGCTTTGAGCGTTCTTAATTTAAGTGAATTTTACGGAATGGAAGAGCATATTTTCAAAAAAGATCTGGATGCACAGATGATGGATAATACGCCTGTATATTCTGCAAATGTGGAAAATGAAATTATAGTAAGCATAAAATCAGGAGATAAAAAGCAATTTTTCGAAACAATAGATACATTGTTTAACGATTACGTGCTGGTTAATCACAAATGGGTGTTTATGGGACTTGCATATTCTGTACTTAACAGTATTTTAAAGGTTATAGATATGTCGGGTTCAGGTAAAACAGAAGAATCTTTTGATATGCTTAATTCCTTCAGAGATTACGACAATATTGAAAAAATCAAAGATTTTATAAAAAAATACGGTATTCACGCAATGGAGCTTTTCGACAGTGAAAAAGAAGAAAAATCGGAAATTTATGAAAAAGCAATAAAATACATCAATGAACATTATACCGAAAGTGACCTTAACGTTGCAAGGGTAAGTGAAAATATTGGTGTAACTGCTATTTACCTCGCTTATATCGTAAAACAGAATTCCGGAGTTAAACTAAGTGAATACATTGCAAAACTGCGTGTAGACAGAGCAAAAGTTCTTCTTGATGAGGACGTTGAAATGAAGGTTGAAGAGGTTGCAAAAATGTCAGGCTTCTGGCAGAACAGAACTTTTTATAACACCTTTAAAAAATACACAGGTCTTACACCTACACAATACAGAATGCTGAAAAACAATAATGAAAATCAACAATAGAAAGGATTAAAAAAATGAATATTTTAACTAATGAAGAAAAAATTTGGGTAGATTCTCAATGGGAAAAGCTTGATAAAAAGCTCAGTAAAATTGCTGTACGCTCCAGAGAAAAAATACCTTTTCATTCCACAGATTTTATGCACGATAACAGAGGCGGAGAATTAATCCATTTATGGACAAACGGTTTCTGGCCGGGACTTATGTGGTTAATGTATATCGGAACAAAGAATGACGAATACAAAAAAACGGCGGAAACAACCGAAAAATGGTTGGATGAAGCAATGTCAACTCCTGAAAGACTTGGCCACGATGTTGGTTTTATGTGGCGTCTTGCTTCCGGACCGCATTATGAAATTGATAAAAATCAGGAATCCTGGAACCGTATGCGCAGAGCAGCCAACGTGCTTATGGCAAGATATAATCCTGCAGGCGGATTTATAAGAGCCTGGAACTGGGGCGCAACAAAGGGTGAAAAAGCAGGCTGGACAATTATTGATACTATGATGAATCTTCCTTTGTTATATTGGGCATCTTTACAGGACGAGGATCCAAGATTTAAAATGGCGGCTATGAACCATACCGATAAAGCTATGACTTCTCATGTTCGTCCAGATGGAAGTGTAAGACACGTTGTAAAGCACGATCCCTTTACAGGCGAGTTTATTGGAGAAGATGAAACTGCGTGCCAGGGATACGGCGTAGATTCTTCATGGTCGAGAGGTCAAGCTTGGGCACTTTACGGCTTTATTCTTGGATATATTCATACCGGTAAGCAGGAGTATCTTGATACTTCCAAGCGTGTAGCACATTATTTTATTGCAAATGTATGTAAAGACTGGCTTCCAAGAGCCGATTTCAGAAGTCCTGCAGAACCTGTTTATTACGATACAAGCGCAGCCGGTTGTGCAGCTTGCGGACTTATTGAAATAGCAAAAATTGTTCCTGAGTTTGAAAAAAGAATGTATCTTGATGCTGCGATAAGTATTCTTAAAGCGACAGAACAATTTGCAGACTGGACAACCGATACGGATTATATTATCGGTATGGCTTCCGGAGCATACAATAACGAGCAAAATAGTAATTTTATATTTGCTGATTATTATTACGCAGAAGCTATATATAAGTTAAAAGGTTTTGAACCGCTTTTCTGGTAAAACAATGTGTGGGTGTGAATAAGGAATGTTACCTATTCACACCTTATTTTATTTGAATGAGAAAGCTGTAATAAGATGCATAGTTTTATTATATTAGTTTTTTTCATATTATATTATTTATTTACTCTTGTTTAAAAGGTTAAAAATGTTTTATAATTATAGCATGATAATGTAAAAAAATGAATGGAGGAATTTTTAATGAACAAAAAATTAATGGCGGCAGTCGCTTTTATTGCGGCTACAGGCATGGTTTTAGGCGGATGCGGAAAAAAGGAAGAAAGTTCTGCACCTCAGGGTGAAATTATTCTGGCAGAAGACGGAACCATATATCCTATGTCTGCTTCGGAAGGAGAATTAAGTCTTTCTGTTTTCACACCTATCGACAGTGAAACTGAAAAAATAAAATACTGGAGTGAAGCAACAGGTGTTAAGCTTGAATTTGCTTCTTCCAAAGCCAGTGAAGCTCTTTCTTTAATGCTTGCTTCAAACGATTTATCCGATGTAATTATTGCAGACCTTGCTACACAGCCGGGTGGTGTACAAAAATATGCTGATGATGGCGTAATAGTTGATATTACAGAGCATATTGATGAATACGCTCCAAATCTTAAGGCGTGGTTTGATAAGGATGAAACCATCAGAAAAATGGCTACAACAGATGACGGTAAGCATTATTTCTTCCCCTGTATAAGAGCAGAAGCAGTTTTAAGATCCTACAGAGGATTTGTTGCAAGAAAAGATTTACTTGATAAATACGGTCTTACTGAGCCCGAAACCATTGAAGAGTGGGAAAATGTTTTAAAAACCTTTAAAGATAACGGAATGTCAGCACCATTGTCATATGATATGACTGCTTTTGAGCCGGCTGGCGGATTTATGTCTGCATATGGTGTTATTCCTAATTTCTATCTGGAAAACGGTGAAGTTAAATACGGATACCTTGAAGACGGTATGAAGGAAGCGTTGAAAACACTTTCAAGATGGTATTCCGAAGGTTTGCTTGACAAAGATATTATAAATGCTTCAAGCAATCAGGATTTAAACCTTACAAATAACAAAACAGGTATGACATTCCTTACCTCCGGCGGCGGAATGGGTAAATATTTAAGACCTCACAACGGCGGCGATGAATCCTTTGACCTTGTTGGCTTAAAGCTTCCTGTTCTTAACAAAGGTGACAAGCCGAAATTCAGTTCATCAACATTCCCGATTACTACTGCAAACAACGGTTTTATAACTTCTCAGTGTGAAAATATTGAGCTTGCAATGCGTTTCCTTGATTTTGGTTATTCCGAAGAAGGAAATATGCTTATGAACTTCGGTAAGGAAGGCGTAAGTTATGAAATGGTAGACGGTTATCCCAAATATACCGAGCTTATTATGAACAATCCTGACGGAAAATCTGTTGGTGATACCATGACAGAATATTTCTTCTCAAACTGGGCAGGACCCTTCGCGCAGGATGTTCGTTACATAGAGCAGTACAATCAGTTCCCGCGTCAGCAGGAAGCTTTAAAGCTTTGGGGTGAAATGATGACAATGGAATCCACAATGCCTCAGGTTACATTTACAACTGAAGAAACTGCAAAAATCAGTTCTATTATGAATAACATCAATACCTGTGCAAACGAAAATATGTTTAAATTTATTATGGGTATAAAATCAGTTGATGCTGACTATGAAGCATTTGTTGCTGAACTTAAAGCTTTCGGAATTGACGAAGCTATAGAAATTTACAAAGCGGCTCTTACAAGATACAACAACCGTTAATTTATTGGAGGAATACTAATGGCAACCGATGTTAAAAACATCACAAAAAGGGAGAAGCGTAAGGCTTCTCCCGATAAAAAGCCCTGGATAGTACGGTTCGGCAGAGATATAAAAATGCACAAGGGTGCATATATGCTGGCATTGCCGGTAATCCTTTTTTATATTTTGTTTTGCTATAAGCCTATGGGCGGACTTATTATTGCATTTAAAAATTATGCACCTATAAAGGGTATATGGGGAAGTTCGTGGGCAGGATTTTCTCATTTTGAGGATTTTCTAACAAATCCTTACTTCTGGCGATTAATGAAAAATACGCTTACAATCAGTATAAGCAGTCTTATTTTTTCATTTCCTGCACCTATTATTCTTGCACTTTTACTTAACGAAGTCAGAAACAAACTGTTTTTAAGAGGCTCTCAGATGATAATGTATTTACCGCATTTTATCTCTTTGGTGGTCATCTGCGGTATGGTTATTCAGTTTACCGGTTCTGACGGAATTATAAATGATTTCCTTGCTATATTCGGTGTTGAAAGAAAATCCTTCCTTAACTATCCTGAATATTTTGTACCTGTTTATATAATTTCTGATATTTGGGCAGGTATCGGCTGGGGATCAATTATCTATATGGCAGCACTTACCGGAATTGACAGCTCACTTTACGAAGCAGCAGTAATTGACGGTGCCGGAAGATGGAAACAGACTATTTATGTAACTCTTCCCGGCATACTTCCGACAATCATTGTTATGTTCCTTATGAGAGTTGGTCAGCTTTTATCGGTAGGCTATGAAAAAATAATTTTGCTTTATAACCCGCTTACATACGAAACTGCTGATATTATTTCCACTTACGTTTACCGTAAGGGTTTGCTTGAGCAGAGCTACAGCTTTTCTTCGGCGGTAGGTTTGTTTAATTCCATAATCAGCTTTATTCTTTTAACCTTTGCAAACGGTATGAGTAAACGCTTGGGTGAAGGTTCGTTATGGTAAAAAATAATATCAGAGTAAGGAAGTGGTAAAAATATGAAAATTACAACAGGTCAGCGGATATTTTCAGTATTTAATTACATATTTATAACATTTCTTGTAATTGTTACTCTTTATCCGTTCTGGCATATAGTTATGGCGTCTTTCAGTAATTCTTATGAACTTATGGCACATTCAGGATTGCTTTTAAAGCCTGTTGGCTTCAGCCTGCAATCCTATAAGCTTGTTTTAAGCGATAACGCTGTTATAAGAGGCTTTATTAACACAGTTATTCTGCTTATAACAAAAAATACGCTTTCTATTTTGCTTACGCTTTTCGGAGCTTATGTTCTTTCAAGAAAGCTTATGATTACACCTGTTATGTCGTTTATGGTAGTTGTAACAATGTTCTTCAGCGGAGGTCTTATCCCTACATATCTTAATGTTCGTTCTCTGGGACTTGATAACTCCTTTGGAGCATTGATTTTTCCAACTGCTATAAGCACATTCAATCTTATTATTTTAAGAACTGCGTTTTACGGCGTTCCCGACAGTCTTGAAGAAGCCGCACATCTGGACGGAGCGGGGGATTTAAGAATTCTTTTTGAAATTCTTGTTCCGCTTATTCTTCCGTCGATTATGGTTGTTGCACTTTACTATATTGTTGGCGTGTGGAACTCGTGGTTCGAGGCAAGTATTTATTTAAGAGACCGAAAGTTGTTCCCGTTACAACTTATTCTGCGAGAAGTACTTGTTGAAAAACAAATAAATATGGACAGCGATTCGGAAACAACGGCAGAAAGCATTCAGTATGCAATTATGACGGTTTCAACTGTACCGGTTCTTATATTCTACCCGTTTATGCAGAAGTATTTTGTAAAAGGTGCAACTGTTGGTGCGGTAAAAGGTTAAATAAAGGAGGCAAATATGAAAACAAAAAAAATTATTACTCTTCTTTTGACATTTGCAATAGCGATTGGCAGTTTTATAACAGTATTTGCAGCATTTGACCTTGACGACGGCGGCCCGGATGAAGCTGCGGCTGATGAAACGGTTTTTAATGTAATTGATTTTAATTCATTATCCGATATTACGAATGCCAAAGCTATTCCGTCTACAGAGCACACTGTAAGCGGAAATAAATTTTCCGCATTGTGGGAGCACAGCTCTGCAGGAAGTCTTGATTTTAAAAACATTCCTAGAGACTGGTCGGATTATTATGTTATGAAATTTTCGGTTTATGGAGAAAATACAGCCGGTGCACAGTTCAAGCTTGTTTGCGTGTGCGATACAGGATATTTTTCTACAACGATTGAGATGAAAAACGGTCAGAATGATTTTGAATTAAGCTTCAGTGATATGGCCGCACAGTCAGGTTCGGACTGGAAAGAGATGAGCTATGTTCGTCTTAGTGCAACGGGCTGGGGAATGACACCCACTTTTAATGCGAAATTCTATATCAACAATTTTTCTCTGGAAAAGCTGGCTGACGATATGCAGAGACTTTATAAAGGCTCTGTCATAGAAAATGTATATGATTCGCTTGAAAACGGTGTTGCTGTATACGCAGAAAGCAATCAGATTTTAAAAGGCGAAAATCTTACACAGTTTGCAGGCACACAGTATAAAGATGAAATTTTAACTGTTCCGGCAACTGTGTTCAGTGAATATCTTGGTGCGCATTCAAGCGGAACTGAAAAAATTTCCATAAATACCGATAGTAATACCGTTGTTGTTACTCCCGAAAGTACGGAATACACACATAACGGCAAAACCGGTAATTTTAAAACCAAGGTTTATAAAGACGGTGAAAATGTTTATGTTCCTGCAATGGAAGTTGCAGAATTACTTGAATATGAAACCAAGAAAGACAGAAAATTACTTTTAATAGGTGACGAAAAAATCAGAAACTTCGACTCCTATGAAAAACAGAACGATATGCTGGAATTTGCAGGATATATGGTTTACCACATTGATGTGGATCCTGCAACAATTACAACGGAGGATTTTAAAGAACTTAAAGACCGCTGGAGATACAATATTGTAGCCGACGAAAATATTGACTTAAATGATCCCGATTTTGCCAAAATTGCACAGCAGGTAGGTGCAGCAGGAAATGCTTCGTGGGCAATTTTCAAAAAGGATGCCCCCCATGGTTCGTTATTCTTTGATGCAAAGCCTACCGCATCGAGCGGAATGAGTTCAGAATATCAGCATATTCTGCGTATGGCAAAGGCGTGGGCTCAGTACGGTTCAGAAGTATATCATAACGAACAGCTTAAAAATGATATTCTTTATGCTTTGGAATGGATGTACGAAAACCGTTACGGTCTTGACGAAATTGCAAATAATGAAAATGCATGGCGTGACCATACCCTTACAAACTGGTATGACTGGCAGATTGCCTCACCTCAGTATTTAGTTGATATTCTTATGCTTATGGAGGAACATCTTACTGCAGAACAGAAGGATAATTACTTAAAATTCTTCCGTTATTGGGTATACGAGCGTTGTTATCAGTCAATGTTTAAGGATGCAGGTATGAACGTACTTTATACTGCAGAAATCTGGATTGGTACAGAACTTTTAAGAGAGGATGCAACATCAGCCATTGAAGCTGTAAGCTCACTTCATAACACATTCTCCTGGGCGGATAACTTTAATACTCACGAAGGTTTCTTTACCGACGGTTCTTGTATTTTCCATTATAAGCATCCTATGACAGGACAGTACGGTATTGCTCAGTTTGAAGCATCGGGCGGAATTTTATCCGTTTTAGATGGAACAAAGCTTGAATTCAGAAATCCCAGAAAAGAAAACATATTTGACTGGGCAATTGATGCTTATGAACCTCTTATTTTTGACGGTGCATTGTTCAGAATAGGCGGAAGAAATCATACTGCAAACAATCATTCACAAGGACGTCAATGGATAAAAGGTATGATTGATTTGCTTGATTTTGCAGATACAGATACATATAAACGTTTTGGCGGAATTATAAAATATATGGTAGCAACCGATAAATCTGTTAGCTGGAACGATTCGTCCTTTACCATTCCTCAAATGGTAAGACTGAAAAAAGTTCTTGCAGATGATTCTATTGAAATAAGACCTAATTATTATATAGGTAAAGTTTATCACAATATGGATAAGGTTGTAAATCAGCGTAAAAAATGGGCGGCATTCATTTCAATGTCCTCAACCAGAGTATACGATTACGAATCGTTACACTTTGAAAATACCAAGGGATGGTATCTGGCAGACGGATTTACTCAGATTATGGTAGAAAATGACCCGACACAGTTTAATCCTGCATATTTCAGTACAGTTGATCCCTATAAATATCCGGGAACAACCCTTGATACACAGGAAAGAGCGGCACACAGTATTGCAACCGGTAAAGCGTTTGTTAAGGACTTTGATGATGTCGGCGGTGTAGAGTTTGATAAAATGTATACAGTGGCTGCACAGCACCTTAATACCTTTCATCTTGCAGAACGTATTAAGCAGGGTGCACCGAGCAGCGAATACATCGAACCTCATAATTCTACTATGGTTGCAAGAAAATCCTGGTTCACATTTGATGATGAAATGGTATGTCTTGGTTCTGATATAAGTGCCAACGAAGGCTTTGAAGTAAGAACCATTGTTGAAAACAGAAGAAACAGCATTCAGGTTTCTGTTATTCCCGAAGAGGAAACTACTCCTGAATATGATGTTGTCGGAGTTGAAGCAAGTCAGACTCCTCAGAGTGAAAATACTCCCGAAAACACGCTTGACGGTGATTTTGGAACAAAATGGGCAGGCGATGGATTATCCCATATTATCTACGATTTAGGCGAAGTTAAAGAGCTTGGATTTGCCGGATTCTCATTTATGAGCGGTCATAAGAGAACTCAGAAAATTGATATTGAGCTATCTTCGGACGGAATTAACTGGAAACAGATGTTTGCAGGAAATTCCGGAGGAAAAACCGAAGGAATAGAACTTTTTGATATGAAAGGTGAAAAATGCAGATATATTAAGCTTGTAAGCTATGGCAACTCTGATGGTGGCGGTTGGATAAGCTTAACAGAAGCTCAGTTCTATCCTGTAAACAAATCCGGTAAAGGTGTAATAGCTCCTGTATATCTTGCAGGTGAAAAATTTATTGCAAACGGTACCGAACAGCCTGTTTTACCGGGCGAAAAGAAGATTGAAAATGTTTCCTATGCACATCTTGCAAACTTTGGCGGATATTATTTCCCGGAAACTTCAACCATAACAACCAACAGAACAGAGGGTGCAACAAGCTTCTTTGAAATCTGGTTAAGTCACGGAATAAATCCGAAAGCAGGAACATATTCTTATGTCCTTCTTCCTTCTATGTCCGCAGAAGATACTGCATCATACGCAGTAAATCCCGATATAGAAGTTCTTATCAATAATTCCAATGTTCAGTCGGTTTACGATAAGAGTACAGGCATTACCGGAATTGTATTCTGGAAAGAGGGTACATTCAACGGAATAAGCGTTAATCAGCCTATGGTTATGATGTATCGGGAAAAAGACGGTAAGCTTGAGCTTTCAGTTGCTGATACAACTCATAAGCTTAACGAAGCAACAATTACCTTTAATAAAAAGCTTGTTGCGGATGAAAATCTTGATTACCGTATGGGCCTTGACAGTACAGGCAAAAAGCTTAATATTATTTTTAACAGCTCAAGAGGAGCAAGTATTGCAAGCGATTTTACGGTTGAGGAATCAAAATAATGAATTTTAAAAAAATAATAACTATTTTCCTGTTGACAGTTATGTCTGTAACATATATTCCGGCTGTGTCAGCAACAGCCGGAGTGTATGACAATATAACAGAGATTTTAAACCTTAATGATTTATCATCATTTTCATCAAACGATAAAGGATTTACGTTCAGTACAGAAAATACTTTGAATAATAAATCTAATTCGCTTTATTGGAATCACGACACCATGACTGGTTCTTCCGGTGTTTGCAGATTGGAATTTTATTCTGTACCCAAAGACTGGACTGAATTTGTATCGGTGGATTTATCCGTATTTGGAAAAAATTACACGAACGCTCAGGTTAAACTTATAATTTTCAGCGAGGATAATTTGGGATATTTCAGTAAAACGCTAAACTTATCGGAAGGGCAGAATAACATTTCTATTCCCCTCGAAGAGTTTGATGTTTCAAGATTAGCTGACTGGAGCAGAATTAAATATATCTGGATAAGTGCCAGCGGCTGGAATATGAAACCAACCGCAGGTGCCGAATTCTGGCTTAACTCCTTTAATGTAACCAATAATTATATAAATATTCTGAATTTTAATGATAAATCATCTTTTGCTTCGGCTTCAAAAGGATTTGAATTCAGTAATGAGCATACGTTAAACAGTAATTTGTATTCCTTATATTGGAATCATAACACAATGACAGATTTCAATGGAAATTGCAGAATGGAATTTTCGAATATTCCGAAGAGCTGGTCAGAATATGAAATTATGGATTTATCCATTTTCGGTGAAAAATGCAGCGGTGCTCAATTTGTTCTGGTTGCTGTGTGTTCGGATGATTTAGGCTATTTCAGAACTACAATTACTATGTCCGAGGGGCAGAACTTAGTTTCAGTTCCGCTTTCTAATTTTCAGAAGTCAAAAACAACTGCCGACTGGAGTCAGATAAGCTATATATGGTTAACAGCAAGCGGGTGGGGAATGAATCCTACAAATGGTGCTGAATTTTGGGTTAATTCTTTTAAAATAAGAAATAAGTATGTTGAGCTGGAAAATTTATATGATTACAGCGATTTGAAAACTGTATATAATGCTCTGACCGATGGAGTTGCGGTATATGCTGACAGTAAAAATGTTGTAAAGGGCAGAAATGTAACAACTTACAAAGGTACAGAATATAAAAACGAAACTGTAACTGTTCCGTTAACATTGTTTTCCGACTATCTTGGAGCAACGCTTGAGGGCAATACATTAACGCATGGAGAAAACGTACTTAATGCGAATACATATGAATTTTCTATTCCTGCATATTCTTCAAATGGTGAGCTTTATGTTCCTGCAATAGAAGCGGCAGAAATTCTTGGTTATAAAGCCATGAAAGAGAAAAAACTGGCAGTAATTGGCGATGAAAAAATATTTAATCTTAACAGTAACAAAAAAGATAATGTACTTACTGAAATCGCCGCTTATCTTGCGTATCATACAGATATTAATCCTGATGAAATATCAAAAGACGATATGACAGTGATAAAAGACCGATGGCGTGCTTATCTTGTTGGGGATGACAGTTATGATTTAACTGATTCAATTTATAAAAATGTATTAACACAGATAAAAAACAACGGAAATTCTTCCTGGAAAAAATACAAAACCGCAATAAGCGAGGGCAGAGAATATTCATTATTCCGTGATGCAGTACCTTCAGCAAGCTCTGATATGACCAATGAGTATTCACAAATACGTAATATGGCGCTGGCGTGGGCACAAAAAGGACAGGAATTGTATCACAATGAAGAATTGCTTCAGGCAATTTTGTACTCACTTGAATGGATGTATGAAAAACGCTTTGGTCAGGACGAACTGGAAAATAACGAAAATGCTTGGCGTGACCATACGCTTACCAACTGGTACGACTGGCAGATTGCAACGCCGCAGCATTTGGTTGATATAATGATGCTCATAGAGGATAAACTCACAGACGAGCAGAGAAAAAAATATTTGTCAGTATTTGAACATTGGATTTATGACCACTGTTACCGTTCGATGTTTGCAGATGCAGGTATGAATGTTCTTTATACAGCTGAATGCTGGATTGGAATGGCACTTTTAAATAATGATGCAAAAGAAGCCGCATTGGCGGTAAGTGCATTACATAACTGCTTTGCGTGGGCAGATGAATTTCCAACTAATGAAGGATTTTTTACAGATGGCTCAATGGTTTTCCACTATAAACATGCAATGACCGGTACTTACGGTCAGGGACAGTATTCAAAATCAGGTATGATTCTTGGAATTTTGAAAAATACAAAGCTGGATTTTAAAAATCCGAGAAAAGAAAATATATTTGACTGGACATTTGATGCATTTGAACCGCTTATTTTTGATGGCGAAGTATTTCATATGGTAATGGGGCGTTCAAACGGAAGCGGACACTACGTAACGAGAAATGTTATAATAGGAATGCTTGATTTGCTTGAATTTGCCGACGGTGAAAATCTGGCTAGAATGAAATCTCTCATAAAATATCTTGTACAGATAGAAAAATCAAGCAATAAAATTTCTTATAACGATAAAAGCTTTACAATTCCCCAGCTTAAAAAGCTTAACGATGTAATGAATGATACTTCGGTTTTGCCGAGAGACGATTATTATATCAGCAAGGTTTATAATAATATGGATAAAGCTGTTCATCAGCGAAAAGACTGGGCATTTGGTGTTTCTATGTCATCTTCAAGAATATATGATTACGAGTGCATTCACGGTGAAAATACCACAGGCTGGTACACCGGTGACGGAATGACACAGCTTATGCTTGCAGATGATAATTATCAGTTCCATACTGATTACTGGAAAACTGTTAATCCGTATAAATATCCCGGTGTAACGCTTGATACACAAAAGAGAGTTGCTCATACTATAAATACAGGTCAGGCATTTGTTAAAAATTTTGATGATGTTGGCGGAGTGTCGCTTAATAACGAATATTCGCTTGCAACACAGCATCTTAATGCTTTTTATCTTAAAGATGATATAGTTCAGACTGACGGTGCAGTAATAAGTGCACATCATTCGAGCTTAACAGCAAGAAAAGCGTGGTTTATGTTTGATGACGAAGTTGTTTGTCTTGGAAGTGATATAAATGCAAACGATGGATTTGAAGTGCAAACAGTTGTAGAAAACAGAATTTCTGATAATGATGTTACTGCAGAGAACGAAATTCTTTCACTCACTGCAGATGAAACGGATTTAACCGGCAAAAGCTGGGCTCATCTTGAAAATACGGCAGGGTATTATTTCCCTGATGGAGGAACAATAAAAGCTGATAAAACTGCCAATGGATTTTTTGAGTTGTGGTTAAGTCACGGTATAAATCCGGAAAACAGAAATTATTCCTACGTAATTCTACCCACTTTAACTTCGGAAGAAACAGCTGAATATGCAAAAAATCCTGATACATATATAATCTGTAATACAGAGAATATTCAGGCTGTTGCCGACAGAAGTACCGAAACTGTGGGCATTGTGTTCCATAAAGCAGGTACTCTTGGCGGAATAACTGTTTCCGAGCCTATGGCATTAATGCTTCGTGAAAAAGAAGGCAGTATTGAAATTTCTGTTTCGGATACAACTCATAAACTGAAAAGTGCAGTTGTAACGTTTGACAGAATGCTCGAAAATAAAGGTAAAACTGATTATCGTATGAACATTGACGAAAGCGGAAAAGTCATAAATGTTAATTTTTCAGATTCTGACGGTGCATGCATCGAAAGTGAATTTAAAATAAATAATTATTTAAACACTATATTGATAAACAGCTTTGATTTTAACGAAAATAAGCTGATATGCAATATAACAAACAACAGCTTAAGATTTTTTGACTGTTCGGTTATTTTAAGCGAATATTCGGATAATAATTTGCTTAGAGGACTTAACAGAATTTCTTTAAGCGTACCGCCGCTTACTAATATTAATAATGAAACGGAAATAACAGGTAAGGCGGCATCTTATAAAGGCTTTTTATGGCAGAATTTGGAACCTTTAATTCCTGCCATAACAAAATAATCAGCATCCTAAGCTTTACTTAAAAGAATAAAAATATTAGGAGGAAAAAACTATGAAAAAACTAACAAAAAGAGCATTGTGCGCACTTATTTCTGTGCTTATGCTTTTAGGAACAATTGGAACAGTTTCTTTTGCTTCGGAGGAAAAGAAAAGCATTTTTACCTATGGTGAAGATGACCTTGTAATTGCAGATTTCTCTAAAGCGGGAACAAGAGAAGATGTTGTTTACTGGAGAGGCGACGATGCTTATTCTTCGGTTAAAGGCACTTATTTCAGAGATATGACTGAAATTACCGATGAGGTATCTTTAAACGGTAGAACAGCTCTTAAAATGGATCATCGGTATTACAGAACCGCGAACGATGTTAAAGAATATTACAACAAACGTGTTCAGAGAAATTTTGGTTTGATTACAGATCCTCTTGCAGAATATCCCGAAGATAAACAGACAAAAATATTCTACACTGTTGATGATGTTTTAAAATATGACTATCTGTATATGTGGATTTATTCCGGTAAAGCCAATAATCAGAGTGTAAATATCCAGATTAATGACCTTGCAACATCGGAATATGCCGGAAATCTTGTAATCAAAATGGATTATAGCGGTTGGAAGCTTCATAAAATAAATATAAGCAGCTGGGAACTTTCTTCTTTCAATAATACCCGTGATGGCCAGGAGGCAACAGCAACTCTTACCGATAATATCCGCTTCAATTTACAGACCTCCGGATGGAACGCAGAAGCAAAAGCAGATACGGTTCTTTATATTGACAGTATCTGGCTTTCCAACAATGCACAGACCTACAAAACAGATTATGATGAAAATGATTATTTAATTGGCGACTTTACTGCAATTGGTGGTGCTTCAACTATGAGTGGACAAATTATGAAGGATTGCACGGAGGTTACTCGTGACGGGAGAGAAACATCCGTAAGACTTTCTCCTGCTGATGGAGCCGAAGGTCGTCTTATTATACCTCAGACTCATAAAATTGGAGAAATTTTAGAATATGATAATTTGTATTTTTGGGTATATTCTTCTGTTGCAAACAATCAGCAAATGTATGTAATTTTATTTGATAAAACATCTGATAACTATTTGTCATATACTTTTAAATATAACTGGGTAGGTTGGAAACGTATAAAAATAGGAAAAGATGATTGGAATAATTCATATGAATTAGCAAGCTTCAATAAAAACAAAACAGATGAAAATGGTAATCCTTATGTAAATTATGCTAAAGCAGACGACATTGCTTATATGTGGTTTGTTACAACCTGGAACAAAACTCCATATCTTGCAGATACAAAACTTTATTTCGATTCTATCTGGTTCTCCGATAAAAATTTAAATGACGGAGAAACTTACTCACCTCAGGCAAACGAATGGGAAAAGGATGGCGGATATCTGATAGCCGACTTTTCAAGTGATACAAGTGATGTTGCAAGCTGGGCAACATTCAAATATGCACATAAAGATAATATAACAGATGAAATTACAAGAAATGGTAAATCTAAGGCTTTAAAATGGACTGAAATGGGTGATGGAACAGATAAAATAAATTCTAAACTGGAATCTCCCAAAAAACAAAACCTTGGCGATGTTCTGAATTACGATTATTTGTATTTATGGATTTATTCTGAAAAAGCTAATAATCAGGATTTAAACGTTGTTTTAACAGATGTTACTGCCAATCATAATGGTTTAGCGACAAAAGTAAAAATGGATTATGTGGGTTGGAAATTACATAAAGTTGATATCAGTAATCTTACTTTAGCTAAATTTGATGATCCTGGTACTGATGATAAGGCTTTGGCAAAACCTGCTCCTGCAAATACAGATGAATGGAAATTGCTACTTCAGTGTAGTGGATGGAGTGTTAAGCCTTTGGCTGATACAACATTATACATGGATACAATCTGGTTATCAAATGTTGATTACTACGATATAAATGAAGAAATGATAAAGGATTTCAACGATTCCACAGCAAGTGTTAACGGAACATTCAAAAACATAAGCGGAAGCACGAAAAAGAAAACAGCAAGCAGTGTTGATACTTATGGAAACAGTACGTATTCTGCAGAAGTTATTCCGTCACAAGACAATTATACCTTTGCAACAACACAGCTATATAATAACTCAACAGGAATTACACTTGATAACGAAACTCTTAAAGATAAATATCTTAATATCATAATTAATGCAGTTGATGCAGAAACTCAGAAAATCCGTATTAATTTTGACGGAAAGATGGCAGATGGAAGCACAACAATGCGTGTGTATAAAATTTTAAATGGTATTGAACCCGGATGGCAGATTTTATCACTTCCTCTTGCTGATTTTACAAAGCAGAATGGCGGAAGCTCAACAGAAGAAATTCTTAATGGTGCAGGTGTGCTTAACAGTGTTGATTTGCATTTCCCAGATTGGGGTAACGGAAGAGAAAATGTAACATACAGAGAAATAACAGAGGGCGAAACCGGCACACATATTTACAATGAAGAAACCAAAAAATATGAAGCAGTATCCGGTGGTACAGGTACTCATGTAATTGCAAACACATATCACAACGGTTCAACTCATTGGGATAATATAGGCAGTAAAATCAGCTCGGATGCTAAATATTATGTAGATAGTGTTTTCTTATCCAATAAGGATATGTCCGGAGAATATGCTTTTACAGCTTTAAACACATTAACCGAGGAAGTTCCGCTTGATGGTTTCAAAGCAGTATTTGAAGCTCCTTATATTTTATCTTCCGGTGCTGATACATATAAAAACGATATTACTGTTACAAAGAACGGTACTGCGGTTTCTTCTGATGAATACATTGTAAATACAGATGGAAAGAGACTTATAGTAGAATTTAACAACAGACTTGACAGTAATTCAAATTATGAAATCAAGGTTGCTGAAGGTTTAACTATGGCTAACGGGCTGGAAACAACTGCTGATTGTGTTCTTAATATTTCAACTTTAACAAAATACGCTTCCTTTACATATCCTATGGATATTACAAACAGCGGAAAAGTAACATTTACTTCTGCAGCAGCCTGGGAAAATACAAGTGCAACTGTTGAAGCTGTTCCTGACAATTTTGTTGCTTTAAGTGCTTCAACAGTAATTAATAATACTTCAGAAGCAGATGTAAGCTTATCTATGATACTTGCAGTTTACGACAGTAATAATCAGCTTGTTGGTATGTTTAAGGGTAATGATGTTACAATTGAAAAAGGTGTTGCCGGAACAGTTACAGCTACTGTAACCGGTGAATTTGCAAACTGTACAGCAAAAGCATTCTTGTGGGATATGTCTGTAGATGCTATGATTCCTTACTCTGCAGTTGCACCTTTAAACTAAATATAAGGGGCGGATTTCCGCCCCCTAACATAATCACTCACAGAAAGGAATGACTTTAATGAAAAAAAATATAAGTGTAATACTTGCTGTAGTATTGCTTATTTCATCTTTCTCTTTTGTTTCTGCTAAAGATACTAATGCTGATTATATTCTTGCTGATTTTTCGCTGGGCGATGAAACAAGCTTTGATTTTATTTCAGATGAGGGTGGAACAAGTCATAAAAACAATATAACCGATACAGTAAAACGATACGGTAAAGAATCTTCTCTTAAATGGGATTTTGCAGGTGGCAATAAATCGTTAAAGGTAACAAAAGGCACTTTGGGAAATTTTCTTGATTATGATTATTTCTATGCCTGGATTTATTCAACGTCAGCAAACAACCAGCCGCTTGTTTCTCTTTTCAGAGATCATAGCATTGATAAATATGTTTCTAACAACAGTACGGTTGTTTGCGATTATAAAGGCTGGAAGCTTCATCAGATTGATATAAGCGGCTACACTTTAAAATCCTTTACCGCTGATGCGATAGCAGAGCACGATTTTCAGTTTTTCTTCCGTAATACCGGTTGGGGTGTAACAGCTATTGGGGATACAGTAATGTATATTGATTCTATATTTTTATCAAATAATGATTATCTGGCAGCTGGGGAAGAAATTATTACAACATATTTCCAGAACGGAGCAACAGATGTTGAGGCTACCAATCTGATAACCCTTAGTGCTTCTCCTGCGTTTAAATCAGACAGTCAATATTATGATGATAAAGTAACGGTTTTAAAGGATGGAAATGCTTTAACAGACGGCTATTCAATTGATTTTGAATATACTAAAGCGTATGTACAGTTCGATGAAGTTCTTGAATCAGGTGCTGAATACACAATTCAGTTTGATGAGAACGCCGTAATGAGCGATGGAACCGTAATAGGCAACAAAGGAACAATAAGTTTCACCATAGCAGAAAAAGAACTTGAACTTGGTGCAATAACTTTCACAAACGGAACAACCGAAATTGATGCTCCTCCTGCATCCGGAAAGGTTGTTGCAACTGTTAATGCCAAGAATATTTCAGATGATTCAATAACTGCAGTTCTTATCATTGGTGTTTATGATAAAACTACTAATCGTATGCTTACTATGGATGTAAGCGAAAGTATTACTCTATTAAAAAATGAGGATGACGATTTTACTGCAGAGGTTACACTTGATTCTTATGAAAACTGCTATGTAAGAGCGTTTTTATGGGATAGTGAAAACGGAATGTACTCCTATGGGGAATACGGAGAAATATAGCACAAAATACAACCTTTAGGAGGTGAAAATATGAAAAAAATATTAAGTATTTTCCTTTTGGTAACAATGATTTTATCTCTTGCTTCTTATGGAAGCTATGCCGCAACTGACTTTAATGCTGAAATTTCGCTCATTGACAAGGAAATTTCTATCTCAGGCGGAGGTATAAAAAGTATAAAAGGAATTGTTACGGTACGGATTGACTCTCCAAACGGAAATATCTTTAATATAAATCAGATTAAAGCTGATGAAAACGGAAATTTTAACTATACGCTTCAATTACTCGATACTGACGATACCGGTGACTACAAAGTTACAGTTTTCACCAGAGAAACAACCGACAAAATAAGTGATTCTTTATATTATCTCAGTGAAGGCAGAAAAACTGAAATCACAGATAATTTAAACGATGAGCCGGATGATTTGTATGATTACAGAAGGGAACTTGATATAGAAAATTTTTCTGATTCGGATATTGACAATGCGGTAAATATGTTGTCTTGGCTTAAAACAGATTCGGACTTTAGTTTTGAAGAAATAAAAACTGTTATAAAACGTTCAAAAACTGTGTGGAACGGAATAAAAGCCTGCAATGAAAATAATTTAACCGGATTTCTTAAGACAAATTCAGATGTTTTATTTGAAAACGAAGAAATACAAATAAAATATAACAGTCTCAGCAGCGCAAATAAAAGAGCTGTGAATGCACTTGTTCTTGATAGCACATATCTTGATTATGATGAACTGAGAACTGCTGTAAAAACTGCTGTTAATACTATATCTCAAAATATTCAGAAACGACTCATTAATATTCAGGGTGATATTAATGTAAATGTTATTTCAATTGCAGGAAACGGTATAAAAACAGCAAGAAAAATAGTAACTCTTAAAATAACTGATGAAAACGGAAATATAATCAATATTAATCAGATAATGGCAGAGGATGATGGAACATTTAATTATTCTGTTTCTCTTGATGATAATGATAACAGCGGAAATTATACTGTTTATGCATACAGCAGGGAAATTGATGAAATTGCGGTTGTGAAAGATTTATATTACCTTAACAAAACTACTCGTGACAGTATTACAAATAATATCAAAAATGCTGTAAGTGTTCTTGATATTGAAACTATATTAACAAACAATGCAGTAAATATGGGATTCTCTGAACTATCTGCAAATGATATTAAATCAGCATCTATTGTATTAAAAAATTATGTTCCGCAGGGCGGTTATACATATGAAACTATCTGTAGTGAGATAAGAGAAAGTAAAAGATTGATGGACGAGCTTAATAAAGAAGACTGGTCGACTTTAGATGGATTTATTACTGATAATGGTGATAAACTTTTAAGCGGATTAAATGAATATCCCATATATAAATCAATTTCAGGTGCAGCAAACCGTAATAAAATATGTAAAACAATTATGTACAGTGCACCGTTTGAAAATCTGGAAAAGTTCAGAACAGTATTTACCAATGCAGTTTTAGCAGGAAATCTTCCTTTGCCGCTTCTTCCCGGTGGCGGAGGTGGTACGTCTTCTAAAGGCGGTACTTCTTCGGCTATAGACGGTTTTAACCAGTATGGAACTGTTCCGTCGGGAGCAGAATCAAACGGTTTTATCGATTTGACAAATTATAAATGGGCTGAAGAAAGCATCAACGGATTATTGGAAAGAGGCGTAATATCAACTGCTGCAGACGGTAAATACCGTCCACAGGATAATGTTACAAGAGAAGAATTTATTAAACTTCTTGTAAGTGCTTTTGCCCTTACAGATTCCGGTGCTCAGTGTAATTTCTCAGATGTACCAACTGATTCCTGGTATTATGTTTATGTTGCTTCGGCTTATAAAAATAACATTACGCAGGGAATCACCGAAACTACATTTGGTACAGGCTCGGATATTAAAAGACAGGAAATGGCATCTCTTGCTTACAGAGTAATAAAAAATATGAATCTTGAAATTAAAGCAGATGCGGAAGAAAAGGTATTCGGCGATTCGGCAAATATTGCAGATTATGCAAAAGAAGCAGTATCTGTAATGCAGAAAGCCGGAGTTATCAATGGTGATGAAACAGGTAATTTCAGACCTGAAGGAAGTGCAACCCGTGCAGAAGCTGCAAAAGTTATTTATATGCTTCTTGCAAGTACGGGACGGTAATTATACAGAAAGGATGAATTTAATGAAAAAACAATTTAAAATAATTGCATTAATTCTTGCAGTATTCAATCTGTGTTCTGTATTTGCCGTTTCGGCAGCAGGAGATAAGACTTTGGAAGTGCAGAGTTATGATTATTCCGCTAAAATGGGATTACTTTTAAAGCTGGGTGTTTTGAAAAGCGAAATTACTGATTTTTCTTCGTCGGTAACAAGAGGAGATTTTGTTGAAGCGGCAATGCGACTTTCAGGATATGAAAACGTAGGTCTTGGATTGCTTCCGCCTTATGAAGATGTAAATGAAACCGATAGCTGGTATGGTGCAGTTTCATCTGCACATTCGCTTGGCTATATTGATGGAAACGGCAAATTTGAGCCCAAAGAAAGTGTTTCATTTTACGAAGTTGCGGATATGCTGACTGCTATATTGGGTTATGTGTATGTCTGGGACCGTTATGAAACAAAAAATCCTGTTATGGCGGCGCACAGAATAGGAATTAGCGATGGTGTTTCGCTTTCAGCAACAGCTGCCGTGACAAAAGGCGATATGATAAAATTGCTTTATAACGCTTTGTTTATAAATGTTATGAAGCCGACTGTTTATTACTACAGTGATAATTTCGACCTGGGCAGCGGTGAAACTCTGTTAGCTGAAGTTTTTGATGTTTATAAATCAACAGGAATTGTTGAAGCGACACCTTTAACTTCAATTTATGCTGATGAAGGATGTGCAGACGGTCATATTGATATTGGCGGAATTATATATAAAACAAATGAAAGCTATTTTGATTTCATAGGTCATGGCGTAACATATTTTTATCATTCTTATGATGGAGTAAATACTGTGATTTACATGTATGATAAATACAATGATAGTGAGTTCACAGTTGATTTTTCCGATGTTGAAAGTATTACTGAAACCGAACTGGTTTATACCGGTGGTGCTAAAGAGCGGAAAAAGACAATAGTTAAATTTTCTCCGTTTTTATATAACGGAAAGCTTAAAAGCTTTACAGATATTAACAAAAATATTCAGTCCGGAAATGTTAAATTGATAGACAGTAACGGCGACGGAAAATATGATGTTGTTAATATTACCGAATATGTTCACGGAGTTGTTACAGGCTTCAGCAAAGGTGAGTTTAAAGTATTTACTGCTCAGAATCAGAATTTTGATATGAGAGCAGAAAATGGAATACGTGCGGTAGAAATTTATGCTGACGGCAAACTCGCTTCTTTTGATTCAATTGTAGCAGGAGACTTGATTTCTGTAGCGGAAACATCAGGAAACGGAATGAACTTAATAAGAGCTTATATCAGCAAAAATTCTATGGAAGGCACTATTATGGGACTTGATGATAAGTCTGTAAAAATTGACGATACAGAATATTCATATGATGTAAGTAATTTTTCTCCCCAAATAGGTGACTACGGCAAATTTCATATTGCATTTAACGGTAAAGTAGTTATCTCTGAACTGGAAAATTATGTTGTTTACGGATTCTTGTATGGAATCATCAAGAAAAATGATTTGTATGCTCCTAAGGCGAAAATTTATAGTGATAAAGGCAGATGGGTAGAGCTGGAAATAGCCGATAAAGTTACATATAACGGCGGCAGAATTTCGGCCGAAACTTTAATGAGTGCGCCTGAACTTTTAAAAGAGGGTAATTTTAAACCTCAGCTTATTGCTTACAGAGTAAATTCAGAGAAAAAGCTTACTGTAATGGATACAGCGTCTACTGTAAAAAGATGGTCTGATGAAGAAAAAGAAGCAATAGAAAATGCTGATTTCAGATATGTGGATTTAGGTCTTACCGGAACAAAATCAATGTACTTCAGATCAAATTTAAAATGTTTTAATCTTGAAGCATTCATTACATCTGACACTTATATTTTTGTAGTTCCCGGTAGTGAAGGCGATACCACAATCGATACATCGAAAGTCTATCTTGCTACATCCGCATCATTTGTAGGAGATAAATCTTACAGTAACCTTAACTTTTATGATATGGATGAATGGGGAAATATTGGTGCAATGGTAATTTACGGTGATGTTGCCCAGCTGGACAGAACGCTTTATCCGGTTCTGGGAACAGGTAAAAGCCTTGATACCGAAGGAAACATTCAGAATTCCATATATATTATGTTTAATGGCTATAAGCTGGATTTACCGGTAGATCCACAGGTTAATCTTGATTCATACAATCTGAAAGCCGGTGACGTTATCCGTTATTCTTCATTGCCAAACGGTAATATCGGTCTGCTTAGCCTGGATTATCGTCCGGATGACGAAAGCTATGCAAATACTCTTATAAACGGTATTTATTCAGCAAATACATTCATAGCCGGTAAAGCAGAACGAATTGACCTTGCTGTTAATAAAATTCTTGTATCAAACGGAGCTAAACAGTATGTTCTTGATATTTCTGCAGTTCAGAATACTTATCTGTTTAATCAGAACAAAACTTCTGCAAGAAAAGCAACTGTTTCTGATATTCCTCTTGGTTCAAAAATATATTTAAGTGTTACTTACGGAAAAGTTCAGCATATTGTAGCATATGAATAAAAAATATCCCCGCTCCGATTAAGAGCGGGGATATTGCTATTCAGTTGCAAGATACATAAGTAATTTTACAAGTGCAGAAATAACAGTCTCTCTGTCGGCATCGGAATACGGATTGAATAAACCGTCGTACAAATCAAATATACCGTTCTGAATACACATTTGTACAGCGTTTTTTGCATACGATGCTGTAGAATCAAAATCGGCAAATGTTTGAGAAGCATCATATGGCATTGGATAAATATTTGTAATAATAACCGCAACATCCTGTTTTGTTATGTTACTTTCCGGCTCAAATGTTGTATAGGTTGTTCCGTTTACAAAGCCTTTTCGTTTAGCTGTTAAAACATAATTCCAATACCAGCTGTTTTCGGTTACGTCGGTAAATACCGATTCGTAGTTATTTGTAATTTCTGAATTAACAGTGCGAAGCAAGGCTGTAACAACTTCAGCTCTTGTAATTCCTGCTTTGGGATTGAAATTTCCGTTAGTATCACCTTGAGTTATTCCTAAGGTTCTGGCAAGCTCTATATAGCTTTTATTGTTATCTGATATTTCGTTATAATCGCTGAAAGTATCCGCTGAAATCTCATATTTAAAATCATTTAAGTTATAAACAGGGCTCTGTCCTGAATATAATCTTTCAAGTGCTGTTAAAGCTGTATATGCAATAACGGTTGAATTTCTGTCATATTTACCGTCTTTTACATTTTTAAAAGTAAAATCATCAAGTATGTATTCAAAAAGAACATCAATAAGTGTGTTGTCGCTTTTTTTGAAATCCGGAATATAGGGATCTGTTTTAAGCTCGGTAAGAGCGGTTATAACCAATGAAACAGTTGAAGAAGTTTGCTTGTCAAAACTTGTAAAAGTACCATCAGAATTCTGAATGTGACTTAAAAAATTTATAGCTTTGATTACAGCCTTATTGATTTTTTCAATATATGTATAAGGTGCTAGAGCAGTCAGAACCGTTGCTGTTGTTTCAAGGTGGGAAATTTCAGGTATAAAAGAACCGAACCCGCCGTCTGAATTCTGATATTCAAGAAGATTGAAAGCCTGAATAAGCGGATTATTCAGTGCTTCCGGAGGAATATTATCAAATCTGTTTAAAACCCTTACAACAGTTGCAATTCCCTGAGCAGCTTCACGGGCTACAAATTTGTAATTATAAAGCTCTTCAACAAGATTCATACCTTCAAAATTACAAATATCATATCCTTCATAATCAAGAACATTTATAAGATTTGCAAGATAAACAGCGGTGGGAAAGCTTTCTGTCCGGGCTTGTTTTTTGTATTGTTCCAGATATTCTGCGGGAAGCTTGTAGCCGTTTAGCTGAAGAAGATAAATTTCTTCAAAGGATAAATCTTTTTCTTTATATAATTCTTCCAGAAAATCATTTTTATTGAATTCTTTTGGTTCGGAGGCATATGCTGTTGGAAAAATCAGCAAAAACACCATAAAAACAATTAAAATTTTCTTCATTTTCTTTCCTGCCTTATTTTAATTCATACATATTTTTTCCCTGAGCCACAGAAACCTTAAGCGGAACATTAATTTTCAAAGCATTTTGCATTTGTGATTTTAAAAGCTCAACAACACGCTCTTTGTCCTGCTCTTTAGCTTCAATAACAAGTTCGTCGTGAATTTGAAGAACAAGCTTTGCTTCGGGGATTTCGTCTTTTAATTTATTATAAACATTTATCATTGCAATTTTTATTATATCTGCCGCAGTACCCTGAATAGGTGTATTTAAAGCAATTCTTTCTCCGAACATTCTTATGTTGTGATTTCTGTCAGAAAGCTCTTTAATATATCTGATTCTGCCAAGTAGTGTTCTTACATATCCGTGCTCTTTTGCATATTCTGTAATATTCGACATATAGGTTCTTATGTGCGGATATTTTCCAAGATAAGTGTCAATTATATCCTTTGCTTCTTTTCTGGAAACACCAAGGTCTTTGGCAAGAGTAAATTCAGTTTTTCCGTACAGAATACCAAAATTAACGGTTTTAGCATCGGAGCGCATTTTTGGAGTAACCATTTCAATTGGCATATTAAAAATTCTTGATGCCGCCTGAGTATGAATATCCTCATCGTTCATAAAAGCTTCAATAAGATTGGGATCTCCGCAAATCTGAGCCAGAACACGAAGTTCAATCTGCGAATAATCGGCAGAAACAAATATATATCCGTCGTTTTTGGGAACAAAGGTTTTTCTTAATTCTCTTCCTAACTGCAATCTTACCGGAATATTCTGTAAATTAGGCTCTGAAGAGCTTAATCTTCCGGTCTGGGTAACAGTCTGATGAAATTTTGAATGAAGAATATTATTTTCATCGCACAAACTCAGCATTCCGTCAACATATGTTGATTTAAGCTTTGCAATCTGACGATATTCAATTATTTTGTTTATAACTGGATGATCATTTGCAAGACTTTCAAGAACTGCCTGGTCGGTGCTGTAGCCTGTTTTAGTTTTCTTTTTACTCTTTAAGCCAAGTTTTTCAAAAAGAATAACACCAAGTTGTTTTGGCGAATTTATATTAAATTCTTCGCCGGATAAAGAATATATTTCTGCTTCAAGACTACTTAATTCGTTTCCGAATTTAACAGTAAGATTTTCAAGTTCTTTGGCATCTATTTTTACTCCTTCAAGCTGCATTTTTGCCAGAATTTCAATAATTGGAAGTTCAATATCGTAATAAAGCCGGTCAACAGCGGTTTCACTCATACGATTATTCATTGTGTCGATAAGTTCAGGAAAAACAGAAACTGCTTCAAAATCATTTTCAAAATCTTTGCCGGTATGAGTAAATGCAATTTTGGTAAGCTTGTAGTCAGATTCAGAAGGATCAAGAACATAAGCTGCAATTTTTATGTCAAAAGAATAGCCTTTGTAATTAACACCAAGCTTTGCAAGAGAAATTATATCTTCTTTTATTCCATAGGAGAATTTTTTTATTTTTTCGTTTTCAAAAACAGCTTTTATTTTGTCAATACATTCAGAAAGGGAAGCTGATTGAATTTCTCCATCCTGCAAAATGTAAAAAATATCTTTATCTATCAGGTAACAAATTTCGTCTGTACTTTTAAAGTCTGTAAAATTCTTTAGAATGACAGTTTCTTTTTCTGTTTGTTCTTCTGTAAGCTCAAATTTTTTTATAAAATTTTTAAATTCGAGCTTTTCAAAAAGCTGAATCAGTTGGTTTTTATGAGGTTCTTTAACTTTAAAATCTTCAATTTCATTTGAAAGAGGAACATTTCTTATAATTGTTGCAAGCTCCTTGCTTAAAAATGCAGATTCTTTGTCTTCAATGAGCTTCTTTTGTGTTGCCCCTTTTATTTCGTCAATATGATCGTAAACACCGGCTATTGAACGGTATTTTGTAAGAAGATTAAGTGCAGTAACTTCGCCAACTCCACGAACACCGGGTATATTATCGGATTTATCACCCATAAGCCCTTTAAGATCAATAAACTCGTCAGGTGTTAAACCGTACTTTTCAAAAACCTTTTTATCATCGTAATTTTCGGTTGTTGTCTGTCCTTGTCTGGTTGTAACCAGCATAACAGTAGTAGTGGGGGAGGCAAGCTGTAAATCATCACGGTCTCCGGTAAGAATGTTGCATTTTATACCTTTGTTCTCACACATTTTGGAAACAGTTCCGATTAAATCGTCTGCTTCGTAATTTTCTTTTTCAATATAACTGATGTTCAGGGCTGAAAGAACTTCTTTTACAACGGGCATTTGCTCCGCAAGCTCGTCTGGCATTCCGGAACGCTGAGCCTTGTATTCAGTAAACATTTCGTTGCGGAAAGTATTTCTGGATACATCAAAAGCAACAACAATATAAGAGGGGTTAATTTCTGCAGTATATTTGAAAAGAATATTTAAAAATCCATATACAGCATTGGTATGAAGCCCTTCTTTTGTAGTAAGAGGACGAATTCCGTAAAACGCACGGTTAACAATACTGTTTCCGTCAATTATCATTAATGTATCCATAAAAAACACACTCCTTTTTAACTATTATTATATTATAACAAAATTTTGTCGAAATATCAACAGTAAAATGTTTTAAATAAAATTTAAAAAAGGTCTTGACAATTTTAAATTAATTTGCTATACTATATTGGTAATTGCGGAGAGGTGTCCGAGTGGTTTAAGGAGCTGGTCTTGAAAACCAGTGACTCGAAAGAGCCGTGGGTTCGAATCCCACCTTCTCTGCCATCTTTAATATTTTAATCAATTTCGGTTATGGAGAAGTACTCAAGAGGCCGAAGAGGCGCCCCTGCTAAGGGTGTAGGTCGGGAAACCGGCGCGAGGGTTCAAATCCCTCCTTCTCCGCCAAAAATCGACAAGGTTCGACAGAATCTTGTCGATTTTACTTATTACCTATTCCTTCTTCACTATTCCCTAAAATACTTGTCGATTTTTGGGAGGTAATAAGTA